>NZ_JACSQY010000009.1 GCF_014836415.1 Sporosarcina gallistercoris | reverse complement strand
CGCTAGATTATCTAACGCCAATTGAGTACCGATTAGAGACCTTATAAAAATTGTCCGATTTAATGTTGACAAGCCATGGTCAATTTACTATTTCATTTTATAACTAGAAGTGGGGAGGGGAATGATATGTACAAAATAGCAGTAGCGGGTACAGGTTATGTTGGTCTAGTGGCCGGTGTGACTTTCTCTGAAATGGGTCATCAAGTAACATGTGTTGATATTAATGAAGAAAAAGTGGCATTGATGAAAACAGGTGTATCTCCCATCTATGAAGAAGGTCTAGAGGAGTTAATGCAAAAAAACTATTTTCTCGATCGATTGAGTTATACGACGGACTATAACGCTGCTTATAAAGATGCAGATGCTATTTTCATTGGGGTCGGGACTCCGGAGCGTGCGGATGGGTCTGCGGATTTGACTCATATTGCGACAGTCGCTAGACAGATTGCTGAGTCGATTAAAAAGGATTGCTTGGTTGTCGTGAAGTCGACAGTTCCTGTAGGGACTAACGATAAAGTGGAACAATTCATTCAGGACTTTTTAGTTAATGATGTACAAGTTGAAGTGGCTTCGAACCCTGAATTTTTAGCTCAAGGGTCCGCAGTACACGATACGTTACAGGCGGATCGATTTATCATTGGTACTGAAAGTGATTGGGCAAGAGACATTTTAATGGGGATCTATGAACCTTTCGGACGTCCTATTGTATGTGTCAATAGACGGTCTGCTGAAATGATTAAGTATGCTTCTAATGACTTCCTGGCTCTTAAAATATCGTATATGAACGATATTGCGAATCTTTGTGAATTGGTTGGAGCGGATATTCAAGATGTCGCTGAGGGCATGAGTTTTGATGATCGAATCGGCGGCAAGTTTTTGAATGCTGGAATTGGTTATGGGGGATCTTGTTTCCCGAAGGATACAAAAGCATTGACTTCACTAGCACGGGAGAATGGATATGAGTTAAGAACTGTTCAATCGGCAATCTCTGTGAATGATGACCAGAAGACTAAACTATATAAAGAAGCAAATAAACGCTTGATTACATTTAATGGTTTGAAGGTAGCGGTCCTAGGTCTTACATTTAAACCTGGAACAGATGACTTAAGGGAAGCTGCGTCGTTGGTGAACGTACCACTGTTACTAGAACAAGGTGCGGATATCTTTGCATATGATCCAGTAGGTGCTTCGAATTTTGCTAAGAGATACCCAGAGGGCCGTTCCGGTAAAGGTGCAATTACATATGTAAGCAACATTGAACAAGCGTTAGATGATGCGAATGTGTGCTTCATCTTTACAGAGTGGAACGAAGTGAAAGTGGTTGTCCCAGATCGCTATAAAGAGCTTATGCGTACGCCACTAGTATATGATGGACGTAATATTTATGATGTGAAAGAAATGGAAGCGGCTGGCGTTGAGTATCATTCTGTCGGACGTCGATCTAGTAAGTTCCAAGGTAGTAAGGGAGTGAAGAAGAATGGAAACTCGGTTCTTATCAAAGAGTGATTCGATTTTAATTACAGGCGCTGCTGGTTTTATTGGATCGTATTTATCCAAGCGAATGATGGAGCTAGGTTATAAGGTCATCGGTGTGGATAATTTAAACGATTACTATGATGTTACGTTAAAACAAAGTCGTCTTGACCAACTAGTGTCAGACGACTTATTTTCGTTTCATAGAATAGATATCTCCGATAAAAATGCTATGGAACGTATATTTGAAGAAGAAAATCCAGCAGTTGTTGTAAATTTGGCTGCACAAGCAGGAGTCCGTTATTCAATCGAAAACCCCGATGCGTACATTCAGTCGAATGTAGTCGGGTTCTACAACATACTGGAATGCTGCAGGAACTATCCTGTGAAACATCTGATATATGCATCCTCCAGTTCTGTATATGGCGCCAACAAGAAAGTACCTTTTGAAGAGACGGATGTTGTCGATCATCCAGTATCATTGTACGCAGCTACAAAGAAGTCCAATGAGCTAATGGCATATACCTATAGTCACCTATACGATATCCCTTCCACTGGATTACGCTTCTTTACTGTATATGGCCCGATGGGAAGACCCGATATGGCGTACTTTGGTTTTACAGACAAGTACTTTGCGGGGGAATCCATTGAGATCTTTAATAATGGAGACTTCGATAACGATTTGTATCGTGATTTTACTTATATTGATGACATCATTAACGGGATAGAGAAGCTGATCCCTAATCCGCCTGTAGTGAACGATGGAGCGGCACACGTTGTTTATAATATTGGGAATAACAATCCTGAGAAGTTGATGACTTTTATTAGTACGTTGGAAACAGCGTTGAGTAATGCTACTGGTAAGTCTGTTGTGTTCCAAAAGGATTTTGAGCCGATTAAGCCTGGGGATGTACGAGCTACTTATGCTTCTACGGACAAGCTTCAGGATGTTGTTGGGTTTAAGCCAACTACGCCTATTAGTGTGGGGTTGCAGCGGTTTGCTGATTGGTATGTTGAGTATTATGGGAAATGAGTTCCCTTTAAAATGCCTGCCTGTGCACCACACAATTATTCGGACGCTATTCAGGATTAATCCGGAGTTGTGTCCTGCACAGGCGGAGTATTTTATCTTCTCCTTAAGTTAGAGCGACTGACTCATTATTTCTTCTTATGGTTAATGGTAGCCATTAAGCGAGGCTGTATAACAATCTCATACACAAGATAGGCCATTTGTACGCATCAATTCTAATGAGATTACTGGAATGGAACAGGATCATTTTCTTTAATAAATTCTCTAATGTTCATATATGTGATAGAAGGATTGCTGCCAGTACTAAACCCATCACGTGTAATTACAATTCCTTTAAAAGCCTGACCTACGAAGGTGACTTTACCTTGTGGAGCGAAAAGGATGCCTGTCAGTTCACTCCCGCCGAAATTATTGAGTTCGATATCTCCCTTACTGATAATAACAACATTTTTTTTATTTGGTTGCCAATTGTCTAATTTAAAATTTCCTGGTGAATAAATACGAATGTCGTTAGAAAGATTGCCATTTGTTCTAGTTTCATACCCATTTTTTGAGTACCAACTGTCCTCACGAAATGTGGGAATAGATATTGACGGATGTTCGGGGATTTGATCTTTCTTTAAATTTTTGTAATCTTTAAGAGTGCCAACTATATTTTTAGTGTTGGACGTTTCATTTCTTACGACTCCGGAAATATAAATTTCGTTTGCTTTCATTTCTGCAGACCAATTTTTAAATACAACATTGCCATTTATAATAATCTTTTTTCCTTCAATTACTGAACTATCGGTGAATGTAACGTCTCCATTAATATATATTGTGTCCCCGTAAATTTTCGCACCGCCATTATTTAATATCACATTTCCATTTATCGTAACGAGTTCGGTTTTTTTTGCCTCTCCTAAATGAGTGCTGCTTTTAAAAACAACTTCGTTTCCTAGTTTGTCGATATAAATCTTCTGTACGGATATTCTATTATCACCTACAAACTCAAGGTTCTTTTTATTTAAATTGTTTATAACGACTGAACCACTTCCGTTTGTAGCACTGTTTAATGGTGAAGAACCAGAAATGAATAAATTAGAACCGTACACAAATACATCATGTAAATCTAACATATCAACGAAATCCCCATCTTCCTTCTTATCAGGGATTGCTATACTGATAGGAGTTCTTTCACGGCCTTCCACAACAGTACTTAGGGTATAATCTTTATCCGATTCATTAGAAAGTGTGAACATGACCGCTAAATCGTTGGTGGAAACCGCTTGTAAACATGAATATTTTCCTATATTAATGTGATCCAAAGTTAGTTTCATGGATATGTCGCCATTATCTAGAAGATTTTGATAGCAAATTTCTCCATTATTTTGATGTGAATTTCTAATTTGTGTAATGATTTTGTTTGATTCTTGCCTTAAGTGGATTGTATCTTGTGTTCCGTTATTGAATTTAAGAGTTGAAGTAAGTACACTTGAGATAAGAACAATCAATAGACTTGCTATTACTAATGCTGCAAGCAATTCGACAAGCGATAATCCGTCTTGACCTAATCTTTTTTTAGCCATCCAAACACCTCATTTACAAATTAAATTTAGAGGAATGATTATATGAAACTTAAGACATATGTGATAAATGAAAAAGGCTTATCCTTAGTAGAAATTCTAGCTTCTTTTGTTCTTTTGACTATTGTGTTTGCCTTGTTATCGCATTTCATTTTTCAGGCCTCCATATTTACAACCAAGGTAGAAGCTCATTTGACAACTATCAATAGTGCAGAGAAAGTACTTAATGACGTGAAAACAAAAAAAGTTAAGTACACAGGACGCCAAATAAAAATTAATAAAGAATCGGTAAATGAGGTCGATCCGATTAAAATAAATGGAAAAACATATTACCCATACGTCTCGACAGTTTCCGAAACGCCGGAAGTCTTGCAACTTGAAAGAGTACACGTTCAAATATTCTCTACACCAATAACAGCGGGGACCAGGGAGATGTCACCAATAGTTGATCTTTATGGCTATAAGGATGCGGGGGATTCATGATGAAATTAAAACAAGATGGCTATACTCTGGTATTAGTTCTTCTAGTAGTTTTGCTAATTGGTATTTTAGCTCCAGTGATGATGTCGAAAATCGTGAGTAGCAAGCTGCAAATACAAAAAACTGAGCAAAAAATACAGCTGGAAAAGCTAAGGCAAATGGGCGTAGAGTATATGGAAAGTACAGTTGCTTATGCTAACAACCAGATAGCTAGTGAACCCAATCCTATCATTGATAATACTCAATACATGAAGAAGTTACAAGAGTATCTGCGCCAAGTAGACTCCCAGTTTGGTAATGAGGTGAGGAAAGTACTTAAAAAGGATGATCAGCAATTTATCATAAAAATCAATTCGACAGACATGGTTGATGAGGACAATATCATATTATCTTATACTGTCACTGCTTCTATAACAAAACCTAAGTACCAGGAGAAAGAATCGAATGAAGAAGTGATGATCCATATAGTCAAGCAAATGAGCAAATAGATTGGCAAATCAAAAATGTCTGCCTGTGCACCGTTCAATTCATACACTATTCTGAACTTTTTCGGAGTTGTGTCGTACACAGGCAGAGCTTTGAATGCCAAATAGGCTTTGTTGTCGTATAATGGTGGTCAAAGGGAGTACCTCCAGTCTTTTTGGGATGTTTAATCGACTACCAATATACTAGACTTGGGGAGGTACTTCTTTTTTTGTGTCTTCAACCCCTTGATATATAAGGGCTGGGGATTATGGGATTTATTCAATCTTGAAAAAATATAAGTTTGTTGACCGCAACCTGTGCAGCATACAAATTAGACACTATTCTGATGCGCTTCTAATTTGTGCTATGCACAGGCAGAGCTGCCAGTTTACTCCGATCTAAAGTTTTTTTAACGTAAGCACGCAAAGGCGATAGCTTGCACATACGCTGCATGCAAAATCTGATAGTGATGCCCGGAAGCACCTGGAAGGGGAAACTCACCGATCGATGACAACGGAACGATTTCTTGAACTGCATTTGTTACAAACACTTCATCCGCCTCTTCTACTGACTCTTTGGAATAATTGCCTTCGTTCACCTGAATACCAGCATCCTTTGCCAATTCTAGTAGGAACGCCCGTGTTGTTCCGGGGAGAATCCCAGTTCCGATAGCCGGAGTGAACAGCTGTCCTTCTTTTATCCAGAATACGTTAGATGTCACGCCTTCCGCGACATGCCCGGCTGATGTCAAAAATATCCCTTCCGACTCCTTTAAAGAAGGCAGTTCCAGTCGTCCTCTCACATTGTTCATGAAATTGTGCGACTTATAGCGGACTGCGCTTTCCGGTTGGTTGCGCGGCGTTTCCAGCCAGATGCCCTGTTTTTCCGTTCCGCGTGATGCAGGAGGTAGCGCTTTACGAAAAAGAATCACATTCGGTGTTTCATAAACAGAGGGTGTGAGCCCGATGTCGTGGACACCCGCTGAGACATTCAACCGGAAATATCCATCTCCTTCATTCGCCTCCCGATCCAGCTGATGAACAACGTCCCTTATTTCCTGATCCGAGTATGGCATCGTAATCCGGAACTCTTCAAGCGCGGCACGCAAACGGTCCATATGGGCGTCGAATAGAAACACTTGTCTCTCGTATGTACGGAATGTCTCGAAAAAGCCGACTCCATATAGGAAACCATGATCGAACGGGGAAATTTTCAAATCCTCAGCTTCCTGATAGGTTCCATTCATCCAACAGATCATGTACTCATCACACCTTTTCTGCTTTCTTACTGTAGGATTCCGCCATTTCCTTTGCTTGCCAGAGTGCTTTTGCTTTGTTCAACGACTCTATGTATTCCGCTTCCGGTATCGACTCGGCAACAAGGCCAGCTCCAGCCTGGATATACGCGATGCCGTCTTTTATATATGCCGTCCGGATGACGATATTCAGTTCCGCGTCTCCGTGGAAGTCGAACCAGCCAATCGAGCCGGTATAAAGGCCTCTTCGTACTGGTTCCAACTCTTCGATGATCTCCATCGTTCTGAGTTTGGGATCGCCTGAAATCGAACCACCCGGGAAAATGTCTTTGACAATTTGAGCATTCGATACATCTTTAGACGCTGTACCGCGGACATTGGAGACGATATGCATGACGTGCGAATACTTTTCAATGACCATGAACTCATCCGTTTCGACGCTTCCCGGAATACAGACCTTCTCAAAGTCTTTCATTTCCAAGTCCACGAGCATTTTATGTTCATCATTGTCTTTGGCACTGGACAGAAGCTCTGCCTGAAGCGCTGCGTCTTCAGCTTCGTCTTTCCCCCGCGGTCTAGTCCCTCCTATCGGCCTTGTGCTTAATTCGTTGCCGCGCTTTCTCAAAAGGAGTTCTGGAGATCCGGAAACAACTGCAAAATCAGGCGCGCCAATTGCGGCCATGTAGGGAGAAGGATTTAACGCACGGAGCGCTTCGTATAAATCAATTGGCTCAACGGTCAACGTTTTGGACTGTCGTACAGACAAATTCACTTGAATCACTTCATCTCGCGCAATATATTGCTGTACATCCCGCACCATTTGTTCAAACTCTGCTCCGGATACGGACACATCAACCTGTTCCGGCCTTTTGTAATCTGCAGACACATTCGTCCATGTGCAAAGCGGATTGGAAGCAGCCGCATTTTCCCATTGTGCTGCTACATCGACCGGATCCGTGGCGCTATCAGATAGTGTCATGAAATAAGTGGTACCGCTTTCGATATCCAGAACAGCCCATTGGTCAAATAAATAGAAGAATAGATCAGGGGTCTCCAAATCATCTTTCGTTCTATCCGGCAATGTTTCGTAACGGCGGACATAGTCATAACTTATGAACCCGAGCACACCGCCTTGAAAAGCAGGAAGACCTGGAATTCTTTCCACTTCATACCCTTCGACGAATTCCGTCAACAATTCAAGAGGATCTCCTTCACGGATTTCCTCCTGTCCATCCCGCCAAGTCAATTGAAGCCGATCCCCATTCAATGACTGTATGGTAACAAGCGGATCCACACCTGCGACGGACATTTTACCGCCCCGCCCGCTTTCCAAAAGAATATGTTTCTCACACGAACGTGCTAATTCTTGATAGGCTCGGAAAAACTGCTCTTTTCCCATTTTAGATGTTGTATAACGCAGTGTCTCTCGTTGCATGTTGCGTTCCTCCCAATAACCAGTAGTCTTCCTATCTTACATTGGCGGGCTCCGTTTACGCTACTTCAGGTACCTGGACCCCATACAATTCAAACATGAAAAGGGCTGCCTGTGTACCACACAACTCGGAAACTATTCGGAATTGTTCTGGGGTTGTGTCGTGCACAGCGTTTAATTTAAATAACAAAGAAGCCAGAACGGATGGTTAAGTCCACACTGGCTTTTTATCCACCTACTACAGAGTGATAAGTACCTGGACCCCAAATTATTCAGGCAACTTGACTATGAAAGAGTAAGAATGTCCTCTGATCGAGCAGCCGATCGGAGGGCTTTTTCTATGCAAACTGTTTCATCTCATTCTTCGATCCACTAGTAATATTATATAGCTGGACGAGGAGTAGAAGGGGATAGAGGCGGTTTGTTCATAAAGAAAAGGCCAACCCTTTTACCAATTGCAGTAAAATTCACGGAATCGTGTTCGAGTTGTGTGTGGTCCAGGTACCCAAACTATGATTTAGGTAAAAATAACGCAAAATGAAGTTAAAATATTGAAAAATAATTGTATGAATATTTGATATACTCAAAACAACAAAAATGCCATCCAAGGGGGAACTCATTTGAAAAAGATTCGAAGGCTACGAAATGGAATGATTTTAGCGATGGTCATTATGATTCTGGCCGGCTGCTCAACGGGAGAGAAAGGCGTAAAAACAGAAGAAGGGAAAACGAAAGGGACAGGCGCTAGTTCAGAAGATACGTTAGTGATTGCTAGACTTTCAGATGCGGAAAGTCTGGATCATCATTTCATGTCCACCATTAATGCTGCGAGTGTCACTCATGGCAAGATTTACGAAGGATTGGTCGGACGGGATAAAAATGCGGAACTTCAACCTTTGCTAGCAGAAAGCTGGGAACAGCTCGATGACACAACGTGGGAATTTAAGTTGCGTCAAGATGTTGTATTCCATGATGGAACCGACTTTACGGCGGATGCGGTCAAAACTACCTTCGATCGTGTATTGGATCCAGCAGTGGGATCTCCAAAAGCAGGGGTGTTTTCAATGGTGGAAGAAGTGAAAGTTATCGACGAGTACACGGTTCAATTCCTATTGTCGGAACCCTATGCTCCACTGCTTTCGATTCTGGCAAGCCATGAAAGCGGAATTTTTAATCCTAAAGCAATCGAGAAGTTTGGCGGCGATGATATACAGGAACCAAGTGGAACAGGACCATTTAAATTTGAATCGTGGACACCTGGTCAGAAAATTGTATTGAATCGAAATGATGATTATTGGGGAACACCCGCAAAAGTAAGCCGAGTTGAATTCGAAGTCGTACCGGAGGAGTCCACGCGTACATCGATGGTTGAATTGGGAGAGGCTCATATTGCAGAACCACTGTCGATTTCACAAATGGATGCGGTGAATAATTCTCAAAACTCGGAAGTCTACCAAAGTGAAGGATTCGGAACCGAGTATATTACATTCAACGTTGAGAAAGAACCTTTTAATGATGTGAGAGTGAGGAAAGCCGTCTCACACGCCATTGAAATGGACGCGATCCGGAAGGGCGTATATAACAATGTTGGCGGGGAAGCAAATTCACTATTAGGTACCAAAGTCTTCGGATACCATGAAGGATTGGAAATCTATGACTACAATCTTTCCGAAGCAAAACGGCTGCTTGCTGAAGCCGGTTATTCAGACGGTCTGGAAATTAAGCTGACGACTATGGATAGTAAGGAAAGAATTGCTTTAGCGGAAGTGGTACAGTCCCAGCTGAAAGGAATCGGAATCAAAGTCAAAATTGAAGTGATGGAATATGGAACGTTTGTGGAAACGGTGCACTCAGGCAATACAGAAATGATCCTGATCAGCTGGAGGAACGTGACAGGGGATGCGGACTACAACCAGTACAACCTGATGCATTCAAGTTCGAAAGGATCAAGCGGTAATACATCGTTCTATAGCAATCCGGAAGTAGATAGACTCGTCGAGGATGCCCGTAAAGAATCGGATTCCGAGAAGCGTCTCGAGATGTATGCAAAAGCACAGGAAATTGAAATGGAAGATGCCGTTTATATTCCGGTTCGGATTATCGAAAACGTAGCAGTGATCTCTAAAGATGTGAGTGGTTTTGAAATCAGTCCATCCGGCTATTTGGAACTCAATAACGTCTCCGTAAAGTGATAGGTACAGAAGGGGTATCCAAGCTGGATATCTCTTCTATACTTGTTAGGTGATAGAACGTAAATTAGGAGGATTCATATGTTCATCTTAAAAAATATTTTACTGGAAACGGGTTACAGCAAAGAAAATGGACGAGTAAAGGCGACAGAGACGAAATTGTTTCATCTGAAGATTTCAGAGGGGCGTATTGCAAAAATCATCGACATCGAAACTGAGCTGCCACTGGATGTGGAAACAATAGATGGGAAGGGGCAGCTTGTCTTGCCTTCTTTCAAAGAACAGCACGTTCATCTTGATAAGACGTATATGGGGGAACCTTGGCGTGCCTGTGTACCGGCTTCTTCTGTCATCGAGCGAAGCGAAATCGAAAAGAATATTCTTTCGTCAATGGATTTGGGTACCGAAGAAAGAGCGAAAAACTTATTGGATGTGCTGCTATCTCACGGTTCGACTTCGGTTAGAACTCATGTCGATATCTATCCGGAAGTTGGATTGGCAAACTTAACAGGTGTGCAGAATGCCTTGACGGATTATGAGCATAAAGTGGATTCAGAGATTGTAGCTTTTGCTCAGCATGGGTTGCTCCGTGGAAATACAGTTCAACTCTTGAGAGAAGCAGTCCGCAATGGAGCTGGGTTAGTGGGAGCAGTCGACCCCGCAACGGTCGACTTAGATATCGAATCCTCTCTCGTTCAATTGATCGATATCGCGGTGGAAGGAAATGCCGGAATCGATTTACATCTGCATGATCCGGGACATCTAGGAACCTTCACGATGAAGCGTTTAGCTGCCCTGACGATGGAAGCGGGATTACAAGGGAAAGTCGCAGTCAGCCATGCATTTGGATTAGGGGATGTTACACCTGCAGAAGCAAGACAGGTGGCAGAATTATTGAAGGAGGCGGGGGTGTCCATTATCTCCAGTGTGCCTATTGGCAGAAACATTCCGCCAGTTCCTTTGCTGGATGAGGTTGGAGTAAACGTGGCGCTTGGCAATGATAATATTTACGATTCATGGTGGCCGACAGGGAATGGGGATATTTTAGAGCGTCTAGGAAGATTGGTAGAGATCAATCGTTGGACAAATGAACTTTCCCTGTCTCAATCTTTACGTTTTATAACGAATGGGATTACCCCGCTTTCGATCGCCGGAGAGCAAGTATGGCCAGCCCAAGGGGACTTAGCTGACTTTGTTCTAGTCGATGCAACATGTTCTGCTGAGGCAGTAGCTAGGCGTGCAAAACGGACAGCTGTTTTTCGCAGAGGAGCGCTTGTAGCAGGGGAACTTAGTTGAAAAACTGAATGGATATTAAAAGCATTGCCTATGTACCGTGCAATTTAGAAACGATTCAGGAACATTTTGAAGTTGTGTAGTGCACAGGCGTCAAAAAGCGGCATTCCATTACCGGGAAAGCCGCTTTTTTGCCGTCTGTTTATCGATTGTAATAGGTATGTGCTTTGTCGCTTTACCAAGTCCATATTGCGGCATGTTGACATAGACGGATTCGTATTGTCCTTTGGAAAGAATATACGTTTCGTGGTAGATACCGACTGCATCATTATTGGCGGTTATCCGGTTGAACTTTTTCCAAGCTTTCAGATGATTTTCGTTTTTCGAATAGGCGAGCAGGTCGTCAAGGGAACGCCAATATTGGATCATTGCGGTAGTACGCAGTCCGAAGTGATTTTCTGCGGATTGAAAACCAAGTTCTCTTTTATGCGTGTACAGCTCCTTGATCATACCTGACATTGCAAGAAAAACGGGCAGCCATCTGTGGATGGAAAGCCTCTTATTGATGCGCATGCCGATGATAAAGACAACGATGTCTTCCGAGTTATCGGCTGTATACCTACTGGGGAAAACTGATGATGGCATTAGGTTAATCCTCCTTCACTTAGTTATGTACCTCATTTTTATCCACTACTACATCTCTATTTTCATGCAGCTGCATCAGGAAGAACCGGGGGCTATCCATGCAGTTGTGCCGCCATCCAACCATTCTTCCTTCTATGCTACACTAGTGTCACTTGTGTGAATAGGAGGAGTCCGAAGAAATCGAAAATCTTTATAACTAGAAAAATGGATGAGCGAGTGGTAGCGCCGCTTCAGAAGAAGTTCGATGTCCGCATGTGGGAATCGGAAAGTGAACCGGTACCGCCATAGCACCCGCTTCTTTCATTGCCGAACGTTAGGGCACTTCCGCATATCCGGAGTGCCAGTATTAAAACACGTCTTGCGATGATGGACTTGAATGCCCAGGCGATTGTGGATGTTTTAGAGGGACACGAACTTGAAAACATCGTATAAAGGTCTGAATTAAGCTATTTCCTATAGATCCTTATGTAATACGTATTTAAAATTCTTTAACAAAACTTAGCCATTTAGCAAGTGGAGATGTCCAAGCGTGGTTAGCTAAAACACAGCTTGAACGGATAAGACCACGTGAATGGTGGAATCGCTATCTGTGTGTACGATTACGTATAATAACTATACGGTGACGATGGAATAACGTCGGATCTGGTGAATTTCATTATACTAATTGTATAGAGAAAGGGGATTGGTCCAATGAATACAATTACACGTACGATGTTAGCGACTGCAGGATTGCTAACAGTGGGTGCATGCATAAATTGGGAAAAATCGGAGTTGTTTGCGGGTGTTCTTTTTACTGGACTGGGCATACTGATTGCCATTTCGTTGCATGAGGCTGGCCATGTAGTGGGCGGAGTTATTGCAAAATCGAAGCTTATGTTTTACTCAGCGGGTGTGATAGCGGTACAACGGACAGAGCAGGGGAACCTAAGAGTAACGTGGCCTGAAAATTGGACGCAAGTTTCAGGGTATGTGCAAATCGAGCACGATGAGCAGCGGTTGGAGAAGTCAATCTTATATACCGTTCTTGCAGGTCCGCTCGCAAGTTTACTTGTTTCCAGTCTATATTTCAGTAATCTCTTTCTCTTTCAAGTGATTGGCACCACGAGTTTTTTGTTGTTTGTGGTAACGTCTCTTCCATACCAACTGAATGGTTTTTTCTCCGATGGATATACGGTCCTTCAAGTCGCTAAAAACAATACCGTGTTCACTAACTACTATCGCATGACAAATAAGCTGTTGGCTAAAAGCCATCCTTCTACATGGGACAAAACGCTTCAAAGTAAGGCTTCGAGTGTTTCTGCGTCTAAGTTATCGACTCCTGAATTAGCCATTTATCTCATGTACTTATTCTATAGTGCCATCGAAACGGACAATACCTATTATCTGAAGAAGTTTTATCAGTCGATTGACATACACAGTCTGAAAGCCAATCATAAGAGTGTGCTGGCAGGCGTTTATCATTATTATATTGCCACTCAATACTTTCTTGGCGAGCCGATTACGATATCGAAGAATGAGATGGATGAATTACCGGTCATAGATCCACTCTCATCGGCACGTACGAATGCATTACTAAGTGGGACGCCTATGGTAAACGAAACGTATATGCAGTATGTGAAGACGATAAAAAAGGATTCGCATAGCTTCCTGGAAGCGGAAAAAAGATTTTTCGAACACTTTGTCGTGAATGAACGGAACAGGTTGTTGTGAAAGACAGAGATGTCTTTTGCAACAACCTTTTTAAGTGGTTCTATACATATGAAGGCTATACGGATGAAAGTATGTATCAACGGATTAAAGCGAGTGCAGAAACCCTTACAACTCCCAACTGCAGGAAAGAACCCATCATAGACAACTAGTCTCGCAATGCCCACGATTTAGATTCGTTTCGATCACTTTAAAGAGAAAATCTTGTGAAATATGCAGAACAAAGAAATTCGGATTCTTTTGGAGAAGGGGGACGTGCAAATGATCCCCCCTCCGTATGTGATGAATAACCTCTTTTTCAACATGTAAGTGTGCTACACTATTGTCAATTGCGAGAATAGGAGGATTTCGATGAAACCAAAAATCTTTTTAACGAGAAAAATGGACGAGCGAGTGATAGGCCCGCTTCAAGAAAAGTTCGATGTTCGGATGTGGGAATCGGAAAGTGAGCCGGTTCCGCGTGAAGTTTTATTGAGAGAAGTGGCGGACGCAGATGCGTTATGGGCGGTCATCTCTGATACGGTCGACCGAGAGCTGATTGAAACGGGGAAGAAGCTGAGGGTTATTGCCAATATGGCGGTCGGTTACAATAATATCGATCTGGAATCAGCGAAGGAACATGGAGTTTTAGTGACGAATACACCTGATGTCTTGACGGAGACGACAGCGGATTTGACGTTTGCTCTTCTTCTTTCGACTGCACGTCAATTGACGTTTGCTGAAAGTGAGTTGCGGAAAGGCAATTGGAAGTCCTGGTCGCCGATGGGGTTCACGGGAATGGATGTCGGCGGTGCAACACTCGGTATTGTCGGTATGGGACGAATCGGTGAAGCGGTTGCGCGCCGTGCGAAGGGGTTCAACATGGATGTCCTTTACCATAATCGGAATCGCAAACCTGATGCGGAAGCGGAGCATGGCTTTGAATATAGAGAGCTGGATCGATTATTGGAAGAGGCGGATTTCGTTGTCCTTCTTACACCGTATACACCAGAAACAGCAGGTCTGATCGGTGCAAGGGAGCTGGGACTGATGAAGCGGACAGCGGTTCTCATTAACGTATCGCGAGGCGGAATCGTCGACGAAACAGCTTTGTACAACGCGCTGGCGGACAACACCATTTGGGCAGCAGGGCTGGATGTGTTCGAAACAGAACCGGTACCGCTAGAGAACCCGCTACTTTCATTACCAAACGTTACAGTCCTTCCGCATATCGGGAGTGCCAGTATTAAAACACGACTTGCAATGATGGACTTGAATGCCCAGGCGATTGTGGACGTTCTAGAGGGACGCGAACCGAAAAATATCGTTAGGTGAGAGATGGGAGTTTGTGTGGATTGTGTCACGCTGTGCAGAACACGCTTTCCTGCGATCCACATGATTCAGTACTGCGCTTGAGTTGTATCGTTTCCAGAAAGGCTATTCCTATTAAGACGTAAATAGGTGGAAGACATGAAAAAAGGATGCCAAGATTTCATTGAATCGGACTTCAATGAAAGCCTGGCATCTTTTGTATTTCTTCTGTTATCTGAATTAACCTCTTTTCCGTAACGTGAAATTGTCTTCAAGAAACAGCCAGTTTTTGGGGAAGGGATATCTGAATACCCAGTAACCGATTCCGCGGAGGTTAATTCCTTCACCAAGTTAGTAATTACGTTGTCGATAGATTAGTATTCAAATTTTTCTTCCGTTTTGAAAAATCTTAGCATAGCCCCACCTTCGCCTTTACTAATCAAGTGAATACTGCAGCTTGAAAAATGAATAGTGGAGAGTATTTTAAATATCATGTCATTTTATAGTGACATTTGGTACCATTATAAACAGGGAATACCACATAAGAAATCAGAAGATAACGAAAAGTGTTTTGATGATGTATGATGGGGTTTGGAAGAAGGAGGGGTGACCCTTGGATAAGATCATCGATTTGCATCTATCTTTTATGGACCGTCTGATTGAAGAGGGGAACGTGTTGCTGGAGTTGGAGAGAGAGGGCATTTCCATACTGCCCGGATTTACAGAGCAGGCGGATCTTATCCGCTCTTATTACAAAAAGTTCTACTCCAAGACAGGCCGTCGCATCGTCTTTTGCGGAATAAATCCCGGTCAATATGGTGCAGGGAAAACGGGAGTGCCATTCATCGACTTCCATGGAATTAGTCGGCTCATGCCCGGGTATGATCAAGAGGATAAGGAGAGAAGTGCCCAATTCATGCTGTCCATCATTGAGGAATATGAATTCGGTGAGTTTCAGGATGCTGTGTATTTGACCAATCTTTCTTGGTATGGTTTCATGCGTGACGGCAGGAACTTGAATTATTATATTCTGCCTCGTACTGTTCGACATCATTTTATCGATTCCTTTGTGGAAGAGATGAAGATTGTACAGCCTTCTTTCATTGTTCCTCTCAGTGAAGAAGTGGGACGGACTCTCCGTCAAATGGCTAAAGACGGTCAATTGGAATACCCGATTGCAGAGCGTCTTCCACATCCTCTTCACGGCTCGTTTCCTACAAATTTGAAAAAAACACGTATGCGGTACCACAAGTGCATCGAACAGCTTACAGGACTGAAACGAAAACAAATTGACAGTAATGAAAGCTGAATTGTATGTTAGGTGCCTGCGTGAGAAACTTTCATGTTTGTTTTGTGCGCGGCTACCTTTCACTAGTGCACTATTGAAGAACAGAAGGACGCTAATTGACGCGAACTGTAGTTTTTTTGAAGTAAAGCGTTTAAAAGGAGATGCGAAAGAACAAAGGAAATATAAAAATAGCACCAATTTCTTGGAAAAGAAATCAGCACTTCGTTTGTTTACTATAGGTTAACGCGCTTCTTTCGGTGGTTGGCACACGTCGCACTTACGTTGGTTTTTATTGTTGAATTTCGTAAATGTTTTTTCGAAGTTACTGCCACACGCACATTTAAACAGTAATTTCTGAGAAAACCCGTGATATTCCGTCGTTAACAACTTACTTTCCGAATTGTTCTCAACAAACTTCTTAATCTCATCGATTGTCCATCGCTTTTGCATTCTCTGACATCTCCTTATTTCGTCCGTTCAATTATGAGTGATTATCCTAAGCTTCTCATTATAGCATGGATGGCACTACAATGAAGATATACTCAAGATTTCATTGGCTTCAGAAACCTTCGGGTTTGTTCAAACAATCACGACTGTTCTGAAAGTGTCTATGACTGTGCACTATGAAATCCAGTCACTCATCGAGCAATTGGAAAGTCTTACGGAATAGAAGTCATCAGCTATCCGACATATGAGAGACATCATGATGCATGATGTGAAAAGCGTTGAAACGCCCAATGAAACAGCCATTCAGAAGCGGATTATACGCTGCCCGATGGCTGTTTTTTCTGTTCCTTCATTCATCCATTTAAGATGCAGTATGAACTGTATCCAACTCCTGATTCTTCCGGTCTTTCACAGCCCAGATGGCAGTCAGTGAGATAAGTGTGGTGAAGATGATATAGAGAGCGACGGGTACATAGGAATCATTGAATTTCAGCAGCAGTGTGGCGGCGATCAAGGGCGCCGTGCCTCCGGCTAAGGCTGCACCGATCTGATAGCCGAGGGAGATTCCCGTATATCGGACTTCCGGAGCGAAGGTCTCTGAGAACATCGTGCCAAGAACTGCTGTGATGGGTGCCAAGATGACGCCAAGGCCGATGATGGTCGCGAGGAACATCATGAAGTTCGAACCTTCGTTCAGCATCCAGAAGTAAGGGAATGCATTCAATCCCATTGCAATGGTTCCGAAAATATAAAGTGGTTTGCGTCCGACTTTATCGGATAGTTTCCCCATGAACGGGATGAGGATCGTGGTGATGATTGTTGCGACCATGACTGCCATAAGCACTTCGCTGTTTGAGTAGCCGACGTTTTTGGTTGCGTACGAGACGACGAGTCCGCGTGTTTACAAACTGCTCAGTACCGGACTGCAATTCCGGTTCTTTTTCATTACGAAAATCGTGTCATTTTCTTCCTATTGTGCAGTGACTGTTGCTTTCAACCTGTATGTATGTTTCATTTCTGGTTACTTATCACTATAATGGTCAGTGTATTCTGAATTATTTATAATTCGTGATTCTTTTCTGTCTGCATATATGGTATATTGCTAGGTAACTGGTATATACCAGCTGTCTATACCAGTTGAGAACTGCATCAAAATCATGAAACGGAGGAATGGGTTTTGAAGAGAAGTAAGAAGTCCATTGGGAGTTTGACTCTAGCTTGCATCATGTTTGTAAGCGCTGTTATCGGATCGGTCGGGATAACGGGAATTGACGTGGTACACGCTGCTGAACCAGCCGGTGATATGAAACCGTATACAATTTATCCAAATCCGTATGAGATCAGCTATAGCGGACAGCATTTTGATGTAAGCGATTCCGTGAATGTCATATATGAATCGCAAGTAGATCAATATACGAAAAATAGAGTAGAGGAACTTTTGAGCTCGAAAGGAGTGAAGTTCTCGGAATCTGCAGAAATCGTGGCAGACAAAACAAACTTCTTAGTCGGTCTTCATCAGTCAGGTGAGTCGGTTGACACCTATTTCAAGGAGAACCAGTTGACTGACGAAACCATCTTGGCGAAGCTGGATGCGAATATCGTATCAGTTAAAAAGAACGTAATTGCTGTATTAGGAAAAGATGTCGATTCCGCTTTCTACGGGGTGACTACGCTTAAACATATTTTTAAACAAATGCAGAACAGCACCATTGAAGAACTCACAATTAAAGACTATGCGGATGTAAAAGGCAGAGGATTCATCGAAGGATATTACGGAGAACCTTGGTCAAATGAAGACCGTGCGGACCTTATGACGTTCGGTGGAGACTTCAAAATGAACTCGTACATCTATGCACCGAAGGACGATCCGAAACATAACGGGAAATGGAGAGAGTTGTATACACAAGAAGAGCTAGTGAAACTCAGTCAACTTGCTGAGGCTGGCAATGCCAGTAAGACTAGATTCGTATATACCCTGCACCCATTCATGAATAATGCAATCCGTTTTAACACGGAAGAGAATTATCAACAGGACTTAGCAATCATTAAAGAAAAGTTCACGCAGCTCATGGATTCGGGAGTCAGGAAATTCGGGATTCTAGCAGATGACGCGGGCGTACCTCCACAAGGGGCTGAAACGTATGTCCGGCTGATGACCGATTTAACAAATTGGCTAGTGGAGAAACAAGCCGATTATGATGGTCTCGTCACAGACATGATTTTCTGTCCGAATGACTATATGGGATGGGGGCAAAGCGCACAAATCCAGACACTAAGAAAGTTGCCGAAGTCTGTTAGTTTAGTTCAGACAGGCGGGAAGGTGTGGGGAGAAGTTTCCAATAATTTCACTTCGACGTTTACAAATAATGCAGGCAGAGGCCCCTATTTGTGGATCAATTGGCCTTGTACGGATAATTCCAAGCAGCATCTGATCATGGGTGGGCAGGAAGTATTCCTTCAGCCAAATGTGGATCCTGAAAACATTGAAGGCATTGTGTTGAATCCGATGCAGCAATCGGAACCGAGCAAAGTGGCGATTTTTGCAAATGCCGACTACGCTTGGAATATTTGGAGCAGCTCTGAAGAAGCAGATCAAAACTGGAACGATGCGTTCGCCTATGTGGATCACGCCAACAATAACGAAACAGCTGCTTCGAATGCGCTGAAAGAGTTGTCAAAGCATATGATCAATCAAAACATGGATAGCCGTGTCGCAAAGTTGGAGGAATCAGTTGAATTAGCTCCGAAATTGAACGCTTTCAAAGCATCATTAGGGAAAGAACCGATTACAGACAAGGCATCGGCATTGATTGCTGAGTTTGAAATCATTCGGGACGCTGCACGAACTTACAGAGAGAATCCTGGAAATGCGAGAACGAGAGATCAGATCATCTATTGGCTGGACAGTGCTGAGGATACAGCGAATGCAGCGATTTCTTTGCTGAAAGCCGAGATTGCACATGAGCAAGGGGATAAGGCAGCAGTGTGGGAAAACTACAGTCAAGGTCAAGCCGCTTTCGATTCTTCAAAGAATCACCCATTCAGATATATCGATCATTACCAATATGCAGAAGTCGGTGTCCAGCACATCGTCCCATTCGTCAAAACCTTATTGAATGATGTGTCCTCCAAGGTCCAATCCATTGTGAATCCGGACTTGAACACAGCGAGGGTGATTACGAACCGTACGGATACGCCTGCAGGGGACTTGAAGAATCTATTGGATAACAACACCAATACGGATGTCGTATACAAGAATCCGAGCTCCATCGCCGCAGGCACGTATATCGGCGTTTTGTATGAGAAGTCATTTACGCTCAATTCAGCACGTTTTGAACTTGGAAGGATCGGAAATGACAACGATACCTTCACAGCAAGTAAGCTGCAGTATACAGTGGACGGCGATACGTGGGTCGATGTCGAAGGCAAGGTATATGGCCATGTCAAACAGGTCGCTGAAGACAACTTGAATCTGAAAGTAAAAGGCGTTCGTCTAATTGCGACCGAAAATCGTGAAGGCACATGGTTTGGGGTCAAAGATATTGTCGTCAACGAACAACAGGACGAAACTGAAGTGTTTGAATCCACACTAATTGTGCCGGAGCATTTCAAAATCTACCAAGGAACGGAAGCGAATTTGTTCGACGGGAACGACACGACGTTTGTCTGGTACAATCCATCCGGTACTGTGAAAGATACCTCTGTTGCCGGTGATTACATCGGTGTAGACTTGCTGAAAGTCAGAGAGCTGGGCAAAGTCTCCTTCGATATCGGCAGAGACAACGTCGATAAATGGACGGATTACCAGCTGGAATACTCAACGGACAATGTGACGTATACAAAATTCAAAGAGTATAAAGGGAAAGCGTCGGGAATGGACAAAATCGCAGAGGATCTGACAGGTATCCAAGCAAGATATGTCCGGATAAAGAACCTGAAAGACGTCCCTGTCTGGCTGAAATTCAGCGGCATCCAAGTGGAAGCTGCAAAGAAGGACTCCGGGTTCACGTACACGAACAATGAAGCGTATAAAGGGATCTCTTCTCAGCATACGCTTGAAAAAACGAGCTTGAGTCCAACGCAGGACATCACACTACAGTCAAATGAGTATATCGGTGTGAAACTGGAGCGTATCAAAGAGTTGGCAAATGTTGCTGCGACTGAAACTAGTAGGAAATTGACACTTCAAGCATCAGCTAATGGAGTGGAATGGGTCACGCCTGCTGAAGGGACGCTTGCCCGTTACGTACGCTTAGTCAACGAGACAGACGAAGCAGTCACATTCAACTTGGATGCATTCGATGTCACTTCCAAGGAACTGCATGGACCGGAGTTCGTGGGGACGACAATGGGGATTGCGCCTACTTATTCGGAGAATGATTCCAGAAAGAAAGGCACGTTGTTGAATCTGTTCGATAAGAACTACGGAACCAAAACGATTTTTGCTGATTATCAAAGAAAAGGTGAAACCATCACCTATTCCGTAGGAGAGCCACGGGTTTTCAACAGTCTCCGAGTCTATAACGATGAAAACGACGTGAACTATATCCGCGATGCCAAAGTGCAAGTATCGATGGATAACGAAACATGGACGGATGTTGCGACGCTGGGCGATGGGCAGGATAATCTAGCTGGCGGAAAACCGGATTACGCAGATAAAATCAGAGACGGCTACACGCATGATTCCGTGAATCCAGGTAATTACTATTTCGGAAATGACGCAATTGGCGGTATTGAAGCGAAATACATCCGGATTATCTATACAGCCAATTACCCGACTCGATTTGCGCATATCAATGAAATTCTGATTAACGGTGGAGAGTTCGTCAAGACGGATAATAACCCGACGTATGCAGCGGATCCGATTGAGGAAGAAGGATTCGGTCCGGACCGGTTATTTGATGGAGATTTGACGACGGCTTTCAAGCCGAATATGACGGATCGGACAGATGGATCATTAACGGTTCGTCTATCGGAAAAAACGGACGCAACGGCAATCACGATTGTCCAAGGATCGAAGAATATCTCCAATGCAACTGTCAGTGCAAGAGTGGGTACGGAACAATGGGTTGAATTAGGGACACTCGATAGCAGCCTGAATACATTCTACAATTCATCTTATGACCATATTTTTGAAATCAAATTGTCTTGGGGAGATATCCAGCCTCTCATCTATGAGATGAACATTTCCAACAACCAAGATCTCGTGGAGAAGGTTACGAAAGAGGCGCTTGCCGCATCCATTGAAGAAGCCGAGAAGAAAGAGCAGGCCGACTATACTGCTGAAAGCTGGGAAGTATTGAGTAAAGCGTTGCTCGAAGCGAAAGCAGTGAACCAGAAACCGGATGCAACACAAGCTGAAGTGGATCAGGCTGTAACTAACCTGACAGCAGCACTGGACAATTTGGCAGTCAATCCGTTGACTCTTGAATTAGAGGTGGAAAACGCTACCATCACAGCGGGAGAAGAATTGGATTTGCGATCACTGATAACGCGTGCATTAGATTCAAAAGGAAATGATGCGACGCAAACGGTAGTCATCGACTCTAGGGATTTTGACAACCAATTACCGGGAACTTACAAAATCACATTCACCTTGTCGGAGGACGGAGTTGAAGATGCCATAAAGACTTCAACTGTCACTGTTGAAAAAGGGGCATCACTGCCAATCACTGAAATTGCAGATCTGTTGACTCTACTTGAACAATACGAAGAGTCCGGTGATATTCTAGACAAAAAAGCGGGGAGCGAATTAGAAAAACAGATCAAGAAGATAGAGGAAACCGCAACTAAGCATAAAGATAAAGACAAAGATAAGAAAGATGAAGAGAAGCGAAATGAAAAAGTCATTCATGAATTGAATAAGTTCAAGTCTTTGCTGGATAAGCAATTACGAAAGAACCAAATCACGGAGGCGGCTCACCTTGGGCTAACACAAGGTGCAGACACGCTGATTGCCAACAGGCAGGAATGATAGACTCTAGAGCAAAAAAGTCACTGATTGAATTGGCGTAAAACGATTTAGGTATAGTGAAAATGGAAAAACAAAATCCTTAACCACTGGTAAGTCACAGCGGGTTAGGGATTTTTGTTTTGCATGGAAATTGTCTTGGGATTCATTATGAAGTTGGGGGATGGAGGAGTTATGGGAGTGAGGGAGTAAAGTGTATATGTGGGTGACTATGGAACATACGCTCATGTAACGAATGGAAAGGAACAGTACAAAAAACTGTTGTATTTGTTTTAATATCCAATATTATTTTTTGTGTGGATAAGCTGTGTGTTTTATCTTATCGCAGGTGGCTCAATGACTGCATCACTGCTGACTAGTATGTTAAAATGGGGATATAATTCATTGATCGAAAACCATTAAGTGGTCAGGAGACTGTTTCTTTGCAGTTTCTTTTTTATGTCTGCTCGTTACCTAGTAGCGAGCTAAAGTTCGACATGTCACTTGAAGAAAAGTACTCTCTAAAAGTGTATCCAGACTGAGTTAACTTAACGAAAGAAAGGAGGAAAGATACATGACGATCCTAAACGTTTCAGTGCGTCCCGATTCAAGCTATCCAACAATCACATCCGCAATTCAGTCAGCTTTGCACGGAGATACGGTGGAAATTGAAGATGGCATCTACCATGAATACTTACAAATTGATAAGCCGCTTATCCTTCGAAGTGCAAGTGAGGACGCACGGTCAGTCTGCATAACAGGCGGTATACATATCGATGCAGCGGATGAAGTTCGGATTGAATCGATCACTGTCGGAAACGGCACGGCGCCGGTTGACTATGGACTACATATCGAGTCAGGGCAAGTAACGCTTCATCACTGTCTTTTCTCTAAGATTCAAGGAAAAGCGATGCGAGTGGATGAGAAGGCAAACGTGTCGGCAGAGCATACCGGATTCAAAAAAAATATACAGGGCATTGAAGTGTCAGGGTGTCTCGCTCTGTTCGATTGTATAATAGAAGAAACAACCGAGAATGCACAACTTGCTGTGCAGGATGGAGGGGAACTTGCCCTGACGGATTGCGGAATTTTAAGTGGACAAGAAGAGGGAATCAGCCTGACAGGCGGCAGTCGATGCACGGTTACGAAGAGTTCCATCATCGGAAATAGCGGAGCACAAATTTCCATGGAAGAAGACAGCTTCTTAGCTTTGGAGCAGACGAACTTCTATTTAGGGAAGGCAACTGGAATTTCTAGTGATCATTCAAAAGGAATCATCAAAAACTGTAACTTCAACATGCAGCATCTCGCTCATGTCGACCTTAAAAATGACTCTCACTTCCAAGTCGAGTCCAGTACATTCGAAAACGGAGAATCCGAGGGAGTGAGCATCAGCAATTCCTCTGCTGAGATTACGGACTCGCTATTCAAAGGTCAAAAAAGCGATCAGTTAATTTGTATTGAACAAAGCAATGTATCGATGAAACGAACGCGGTTGGTCTCAGGGAAAGACAGGGGGATAGTTTGCGTGAATTCTACGTGTACGATCATTGAATCCGTGGTGAAGTACCACCAGATGACGCAGCTGTCTGCATTTTCCGAAAGTGTTTTAACGATTCTCGATTGTGACATTGAGAAAGGAAAAAACAAAGGGATTTACGCTGCCGACAGTCAAGTGAAGATTTCCGATTCCCGAGTGAGTCATCATAAGAGCGCTCAGGTTTTTGCTTCGGAACACTCTGAATTGACGGTTTCTGCAACTGAAGTGAAAAGTGGGAAAAGCGTGGGCTTGTCGGCTAAAGAATCGACGTTGAATGTATACAACTGTATTATCTCTGATCAGAAAGGTTCCAACATTTCACTAGGTTCCGATGTTCAAGCACAAATTGCAGATTGCAGGATTTCAAATGGAGAAAAAAATGGGGTGCTCATAGGTCCTGGGACAGTCGTGTCAATGGAGCGGACGGTTCTGTTTCATCATAAAAGACCGCAAGTGAGCGCATCGAAATCTGCCGAAGTTTCCCTGACAGAGTGCGAGCTTTACGAAGGCAATTCGTCTGGAGTGTCGTTCAGTCAGGTGGAACGTATTGAAGTGACGGATACTAGAGTGCACGGGCATCGTGATGACCAAATCGTTTTGAAAGAGTGCCCTTCGGCTATCTTTAAATCGATGCAGGTGATGAATGGAAAAAAGGCGGGATTACGTGTAGAGAAATCCGCTCCTCTATTGGAAGATTGTCACTTTGACAACAACCGTGCGGGAGATCTGGATAGACTGGATGACAGTAACCCATTACTGAAAAACACAGAGTTGTCGGTACCTGCAGTTTCAGCAGGACAAGATGGACGAGTTAACGTGGGCACACTGGCAAAACAAACTAAAGCAAAAGATTCACCTGTTAATGAAGAAATGATGAACGTCTTAATGAATGCGCTGGACGAGTATATCGGTCTTGAAGTGATTAAAGATAAAATTCGCGATATGAAAAACTTAGTGGAAATCAATCAATTCAAAGCAGAAAAAGGGTTACCAACCATTGAGGTGGTTGCACCCCATATGGTCTTCCAAGGGAATCCAGGCACAGGGAAGACGACCGTTGCACGACTCATGGGCGGGGTTTTTAAGTGGCTCGGTCTATTGGAAAAAGGGCATCTCGTTGAAGTGAAGCGGGAAGATCTTGTTGGAACCCATGTAGGGAGTTCTGAGGAATTAACGAAGATGAAAATCCAAGAAGCGATGGGCGGGGTACTATTCATAGACGAAGCATACTCCCTTATAGCAGGAAAGAACTCAAGCAACGATTATGGACAAAAAGTGATCGACACATTGCTGCCTGCGATGGAAAATCATCGTGGTGAATTTGTCGTGATTGCTGCAGGTTATACGGAGGATATGGATCGCTTCTTAACGTCCAATCCGGGTCTGAAAGATCGATTTACTGAAAAGCTTTTCTTCGAGGACTATACACCTGACGAACTATTGCGAATAGTGTTATCCAACTGTGAAGGAAGTTATTCTGTAACAGAAGCTGCACAGCGTGCGATTCAGAATGAGTTCATTGAACGATATCGTAAGCGCGACCAGACATTTAGTAATGCTCGAATGGCACGCACACTTTACGATCAAATCGGACTAGCCCAGTCCTTGAGAATTGCCAAGTTCTCACGGGACCAATGGACAGAAGAGTTATTGACGACTTTTGAAGAAGAAGACGTACTTCAGGCAGTAGGAAAGCGGGATGTTAAGAGTTACAAGGTTCCCATTGACGAGGAACTGCTTTCGAAGAAAAGAGCGGAACTCCATCAGTTCATCGGTCTGGAAAAAGTGAAAGCTGAAATTGATGAAATGATTGAACTGATGAGGTATTACAAAAGGGAAAACCATTCAGCCGAAAAGCTGATGAACCATACGTTGCTGATCGGAAAACCCGGGACAGGTAAAACAGAGGTCGCCCGCGTGCTTGCAGGTATCTATCAAGCGCTCGGATTACTCGAACGAGGCGAGCTGATTGAAGTGGATCGCAGCGATTTAGTCGGTACTCATATCGGTGAAACAGAGAAGCGCACAGCTGATCAGATTGAACGGGCAATGGGAAGTGCGCTGTTCATCGACGAAGCGTATACACTCGCAGGTAGCGGAGAGAATGACTACGGTAAAAAAGCGGTGGAAGTATTGCTGAAGCAGATGTCCGATCGACAAGGAGAGTTCTTGCTGATCGCGGCAGGCTATGAGAAAGAAATGACCCGTTTCCTGGACAGCAACGCAGGACTCCGCCGCCGTTTCGGGCTCACGTTACATTTTGATGATTATACGCCTGAAGAACTCATGGAAATTACCGAACTCTATATTCAAGGATATGTCCTCACGATAGAAGCGAAAAATATGCTGTATGGACATTACCAAGACATTTATCAAAATAGAGACGACCACTTCGGAAATGCGGGTCTGGCTAAGAAGATGGCTAAAGAAATGACTCGGAAAGTCGACTATAGAATGGCGATTGCGAGCAGTAGCCAGTTGAGTGATGGATTGAAAAAAGAGATTACAATAGGTGATTTGGTTTTGTTGGAGAGCTGAATCTTTAATAGGTACCTTCGCAAGAAACTTTCGTGTTTGTTTCCCATTCATGTTTGTTTCGCGCATAGGTACCTTTTAGTTTTTTCAAAAATGAGTCTTGCGAAAAACCTGTTCTTAGCGTTTAATAAGCTAGTCATAAAAAAACGAAAAGGACTGTGATACATGAAAAAGATTGTGAGCTGCTTGACGTTGTCGATGCTTGTCGGAATGTCACTTGCAGCGTGTACGCCACAAGAAGAAACGCCTGAAGTGAAGGAGGAGTCAGTTGAGGATGCAAAGACGGTTCCCGTTACCGATGGAAAGGAACAGTACTTATCATCAGTGGATGTAGAGTATGCTTTTGACTTCACTAAGGGATTGGAAGAATATAAAACCAATGAGAAATTAGGCTATCGTACTGCCGGATCGGAGGCGGAACGGAAGATAGGTGAAAAAATCGGGGAAGAAATGAAGAAAATCGGTCTTGTTGAAGTGACAAAAGATAAGTTCAAGGTCGATAGCTGGGAATTCGAGAAAGCGGATTTGACCTTTACAGACGTGGATGGACAAGAACATCTTGCTGTGCTAGGTGGGTATCAAGTCAACTTCGACACAAAAGGTGTGAAGGAACTTGAGGTAGTCTATGCGGGTAAAGGGACTGCTGCCGATTTGGAAGGGCTCGATATCCAAGGGAAACTCGTTTTGATCGATATCAATCAACGGGAAGAATGGTGGATTAACTATCCGACGTACCAAGCTCATCTAAAAGGAGCGGCCGCGGTGATTGCAGTGCAAGAAGCCGGGTATGGCGAAGTGGATCCCGATGCGTTGAATGCACAGGATATTTGCGGACCAGATGATGCGCCTGCGTTTTCCATGTCCCAAACAGATGCAGGGAATCTAAAGAAGGCCTTGGAAGCAAGTGATACAGGGAACCTTACCGTCAAGTTCGATGCAAAATCCACTGTGAAAATGGATGGGGAATCGTACAATTACTACGGGAAAATCATTGGTAAAGATCCCGATTCCTATATCCTCCTATCCGGGCATTACGATTCTTATTTTGCAGGATTCCAGGATGACAACGCGGCAATCGGTCTGTTGATGGGAATCGCAAAAGGGATGATCGACAGCGGCTATCAACCCGAAAAGACGATCATCTTCAACGCGCTTGCGGCCGAAGAATGGGGCGTTTCGAACTCCCGATACGATTGGTCCACAGGAGCTTACAACCAAATCTTCAACATCCACCCTGAATGGGTTGGAAAAACATTTGCCAATATGAACTTTGAACTCCCAGCATTTGAACATACGACTCAAGATGAAATACGCTCCGTCTATGAGCTGAATAACTACCTGACTGAGTTTGCAAAGGAAGTTCCAAAGCTTTCCGATGTGTATAAAGATGGAATTTCGGTCGTCTCTCCATTACGTACGTGGTCGGATGACTTCTCATTCGGTATTGCAGGTGTCCCTGCACTTCGTAATGATTTTCAAGATAGCGAATTCATGCACTCCCATTATCACTCCCAATTCGATAGTGAAGATGCATTCAATGCAGAGGCGCTGAAATTCCACTTGAATCTCTATGGATTACTTACCATGCATTACGACCAGACGGCAATTGTGCCACTGGACTTCACCACTCGTCTGAACGCGATGAAAGAAAAGGTCGACACAGCAGTATTCAAACAAGCATCGGTCGATTCAGATGGTTTGATTGAAGAAATCGATCGTGTCGCAATACTTGCAGAAGAGGTGAATACGAAGGTAGCTGAAGTGAATGAAGAATACGCAGCTGCACTCAAAAAAGGTGATACGGATACAGCAAAGAAACTCTATGAGGAAAGCCGTGAATTGAACAGTGGTTTACTGGCTGCCTTTAAATATGCTGAAGACCAATTTGTCCGGTTAACGTGGGAGGACGAACCAATTTTTCCTCATGAACACGCACAAAATAACGTCACGAACTTAGCAGCATCTATTGCTGCATTGGAGAAAGGCGATATCGCTGCTCCTTTGGACGAGTATTTATACGAAATCGATAACAACTGGTACGCGTATGACTTCGATAAGGAAGTATATGATTACTTCACAGACTATGTCATGGAAGCTCCAAAAGAAAAACTTATGTGGGGCGCTGGTAGAATCGTTGGTCATGAAGACCTGTTCGACACCATCCATTCATTGAAGGTGAAAAAAGAGCAAGCCAATGCGGACGTTTCAGTCGAAATCACAACATTGACAAGTGCTCTTGATCGACAAAAAAAGCTGTTAGATGAAACCGTAACAGATGAAACAGCTAGTGTGAAAAAACTAGGTGAATTTTTAGCTGAGTTAAAATGATGAAAGAGGAGTCTCTAGCGATTTTATGGAGGCTCTTCTTTTTGTGTTTTTCAGTTTAGTAAGTGTGCGTCTCTCAAACAGGAGAGTGATCATGTTCCAACAAGAATCGCACTAAATGGAACTGGATTCGAATTACAATGTTCGCTCTTTCCTAAATGATGGAGTGAGGCAGGTCTAAAGTGTAAAAATAGGCTAATGGATACAAGCATTGGAAGAGCTACGCCTTTATAATGAATTGAGTTTAAG
Source organism: Sporosarcina gallistercoris (assembly GCF_014836415.1). GTDB lineage: Bacteria > Bacillota > Bacilli > Bacillales_A > Planococcaceae > Sporosarcina > Sporosarcina gallistercoris. Next base: position 122,675 of record NZ_JACSQY010000009.1, on the reverse strand, counting down.
AGAGAGGAAGAGCGGATTGAAAAAAAGGTTACATGTCTTAATGATTCTAGTATTGTGTCTCGTTATTTTTGCAAGTCCAACTGGTTCTGCAAAAGCTACTGGTTTTTCGGATGTCTCCAGTTTCAAGAAAGAGATCGACTATTTGACTCAATTAGGGGTTATCAATGGATATAATGATGGAACTTTCCGGCCATCTGTAAAACTTACACGTGCACAAGCCGTTGTCATGATCATGCGTGCAATTGGCATGCCAGAGTCGAATAGCTTCATTAAAGATCCAGGGTTCGATGATGTCGGACCATCCAAATTCGGGTATCGCGAAATCGCGGTTGCTACATCTGCGATGATCATCAGCGGTAAGAGCAGCACGCAGTTCGACCCGAACGGAAATATTACACGCGCTGAAATGGCGAAGGTCATTAGTAAAGCATTTAAATTGAAAGGGGTCTATGTGTCAGGTTTCACAGACGTCTCGACAGGTTACTGGGCATCTTCTTTCATATCTTCGTTAGCAGCAAACAATATCACGGTGGGCTATAGTGATGGTACATTCCAGCCGAAGCAGCCGATCGATCGTGCGCAGTTTTCTGCATTCCTTGCGCGGATTATGAAGCCGATTTTCCGTCCATCCACTGGTTCACCAGCTCATACTGTCTTGGACATACCAGTAGAGTCGTCAATCATTGACTTGGAGAAAGACCCTCATAAACCAGTTGTCTATTATTTGGATAGTAAATCCAAATCACTTGTTCGTCTGGACTTGGCTACAAGAGACAAAAAAGTGATTGGGTTAAGACATCCAGCGGAAAAGCTTGTAGAGAAGAATGGTAAACTTTTTGTAACTCAGCTGATTCAGAGTAGAAGCCCATTTAACTCCATGAAAACGCAAAAAGGGATTATCAATGTATACGATTCAGATGACCTTGCGTTGATCAAAGAAGTGGACGTTAACATCGATCCTTATGATATCGCAGTCGACGATACAGAAACGCTCCTTATTTCATCGGGCTCGGACCAAGGCTATCAGGCTGAAATTCAAACGTACAACTGGAGGACATCCGAAAAGCTGTCTTTCGTAAATGTACCTACACAGCAACTCATTGAACTATCACCAGCACAAAATAGATTGTATTCCATAGAAACTTCCCATTACACAGGCAGAATTGTAACATTCAGCTTAGCGGGTGGGAAACTCGAGAGCGCACCGACGGATCCACGTTATTTTGATACAATGAAACTGAGAGGTTACACTCAAATGACGCCTGGAGGCAAGGTGATGTACAACGGTGATGGGACAGCTTATGCATTAAGCACAGTGCCTTCAGAGGATTTAGCTCCTCTCGGTAAACTGGCTACACCTTTTAGAACGATGACGTTCAACGAAGCAGCAAAGAAATTTTATCTCGCGGATCGTACTGAATCCATTTCGGTCTATGACAATGATACGCTGGATCCATATGCAACATTGAATGCATACGGCAGAGTCGATCGACTTGTCTACGTAAAGGAATTGGGTGAACTTTACGCATTCACCAAATTTAAATACGAAGGAGCCAAAGAGGAAACTTTACTGCTGGAACGCTTTCAACTTAGGAAATAACAATACTATACAAAAATAGACTATTTAAATGACAATTTAAGAAGTAAGTGAAGGATAGCCTTCTAGCCAAGCGATTGGCTGGAGGTTTTTTTTGTATATTTTGGGTAATGCATAAGAGGTCAACCAATTTCGGGTTAGTTTCTATAGAGATGTTTGCACTAACGAAAACGGGTAACTGGATTCTTTGTATATACTGTATTTCTAGTTTCGGATTTTCTTCTGAATCTCACTTTCGTAGAGTAATAGTGGATAGGAAATAGGTAAATAGAACTCTTAAAAGGATATTATTTCATTGTTTTTGAATATAAATAACTAAATCAACTATTGATTGCTATCACCGAATGGTATATTATACAAAGTATGAAAATGGTTTAACAATAAGATTTTGAAAATCTAAAAACAGAAATATCCAATGAGGTGTTGCAACAAGATATCATGTTTTCAATGATCGCCATCTTGGATGAGTTAAACTCAAATGTTGAAGGGGCAAGGTAGAAAATCATCCAATGAACACATTGAGAACGCAATAAAAGAGAGGATTTTTCGACTAGAGAAGAATTCAAATGATTTTATTTACCACTATCAAGTTAAACCTGAGCTCGATTTCATATATTTGAGCCCTTAGTTGAGTTCGTGGTTAGGGAAAGCACCGTGGTGGAAGAAATATAAGCAGACTCTACCGATCCCATTTCTAAAGTGAATGCGAATGATATTGTCACATAGCAGAAGAAAGTGAAGTATTAGGTCGATTATCAGGTAACGATTATTCAACGATGGAAGGACTACGAAGCAATCTATCGTTAGTTTTAAGAGCATGCCATCTATATTTATGAAAAGGATAGTTAGTTGTGGTGCAAGGAATTGTGCGGTACATCGAGGAAAAGTCAGCGTTCAGGAAGTCTTTCACTCCCAGTTCATATAGGACCCATTGCCTGTCCGAAATAGAAGAGTTTTGGGGAGTCTTCATACATAAAATAATATTTGCATAAAATATATTATTTTAAGAACTTTATAATTTCGCTTTGTAGCCGATATGACTCACATAGGGGTATTTATACTTGAATAACTGAAAATGGAAGGAGGAGACAGTTATGAATTTTGAAGAATACTTATCCGCCCGGCATGAGCTGGTCGAGAACTCCAAGAAGCTTTCCGAAGTGACAATTGAACAGTATGTGAATCGGTTCCACAATCTTCAACGCCGAGGCATTTATACAGATGAGCGTGAAGTCACGGATGAAATTTTACAGCAAATTGAACAACAATATAAAAATGGGCTGCAGCATTATCCCATTCCTTTGCGCTATTATCTGGAATACTTGGATTATATGGACCAAACTGCTGAAGTGTCAGCAGAAGAGGTATCCTCTGAAGTTGAGAATACATTGGTGCAAGTGTAAGAATTCTTGAGAGTTTGATGGTGTGGACTTATTGCATCGTCCCATAGATACAACGTTATGGCTGTAATATATGGGAGCCTTCTAGCCGATTAAAAAGCTGGAGGGCTTTTTTACTTGCGTTAATCGTGATTTTTCAATGGATTGTGATTGAAATGTAGTAGATCACATGAAGGCAGATAATAAGCGAATCATAGCAGCTTTCCACAGTTAAAGCCAAGTATGCCCGCCAATTAACTCGTATAAGTTCAGCGAGCTGTTGTTAGACCAGGTAGATTTTATTTAGGCAGTTTATTTAAGAAGTAAAATTTTCTACATCCACATCGAATCGTGCTCGACAATCATCTCACTATAACTCATAGGAGCTAATGACTAAAAGGTCAAAGGATAAAAACGGAATTTAAAAGCTATCGGTTTGCAAAATATTGTTAGAAATTTAATATGATTCATTATTTTTGATTTATCACATTGACTCGATAATGCATCTCCTGTATTTTTAGACTATTAGCGTCCATTAAGCGACAACTGGACGAATAATGAATACATAGTTAAAGGGGAACGTGAGATGCCAGAAAGCAAGAAGCGAAAGTTTGTTATTCCGCATACGTATGCCATCATTTTTTCCATTATTCTCTTAATGGCAGCCGCAACATATTTAATCCCGGCAGGTGAATATGAGCGGGAGGAAGTGAACGGCCGAGAAGTGGTAGTCGATGGGAGTTATCACTCTGTCGAACAAGACCCAGTCTCGATTTTTGAAATCTTTAAGTCAATTCCACTGGGGATGGAAAAAGGCGCAACCATTATCTTTTATATTTTCCTGGTGGGTGGTGCATTCGGTGCGATTCAAGCTACGGGTGCGATTGACGCAGGTATTAATAAGTTAGTCCGGAAGTTAGGGAACAATGAGAAGCTACTGATTCCCGTTGTGATGTTTGTATTCTCCATTCTAGGGTTTACAACCGGAATGGCAGAAGAATCGATTATCTTTGTGCCGATCGGGATTGCGATTGCGCGGGCGCTCGGATACGACGCTATCGTTGGTACAGCGATGATTTCACTTGGAGCTGCGAGTGGATTCATCGGCGGGATGATGAACCCTTTCACAGTAGGAGTTGCACAAGGTATCGCGGAAATTCCGATTTTCTCTGGATTCTTATTCCGCTCCGTCGTTTATGTATTCATTCTGACTGCAGCAATGTTTTACGTGATGCGTTATGCGAGTAAAGTGAAGCAAGATCGAGCAAATTCAGTCATGTATGATTTGGAGCTGGAATTGCCTGCTGAGGATCCGGATTCAATCAAAGATAGCGGTCCGTTCACTAAACGACATATTTTAGTCCTACTTACATTAGGGTCTGGAATTGCCATCAATATGTATGGCGTATTGAATTGGGGTTGGTTCTTGAATGAATTGGCTGCCTCGTTCATAATGATTGGTTTGATCAGCGGAATTATTGGTGGTCTTGGCATTAATAAGACGTTTGCTTCTTATGTCGACGGTATGAAGTTGGTTGCATTCGGTGCTTTAATTGTTGGTTTTGCACGGACGATCCTAGTCGTGATGGAAAACGGAGTGATCATCGACACGGTCATCCACTCTCTGGTAGGTGTTATCTCTGAATTGCCAGCGACATTGACTGTTTTGGGAATGTTTCTATTCCAAGTGGTTCTGAATTTTTTCATTCCTTCAGGGAGTGGGCAAGCAGCAACTACAATGCCTTTGATGGTACCTCTTGCAGACTTGCTTGGTATGGAGCGCCAAATCGCTGTTCTTGCATTCCAATATGGGGATGCCATCAGTAACTCTGCAATTCCAACTTCGGCGGCGCTTATGGGATACTTGGCAGTTGCAGGCATTCCCTATGATCGGTGGCTGAAATTCATATGGAAACTTGTGTTGATATGGATCGGGATTGCAGCAATCGGACTTGTTGTAGCTGTGGCAATTGGTGTCAGCTGATAAAAGGTAATAGATTCGAAGTGAAAGGGTCTTCTAACTGAGTAATCGGTTGGGAGGCTCTTTACTATAAAAAGAGCTTAGACTTTTGCGATAACTATTAAAATGACCGATGATTATGGTAACGGACATTTTACAAAGAGGTGGGACAATGTCAAAAGAAATTGAAATGGATTTATACAAAGCGAATAGGCTGTTGGAAATCAATAAGATGCTGACACAGACTTTACAACTGAACGAAATTTTACACAATGTTGTTCAGGCGGCTTGCGAATTGGTGGAAGTGGCGGATGTAATTCTCATTTATTTGTATGATGAAGAGACAAATTTGCTTCGATTTGCGAAGGGGCAAGGAGTAAATGAAGAGGCATTGGCACGTGTTGAATTTGCTCCAGGAGAGTCGATCACAGGGAAAGTGTTTGTTCATCAGCAGTCGAAGTTGTTTACCTCTCGTTTGGAAATTGAAGAACATATGGAAAATATGACAGAGGAAAATGCTCGGCATTACTACGAAGGGGTTCAACAGCGTCGTGTGAAAAGTACGTTCTGTGTGCCCATTTTAAATAAAAATCGTTGTTTGGGTGTTGTCGTAGTCAATAATTATAATCGGGACAGTATTTTCACTGCGGAAGATATGAATGTGATCGAAGTCGTTGCAGGACAGAGTGCAATTGCAATTGATAACGCTAAGGTGTACGAGCATTTGCAACAAAAGAACGTGTTGTTGGAAAAATCGATGTCCATTCACAAAACGTTCTACCAACTAATTATCGAAGGACGTGGAATTGAAACTGTTATCTCACTGCTTGAAAGAATGATTAGTTCTACCTCCACAGTGCGGTATCACAGTTATCTCGATGTGGAGGAAAATATGCATACCTTTCCGATTCGGAGAGGTATGGATACATTAGGTTATCTTTCATTAACAAAGCCATTTATGCAGTTCAGTGAAATGGAGAAAATTATAATCGAGCAAGCGAGTTTGTCGATTGCGCTCGAACTCATTAAAGAAAATGCCTTGTATGAAAAAGAGATTCACTTCCGAGAGCAAGTATTTAACCATCTGTTAGAGGGGTTATCCGGAAGGGAATTGGAGGCGGCACTACATTATGTGAATTGGCGAACCGATACGCGTGTACAGTGTGTGATTATTGAAGGAAATCAGAAGCCATTATGGCAAGTGGAACAACTGATGGAGAAAGAGAAGTTGATAAAGTCTGTGGAACAAATGCTTCGGTCGGAACGAGTGGATCCGTTGATCTTTACGCGTGCTTTTCAACTGATTATTATTCTACCAGCGAGTCCGGAACAAACAGTACAAGAGCTGCTTTCCAGCATTCGTCAATTGCGACTCGCAAATCTTGACATCGTTTATGGAATTGGTCGGGAAACGTCAGTTCAGGAATTGTCAGTATCGTATAAAGAGGCAATACGATCTGTTGGATACGCGAAACGCTATCAAATTCCTGTTGTAGAGTATTCAATGCTCGGACTTGAACGATTGCTGTATGAGTTGGATCAAGAACTGTTGGAACGGTTTATGAATGATAAGTTACATCGATTGCAATCCGCTGATTCCACGTTGATCCATACGCTTAAACAGTTCATCTGGTCGAATAGAAACCAGAAGCAGACGGCTAAAGAGCTGCATGTCCATCCGAACACGCTTTACTATCGTTTGAAAAAGGTGGAGGAATTACTGGAGATCGACTTTTCTAATGAAAAAGATTGGATTGACTTTGTGGTTGCTTTCCGGATTTATGTGGAGCTCAACGAAAAGTGAATGCAATCTTTGTTGCTACCCACATATATCTATTTTAAATTCTGATTTATTATAATAAATAGATATATATGTAAAGGGGATGTATGCATGAGTTCTACTTATCATAACTATATTAATGGGGAATGGGTCTCATCGATTACGAATGAAACGTATGCAAGTCTGAATCCAGCGAACCAAGATGTATTAGGATATTTTCAGAAGTCGAATGAAGCCGATGTAGAGCGGGCGATTCAAGCAGCAGAAGAAGCGTTTCCAAGTTGGGCAACTACGGCCGCACCCACTCGTGGTGATGTGTTGTTTTCACTCATTCGATTGCTGGAAGCGCAACAAGAGGAATTAGCGACGATTATTACGAAAGAAGTCGGAAAGTCGTTCAGGGAAGCAAATGGTGAAGTGCGGAAAACGATTGAAGCGATGAAACAGTTCAGTGGTGAAGCAACCCGGATGACAGGAGAAACGGTTCCTTCGCACGATTCAGGGATTTTCGCATATACAATTCGGGAACCGCTTGGGGTAGTGGGGGTAATTGCTCCGTATAATTTCCCGCTCGGTATTGGAATTTGGAAGATTGCTCCGGCTATTATTGCGGGAAATACAGTGATTTTCAAGCCAGCAAGCAATACTTCTTTGATCAGCATCAAAATTATGGAGTTGTTCGAACAAGCGGGCGTGCCTGCGGGAGTCATTAATATGGTGACTGGGCCCGGTGGTGTGATTGGAAACGCAATCGGCAGTCATGAAAAGATTAAAGCGGTGTCGTTTACGGGGTCTACACAAGTAGGGCTTGCACTCGGCAAAGCAGTGAGCGCGCGAGGTGCCAAAATGCAAGCCGAGATGGGAGGTAAAAACCCATCGATTGTATTAGAAGATGCAGATCTCGATGAAACCGTGGAAAACCTAGTTATTAGTGGTTTTTTGGATAATGGTCAACGGTGTACAGGTACAAGTCGCCTGATTGTCCTTCGTTCCATTGCTGAAGATTTGACGAAGAAACTGGTCGCGCGGACTCGAAAGTTGAAAATAGGGGATGGATTCGCTGAAAACGTGGATAACGGTCCTGTTGTCGATGACAGTCAGTTGAAAACTTATTTGCATTACGTAAAAACAGCAATTGATGAGGGCGCTACTCTCGAATGCGGCGGAGAACAGTTAAAGGAAAATGGATTGGATAAAGGTTACTTTGTGGCTCCGACGTTATTCAGTGGAGTGACACAGGATATGACTATTTTTAAAGAAGAGATATTTGGTCCAGTGATGGCGATGACCGTAGTCGATTCGTATGAAGAAGCATTGGAGCTCGCAAATGATAGCGAATTCGGGTTGTCTTCAACGATCTATACGAACGACTTGAACAAGGCATTTCACTTCATCCGCAATATTGAATCGGGTGTGACCCATGTGAATATCCCGTCCAATTATTTTGAGAATCAGTATCCATTTGGTGGAAAAAAAGCGTCCAGCATCGGTCCACGTGAGCAAGGCTCGACAACGTTGGATTTCTGGACGGATTATAAAACGGTTTATATCCGACCGTAAATACTGAGCGATCCATCAAATAGGTAGAATGATAGGAGGGGATCCTGTGCAAACAATCGGTATTGTTGGATGCGGACTCATGGGGTACGGAATCGCGACGAATCTAGTCCGTAAAGGATATGTAGTCAAAGTGTACGATACGAATCCGGAAGCGGTAAAACGTGTAGTGGATGAAGGGGCGGATGGAGCTTCTTCGGTTCCGGAGCTAGCGAGGTGGAGTGACGTATTAATTTTATCACTACCATCCACCGAGTTAGTCGAAAAAGTGTTAGTGGATGGAAAAGAAGGCGCGTTGCCACACATGAAGTACGGAAGTGCCGTGCTCGATATGAGTACGAATGACGTTGCAAGGACGAGATTATTAGAGGAAGCTGCCGGTGTCATTGGCGTCTCGTATTTCGACTGTCCAGTGAGTGGTGGACCAGACGGCGCAATTACAGGCTCACTTACCATTATGGTTGGAGGATCTGAAGAGAAGTTTTCACAAGTCTCTTCTGTGCTCCAAGCGATGGGCGGTCACGTTGAGTATATAGGATCCAGTGGTGCCGGACAAATCGTCAAGTTATGTAATAACATGGTTGTCGGTGGCATCATCTCCTTGTTAAGTGAAGCTTTGTTAACTGGGGAACGTGCAGGAGTGTCAAAAGAAAAGCTGGCAGAGCTCTTTCAAAAAGGGTCAGGGCAAACGAGAGTTATGGAAGTATTCGGACCGACAATTATTAACGAAACTTTTGACGATGTGACGTTTTCAATGGCTAATATGCGGAAAGATTTGTCGCTCTATCGAAACTTAGCGAAATCGGAAGGGCTACCGACTGCAATTAGTGATGCAGCATTCCAGTTGTTTACACGTGCGAGCTCAGAAGGTGACAACAGGCGAGACGCAACCGCTGTTGCAGAATTGCTTGCCCATGAAATACGGCGTTGACTCATCGCAAGTAAGGGGAAGAATAAGGGGGGATTGGGATGGATGGAAACGAGAATTCACTTGCTGGGATTTGGAAAGATTGGCGGTTACATGCAATCGTACTTGGGATTGTTATTGTTACTGAACTGATTGGCACGTTTAAGATTCCTGTAGGACCGGGTGTAATTTTGTTGCTTCCGATGTTGTATGCACTCGTAATTGGTCTAGGACTATTTTTTTCACCAGTCGTTAAAGAGAAGCAATCTAAAAATGCTGAGCCGATTATCGTACTAGGTGTTTCGTTATTGCTCGCGAAAATCGGAGTCATTATTGGTCCATCTTTACCCGAAGTCATTGCTGCTGGCCCAGCATTACTATTACAGGAACTCGGGAACTTAGGGACGATCTTAATCGCGCTACCTGTTGCAATTTGGTTAGGGATGAAGCGTGAAGCGGTCGGAATGACGCACTCGATCGGTCGCGAACCGAACGTCGGACTCATTATGGACAAATTCGGAATCAATTCTCCTGAAGGCCGCGGAGTGATGGCAATGTATATCTTTGGTACAGTATTCGGAGCCGTATTCCTTGGACTTATCTCTGGGTTGCTTGCGACGTTAACACCATTAAGTCCGCTATCATTTGCGATGGCGTCAGGTGTAGGGAGTGGAAGTATGATGGCGGCAGCAAGTGGCTCGCTAATAGCCGCATTCCCTGAATTGGAATCGCAAATCGTTGCTTTTTCAGGGGCGAGTAATTTGCTGTCACTTTCAACAGGGTTATGGGTGAGTATCTTCATCGGACTTCCATTAACTGAAAAAATCTATGCGCGCATGACTCGTAACAGGGAGGGATACTGATGCTGAAAAACATTCAAGAATGGGTACTATTGCTTGGGATATTTGGCATCACCGCCCTCGTTGGAAACTGGGCAGGATATGATATACTGCCACTTGCAGCGATTCCGGGAATGATTACGCTCATTGTCATCTGTTTAGCAGGATTCATCCTAAGAGAACTAATCCCTGTGAACTTCCCAAGTATCGCTTACATTTCCCTTATCGGTGTTCTCGTTTCTATGCCGTGGTTCCCTGGATCCGAGAAAGTGGTGGAATGGACGACTGAAGTCCAACTACTAGCACTTGCGACACCGATTTTAGCATACGCAGGTATCGCAATTGGGCGTTCATTGACCGACTTTGTGAAACTAGGGTGGAAAACAATTGTTGTTGCGACATTAGTTATGCTGGGGACATTTCTCGGTTCCGCAGTGATTGCAGAACTCATTTTACGGTTCCAAGGAATAATTTAAATCTATTCTAAACAGTCGGGAAAATAGTTTAACAATCTCTTTTTGAATTTATGAAGAGTGTGAATGATAATTGGATTTCTATCCAGCTTTTGAAGAATGGCATAAAAGTCAATGTTCAATGGGTTTATAGATGCTGTCATATAAGATAGGAATTAAGTAATCAATCGAAAATGTCACGCACTCAATTGGGATTCCCCTAATTGAGGACGTGACATTTTTTGCTTTAGTGAAAACTGACTCAAGAGTGAATCTTAAGAAGCACAAATAAAAGGTTTAGATGTATTCGAATGGCTATCTTGTAGGAAAGTGGACAAAAGTTTGGGCTGTAATTGATAAGTGATAAACATAAACTCATGAAATTTTAAATTGACTAGTTTGATATATTTCGATTATACTGAATTTAAGTACCACTTCAATAATGGAGTGAATTCAATAAGGAGATGGAAAAATGATTATTAATAAGATGATTTCAACGGTGGATATGCATGTGTCTGGTGAACCTTTACGAATTATTACGGATGGTTTTCCGGAGATTAAAGGAAACACGCAATTAGAACGTAGAGAGTATTGTATGGAACATCTAGATGAGTTTAGAAAAGTTTTGATGTATGAACCTCGAGGTCATCACGGTATGTATGGATGTATCATCACACCACCCGCAAAAGAGGATTCAGACTTTGGAGTGCTGTTCATGCACAATGAAGGCTGGAGTACAATGTGTGGGCACGGAATTATCGCCGTTGTCACGATGGGGATTGAAACAGGGCGTTTCGAGGTTACTGAAGAGCGACCAAGATTCGTGATCGATAGTCCGGCTGGTGAAGTAATCGCGTATGCCAATGTGGAAGGAAATAGAGTGAAGTCTGTGTCTTTTGAAAATGTGCCTTCATTCGTTTTGGAAAAATCGATTGAAATGACAATCGAAGGAAAAGATTTAGTCGCCGATATCGCTTTCGGTGGTGCATTCTATGTAATTATGGATTCGAACCAATTGAACTTTAAAGTATCCAAGAAGGATCTTCCACACTTACAAAAGTGGGGTACGAAAATCAAGCATTATGTCGAGGCGAACTATAACGTGGTACATCCTGATGAGCCAGGGTTAAAAGGGATTTATGGAGTGATCTATTCCGACTCCCCTGTAAAAGGAGACTCGGATTTACGAAACGTAACAATATTTGCAGATGAGCAAGTCGATCGTTCTCCTTGTGGCACGGGCACGTCTGCTAGGCTAGCAACTTTATATACCCATGGAAAAATGAAAAATGGGGATTCCTTTATCCATGAGTGTATTACGGATGGCCAATTTAAAGGGGACATCATTGGAGAAGCGACGATTGCAGGCATTCCAGGTGTTGTACCTCAAGTTGAAGGGACTGCATATATTACCGGTTTCCATCAGTTTGTGACAGATCCTGAAGATGAATTACCAACGGGGTTCTTGTTGGAAGACAAGTGAATTAGACGGGATGGGATACTAAATGGGATGGTGGAAAAAGCAGCATCTATTCGTTCAAGTTGCAATCGGTGCGGTTATCGGTATTGTGCTAGGAATCATTCTGAAAGAGAATGTGAGCTATATTGCTCCAATCGGAGATATATTTATTAGATTGCTTCAATGGCTCATCGTCCCTTTAACTTTTCTAGTATTAATAGATGGAATAACGAATCTTCCTAGTGTTAAGTCATTGCGATCGATAGGTGGCGTAACGATAGTCTATTATATGGCGACTACTGTTATAGCTTCATCCATCGGCATAGGCGTTGCCTTAGTTATGAATCCAGGTAAAAATTCTGTAGGGATGCTGACAGACGGGGAAACGATATCTCCGGAAGAATTCAACTTCGTAGACAACTTGGTCTCCTGGACCCCTAATAATCTATTCGGTGGTTTCGTTGAAATGAATATGTTGCAGATTATTATCGGTGCTATTATTATCGGCGTTGCTCTTCTTAGTATGGGAGATAAGGCTAAAACAGTACGGCTGTTCTTTCAAGAAGGAGCGGCCTTAATGTTGAAGGTCACAGACATGATCATGGTCCTCGCACCTCTTGGTGTACTAGCGCTTATAGCCAAATTAGTAGGGACGACAGATATGTCGATCATCTCTTCTGCATTGTACTATGTGCTTAGTGCTCTTATAGGCTTGGCGATATTATTATTCATTGTCTACCCGACATTCATCGCGCTGTTCACGAAATTTAAGCCTTTGGAATTTTTACGTACGATAAGCCCGGCATTGATGCTGGCTGCGGCAACGTCTTCTAGTAATGCTACTTTACCAGCTTCCATGAATGTATCAAAGAAGCTGGGTGTGTCAGATAAGATTTATGGCTTCACATTACCCCTAGGTGCGACAATCAATATGGATGGTTTGGCGGTAACATTTGGTGTCACTGCGATCTTTGCAGCGAACTTGTATGACATACCAATAACATTTGGCTTGTTGGTTCAGTTTGTTTTTCTGGGACTGGCTCTTTCGATGGGTACAGCGGGGGCTAGGGGAGCGGATATTGTAATGATGGCCATATTGATGACATCATTGGGGTTGCCGTTAGAAATTGTAGCTATTTACGCAGCTGTTTCGCCATTAGTTGATGCAGGAAACACGACGAATAATATTGCAGGTGATTTAACAGGAACTGCAATCGTTCACTCTAAGTATGGTGAAAAATTAAAGGAATTATAAAGCGATGGCCGATGAGAATAATTTGTCTCCTCGGCTATTATTGAAAGTCATAAGAAACACACAGGAAGATGACTTCTTCGTCTGTGTAGTTGTACCAATAATGCGTTTGATTTGAATCGAACATGATGGATTCGTGTTTCTTCAATTCGATTTTTTTATTATTCAATAAAACTGTAAGTACTCCTTTTAAGACAAAGAGGAATTCCTGTCCATTATGTGTAAATGCATTCCCTTCGTTTTGTCCTGGTTTCAAGTTGATGAGTAGAGGTTGGAAAGCATAGTCTTCCAATGAGTGGTGCAAACTTTTGTACATGATATTATGATGATTCAATTTTTCAGTTTCTGATGATGCCTCGTTATTAGCTTGTGCATTTCCTTCATCGAAGAATATAGCGGGACTTACATTTAGAGCTAATGAGAGTTTTTTTAAAGATTCTAACGTGGCATTACTTTTACCTCTTTCCAATTGTGAAAGGAAGCTAATTGAAAACCCTGTCCGATCTGCCACCTCTTTTAAGGTCATTTTGTTTTCTTTCCGAATAACACGGATTCTTTCACCTATGGAATGATCCATCACAAACACTCTCCTCTAAAATTCTTTGACTATATAAGGTATATCACATATTCAAATACGATAAAAGAAAGGGTTGATAGTTTTGATCGTACTCGATGAAAAAACAATCCAAAGCATGTATAAAATGGACAAGGCAGTTGAAGATTTAAAACACCTGTTAAAAGCGAAAGTGGCGGATCAAGTTGAAAATCCTTTACGGACAGTAATTGAATTTAAAAAACATGAAGCAAGCGTCTTATATATGCCGAGTGCGGACTTGGATAAGGAACTGATGGCGATGAAGGCAGTGACGATTTTCCCGCACAACCGGGAGTCAGGAGGCAGAACTACTCAAGGAGTGACACTGGTGTCTGACGCGAAAACTGGTGAACACGTCTCACTCGTCAACGCGTCCTATTTAACACGCTTAAGGACAGGGGCGCTAAGCGCGATTGCAACCGATTTATATGCTGTGGAAAATGCAAAAACTTTAACATGCATCGGGACAGGAGGCATGGCTTTTGAACAAGTGCTTGGTGTATTGGAAGTACGAAATATCAAGACCATCAACCTGGTAAACCGGACTACTTCCAATGCAGAAAAGTTTAAAGAGAAGTTAATAGAATTTGGAATCCCATCATGCATTAACATCGAAGTCATTCAAGAAGAACAAAAATCTAAGGTTGTGAAACAATCACAAATCATCAATTGCAGCACAAGATCGGAGGTACCTGTATTCGATGGTGATGATATTCAACCAGGGACACATGTGAACGGAGTAGGCTCCTATTTGCCGCATATGAGGGAAGTGGATCATACATTCATTCGTCTTGCAGACAAAGTCATTGTGGATGATTTCCATGGCGCCACTGAAGAAGCAGGGGAGCTGATTTATGCAAACGCTCAAAGTGACTGGTCATATGATGACATTCATGGAGAGCTAAAAGACGCCTACGTAGGGACAATAACAGCACGCGAAAACGAACACGAAATCTCATTCTTTAAATGCGTCGGGGCAGCTTACTTCGACCTAGCCGTGGCAATCGGAGTATACGAAACAGCAAAAGAACAAAAACTAGGACAGCATGTAACAATCTAAAGTGTTATAAGGGAAGAGTTCATAGGGACTTGGACATTACTTTTATACTCTGTACGTAAAAATCATAATAAGAAAAACAAATGCCCTGAAAGTCGTTTTACAGACTTACAGGGCATCTTCAATATTAAGCATTTTTAACTATGAACTTCCACTTTAGCTTGTTGATTATATTCCTCCCAATATTGTTGGAGCTTTTGTTTACCTTCTTTGACGGCAGGATGGAATTGAATGAACGCATTGTCACGAGTATGTTCAATCTTCTTAATTGCTTCCTTGATTTCAACCTCCTGTTTGCCTCCGCTCATGCTGTTCGTAATCGAAAGGCCCGCAGTAACGCCTTGGCTAATTGCCACTTTAGCTCCTTCAACTCCCGTAATGTTCCCAGCTACATAGAGTCCATCTAACACTGTCTCCATTCGCTCATTGTGAAGAGGAACGTATCCACCTAATTCTTCGATATAAAAGAATGGACAACCAGCAACTGCCGCCAACTCCGCCAATGGATACAATCCGCCAGATATGCAAACGAAGTCTGCGCTGATATTCTCTTCAGTTCCAGGAATTACTTCACCTGACATGCTAATCGTCGCAATGGTCACGCCTTCTACAGCTCCGTTTCCGTAAATATTAATGACTGCTTTTCGCAGCATAATTGGAATGTCCCACATCTTCACGCCTTTTTTGGGGAAAAACGTAATCCCCATTTTTTTCATGAAGTCATTCTTCATCAACTTGCTCCCGAACTTTACGAAAGCTGAAGGAGCCATATGTGAAACGTGTAGCAGTGAATTCATGACATCCATTGGATTACCGGATTCCTTGGTCACTTGATTCATCTTCGGCAACGTGATGCAGGCAACGTCGACATCAGCCAGCTTCAGTTCCATTGCGATAGCGGATGACAGTACGTTGACACCAATGATCACTCCGCGATTTCCGGGTTTGACTCTATGTACATTCGTCATCACTTGAGCAGCTCCTACGGACATAACTCCTGGAAGCGTCCAGCCTGGTATTGGAAGTGGTACTTCAGCTGCACCTGTTGCGAGCAATAAATGAGAAGTATAGTATGTTTCTTCATCTGTATAAATCACCCAGGATCCGTTTAACTTTTCAATATTAGAAACGGGGGTGCCTAACCGAATTTCAATGCCCAGTGCAACGGCTTTGTCATAGAGACTTTTGGATTCAATGATTCCATTCCACCATTTACCGTTTTCTTCTTCATAGAGCTGACCTAATAATCGTCCGCCTGCCAGCATATATTCATCCAGAATTAGAACTTCGTACCCGTTTTCTGCGACAGTGATGGCGGCGGACAAGCCTGCGGGTCCCGCTCCGATTACAATGACTCTATTCATTATTCGACCTCCAGTCTTTCACAGATGTCAGGAATTTTTCGCCGCTCGATACCGACATGCCTTCTTGCACAGGAGTCAAACAAGCTCTTACGCCTTGCTGTCCATTTACATTGACACGGCATTCGAAACAGTGCCCGATATTACAATAGATTCCACGAGGTGTGCCGCTTTCTTCATGAACACGTAACGTCCGGATATTATTCGCAAGCAATGCAGCGGCAAGTGACTCGTTCCTTAACCCATGTAATACCGTATCGTTAAATTTGAAAGAAACCATATCGGTATCGTCTACCTTATCCAATACTGGATGGTTAATGATTCTACTCGTCATTTTGTAATTCCCCCTAAACTGCCGAAACTCACCGGTCGAATCGGCGGCTGATATTTTAAGGTCACTTGTGTAAGATCCCTTCCGACAGAAGCATGAGCGATGCTGTCCACCATCGATCGGCACGTTCTTCCTCCGCAATACCCCATGCCCGCACGTGTGCGTAGTTTCAGTTCTCGTGCGGAGCAATTATACGTTTCAGCTGTCTTCTTCAATTCACCATAAGTAACTTCTTCGCATCTGCAAATGATCATTTCTTTTTCCGACAAGTCCCTCACCTCATTCTTATACTTTGTGTATACGCATACAGAAATCATATGCAAGAATGAGGCCAAGTTTTGGATTCTATAAGTGGATCCCTAACTTATTCATACGATTATAGAGAGTGGCTCTCGTGATTTCTAAGTTTTTGGCGCAAAGAAGTTTGTTGCCATTGACTTTACTTAGTTCCTTTAAGATGATGTCTTTTTCATAGAATTGTAATTGTTCTTGCAGTGAAAGCTTTTCAGTAGGACTCGACTGGCAGGAGGTGAGGACAATCTGTTCAGTTGCAGTGGACTGTGGAATCCTCTCCATTTCGCTCGGGAGATCATCGACACGAATTTCCCCGTTCTCTGAAAACGCAACGAGTCGCTCGATGGCATTCTTCAGTTCACGAATGTTGCCTGGCCATGCATGTTGTAGCAATGCCTGCATGACAGCTTGCGAAATTCCATGGATTGGCCGATTATACTTCACGGATAATTCGTACAGGAAGTAGTGCGTCAGCTCAATGATATCTTCAGGCCGTTCTCGCAGCGGAGGAACTTTGAAGTTGACGACATTTAACCGGTAGTAGAGATCTTCTCTGAATTTCCCTTCCTTTATCAATTCCTTCAAATCACGATTGGTTGCCGCAACGACTCGGAAATCCACTTCAATCTCTTTTGTACCCCCGACTGTATAAAACTTTTTCTCTTGTAGAAGCCTGAGGATTTTCACCTGCATCTCCAGAGGCATTTCTCCGATTTCATCTAAGAACAGAGTACCGTTCTTCGCAAGTTCCACTTTTCCTTTTTTCCCTTTCTGATTAGCTCCTGAGAACGCTCCTTTTTCGTATCCGAAGATTTCACTTTCAAATAATCCGCTCGGAATCGCCCCGCAGTTTATCGCAACGAATGGCGAACTTTCAGGCTCCCGTAAGTTATGGATCGCTTTAGCAAACAATTCTTTTCCTACGCCGCTTTCGCCGTAAATGAGAACAGCTGCATCTGAAGTGGCTGCTTTGCGGGCAATCTCCAATGTTTGTTTAATGGCAGGACTGTTTCCTTTTATATATGAAAATGGATTCACCGAAGGGGACGTCTTTCTAACTTCTTCTTCCAGGATGAAGAGTTTTTCAGATGTATTGTAAAGTTCGTTATTTAATAGAATCTGACTCGTAATATCTGTTTCGGAAACGACTGCGCCGATGATTTCTTCGTTCAAATAGACAGGTTTGGAATTGATCATGACGACGAGATCTTGACGGGCATGATGCTGTCTATGGTGAACGGACTTGCCATCTTTTAGCGCATTCAATATTTCCAACCTTTCGGGACTGAAGAAGTTGGTAATGGGCTGACCGATGATGTCTTTTTCTTTTACAGAAAATATCTCTTCAGCGCCTTTTGTCCAATAGATCACATTCGCATCTTGGTCAATGACTGTGCAGGATTCGTCAATCGTATCTAATATAGTTTTCAAATAGGCTTGTGCTCGTTGGTATTCCGTGAATAAGTGTTTAGAAAATACTTCGTACGTCAGGAAACCTGCGTACTCATTGGAAGTATTCAAAATAAGGGCGATATCATCAGTTCTAAGTATCTCGTGGAAATCTTCAATAGTACTGTTTACCGACAGTGTCTTGCAAGGGACAAAGGAAACTTCGTCTGAGGAATCACCGATTTTTACCCATTGTGGTCCCGCATCTGTATTCCGAAATACGTTCTTGGGCATTTCTTTCGCAACTCGTTCTAATAACTTCTTCTTGGGTACCCCTGATTCAATGATGACAAAATCTGTATTCACTAGTCTGCTGAGTAGTTTTTGTGAAAGTTTCATAAGATTACACACCTCAAGTGTCAAAATATTTTAAACGTATAAATAATTTTACACTAGTTATTAGAATTTTCAATAGAGATTGATAATATGCTAGGGATTTCAATTTTGGCATGCAACTTGCAATAGATATAAACAAGCGAGCGAAAGGGGGATAAATGTAGTGAATATGAAACATCGAGATGTGGTCGTCATTGGCGGCGGAATCATTGGGGCATCGATTGCCTATTATGGTTCGAAAGCGGGTCTTGATATTACCGTCCTTGAAAAGAAAGAGTTAGCAAGCGGTACCTCCTCCAGATGTGATGGAAACATACTTGCAATCGATAAAGATCCAGGTTTTGATAGTCAAATGTCTTTGAAAAGTCAGATGCTTGTCCATGAATTGGACAAAGAACTTGAAGTGTCTTTTGAATACCGTAATCCAGGAAGTATCTTAGTATGTGAAAACGATGCTGAAATGGAAGCAGCGAATCAGTGGGTTAAGAAGCAGCAAGAAGCGGGTCTGGAGTTTAAAATGCTGGACCGTGAAGACTTGCGCAATGAATCCAAGTACTTTGCAGATGACTTGTATGGTGGCTTGGAATGTAAGACGGATTCAACTGTGAATCCATATATGATGACGTATTCCATGTTTCATAGTGCCGAAAAGAACGGTGCGAAAATACATACGAATACAGAAGTGAAAAATGTATCAAAAAATGAAACAGGTCAGTTTGTGATTGAAACGGATAATGGAACGTATACCGCCAAAAAGGTAGTCAATGCCGGGGGGGTATGGGCCCCGAAACTAGGAGCTATGGTTGGACTCGACATTCCGATCCTTCCTAGAAAAGGTCAGCTTATTGTCGCTTCACGTCAGCAACCTGTAGGTTTGAGAAAAGTGATGGAGTTCGGGTATCTCATATCGAAATTTGGCGGGGAGCGAATTGTAGATGACGAAACGGAAAAATACGGCGTCGCTCTTGTTTTCGAACCTACTGAAAGCCAAAACTTCCTAATTGGAAGCAGCCGGGAATTCGGTGGCTTCGATACGAAAGTGAATCAAGAAGTGACGAAACTCATTGCGAAACGGGCGATCCGGTTTTATCCGAAAATTGCTGATATGACAGTGATCCGGACCTATGCGGGATTGCGGCCGTGGACGGAAGACCACTTGCCGATCATTTCACGAGTTGAGGAAATACCAGGCTATTTCATAGCGGCGGGTCATGAAGGGGATGGAATCAGTCTTGCGGCTGTGACAGGTAAGCTGATTGAGGAAATGCTGAGTGACAAAGAAACGTGCATTCCAATCGAGCCGCTTCAGCTGAGCCGGTTTAAAGAAAGGGTGACAATCTGATGAATTATCAGCGACTGTTTACAACGATTGATACACATACGGGAGGAAATCCGACTCGAACACTGATTAGCGGGTTGCCTCCTTTAGTTGGGAAAACGATGTCGGAAAAGATGTTGTATATGGAAGAAAACTATGACTGGATTCGAAAGTTTTTGATGAATGAACCGCGGGGGCATGGAGTGATGTCAGGAGCGTTATGGACAGAACCGTGTCATCCTGATGCCGATGTCGGTGTCATTTACATTGAAACAGGCGGCTATTTGCCGATGTGCGGACATGACACAATCGGATTCTGCACAGCACTTGTTGAAGCAGGTCTCATCGAAGTCCATGAACCGTTTACGAATATCAATATAGATACGCCTGCTGGTCTGATTGCAGTCAAAATCAAGGTCAAAAACGGTAAAGCCGAAGAGGTGACGTTCAATAATGTACCTGCCTTCCTATTGAAGACCGTCGAAATTGACGTTGAAGGAATCGGACATGTGGAATGCGATATTGCGTATGGCGGGAATTTCTATGGCATTATCGATGCGCGTAAACTGAATCTGGCATTGGTAGAAAACAATGCAACAACGATCATTAATCAGGCGATCGACATCCGGAATGCCATCAATGCAACTGAGGAAGTAGTGCATCCGGAGTTTCCGTTCATAGCGGGGTTGACGCATATCGAATTTTACACAGATCCCGTTCATCCTGAGGCGGATATGAAAAACACAGTCATTGTGCCGCCAGGAGGGATTGACCGATCCCCATGCGGCACGGGTACGTCTGCGAAACTCGCAACGTTGTATAAGAACAAAGAAATTGGAATGGATGAATTATTCGTCCATGAAAGTATCGTCGGTACATTATTCAAAGCGAAAGTGCTAGAAGAAACGAAAGTGAAAGAGCTGGATGCCGTCATTACAGAAGTGACCGGTTCTGCGTGGATCATGGGCAATCATCGATACTTCTACAACGAAAAAGACCCACTGCGTGAAGGGTATCTGCTCATCCCGCCTATGGAACATGAGTCCGTGAAAGAGGTGTCTTCATGAACTATGAAAAGATGTACAGCACAATAGATACGCATGTAGCAGGTGAAGCATTTAGGATATTGACCCAATCACCGATCAGGTTGTGTGGAGATGGCATACAAGCGCAACACGATGAGCTGAACAATAACTTCTCAAACGAAAAGAATTTGTTATTGAACGAGCCGCGCGGACATCGTGGCATACATGGATGTGTTGTTGTTCCATCTCGAGTGGCCGATTTCTCGTTACTATTTTTCAATCATCAGGGCGTGAGTAACTTCAAATATGAAGGGATACTAGCGACAGTGACGGCATTGCTTGAGACAGGGAATTTGACTCCTTCTGTAGAAGGGCTTTATCGAGTGGAAACCATAAAAGGCATCTATAAGGTGAAAGCGCTTATAAAAAACCAGGAAGTTACTTCCGTTACTATTGAAAACGAGTCGTGTTATGAAATCGAAGCCAATGCGGACCGCACATTGATACGCGTTGACAATGATCGTAACTACTTGCTCTATGCGCTACCGGATTCAATTCCCGGCATTGAATTGGAGCATCTGGCTGAATTGAATCGATGGGGATTGGAACGGATAACAGAATTGGCGAATGAAAACATTGAATATGTTGGAGTTGTCGTTGTCGAATCCGTATCACCTGCACCGGGGAAGATTCGATCTGTAACGTTTGAAAAAGATGGCTATATCTTGCGTTCTCCTGGAGTGGACAGCACATTTGCAATTCTAGCAGCATTTGAACAGAAGGATTCCAGCATATCTGAAATCGAGAATTATAGTGTTTTCGGAAGTTCGCTGATTGGAAAAAGAATCGTGAATGACAAGCCTCAATTCTCGATCGAAACGAAAGCGTTTATCACTGGCAGCCATGAATTCATCTTTGACCAAGAGGATCCATTGAAGGAGGGGTTTTTATTGGTATAGGGAGGATGAAGTGAAATGGATTAAATTTATTGTGAAGAAATGGTAGGGGATGGACACGGGAACGAAAGTAGGGGGGAACGGTATGCAAACTGACAAAAGATTACCTAGTTTAGGCGAAACACTATTTGTCTTAATCGGTTTCGGATTGATTATGACGACGTTCATTCTCAAGTTCGATATTTCAATTCATTTAGCACTGTTGACGACGTGGTTCTTGATCATTCTGGTCGGGTTGAAAATCGGTTATAACTACAAAGAAATGCAGCAAGGTCTTTTGAATGGTGTGAGTGACGGACTGGAAGCGGTTCTCGTCTTGCTTTCCGTCGGCGCTTTAATAGGAACTTGGATCTCTGGGGGGGTCGTACCGTCCATAATTTACTATGGCCTTGCGATTATTGATCCTAATATCTTTTTAATGGCGGCGTTCATCATCTGTACGGTAACTTCGATTGCAACAGGAACTTCTTTTGGTTCAGCAGGGACAGCAGGCATTGCAATGATGGCGATCGGCGCAAGTTTCGGATTTCCATTACCACTTGTTGCAGGCGCAGTCATTTCAGGCTGTTACGTAGGGGATAAGTTATCTCCTTTATCTGATACGACAGTGATGACGGCTTCGCTATCGAAAGTGGACTTGATAGAGCATATCAAATCCATGCTCACGGTTAGTCTGCCTGCATGGTTGATAGCGGCAGTATTGTTCCTGGTAACTGGATTCTTCTTCAATGGAAACGGTGATTTAAGTGCTGCAACGTCCACGATGGCTTCGTTGAATGAGTATTTCAGCATTAGTTGGTATATGCTGATTCCGGCGATTGTCGTTATTGGGTTACTGGCTTTCAAAATGCCGTCCATTCCTGTTATATTATTCGGGGCATTTTTAGGGACGATCTGGGCTTACTTATTCCAGGGAGCAACGTTTTTACAGGCATTCAATGTTATGTACGCCGGTAATACAATTGAATCAGGCGTTGCCTTCATCGACAACTTGTTGAATCGCGGTGGAATTGTGTTCATGCTTGATGTCATCGCACTAATCATCTTTGCACTGGGTGTCGGCGGTTTGATGGAGAGAATTGGTGTCTTACGTGCGATCGGAAACTACTTAGCGAAGTGGGCAAACAATCCTGGTAAAACAACGGTGTCTACTCTTCTTGCTGGTTTTCTAGGAAATCTATTCGGTGGCGCATATGTATCCATCATCACGGCTAGTAAAATCACTGGAGATAACTATGATCGTCAGCATATCGATCGCCGAGTACTTTCCAGAAACACCGAGGCGGGCGGAACAGTGACGACTCCGATGGTCCCGTGGTCGGATGGCGGCGTATTCATGGCTGCAGCACTCGGAGTCTCGACAATGAGTTATTTACCGTTCCTATGGTTCAACATACTGGTGCTCCTGATTTCAGTCATTTACGGATTTACGAACAAATTTATATGGTATACGGAACCCGATGAATCGTCATCAGAGAATATTGAAGGACTTGAAGAGCTAAATAGAACAAAGGAACAACGAACACCGGTTGGAAGTTATTCAAAATAATAAAACAAAAATTAGGAGGAATTTATAATGGTAAAAATTGAAGGAGTATTCCCGGTACTCATTACACCAATGGTCAACGAAAAGGAAATCGATTGGGAAGGATTTAAAAACAACATTGAACACTTCATCGATTCAGGAGTTGCAGGTCTTGCAATTAACGGCAGTACAGGTGAGTTTGTGAGTTTATCTAAAGAGGAGCGCTATCAAGCAGTTGAAGTCGCAGTTGCTCAAGTGAATGGCCGGATTCCTCTCATCGTCGGTACTGCGGCTGAAACAACAGCTGACGCAATCGAATATACACAACAGGCCGAAAAAGCAAGTGCAGACGCTGCATTGCTCATCAACTCGTACTATGCGCATCCGAAAGAGAACGAAATCTATGAGCATTTTAAAGCAGTTGCGGAATCTGTGGAATTTCCAGTAATGATTTACAATAACCCATTCACGTCAGGGGTCGACATTAGCACGGAAACGATTTTAAAAGTGGGCCGTGATGTGAAAAATATTACACACGTCAAGGAATCCAGCGGTGGAATCGGTAAAACCCGGGATATCGCACGCCAAGGTGAAGGGTTCATTGAAGTATTCTGTGGTTCCGAGGATCTTGCAATTGAATCATTCCTAGTTGGGGCAACAGGATGGATTTGCGTGTCCGGAAACATTGCACCACGTCTTGTGACTGATATGTATAATCACGTTCAAAACAATGAAATGGATGAAGCGTGGGCACTATATGACAGGCTTCTGCCACTTTGTGCATTCCTTGAAGGATCAGGGAAATACGTTCAAATAGTTAAAAGGGCAATGGATCTCCAGGGTCTGGCAGGCGGACCTTGCCGCAGACCAAGACTTCCACTGAACGATGAAGAGGAAGCAACATTGAAAGAACTTCTGCAAAGCTTGGAAATCGTAACTAACTGAAAGAAGGAGGCGAATGAGGAATGAAAGTGACTGACTATAAACTGAAGCCGAAAGTTGAAGAATTCCTGCAGGGAGTAAAAGGACTTTATATTGACGGTGACTACAGACCGGCAATTAGCGGGAAAACATTCAATGTCATTAATCCGGCGACGGAAGAAGTGATTGCGCAAGTCAGTGAAGCGCAGCCTGAAGATATCGATGTTGCAGTAGCAGCCGCGAGAAAAGCGTTTGATGAAGGTGAATGGACAAAGATGGAAACGGCAGAGCGCTCCCATCTCATTTATAAGTTTGCAGATCTATTGGAAGAAAACCGTGAAGAGCTTGCACAATTGGAAGCTTTGGATAATGGTAAACCTTACGAAGTCGCACTAGCAGACGATGTAGATGGCACCGTTCAGCATTTCAGATATTATTCAGGTTGGGCGACAAAAATGGTTGGCCAAACGATCCCCGTGTCCAATGATTATTTGAATTACACGGTCCACGAAGCTGTCGGTGTAGTGGGGCAGATCATCCCTTGGAACTTCCCACTAGCTATGGCTGCATGGAAACTTGGATCCGCACTTGCGGTCGGTTGTACAGTCGTTATCAAACCTGCAAGTGAAACACCATTATCGCTTTTATACGTAGCGAAGTTATTCAAAGATGCGGGATTCCCCGACGGAGTTGTCAATGTTGTACCCGGTGCCGGCAGATTAGCAGGAGATGCGATTGTAACGCATCCAGACGTAGATAAAGTCGCGTTTACAGGTTCGACAGCTGTCGGTAAAGGGATCATGCATAAAGTAGCAGATCAGCTCAAAAGTGTCACGCTGGAACTTGGCGGTAAATCCCCGAGCATCATTTGTGAAGATGCGGATCTGGATGAAGCCATTGAAGGGGCTTTTAACGGCACAATGTATAACCACGGACAAAACTGCAGCGCGTGTACACGGGTCTACGTTCACCGTTCACTCCATGAGGAAGTCGTAAATGGATTGGTAGAACGAGCAAACGCATTGAAACTAGGACCTGGAATGGATCCGGAAACTGACATGGGACCACTCGTTTCAGCGAAACAGCAGCAGACCGTCCTCGATTTCATCGAGAAAGGTAAAGAAGAAGGCGCACGTCTAGTCGCAGGTGGCAGCAAAGCGTTCGATACAGGTTTCTACGTTCAACCGACAATATTCGTAGATGTAGAAGACGACATGACAATTGCGCGTGAAGAAATCTTTGGACCAGTTCTATCGGTATTTGTTTTTGACACGGTAGAAGAAGTGATTCAACGTGCAAATGATAGTATTTATGGGTTGGCTGCTAGCGTCTGGACAGAGAACATCAAAACGGGACATTATATAGCAAAAAAACTAAAGGCGGGCACTGTCTGGATCAATGACTTCGGCATCGAAATCGAAACCATGCCATTCGGTGGCTACAAACAATCGGGAATCGGCCGTGAAATGGGCGGAGAATACGGTTTAGCTAACTACACAGAAGTGAAGAGTGTATTTGTGAATATTAAACAATAGTTTCTTACAGACGAAATGGTCTTGGATTTTTCTCCAAGAGTATTTTTCTAAAGAAAGACTAGGTTGTTTTTTCAGAATAGCGTGGATTTTAGTGCGATATTTAGTATATACTATGATAAATGAATGTCTTTCAAAAAAGGAGCTGAACTATGGGACTAACGTATTTTTTGGTACTAATGGTAAGCGCTATTATGGTGACATCACTACTCATGTGGATCGGTGAAAAAGTACTGTCATTAACCTTTCGGCAAAAAGTATCGCCGATAATCAAAAACGCAGGTTCTCTTGTTTTTGCGATTGCTATTCTCTCGGCATTGTTCTGTGCATTGGAAAAAACTTCTGGAATGTATATGATTTTATTAAGTGGGGCAATTATCGGTTATAATAGATACTGGTTTGGTCACTTTTCGGTAGAATAATCCAAATAGGTTGAAAAAATAGGAGGAAGGGGATATCTACATGCCCCTTCCTCCTATTTTGCAGTTCTCTATATTTGAATATCCTTGCGCCTGCTAGAAGAGGGGATCCGTAACTCTTCCCGATACTTGCTAATGGTTCTTCTGGAAATTTCAATTCCTTTTTCGATCTTGAAATACTCTGCTATTTTTTGATCTGAATATGGCTTGAACTTATTCTCTTTTGCGATAATATCTCTCAGCAATTGTTTTACTTTTGTTTGGGAGACAGTAGTTCCATCTGACGTTTCCAACTTTGACGTAAATAGTAGTCGAAGCTCAAAGGAACCGAAAGACGTTTGTACAACCTTATTTGAAGTCGCCCGGCTAACCGTGGACTCATGCATTCCAATTTCATCGGCCACTTCTTTAAGAGTCAGGGGTTTTATGGAATCGAAACCGTTCTTAAAAAACTGTTCCTGTTTTTCCAATAGAACACTCACAATTTTAATAATGGTATTACGACGTTGCTCAATACTATTCAGAAGCCACTGGAAATTTTTGTATTGAGACTGAACGAATTTGGATGCATCACTTTTGTTTGTAAGATACTGTGAATAGTTCTTGTTCATATGTATCCCTGGTAGATATCCGTCATTCAGGTGAAAAGTAAAACCATTTCCATTCCTATCAACGATAATGTCAGGTGTTAGATATTTTGTTGAATCATCAGACATGAAGAAGCAAGGTCTCGGATTCAACGTCTGGATGAAATCAAAAAGAGTTTTCACTTCTGCCATGGTAATACCCATTCTTGAAGCGATTTCGTTCCACTTGCGATCGGCAACCAAGGTCAGATGATTCTCCACTAAACGGGCAGCTAATTTGTTCTCTGGATAGTTATACATAATTTGTAGTAACAAACATTCCTTTAAATCTCTCGCACCCATTCCAATTGGCCCTAGCTCTTGAAGGAGATGGATTCCTGTTTCGATTTGACCTTCATTGAACGGCAAATCATTTTTAGAAAAACGGTCATTAAGTTGTAAAAATCCATTATCGTCCAGATTGTAGATTAGATACTTTAACAAACTTTGCGTTGGAGCGTCCGGATACATGAATTTTGCTTGTTTCAGTAATTCCTCCCGCTTATTTTCTTCTGCGCACTGCACTGCATCCAATGGCAGTTCGGAATCCCCGTAAGTGAAGGATCTGCGATGCAACCGTTCTTCATAGGCAGGCTTCCCTTCTTTTTCCTTAAGTTGAATTAGTGGGTTTTCCAGCTCTTGCTCGCGAATATACTGCTCGAGTTCATAGGTGGAGTATTGGAGTAGCTCTATGGCTTGCCTAAGTTCAGCAGTCATCAATAAATTGAGTTCCTGACGTTGTTGAAGTCCCAGCTCCATGACTATTCCCTCCTAGGTTTTAGATTTAAAGTATTCTATTTGCTCGGTACAATACTTGTAAACAAAGAGAAATATCTAAGTTTTTTTGCTTCAATTCAATATTAAGATAGAATGCTTTGTTCCGTTATTTAAATCGTCTCTTGACAAGCATACAACCGAATGGACACTTTAAATATAGAGCTAATTATACCATAGGGACTTATCAAATTCGACGGAAAATTCAAATATTCAAGATGGCTAGAAAGGATTGGCATAGAAATTGCAATACTATTTTATGTACTTGTAGAAAGTGTACAAGAATTAAATGACGAGAGGGGAAGTGAATAACTTTCTGTTTAGGTTTTAAAAGGAGAAGTCAGTATTACGTTTTTTATCTATAAGAAGAGTAATGAGGTTTTATCGGAAGAACGTTAGAACGAAAAGACAGAATAATTAGAAATTATTGTCATTTTATTGAATCAATAAGAGATTAAGTGTAAAAATTATTAACTTCAAAGCTTTCTAGACTAGGTTTTTAAAAGTAATTGGACACTAAGCAATTATTTACTCAAAGATCTGTATAGGAATTTAAACATGCTTGAAAGTATATACACATTATTAGGAGGCGAAAAAGATGAAAAAGAAATCCCTATGGTTCTACATGATGATTTTTGGGAGTCTAGTTTTGTTGGCAGGCTGTTATGGAGGGGAGAGCACACAAGAATCTGCGAAATCTGGTGACTCTCCAACTGGTGGGAAGGAAGAGGAAAGTGTACTCCATTTAGCGGTAGCTGGTGAAATCCCAACACTGAAAACGAACGGTGCTATGGATGGGCTCTCTCAAACAATGATCCAGAATATTTTTGAAGGTCTTTTCAGAATAGATGCAGATGACAAAGTTAGTGAAGGACTTGTAGAAACGTATGACGTGAGTGAGGACGGTTTGAAATATACGTTCCATTTAAGAGAAGACGCATTATGGAGCAATGGCGAACCAACTAAGGCGACAGACTTTATCTACGCATGGAAAAAAGCATTACATCCAGATACTGTTTCTCCACACGCTTACTTGATGGATGCAGTGAAAGGTGCTGCAGACATTCAAAATCCTGAACATGATATGTACGGAAAAGTTGACGAACTTGGTGTCACGGCCCCGAACGATTTCACTTTAGAAGTGGAATTGAATAATGACGTACCTTACTTTACTGAACTTCTAACGAATCCAGTTTTCTATCCACAAAACGAAAAGTTTGCTGAAGAACAACAAGATAACTATGCGCTTGAAGTAGAAAATCTTGTATTCAACGGTCCATTCACACTAGATTCATGGGACCACGATCAGAAGTGGACGTTGAAAAAGAATGAAGACTACTGGAATGCAGAAGATGTGAAAGTGGATGAAGTCAACTTCAAAGTGGCAAAGGACACTTCTACTGAAGTGAATCTATATGAAACAGATACAATCGATGTAGCGAATCTCTCATCTGAATTTGTCGATGTATATAAAGATCACGAAGAATATACCACTTCTTTAAAATCTGAAGTTTACTTTTTGCGGATGAACCAGAAAAACGAATTTTTGAGTAATACGAATATCCGTAAAGCCATTGATATGGGGTGGGATAAAGAACAAGCAGCAGAGTCGATATTGAAAAACGGCTCGAAACCCGCTTATTGGCTAGTATTCCCGGACTTTGTGGAATCGCAGGATGGTGAAGAGTTCCGTGAACGTTACGGTGACTTGAACAAAGGGACGGCGGAAGAAGCGAAAGAGCTTTGGAACAAAGGACTTGAAGAACTGGGTGTAACAGAGGTCAAACTCGACTTCCTAAGCTACGACGATGGTCAGCGAAAGTCTGTAGCTGAGTACATGAAAAACCAATTGGAGACTAATCTGCCTGGCTTGAGCATTACCATTAACCAGCAGCCGAACAAGCAGAAGTTAGCATTGGAAGATGCTTTGGATTATGACTTATCCTACTCGGGCTGGAGAAATGATGTTGCAGATCCGGTTGAGTTCCTATCCGTATTCCTATCGGACGGTGCCTATAATTGGCAGGCATTCAAGAACGATCAATACGACAAAAATGTGAAACAGGCAATGGTTGATTTCACTGATCTTGATAAACGTTTCGCTGAATTACAGGATGCGGAGCAGATTCTGATTGGAGAAGAAGCTGCGATTTCCCCAATGTATCAAGCGGGCTCTGCCCGACTTATTAAACCACATGTAAAAGGGTTCACTGCTCATGCGAATTCTACGTATTCTTACCAATGGGTAACAATCGACAATTAAGTTTACTGAACAATCTGCTGTATCTCTTCAAGAGGAGATTGCTTGGAGAGGTACGGCAGATAAATTCTTATGATATAGGTGGTGACTTGCATGAAAAAATATATAGCTAGCAGAGTCGGGTATATGTTGTTCACTTTTCTAATCATTGCGACGTTTACATTTTTCTTAATGCAAACGCTACCAGGATCTCCTTTTAATGACGAACGATTATCTGCGACACAAAAAGAGGTATTGAATGAGCGATACGGATTGAATGAACCATTATCTGTTCAATATTTCAAGTATCTAGGGAATATTACCAAAGGTGATTTTGGTGTGTCCTTTCAATTCGATGGGAGGTCGGTTAGCAGTATCATAGGCGAACGAATAGGTGTTTCTGCTATATTAGGTGCGCAATCCTTAGTAGCGGGTATGATGATCGGACTTTTCTTAGGAATTATTGCAGCCTTGAGGCACAACACATTCATTGATTACGGAGCCATGGTGGTAGCCGTCCTTGGATTATCCATCCCGAATTTTGTACTAGCAGGACTCTTACAATACTGGGTAGGTGTTCGACTTGGATGGTTGCCAGTAGCATTCTGGGAAGGTTTTGAGTACTCCATCCTTCCAACGATTGCACTTGCAGCATTCGTAGTTGCTACTATGGCTCGATTTATGAGAACTGAAATGTTAGATGTACTTGGCAATGAATATATTACGACAGCAAGAGCAAAAGGAATAAAGGAATATACGGTAATAATGAAGCATGGTTTGCGGAATGCGATGATCCCAATCATTACGATTTTAGGTCCCTTAACCGTGTCATTGATGACGGGTACATTGGTTGTTGAAAAAATATTCAGTGTACCTGGATTGGGAGAACAATTCGTCAAATCCATATTAACAAATGACTATCCGGTTATTATGGGTGTTACATTATTTTACAGTTTCTTATTCATCATTGTCATACTCATTGTAGATCTTTTGTATGGTGTCATTGATCCGAGAATTCGTCTTTCAGGAGGTGGACGTCGTGAAAGTAAATGAATTTGACTTAACAGATGACCTATTTGAGGAGTCAGGCAAAGTATTTGAAGAGAAAAGTATTACGGATCGCCCATCATCCACATTCATGAAAGATTCTTGGATTCGTTTAAGAAAGAACAAAGGTGCGTTTACAGGATTGGTGCTCATTATTTTAATAATGCTTCTTTCGGTATTCGGTCCGTACATGAATTCACACGGTTTTGATGAACAAGATTTAACGAGAACGAATCTGCCGCCTAAAATACCCGTATTGGAGAATTTGTCGTTCCTAGGAGTAAACGGCGTTGATATTCGTGGAACTGACCAATACGCAGCAAAAGATGTAACGGAGTATTATTGGTTCGGCACGGATGATTTAGGAAGAGATTTATGGACGAGGATATGGCAAGGTACGAGAATCTCATTATACATCGCATTTTTAGCAGCAACATTAGACCTCGTGATTGGCGTAGCTTACGGAAGTATTTCTGCATATTATGGCGGACGAATAGATAATGCGATGCAGCGGATTATTGAAGTGTTAATGGGGATACCAAACCTTATTGTTGTCATTCTTTTAATCTTAATATTGAAACCGGGGATTCTCTCGATCACATTAGCAATGGTCATTACAGGATGGGTAAGTATGGCAAGAATCGTGAGAGGACAGGTTTTGAAATTGAAAGGCCAGGAATTTGTATTAGCTTCACGGACATTAGGTGCTAGAGATAAAAACCTA
The DNA here is from genome assembly GCF_014836415.1 of Sporosarcina gallistercoris. Lineage (GTDB taxonomy): Bacteria > Bacillota > Bacilli > Bacillales_A > Planococcaceae > Sporosarcina > Sporosarcina gallistercoris. The sequence goes on along the minus strand of NZ_JACSQY010000009.1, from coordinate 90,964 downwards.
ATTTGGGGCCATCTGATCCCTAACTCTTTAGGACCCATCATTATTACAACAATGTTTACCATTCCGACTGCGATTTTCACTGAAGCATTTCTGAGTTTTATCGGATTAGGTCTCCAACCGCCAATCGCTTCACTAGGAATGATTGTAAACGATGGCTTCAAAATGTTGAAAATATATCCGCATATGCTTATGTTTTCTTCTGTCATTATCAGTGTGATTATGATTAGTTTCAATTTACTTGGCGATGGTCTTCGGGATTCGTTTGATCCAAAAATGAAGAAATAGAGGTGAATAAAGATGGAGAAAATCTTATCGGTTGATGATTTACATATCTCTTTCGATACGTATGACGGGGAAGTCCGTGCTGTCCGAGGAGTTACGTTCGATTTGTACAAAGGAGAAACGTTAGCCGTGGTGGGGGAGTCGGGGTCAGGAAAGTCAGTTATGTCAAAGAGCATAATGGGACTAATTCCAAAACCTTCAGGCAGGGTTGTCAAAGGCACAATTACGTACCAAAATCGTGATATTACTAAAATTTCAAGCAGTGAATTAAGAGGACTTCGTGGATCTGAAATTTCCATCATTTTTCAGGATCCAATGACCTCGCTAAATCCAACAATGACGATTAACAATCAAATTATAGAAGGTATCCTTGCTCATCAAAAAATACCGAGAAAAGAAGCGGAGAAAAAAGTGATCTCTTTGCTTGAACTAGTTGGAATTACAAATGCTTTCGAACGTGTGAAGCAATACCCACACCAATTTTCAGGAGGCATGCAGCAACGTGTAATGATTGCGATGGCATTGGCCTGTAACCCAGCAATTTTAATAGCGGATGAACCGACAACCGCTCTGGATGTAACAGTGCAGGCTCAAGTTTTAGAATTGCTAAAAGACATCCAAAAGAAGATGGATACATCTATCATTTTTATCACACATGATTTAGGTGTAGTTGCTAATATTGCAGATCGTGTAGCCGTCATGTACGCAGGGAAAGTAATAGAAATCGGGAAGACGGACGAGGTGTTTTATAACCCACAACATCCGTATACGAAAGGCCTATTAGCCGCGATGCCTGACTTGACGATTGACCAGGAAGAGCTGCAAACCATTCCTGGTTCGCCACCGAATTTGCTACATCCACCGCCTGGTGATGCATTTGCTTTACGGAACGAACATGCTCTGAAAATAGACTTCTTGCGTGATCCACCAATGTTTAAAGTAACAGAAACGCATTCTGCCGCAACGTGGCTATTGCATGAAAAGGCATCCAAAGCTAAAAAAATGTTAGATGGAAAACAACGTGTAGAAACAGTAATCAACGATAAAGTCCCGATAAAAGATAGAGGAAAAGAAAAAATACTTGAAGTTAAAAACTTGAAGCAATACTTTAAAAGCGGGAAAAACTCAGTTATTAAAGCAGTCGATGGTCTTTCTTTTGATATATATGAAGGGGAGACGTTCGGTCTTGTTGGAGAATCAGGATGCGGAAAGTCAACTACGGGAAGAACTTTAGTTCGTTTATATGATGCGACGTCCGGGGAGGTCTATTTTAAAGGGGTGGATATTCATAAAAATAACACATTGAACTTAAACAAGGATATCCAAATGATTTTTCAGGACCCGTATTCCTCGCTGAATCCAAGATGGACTGTATCGGACATAATAGCTGAAGGAATGGATATTCATGGGTTATATACATCTAAAGCCGATCGTATGGAAAAGGTATATGAATTGTTAAAGACAGTAGGCCTTTCTGAAGAACATGCGAACCGATATCCACACGAGTTTAGTGGGGGTCAAAGACAGCGGATTGGTTTCGCTCGTGCTCTTGCTGTAGATCCGAAATTCATCATTGCAGACGAGCCGATTTCAGCTTTAGATGTCTCTATTCAAGCACAAATCACGAATTTACTTAAGAAACTTCAAAAAGAGAAAAATTTAACGTATTTATTTATTGCCCACGATCTCTCAATGGTGAAGTATATAAGTGATCGCGTAGGCGTCATGTATCAGGGGAAACTGGTTGAAGTGGCAGATAGTGATGAGCTGTATGCCAATCCTTTACACCCTTACACTAAATCATTGTTGTCTGCAATACCTGTTCCAGATCCAGAGGTTGAGAAGAAGAGAATCCGAATACCTAAAGGCGAATGGGCTATCGACTCTGAAGGTTGTCAACTCAGAGAAATAACTGATCGACATTGGGTTGCGTGTACGATAGACCAGGTAGATTCATATAGAACAAAGTCAGAAGCTCCAGCTGTTTTAGTTTAAAAACTTTAAAAAGGACTGTTTGAGACGATGAAAAATTTTCTTGTGACTATGGTTGGTAGTTGTTTGATTGCGGTGGTATTTCTTATGCTAGATGTAAAAAATGTTTACTGGGACGTCTTCTTTCTCTTTGGATTAGTTGTATTCATGGTAGGAGGAGTACTTCTTTTGTTGAAAAAAGGTATTTTCGACTTCTTTTTTTATAGTTTTAATAAGTTCTTAAAGTCCTCTTCGAAAGTGGAACAGTATGTATCAGAAGTAAATAACCATAATGAGTTTGCAACGTCATCTTCTAAAAATGCTGCTATTCCACATGCTGTTTTGTTTGCAGGGATTTCTATAATCATTATTACAACAGTGTTTCCTGTATATCTATTGTAATAGTTAACAATAAAATTCAATGCTATTGAATCTGACAATGGAGGAGAAAAAATGAGTAGAATAACGAAACTTCAAAACCAACTTGATGAACTGAAAATTGATGGATTTATGATTAACGGTGACTGGAACCGGAGATATGTAACTGGATTTACGGGGAGTAATGGTGTCGTGTTAATTACCAAAGATGATGCACTTCTTATAACGGACTACCGTTATTTTGAACAAGCAAAAAAACAATCGGGGTTACATGTGGTGTTGCATGCTGAGCATACAGGACATAAGCACAAGATTTATGATGAAGTATCTAAGCAGATTAATAGGATGGGCATTAAACGTCTTGGGTTCGAACAACAGCATCTGAATTTCGGAAACTATTCTAAATTGAAGGAGTTAGCTAGTTGTGAAATGATTCCTACGTATGATGTAGTAGAAAACTTGCGTATGGTGAAGTCGCAAGAAGAAATCGATAACATTCGAACATCTACTGAAATTACGGATGATGCATTTGTGAATATCTTAGATATCATTCGACCTGGCATGACAGAATTGGAAGTCGCGGGAGAATTAGAGAGCTTCATCAAAAAGAGAGGAGGCATTACTTCTACGTTCAGTCCTATTGTTGCTTCCGGAAAACGAGCATCGCTTCCCCATGGACGAGCAAGTGACAAAGTCATTGAAAATGGGGACATGATTACAATCGATTTCGGAACAAACTACAATGGTTATTGGTCGGATATTTCCCGTGTCGTATCGATAGGACAGCCGAACGAAAAAATGTTGGAAGTACACCAAGCTGTTCTTCGATCGTTCACCAACTGTGCAACTCATATTAAACCAGGGTTGACGGATCAAGAAGTCGATAAATATATGAGAGATATCTTAATTGAAACTGGCTATAATCAATATTCTGGAACTGGTACAGGTCATGGGATTGGTTTAGAAGTTCACGAAAAACCACTATTTTCTGTAGACTCTGAAAAGTTTCTTCTGCCAGGCATGGTCATTACGATTGAGCCGGGAATCTATTTACCTGAAATAGGTGGAGCTCGTATTGAAGACATGCTACTGATCACAGAAGATAGCTGTGAAGTATTATCACCTTCTACGAAGGAACTAGTTATTCTATGAACATAATGATTTAATTAGATACTGCATGCAATGCCCATATGAATTTAAAATAGAAGGTGAAACCGCTCTCAAACGGTTTCACCTTCTTTGCGTCAGTTAAGTAGAATATTTCGAACATTCGTATTCTAATTAAAATCACTATAATAGGATGTCGGATGACGAACCGGCTCCAATGATTGAAAAATACCAATCCACTGGGGAAATGTAACTTATTACATCTTAATCAACTTTCACTTCTTAATCCTTTCTGCTAGCGTCATCATGATTCTTAAAAATCTCCCCAGCAATCCCCATTGCTTGAATGGCTTTAGGGAATCCGACATAACCTGAGCAATGAATGATGATTTCGATGATTTCTTCTTGTGACATGCCAATGTTCAAGGCAGCTTGGACATGAACTCCGAGCTGGTCAAACGCTCCTTGAGTAATCAGTGTCGTGAGTGTGATGTATTCACGTTGCTCCATTGTAAGTGTGTTTCGTGCATACAGATCTCCGAAACCGGATGATACGATCATATCCCAGAAATCAGGTGAGATCTTTTGGATGTGTCGCATACCTGTTCGTACCTCTTCGGAAAATAATTCTTCCATAGCGTGTATTCCTTTTTCGTAGCGCTCATTGTTTTCCATATCATTGTCTCCCCATAGTTGGTGGTATTTCGTGTTCATCGACCAAAGCTTCGATGACAAATGGTTTATTCGTTTCTTGAATCCGTACTAATGCATGCTTAATCGACTGGGAAATTTCTGTCGGTGTAGAGCATGTGATTGCTTCCAAGCCCATCGATTCGGCAAATTTGGTTGTATCCAGGGGAGTTTCATAAATGCCACCAATGGATGTCCCGATCATCTTGCGCATTCCTTTTTCGACCATATCCAATCGGCCATTATTGACGACGATAAACAACACAGCGGAGTCATAGTTGTAAGCAGTGGAAATCTCCGTGCCATGCATGAACATGCATCCGTCTCCGACTAAGCAGACAACCAGTTTCTCAGGTGCCGCCAGTTTTGCGCCGATTGCGTAGCCGATGCCGTTTCCCATCGCGCCAAAGATATCGTCAAAGAAGAATGTACCGGGTTTGTAGATGTCAAAGTGTTGGATGCCATAGAACGAGTGACTGCCATCATCCCCGAAAACAATGGTCTCCTCTGGCAGTGTATTCCGCATCGCTTTCAGTACTTGGACTGCCGACATGCGCTTTCCTGGAGTGTTTTCAACCAACGGGCTCTTCTCGATTTCCAATAGGAACTCATCGTGATCTGTTTTCGGAATGTCTTTCAAGATTGCCGTCAAATTCGATTTGATATCCCCGAGGATCGGTGTCGTTTCAACTGGAATCGATTTTCCGATGAACGTGGGATTGTAGTCGAAGTGAAGAATATGCTCAGGATACATGGATTCAGATAGACCAGCTATTGACATGTCGCTAAGCTGGGAACCGATGACGATGAGCAAATCGACTCCGTCACTGAGATACGCTGATGCTTCTGGAGTCCCGCCCAATCCAAATGCGCCTAATGATAGCTTGTGATGGGAAGGGAACGTGCCTTTCCCGCCGGGAGTCGTAATGACAGGAATCTTCCAGTGCTCAGCGAGATGCTGGACTTCATCGTAAGATTTGCTGGAATGAACGCCTTTCCCAACGAATAGTAGGGGGCGTTTTGCGTCATTCAGCAGTCCAGCCACTTCACTCGTTTTTGGTGAAATCAGCTCATAGGAAATCGGGAAATCGAGTAGAAACGGTTCGATCTCTTCCAGTAAAATATCAAACGGAATGGAGAGATGAACAGGTCCTTTAACTCCCGCGACTGCTTTTTCCAGCGCATGCTGTAAGAATGGTTTCAGCATATCTCCGCGCTCCACCCGGGCACTGAACTTGGTCACCGATTGAAACATGTCTGTCAGGTCGGTTCCGAAGATACTGGAGTCTTGTCCCATTGCTTTCCCCGTATCTTTCATCGAAGGATGTCCCGTGATGAGCAGCAGGGGAATATTGGATGCTTTCGCTTGTCCGGCAGCAGAAAGTAAATTAGTGCCACCGGGTCCGGATGTACCTACTGCGACACCGATCGTGTCATTCATTAGTGAATACCCCGCGGCTTCATATCCTGCTGCACCTTCATGTTTACTAAGGACGAATTCCATTTTATAACTTAGGAGTTCAAAAAGAATGGGGGAGACGGCTTTACCGGGAATACCGAAAACATGATGAATCCCCCAATGTTTAAAATTCTCAACTAAAACTGATGCAACCTTCTTCATCCGCGATTCGCTCCCTGTCCTAGTTAATGTAACAAGTAAACCTTCTCGATTTCACAAGCAGACAATGGCTTGCTAAAGAAATACCCTTGTATGATATCGCAGTTATGTTTTTTCAGGAATTCCAGTTGTTCTTGTGTTTCTACACCTTCTGCAATCACTTCTTTGTGAAGGTTGTGGGCGAGAGTTATCGTAGCAACCACGATGATTGCATCATTCTCATCGTTCATCAGTTCACTGACGAATGACTTGTCGATTTTAATATAATCGATCGGGAAATTTTTAAGATAGTTCAGAGAGCTATATCCTGTTCCGAAATCATCGATACTGATACCGATGCCAAGTTTCTTCAGTTCTTTCAATACATAAATCGAGTATTCATATTCCATCGCCATATTTTCTGTGATTTCTACAACAAGGTACTTCGGATTCAGGGCAGTGCGATCGAGTACTTCCTCTACATAGGAAATGAGATTACGAGTCAAAAATTGCTGAGTCGACAAGTTTACGGAGATTTTGACGGGCGTCATGCCTGCATGTTGCCATTTTTTGTTTTGCAAACAAGCTTCGTTAATGACCCATTCGCCTATTTGCGTGATCAGTCCGTTTTCTTCAGCAAGTCTTATGAAACGTCCAGGTTCAAGCATACCGAGTCGGGGATGCTGCCATCGGATCAGTGCTTCAAATCCAATCAGTTCCTTGGATACAGTATGGATTTGTGGTTGATAGTGCAAGACGAATTCATCATTCTCAAGCGCATTCCGCAATTCGATTTCGAGAACGGATTCCGAGATCATTTCGTCTGATAAGTCACTCGTATGAATGACGAATTGATTTTTCCCTTGAGCTTTTGCCTGATACATGGCGTTATCCGCATACACCAAAAACTTTTCCATGGAAAGGGGATGGTCAGGATAGATTGCGACCCCGATGCTAGCAGTCGTGTGTAATTCTTTTTTGTTCACGAGAAAAGATTCAGTGAACAGATTAAGAATCTCTTCCGCTTTTTGTATGACGTAGCTAGGACTGTCAAAGTCAGTGAGAAGAAAAATGAATTCGTCTCCCCCCATCCGGGCAAGCGTGTCGTTTTCTCCTAGACAGCTGGATAACCGTTCACTGACCTTGCGAAGCAGTTCATCCCCATATGAATGACCGAAGTTATCATTAATGATTTTAAAGCGATCCAGATCGATGAAAAGCAGAGCCAGTTGACGGTTATGACCTGCATTGATTTCATCGATGGCGGTTTCCATTGCATTTTGAATGTACCTTCTGTTAGGAAGTTGAGTTAAATCATCGTGGTAAGCTAAGTAATTATATTTTTCTTGCATGCTGTATCGATTCGAGATGTCTCGGAACTGACCGAAAGCTCCCACCATTTTGTTGTCTTCGAAAATAGGCTGAGCATCAAACAAGCAGACGACTTGTTTGCCATTACTGTCTTTGAATTTAATCTCTTCATTGTTAAAGGTTTTTCCTTCATGTAAAACTTTCTTGAAATACTCTCCTGTGATCGGTGAATCGCAAATGTTTCTGCCTATAACAGACTCTCTGCTATTATTCGATATGTTTTCAGCGAACTTATTGAACTCTGTAGTAATGCCGTTTTCATCCGTAATGACAATCCCGTTCCTTGTCCTCTGCAGCATGATCTGGTTCAAGATATTAAGTTTACGGTTCTGTTTACGAAGAAGCAGCTCCCGTTCAATTGAGTCCACCACTTGGACAAGCATTGAAAGATAGAGCGGATTCTGAAAGCCGATGGGCATCATGATCGAGATACTGCCCAATAAGTTATCTTCTTCTGTGTTGTGGAAAGCGGTCCCGTAACATGCGATTTCGTGGAGAGGAGTATGATAATGTTGATCTCCAATAAGACTGATGGGCTGCATCTGTTGCAATGAAAGACTCACTACATTGGTTCCGGTGTCTTCCAAGGTGAATTGTGCGCCGAGTTTAATGCCGAATTGGTCGCTCGTCGATTTTATCGTCTCATCGCCCTCAGACGAAAGCAGATAGCCGTTTTCATCTGAAACAACGACTAGAATGGGTGTGCCTTTCAAGGAGTTCAGCAATTTCTTCGAGAAGAAACTGACAACCGACAGGATTTCGCTATACGCTTTCCTCTTTTCGTCAAACTCCGCCTTGCTTAAAAAGTTCTTGGGGGCAGCGAGTTCCGTTGGATCCATCCCTGCTTCTCTACACATCTTATTGGAAGCAATAATATAGTGGGGATCTGTCATTTATTCAATCTCCTCCTCATCTTCATAGAGATAACTTATATATGTGTACCCATAAATAATCTAAGGAAAATTCAAATGTCTCATTCTTTATACTTATATATTAAAGTCTAAAGAGGTGAATAGGCAAAATCTTAGGTGTTTGTTACTCTATCTGATTGTAATTGCAGTAGAAATTATACCACTTATATTTACAAACTATGAATACATTTAGTATCGTACATCTATTATTTCAATATATAGGTGAATAGTACTAACTGTATGAATTGTTGAGGAAAATTTAAAGAGTTTCTAGAGATTCTATTCTTTTCTGAAAAGTCTATATCATCTAGTAATTACTAGTATACACCTGATTACAGGTTGGAATACGGATTGTTTAAAATGGACGAATGATTTGTGGTTTCAACTTGAAGCAGGATGTTTTGTGATATAGTCTACGTATTATTGAAATTCAAAAAATGGTGGAAATAGGAGTGGAACCGATGACTGCAACAGAAAGCTTGTTTACAAAATTAACGGCCGGATATGATGAATCCCTTTCACGTGGAGGTGTCGATGGAGGGAGAATTGCACAACGATTGAGTGAATTATCGATGATTGGTGCATCGCCTGAAGGTGGAGTGACCCGCCCTGGCTATTCTCCTGAAGAAAAGCACGCCAAACAAGTTGTGAAATCCTGGATGGAACAAGCCGGTTTGCAAGTGTTTGAAGACGGAGCTGGAAACGTCATTGGTCGATTGGAGGGAATGGAGAGTGGAAATGCAATCATGTCCGGCTCTCATGTGGATAGCGTTCCGAATGGCGGGGATTTTGACGGCCCTCTTGGAGTAATTGCAGCGTTGGAAGTGGCAGAAGCGTGGAAAGAGACTGGATATCACCCACGTAAGGCGTATGAAGTCGTTATTTTCTCAGACGAAGAGGGAACTCGATTCGGTGCAGGTCTAACAGGCAGTCATGCGATGACCGGACAGTTAACGGAAGAAGAGACCAACTTGAAGGTGGACAAAGAAGGCAAGTCATTTGAAACCGTAATTGAAGAATACGGTAGTTCGCTTCCGGCTGTATGGCGCGCAAAACGGAATATGGGCGAAATCGAATTGTTTGTTGAATTACATATCGAGCAAGGAAAGCTATTGGAGAAAAACGGTTGTTCAGTCGGAGCAGTGAAGGGGATTGCAGGACCGGTATGGATGAATGTCACGTTCGAAGGAGAAGCAGGGCATGCAGGGAATACACCGATGGATGATCGACGGGATTCCATGGTAGCTGCGGGTCATTTCATCCACACGGTTTCGTCATTGCCTCGTCAATTCAGTGAAACGTCTGTTGCCACGATCGGTAAGTTGAATGTCTTTCCAAATGGGTTGAATGTAATTCCTCAGAAAGTCGAGCTGACGGTAGATATTCGAGATATCCACGAAGACCCACGTGACGCTTTAGTGCAAGCTATTATAGAGGCGGCCGAACAATCAGGAGTAGACCACAATGTCGGCGTCACCTGCCGAAAGACGTTAGCTGTACAACCGATGTTGGTTAACGAAGAACTACTCTCTGATCTGAAGGAGTCCATCAGTGAATTCGGGATGGAACCGATGGAACTGATGAGTGGCGCCGGTCATGACGCCATGGTGATCGGCCGCGAAGTCCCCGCTGCTATGCTGTTTGTCCAAAGTAAAAAGGGAATCAGCCATAATCCGGAAGAATGGACAGACTTAAGTGACTGTGTCATTGGAGTGCAAGTGTTGAAAAATTTCATTGAAAAGCAAATGGAGCGATCCTGAATAAAGAGTGAAAACATAAGAGAGTGAAGTGATAGGGGTGGAAAATATCACTATGTTCGGTGCGGCTAATTGGTTGAATGTTGTATCTGCTATGTCCGTTATCGGTTGTTTGTATTTTATCCTTTCCTTCTTCCAGCATCTTAAAATGAAGGATGAGCGACTTGCGCAGCAATCGAAAATTGCCGCTGTCGTCTGTCTTGCAATCGCATTGCTCATTCCGGCAATTTATGGCGCATATGTGTTTTCGGAAATGAATTTGTAATCCTATCTTCCGCACACATTGCCCAGCTATGAATACACTGTCATAGAGAACGGGAACTGGAGGAGATGGATTGACGAATCAGAATTGGGTGGAACCGAATCCCCATTGGGCAAATCATTGGCAAAATCCTCAATATCGTCTAATTTCCATCGAGGAAGCCATGATGGTTGCCTTGCAACAAGTGCCGGGGCATGTGGTGAAAGCGGAATTGGAATACGATCAGGGAACCGTCATTTATGAAATCGAAATCCGCACTCACGATGGACAGAAGTACGAAGTGAAAGTGGATGCGAATACGGGGAATGTGTTGAGAGTGAAGCTGGATTGATAAAAAGTAGGAGAATAGCTGGCTGCAGGTTTTTCACCTGTATCCAGCTATTTTTACGTTCAGAATCTTTACTTAAAGAAATGATTAACTTTTAAAAATTCAACCTAAAAGAACGTATTAAAACATTTAGTTAACAATATTTTTAAGAAAATCAGAATTAGTGTTGTAATGTGATGTAACATGATGTAAAGTATTAGAAAATATTGAATAGTAGGAGAGTGATCGTGTGCCAGCTGAAAGATTAGTAGACGTGGTACGGGGTGGGTACGTAGAGAGCGGCCATACCGGACATATTGCAGTAGTGGATTCGAAAGGGAGGTTGCTCTACAGTTGCGGAGATCCAAAACGCCATACTTTTGCACGATCTTCCATGAAACCGCTTCAAGCCATTCCTATCATTGAAACCGGAGCTGCAGAACACTATAAAATGCAAGCTGCCGATATTTCACTTGCATGCGCTTCTCACAATGGGGAAGACCAACATACGATCAGAGTGAAAGATATTCTGCATCGTCTGGAACTCGAAGTAGACGATCTGAAGTGTGGCACACATCCACCTAGATGGACTGCTGCATATGAAAATGTTATTAAAACGGATACGCCGATTACTCCTGTCTACAATAACTGCTCAGGTAAACATAGTGGGATGCTGACAACTGCCAAGCATATGAATGAGTCGACAGATGACTATTACCAAATTGACCACCCTGTACAGCAACGTATTCTTGAAGTGATCAGTGATTTGTCAGAAGTTCCTATTGATGAGATTGAAATAGGCATTGACGGATGTGGGGTTCCTGTTCACGGAATTCCGCTTGACCGGTTGGCACTTAGCTTTGCAAAAATGTCAAAGCCCGGAAGCTTTCCTGAAAAGAGGAAACAGGCGATTGAAACGGTGACTTCATCTATGATGGCTGAACCTGAAATGGTGGGTGGTACGGATCGTTTCTGTACCGACTTCATGAAAGTCATGGCAGGTCGGATGTTTGGGAAAGCGGGAGCGGAAGGTGTGTATTGTATCGGCGACCTTGAAACTGGATTAGGAATCGCGGTAAAGATAGAAGATGGGAATGGTAGAGCGGTCTATCCGGCAGCTGTAGAAGTCCTTAAGCAATTGGAGTTGCTAACAGGTGATCAATTGGAACAGTTATCTTCCTATCATGAGCCTGCTTTGAAAAATGCGCGCGATGAAATAATCGGTCACTTGAAACCTGTATTTTCGATGAAAAGTGCGTCTTGCATTTTATCATAAACGAGTCTAACAAAAAGGGGAGAAGAAGATGAAGAAGACCTATGGTTGGCTTTCAGCATTTGTATTAGTCTTGTTGCTTGTGTTAGCGGGATGCAGCGACTCTGGATCTAAAGAAGGAGCTGCTGAAAAAGAAGGCGACGGAAAAAAAGCTACTAAAGAAGGTAAAGACTTAGTGATTGCGGTTGCGGACAACTTTACCACTCTCGATCCACATGATACGAATGATACACTTTCCAATTCTGCCGAAAAAACAATGATGGAAGGTCTTCTAGGCTTTGATGAGAAGATGAATGTGGTTCCATTACTTGCTGAAGAATATGAGGCTAATGAGGAAGCAACCGAGTTCACGTTTAAGCTCCGTGAAAATGTGAAGTTCCACGATGGCACTCCGTTCAATGCAGAGGCTGTTAAAGTGAACTTCGATCGGTTAGCTGATCCGGAGAGCGGCTTAAAGCGTCACAGTCTTTTCTCATTGATCAAATCGACGGAAGTACTTAGTGATTACGAAGTGAAATTCACGTTATCTGAACCATTCGGGGCGATGATCAATACATTCGCACACCCTGCAGCTCTTATCCATAGTCCTAAAGCGCTTGAAGAGTTCGGTGACGAAGTCGGTAAGAATCCTGTCGGTACAGGACCATTCAAGTTTGTTGAGTGGAAACCTAGTGAAGGATTGAAAATTGTAAAGAACGATGAGTACTGGAACGAAGGATTCCCGAAAGTGGATTCTATTACATTTAAACCGGTTTCAGAAAATGGATCGCGTATTGCGATGCTTCAAACTGGTGAAGCGGACTTCATCTACCCAGTTCCGACAGAACAAGTGGAAGGAGTAGATGGAAAGAATGGTATTGAAGTAGACAGCAAACCATCCATTGTCGTTCGCTATATGGCGATGAACACAATGAAAAAGCCTTATGATGATGTGAAAGTGCGTCAAGCTTTGAATTATGCGATCAATAAAGATGCGTTCATCAAGGTCGTGATGAACGGGCAAGGAGAAAAACTGGATTCGGTCATTGCACCGGACGTCCAGTTCTACTCTCAGCAAGAGCTTTATGAATTCAACCTTGAAAAAGCGAAAGATCTATTGAAAGAAGCTGGAGTTAAAGAAGGATTGAAAGCGAAACTGTGGGGCGGTAATAGCTCAAGCACAGTGAAAGCAATGGAATTCTTGCAACAACAGCTAGCAGCGGTAGGGATTGAAGTTGAAGTGGTGCCCATGGAATCAGGTACATTGTCCGATAAAATCTGGTCAGTGCAAAATGTTGAAGACGCTGAACTCGAGCTGTATTATGGCGGATGGTCACCATCCACTGGAGATGCGGACTGGGGAATTCGCCCATTGCTTGGTGGTGCAGAGGCCTTCCCTCCAAAATCTTATAACGTGTCTTACTATGATAATGATGAAGCTAACAAATTGATCAGTGCAGGGTTACAAACTGCGGACGAAGGCAAACGTGCACAAGCATATGCAGATGTTCAGAAAGTACTCTGGGATGACGCGCCGTGGGTGTTCTTATCTGCGGACAACACGTTGGCTGGAAAGAAAAACTATCTAAAAGGTGTTTATTTATTGCCTGACGGTTCGCTAAGTGTTTCTGAAGCTGAAATCGAGTAAGAGATGGATACAGGGGCGCTTGATTGAGCGCCTCTTCTTTATCTAAAGAGGGGGCTTATGAATGTTACGATTTCTCGGAAAACGATTACTGCAGATTATACCGATTCTCATATTGGTTTCGATTTTCATTTTTCTTTTTGTACATATGATACCTGGCGATCCTGCAAGACTTGTGGCGGGTGAAGACGCCACTATTGAGGATGTGGAACTTGTCCGTAAAGAACTAGGTCTCGATAAACCAATTACGGAACAATACATTACGTACATGAAAAATCTGTTTCAAGGGGATTTTGGGAAGTCGTTGAAGACCAATCGGGATGTTAGTTACGAGATTGGGGAACGCTTCATGCCGACGTTCTGGCTAACAGTATGGAGTATGTCCTGGGCGGTAGTCGCCGGGTTGATAATCGGAGTGGTATCTGCGACAAAAAGGAATAAATGGCAAGATTATTTAGGGATGTTCGGAGCCGTTTCAGGACTGTCTCTCCCCTCTTTCTGGCTAGGGCTAATGCTCATACAACTGTTTGCGGTGACATTGGGGTGGCTGCCGAGCGGCGGTATGGAATCTTGGAAAAGCTATATCTTGCCTGCTTTCACATTAGGGACAGGAGTGGCAGCTGTTGTTGCCCGTTTCACTAGATCTTCTCTGATGGACGTATTGAAGGAGGACTATATCCGAACGGGTCGCTCTAAAGGGTTGAACGAACGAAGAATTACATGGGGACATGGGTTGCGGAACGCAATGATTCCGGTCGTAACAATGACAGGCCTGCAGTTCGGATTTCTACTAGGCGGATCTGTCGTCATTGAATCCGTTTTTAGTTGGCCCGGATTAGGCAAGCTATTAATCGATTCGGTCGCGTATCGGGACTATCCGGTCATTCAAGCTGAGATGCTTATTTTCGCACTGGAATTCATCCTCATTAACTTAGTTGTTGACTTACTCTATGGAATCTTGAATCCGCAAATTCGTTATGAATAGGAGGGTACTTTGTGGTAGAAATCAAGTTATCAAATAAAGAAGCCTACTATCAACAGACTTTAGAAAACTTCCCATCCAAAACGCCATTTTCCGAGTTTTGGAGAAAGTTCAAAAAGCAAAAACTCGCATTGGTCGCATTTTTCTTTGTCGCGGCACTCATTTTGCTGGCATTTATAGGACCTTTTATCACTCCATATGATATTACGGAACCTGATTATGAAAATGTGTTATCCGGTCCGTCAGCACAGCACTGGGCAGGAACAGATGCCTATGGCCGGGATATCTTTAGCAGGGTGCTCGCTGGAACGCAGATATCTCTCTATGTAGGATTGACATCCGTTTTACTTGGAGCAATCGGAGGAACGTTCCTCGGGATCGTTGCAGGGTACTATGGCAAAAGAATCGATTCCATTATTATGCGGATTTGTGATGTACTGCTTGCATTTCCCGGGATTTTGCTGGCGATCGGGATTATCGCTATTCTCGGGCCAGGGCTAGGAAACGTCATTATTGCAGTGGCGATTTTCAGTGTTCCGATGTTTGCGCGAATTGTAAGGAGTTCCACACTTGCGGTAAAGTCCACCCTCTATATTGAAGCAACAAAATCCATCGGCACAAGACCGAGACGTATCATTTGGAAGCACATTTTCCCTGGGACGGTTTCCAGTATCATCGTCTATTTCACAATGCGGATCGGTTCAGCCATTTTAACAGCTGCAAGTTTGAGTTTCCTCGGACTTGGTGCACAGCCACCATCTCCGGAATGGGGAGCGATGTTGAGTGGCGGTCGTGATTATTTGAATATTGCTCCCCACGTAACGATATTTCCGGGGATTGCGATTTTTGTAACAGTACTAGCATTCAACTTACTCGGAGATGGACTGAGAGACGCACTTGATCCGAAGATTAAAGAGTAATTGTTTTGTGGAAGGAGGAGCACAGAATGGAAGAGAAGATTCTTCAGGTGAGAAATTTACAGACACACTTCACTAGCGATTCCGGGGTTGTCAAAGCAGTGGACGGCGTATCGTTTGAAGTAGGAAAAGGCGAGACATTAGGTATTGTTGGGGAATCCGGTAGCGGAAAGAGTGTGACCTCACTATCCATCATGAGACTGTTGAAAGACACGCCAGGGGAAATTGCAGGCGGTGAAATTCTATATGAGGGCAGGGATTTGACCAAGATCAGCGAACGTGAAATGAGGAAGATCCGCGGCAACGAAATCGCAATGATTTTTCAGGAGCCGATGACATCACTGAACCCTGTCTATAAAATCGGACGGCAATTGGAAGAATCGATCATTTTGCATATGAAGGTCTCGAAAAAGGCGGCACGTGAACGTTCCATTCAAATGTTGAATGCAGTCGGGATTTCAAGACCGGAAAAGATCGTTTTTGAATTTCCTCATCAGCTTTCCGGAGGAATGAGACAGCGCGTGATGATCGCCATGGCGATGGCGTGTAATCCGAAAGTACTCATTGCAGATGAACCGACGACAGCTTTAGATGTAACGATTCAGGCTCAGATTCTTGAACTGATGAAAAGTTTGACAACTACGACGGACACAGCGATATTGCTGATTACCCATGACCTGGGTGTGGTGGCAGAAATGTGTGACCGCGTTGTGGTCATGTATGGAGGCAGAGCAGTAGAAGAAAGCGACGTTGTATCTATTTTCACTAATCCTAAACATCCTTACACCCAAGGTCTACTGGAATCCATTCCTAAAATCGGAGACCGAGTCGATCGGCTTTCATCGATTCCAGGAAATGTACCGATTCCTGCGCATATGCCGATGGGCTGCAAGTTTGCACCCAGATGTCCTCACGCAATGGATATCTGTTGGGAAAAGGAACCTGCATTTGATAAGTTAACCGATAATCATTCCGTACGCTGCTGGCTGCATGAGGAGGTGCCGACAGATGAACCAAACTTTGTTGGAAGTTCAAAACATTAAAAAGTATTTCCCTCTACCTTCTAAACTGTTCAGTAAAAAGAAGGAATTCGTCAAAGCGGTAGACGGTGTTTCGTTTACAGTGAACAAAGGTGAAACACTAAGTATTGTTGGGGAAAGCGGATGCGGAAAGTCTACAACAGGCAGAATGATTATGAAATTACTCGATATAACTGAAGGGAAAGTGATTTTTGAAGGGCAAGACATCACTGATATGACGGACGATCAGAT
This sequence comes from Sporosarcina gallistercoris, assembly GCF_014836415.1. Taxonomy (GTDB): domain Bacteria; phylum Bacillota; class Bacilli; order Bacillales_A; family Planococcaceae; genus Sporosarcina; species Sporosarcina gallistercoris. The sequence goes on along the minus strand of NZ_JACSQY010000009.1, from coordinate 74,264 downwards.
CCGTCCGCTGCGAAAAGAATTTCAGATGGTGTTTCAAGATCCATATGCTTCTCTGAATCCGAGGTTAACGATTAAAGAGACCTTGGAAGAGCCTCTCATTGTGCACAATGTAAATAAGTCGAACCGCAGTCAGCGGGTAACGGAACTTCTTGAAGTGGTGGGGCTCAATAAATACCATGCTGACCGGTATCCTCATGAATTCAGTGGAGGACAGCGCCAACGCATCGGGATAGCAAGAGCACTTGCAGTGAATCCGAAACTCATTATTGCTGACGAACCTGTTTCCGCATTGGATGTGTCAATTCAATCGCAAGTGTTGAATTTGCTGAAGGATCTGCAAGAGGAATTCGGTTTGACGTATGTCTTCATTGCCCACGATTTAAGTGTTGTTGAGCACATTTCCGATCGGGTGGGAGTGATGTATTTAGGAAGACTTGTTGAACTGGCTACGCGTGACGAACTTTTTGGAAGACCGTTGCATCCTTATACGAAAGCCTTATTGAGCGCAGTACCGATACCTGATCCTACGGTTAAGCGTGAACGGATCATTTTAAAAGGCGATATTCCAAGTCCGGCTAACCCGCCTTCAGGATGCACGTTCCATACGCGCTGTCCATTTGCGCAAGAAACGTGTAAAATTCAAGTGCCGGAATTCCGTGAACTGGAAACCGGTCATTACGTGGCGTGCCACTATGCTGAGGAGCTTGAGATTAATTAACATGAAAAAACTTCATATCATCTCGATTCAAAAAGAATATTTAAACATCGTCGCCTATCAACTATTTGATATTTTTGGTGATCAAGTGAAGTTATATCCGATTACACTACAGGAACTTACAATGGAAACGGTAGCTGAGGGAGATTTAGTGCTGCTGTCGAAGGAAGTCCTGAGAGGGATAACAGCTTCTTTCATTCCATCATCATGTCTTGTCCTAGTAGCCAATCGAGAAGTAAACATTGCTGCAACAGAAAAACTATCATCGCTTTCTAAAGGCCAGCGTATACTGATTATCAACGATACGGTCGAGCATGCAGTTGAAACAGCCAGCTCTTTAAAAAAAATCTATTACGAACACCACTATAGAACCTACGATCCGATGAATGCTGTTCCTACGGACATTGACTGGATTGTCACACCTGGAGAGATGGAATTGGTCCCGGCAGCTTTTACGAATGTAATTGACATTGGTCCACGTACGTTGGATTTTTTAACAATCCAGCACGTTGAGTCTGCGCTTAACACCTCTATGTCTGAAATTGTTCTGATGAACCGGTACTTCAAATCACAAGTAACCGTGGCGATGAAACAGAAGTCAGCATCCAATGAGAACGAGACGGAACCGGCACATGACCATAGAGTAATTGTTGAAAAACAAAAAGAACCTTTCTTTACACTTAACTCGAGTGACATTGAGGCGATTAAGAATAAAATTGAAACCCATGGATTCCTAGATGAAAGTTTGGTGATTCTGACTATATATAAAGATGGGAAAGAATCGTATGAGCTGTTAGGTAGAGCGAAGGTCAAGGAACGGCTGGTTGCCAAAGGAATCACATTATCTGATCAGCAATTGCGTTTACGACTTGAGATTATGCAAGAGGAACAGCTGATCCATGCTCGGATAGGACGCGGAGGAACCCGTATTTCAGAAAAAGGGGAAGCATTTCTAGAGTATTTCATGAGCACAACAGAATAAAAGGCGGTGGATCATGAAGATTTACATTTCCGCAGATATTGAGGGAGTGGCCGGAGTCGTGCATGCCGAGCATACATTGCGCGATGGAAAAGAGCACGACTACGCCCGTAAACTAATGACCGACGAAGTGAATGCATGCATCCGCGGGGCTCTGGAAGCAGGAGCGGTTGAAATTGTAGTCAATGATTCACACGGAACGATGCGCAACATTTATCCTGAACAGTTACATAGTGAAGCAAGGTTGTTAATGGGATCGCCTAAAAAGCTTGCCATGATGGAAGGTATCACATCTGATTATGATGCCGCACTTTTCGTGGGCTATCATACTAGAGCGGGAAGCAATGGTATTCTGAATCATACTTTTAGCGGCAAAGTCATTCGAACAATCCGGGTCAATTCAGTGGAGATGGGAGAATTCGGACTAAATGCCTTAGTCGCCGGTTATTATGATGTACCAACGGTTTTTGTGTCCGGCTGTAATTTACTGGCGGAGGAAGCCAAGGCCGTCATTCCGGAAATTGAGACGGTCATTGTAAAAGAAACGATTTCGCGAACAGCAGCCTTGAATCTAAGCCCCTCGGAAGCCAAAGCGCGAATTCAGCAAGGAGCTAAGCGATCATTAGAACATATTGGAGGTCAAATTCCATTTGCGATGGATGGACCCTTTGCAGTCGAAATAGAATTTTTGAATACCGGATATGCAGATGCGGTTGAAATCGTGCCTATATATGAACGGAGTAATCCACTAACGGTAAGTTTTACAAACGACGATTGGTTGCATTGTTATCGCCTCATTCGGGGGGCCATAATGATTGCTAATTCAGTTCAGTGAAATAGCAGAAGGGGAAGGGGATTTGTAAATGAAGCCTTTAATAGGAATTACATGCCATCATAATTTTGAATATCAATATTTACTTAATCATTCGTATGTCCAATCCGTAACTGAGGCTGGCGGGATTCCACTATTGCTTGCTATGGGATTAAAGAATGATGTAGGTAGTCTGGTAGAGCGCTTGGACGGTCTCTTGCTGTCAGGTGGATTTGACATAAATCCATTATTTTACGATGAGGAACCAATCAAAGAACTTGGAGAGATTTCGCCGGGCAGAGACGATAATGAGATGGAGTTGGTTCGAGCCTTCCTTCAAGCGGATAAACCTGTTTTAGGGATATGCCGTGGTCACCAAGTTTTGAATGTCGCACAAGGAGGTACCATGTATCAAGACATTCACGCACTAATGGATGGCGACATCCTCCAGCATGTTCAGAATGCGAGAAGGGATCACTTGTCACATCGCGTTGAGCTGGTGGAGAACTCCAAGATATCAACAATTTTTGGTACAACGAACATCCTTGTAAATTCCTTTCACCACCAAGCGGTAAAAGATGTCAGCGATGGTTTTACAGTGGGCGGTACAGCGAGCGATGGTGTGATTGAAGCGATTGAGAGTGAGAAGCATAAGTTTGTAATAGGTGTTCAATGGCATCCGGAAAATACAGCCTGTGCAGGAGACGTACCATCTAATCGGCTATTCAATGCGTTTGTAGAAGCTTGCAGTTAGATTAGGAATTAATAAGAGTTGAGGCAGTTCATTGAGCATACATACTTGCTGTTACTGTCTTTTGTATTGTTATCGCCGTAAGAATTATTAAGAAATATACAACTCCAATTTACAATATGACTTGAATGTAAGTAAACATAGTCAACGTTTTAAAAATACATGGAGGAAAGACCAAGTCCTATTCAGAAGTAAAAGTTTTAGGGACCAAGTAGTGACGATATCTAAGTGATTTACGAATAAAAAAAGGAAGCCTACTCGGTGGAGTGGCTTCCTTTTTTTGTCTTAAGATTAGTTGATGTTAGAAATATAAAGTCCGGAAAATAATAAGACGAAAGCCCAGAATGCCACTAACTCTACTAAGTTGTTCAGAACAGTTCCATCAATAGAGAGTGGGCTATGTATGAAAAACTCTATAACTCAAGAAATCTAAAATCTCAGATATAACCTAAAATTTGTCTGGACTTTATTTTCAAAATCTTTATGATTGAAGTAATGGAAATTGATTACAAAATAAAAAAATATGAATAAATTTGAATTGGCAATAGAAAGAGGGGATTTGTATGACTGGATTTTTTGATGGTTTTTTAATCGGAATAGGGATGTATACCAAGTCACCATTATTTTACTTGTTGATTGGTTTGTTGGTTTTGCGTGTACTGTATCGAGTCAAACGACCAGCTATTCGAGGAGCTTTTGGCGAGTGGAGAGTGAATCGAAGACTCGCGAAGCTTGGTGACGAATACCGTGTTTTTGCAGATATGTATGTGCCTGATAGGGAGGGTGGTCATACACAAGTCGACCATATCGTGACTTCCCCATACGGGATTTTCGTAATTGAGACGAAGCATTATAGCGGATGGATTTTTGGGAGGGAGCGTCAGAAAAACTGGACGCAAGTGATCTATAAACGTAAAGAGAAAATGTACAATCCGATCTGGCAGAACTTCGGTCACATCCAGTCCTTGAAAACTTACTTAGAAATTGAAGAACTGGAGATGCAATCGATTATCGCGTTTTCAAGCGATGCGACGCTTAAATTTAAAGAGCCATTTGAGACTGCGCATGTGATCAAGGTGAACAAGTTGAAAAATGTGATAAAAAAATATGTGGATATCGTTTTGAGTGAAGCAGAACTAAAGGATATCAATGTGTCACTTGAACAACTGAGCTTCACAGATAAAAAGCAAAAACGCAGAGTGAAGACAGCGCATTTGAAATCTGTGAAAAGTAAACAATCCGGGCAGAAACCTGATCGTCCTAACCAACCAAAAGTTGATTTTAAACTGAATAAAAGTGTGAGCGAAAAAATAGAATCCGTTGTGGAATTGAATCCCTCGATCCGTACAGTATCTCAAGTGGGTTCCCTAGGATATTGCCCTCGATGTACTCGTGAACTCGTTGAACGTAAAGGGAAGTTTGGCGAATTTGTAGGGTGTAGCGCTTTTCCGAAGTGCCGATATACGTTGAAAAAGGAAGCGTAAGTGATCGGATTCCCCAAAATTTAAGTTTCACTCTATTTTTGTGTAACGTTTACGGGGAAATGTAGTCTACTCACTAAAAGGAGAGAACATTATTATAGGGTGCGGAATCATTCTTTGCCTGTTTTTCTTAACAAGTTGCGAACCAGGTATTGTTCTGATTTCCACGTCAACTAGTAAACCACCCGATGCGAAGGAAGTGTTGACACTGGAGCCAGATGCGGACATCCTTCAATGGGATGGAGCAATTTATCAAGCGGGTGTGGAATGGGTTCAAGAGTTGGAGTTGACAAAGAAGGAACGTATAGGGGAGATCCTTTACAACACTCAGATGTCAGAAGAGTTTCAGGATGGTATAGCTTCGAAGTTACCAATAGGTTCTATAATGTATTCAACGAATGAAGGCGATGAGTACATACTAGTTGAAGTGGATGAAGAAACTCGCAGCTATTTGCTGTTATCGGAAGGCTAGGTTTTTAAGAATGGATGCGTCCATTTCTAGGAAAGAAGGAAAGATGATGAAAAAACATTCAATTGAACTTCGGGAATTGATGGAGGAAGACAAATACATTCTTGCAAGATGGTTGTCCAATCCGCAAGTTCTTCAATTTTATGAAGGAAGAGACAATCCATTTTCTGTATCAAAAGTGGAAGCTGCCTTTTTTGATGAAAATCCGGAGGAAACCAGATGCATAATCCTACATGAGAACCAACCGATTGGGTATAGTCAATTTTATGAAATTGGTGAAGAGGAACGAAAGATTTATGGATGTAGCGATTTAAAAGAGGTTATTTTCGGGATGGATCAATTCATTGGCGAGCCTGAGTATTGGAATAGAGGTATCGGTACCCAGATTGTTAAGCTAATGATTAAGCGGCTAATTCAGGAGAAACAAGCAAGTCGTATCGTGTTGGATCCTCAAACCTGGAATGGGAGGGCCATTCATTGTTATGAGAAATGCGGGTTTCGGAAAGTGAAATTACTTCCTGAACGTGAGTGGCACGAAGGTGAGTATAGGGATTGCTGGTTGATGGAGTATGTAGTGGACGGTGAATGATGCCGACAGCCAGATTATCAAGAACAGGCAATCGTCTCTAAGGAGGAGAACCAATGGAATACATACAAAATATGCGCAAGTTGATCGGACACGAAACGCTCTTTACCGTTGGATGTGGCGTAATGATTGTCCAGAACGACCAACTGCTATTGCAACACCGCATTGATGAGGATAGCTGGTGTATTCCTGGAGGAGTCATGGAATTAGGAGAAACCTTTGAAGAAGCTGCTAAACGGGAAGCGCTTGAGGAAACAGGATTGTCAGTCAATCGGTTGGAACTGTTTGGAATCTATTCCGGAAAAGATTGTTATGCCGAATACAACAATGGAGACCAAGTCTACAGTGTTCAAGTGATTTTTAGTGCACATTCAATTTCCGGAGAGTTGCTGCAAAAAGGCGATGAAAGCAGGGAGCATCGTTTCTTTGCGTCACATAATTTACCGGAGAATATAAATTTGAGACAGAAATCGTTTATCCTAGATTGGGCTAAAGGGACAAAACTACCGGTTATACGGTAATATGATTCTTTCACTGTGACTTCACACAATGTTTCAACTACCAGTCTCAAGGGCACAAGAGTAAGAAACACCAGTAAAGGATGACACGAATGGACATCTATACGATCGGACACTATTCGCACACACAAGAAGAATTCATCGAGCTCCTGAAACAAGCTGGAATTGAAGTACTCATTGATGTACGGGCTTTCCCAGGCAGCCGAAAGTTCCCTTGGTTTGCGAAAGACAAGATGGCTGAATGGTTACCTGAAGCAGGGAGCGATTATGAACATATCGAAGAACTTGGCGGCAGACGCCAGCCATCGCAACTTATCTCTCCTTTGCTAAATGAGGGCTGGCAAAATCAGTCCTTTCATAACTATGCGGATTATACATTATCGAACTGTTTCCAAGAAGGTGTGAAGAGGCTGACTGAAATCGCTTCTGAAAAACGTACAGCGTATTGCTGTTCAGAACGGCACCCTGCGCGTTGTCATCGATTGATCATCAGCAATTGGCTTGCAGTTCATGATTGGAATGTTATCCACATTGTGCCGAAAAGTGATGGTACGGGCGAGTTGGTCTCCCATGAACTTGGAAAGTGGGGTGCGATGCCGATTGTGGAGAATGATCGAACTGTTGTGTATCCGCGAATAGAATAACAAAGATCCAATAATGGAACTTCTCCCTAACAGTCTGCATATAAGGCTGTTTTTTCTATGCCTTAATAACTATACTGAACTATCCGAAAATAGAGCGCAGGTCCTGCTTGAAATCTAGGAATATTCCTACAAAGACGCATAGTCGCTTCTGCAACGGAATGATAGGCTTGAATTGAAACTAGAATTCTGTAAATAGATGAGGAGACTCACCTATTGAATGGATTCATTCCAACGAGGAGTGTGAGGCAATGCACGGTCGAGCGGGGAAGAAATGGTTGAATTCAATAATGGCAACAACGCTGGTAGCAAGTGTGATAGCACCAGCAGTTCCGGTTTACGCAGTGGAAGGGGCAACAGTCAAGACAGCAGACTTACTGATTTCCGAGTATGTGGAAGGCTCCGGTTTCAACAAAGCGATTGAACTATACAATGGGACGGGTGCTTCAATCGACTTAAGTGGTTATTCTGTAGAACTCTACGCGAATGGAGTAGTTGCACCTTCGAACAAACTCGAACTGACGGGTACGCTGGAAAACGGAAAAACGTATGTTATTGTGCATAACCAAGCAGGCGCTGACTTGAAAGCTAAGGCGGATTTGGAAATCGGCAGCGTCACAAATTTTAACGGCGATGACGCCATCGTCTTAAAAAAGGGCGATGCAGCAATCGATTCTTTTGGACAAGTCGGTGCCCGTGACAATTGGGGGACGGATGTGACACTCGTTCGAAATTCCAATGTTACAAAAGGCGACGTTGTCATTGATGACGCATTTGACCTGACAAAAGAATGGACAGTGTATCCTAAAGATACGTTTTCGAAATTAGGTTCGCATGAGCTGGACGGATCCAATCCAACAGACCCGGAAGAGCCTGAAGCACCAGCAGACGTTGTATCCATTAAAGACGCACGTGCATTGCCAGCTGGAACAAACGCTACAGTGAAAGGCATTGTCGCTGCGAAACTGAAAAACACCATTTCGATCCAGGACGAAACTGGCGGGATTGCGCTGCGTCCAACGAGTTTAGCAGCAAACGTGGGAGATGAAGTGACCGTTACAGGCAAGATTGTCGACTATCGGGGACTCTTGCAATTGGACGGTGCGACACTCGTTGAAAAAGTTACAGGAACAGAGCCTACTGCAAAACTGGTGACAGGGGCAGCGATCGGGGAAGCGGTTGAATCCCAGCTCGTCACAGTGAATAATGTGACACTATCCGACAAGGAAGCAGGACCCGGCTGGGCGAACTTCATTGCCACAGATGGAACTGAATTCACAGTTCGGGATGAAAACGACAGTCTTGGATTGCAGTCAGGCATGACATATGACTCCATCACAGGAATCGTTCAGCAATTTGACGATGTCTACCAAGTGATTCCACGGGGATCCAAGGATATTGTGGAGGACGCGTCAGTCGTGCAGCCTGTAGCAGCGAACCCGGGAAGCGGGACCTTCGTTGAAAGCGTGGATGTGACGTTGACTTCTGGAACCGTCGATGCAGAAATTTTATATACATTGGACGGAACGGATCCGATCGAGAATGGCGCAACCTATGCAACCCCATTGAAAATCACGGATACCGTTCAGTTGAAAGCCGTTGCGAAAACGGACGATGGACGGGCAAGTGCTGTTCAAACGTTCGACTATACCATCACGGATGCACTGCAGATCCACGACATTCAAGGAGCGGGTCATGAGTCACCATTTGCAAACCAAGTGGTTGACGGCGTGCAAGGGATTGTGACATACAAATACGAATTGCAAGGCTCCACGTATTATCATATCCAATCACCGGATAACAAGCGGGATGGTGATTTGAAAACGTCTGAGGCTATTGTGCTGTACAGTGGACGCGATGCATGGAATTTACAGAAAGGCGATTTCGTCTCTGTCACTGGACAAGTGAGTGAGTACGCGATCGATGGATTCTCCGACCGTCAGCAAACGGACCTGAAAACGACGCAAATCAACGTTCGTGAAGATCGCGGAGGTGTCGTGACAGTTGTGGATCGTAATGTTGAACTTCCTACACCGTTCGTTATAGATGAATCCAATCTGCCGAAAGAAAAAATTCTCAGTGAAGGGTTAAAAAAATTTGATCCAGCTGAATATGCAGGCGATTTCTGGGAGAGCCGTGAAGCGATGCTCGTGGAAGTGGGCAATGTGAAAGCTGTCGCGCCTCAGCAGAACGGTGATCTTGCAACAGTGTTGGAAACTCGTAAGACAGAAACGAAAAACGGCGGCATCTTGTTGAAGAAAGACGCTCCGAATGCAGATCTCGTACAATTCCGTATGGAACCAAATGGTCCAGCACGCGATTTCGAAGTGGCCACAGGGGATATGTTCAAAGGACCGACAGTTGGAGTCGTCGGGTATTCCTACCAGAACTACAAGATTTACGTTGGGTTAGATGATATGAAAGCGAAGTTTGTAAAAGGAAAAGCGGTCCCTGAAACGACAACGATTGTGAAGGATACCGAAAAGTTGACGATTGCTTCGTACAACCTGGAGAACTTCTCTAACAATACAAAGACAACTTCTGCGGATAAGGCGAAGAAACTAGCGCGTGCTTTCGCGGTAGATATGCAAAGTCCTGATATTGTCGGGGTGACTGAAGTTCAAGATAATAACGGCCCGGACGCAGGCGATCCTGAAGCCAATCAAAGTTACGAACGCCTGATTCAAGCGATTGTCGATGCAGGCGGTGTGAAGTATGAGTATGTCAATATTGACCCCGTGAATAACCAAGACGGAGGGCAGCCGAATGCAAATATCCGAGTTGGATTCCTGTACAATCCCGAGCGTGTTTCATTGAAGACAGGTGCACCGCATGGGGATGCTGTTACAGCAGTCGGGTATGAAAATGGAAGTTTGACAGTCAACCCAGGACGGATCGAACCCGAAAATGAAGCATTCAAGAGCAGCCGAAAGCCGCTGGCGGCAGAGTTCACATTCCAAGGTGAAGATGTCATCGTCATTGCCAACCATTGGAATTCCAAAGGTGGGGACACGCCATTGTTCGGTTCAGTCCAGCCGCCTGTGTATAAAAGTGAAATCCAGCGTAAGCAAATTGCACAACTTGTGTATAACTTCATTGATGATGTGAAGACGAAAAACCCGGATGCGAATATTGTATCGCTTGGCGATTTCAATGACTTCCAGTTTACAGATGCGTTGAAGATCCACGAAGGGGAACGGATGACGAATCTTGTCAATAAAGTCGAAGAATCGGACCGCTATTCGTATGTATATCAAGGGAATTCTCAAGTGCTCGACCATATACTCGTGTCGAACAATTTGGCAGATGCTGCTGAAATCGATATGCTGCATGTGAACGCGGATTATACGGATATGGCGGGCAGAGCAAGTGACCACGATCCGGTGCTTGTGCAGCTAGCGTTGAAGACGAAGAGTGATCCGGATGGATTCGAGTGGGAAGATGTCCCGGTTACCAAGTACTACTTCTTATTGAATTATAAGAAGCCGAGTCTGACAGTCGATGCGAAGGGGTCTTCCATTACGATGGATTATCGCTCGCGCGTAACGAATGGGATTACGTTGACTGGTCAGTATGCAATTCTTAGCGGACTGGGCTTTGCGAATAACAAACTCATTTTGAAGCCGACTGAAAAAGGCCTAACTGTTGATACGAAGTGGACAGTTCAAGGCAATGTCGTTGTGGATGGAACGAATCCGCTTCGTATTTATGGAGCTGAGAACGTGTTGAAGATTAGCTATGTGAACGGTGCAAGCGCTGAAAATGTTGAGTTCTATGACCGCTTCGGTCGTAAGTTGACAAAACCTGGAATTCGATGGCCGTGGCATGGTGTAGCGAGCTGAATAGGTCTTGAGCGGAGGACGACGCTTGCGGGCGTCGTCCTTTTAACATAGTCGATCAGATTAGGAAGTTCTCGGACAAATAAGGTGGATTCTCGATCAGATAAAGAGAGTTGTCCGACACAACGAGCTGTTTCTCGGACACTCAGCGAAGTTTCTCAATACCGGGACCCATTACCGGCGTCCATTCAACAACAAGTGAATTGTAAATACAATGTAATAGTTTCGCTAAACCTTATTGATAGATTTGAACTAATTGAAAACTGTGGTATGTTTAAAATGAATGAAAACTATGAATTGAAAGGGAGATGAAGAATGTCTTTGCTGAAAAAAGTAGGATTCAGTTTTCTTGTCCTATTACTGACACTTGGCAGTTTGGTAATACCTCAAGGAGCAAGTGCAGCGAAATCGGACGAAGCAACACGTGGGGAGTTTGTTAAACAAGTTGTGACAGCGCTTAACTTACCGACCCACGATGGAGCATCACTCACATTCAAAGATGTGGACAAACAGCTGGCACCTTATGTGGAAGCTGCAGTGAAAGCAGGTCTGGTTCAAGGCCGCTCAACTACAAAGTTCGACACAAACGGTTCACTGACACGTGAACAGGCGTTTGTCATTTCAGCACGCGCTGCAAAAACAGAACAAACGTATCCGATGTCCCTCCTTGACCGCTTTAAGGACAAGCGTGACTTCGGGGCTTCGTTGCGTCCGGAAATGGCGCAAAGCATCGGCTTAGGTCTGATGAAAGGATATTCAGACCGCACAGCAAAACCGAAACAAGCAGTAATGAAAAATGAAATGCGTGCAATTATAAATCGTTTAGTAAAAGTGAGTCAACAATACCCAGGGACTGACGAAGCGACAGTATCCCTTCGTGTAATGGGGACTTCAGATCTTCACATGAACCTCGTGAACTATGACTACTATCAGGATATGAAGGTAGAAGATTACGGACTTTCGAAAGTAGGTGTGTTGGTTGATGAAGCACGTGCGGAATCGAAAAACACGCTTATGTTCGACAATGGGGATTTAATCCAAGGAACTCCACTCGGCACGTATAAAGTGAGTGTGGATCCGTTGGAAAAGGGTGAAGTACACCCTGCATTTGCTGCCATGCAAGCACTTGGCTATGATGCGATGACTCTAGGAAACCACGAGTTCAACTACGGACTGGAATATCTGGACCAAGTAATCGATCAGTCTGGTTTCCCGGTTCTTAATGCAAACGTATACGATGCGAAAACAGGTAAAAACCGCTACAATCCGTACATTGTCATGGATAAGGAAGTAACTGATTCCAAAGGTGCGAAACACAAATTGAAAGTCGGTGTTATCGGAATTGTTGCACCTGGAATCGTGCGTTGGGATGGCGCGCTTCTTGAAGGGAAGGTCACTGTAGAAGATGGGGCAGATTCAGTTAAGAAATTCTTGCCGGAAATCCAAAAGGCAGGAGCTGATGTCGTATTCGTCCTCTCTCACTCAGGTATGGGCGATGAAGTCCATGAAAAAGGCGAAGATGACGTTACATGGCAGATTTCTGAAATTGACGGCATCGACGGCGTTCTCACAGGACATAACCACGGAGTGTTCCCAGGTGATTTTACTGACGTGAAAAATGCGGATCAGTCACAAGGGACAGTGAATGGAACTCCTGTCGTGATGCCAGGTAAGTTCGGCACCCACCTTGGATTGCTCGATTACGAGTTGAAGATGGAAAACGGCAAGTGGAAAGTCATCTCTGGAAAAGGATCGCTCCGTGCAGTCCACAAAGATTCAGAAGATGTTAACCAACGTGTCATGAATGCAGTCAAGGAAGCCCATGAGGGGACCTTGAGCTATATCCGTACACCGGTTTCTAAAACAACAGCACCGATCACAAGTTATTTCGCACTTGTGAAAGATGATCCATCGATTCAAATTGTGACGGAAGCGCAGAAGCGTTATGTTGCATCTCAAATTCCAGGTACAGAGTACGCAGACCTGCCGATATTATCAGTAGGGGCACCATTTAAAGCAGGCGGAAGATATGGCTCCGACTATTATACGGACATCCCTGCTGGAGATATTGCCATCAAAAACATGGCAGATCTATATGTGTTCGACAACACGATTACAGGATTAGTCATGACAGGAGCTGATGTGAAGGAATGGCTTGAAATGTCAGCTGGTCAATTTAACCAGATCGATCCAAGTAAATCTGGTGAACAAAATGTGTTGAATGAAAACTACCGTTCGTACTTGTTTGACGTTATTGATGGGGTCACATATGAGTATGACGTGACGCAGCCGAATAAATATGACGGTGCAGGAAAAGTCGTCAACGAAGGTGCAAACCGAGTGAAAAATCTCATGTTTGACGGCAAGCCGATTGATCCGAACCAGAAGTTCATCGTAGTGACGAACAACTATCGTGCGAGCGGTGAATTCCCTGGAGTACGTAACGCGACAGATACGATTTCGTATCAATACGAAAACCGTGAAGCAATTGTCGATTACATGAAAGCGGTAGATCCAATCGATCCTTCTGCAGATGGCAACTGGTCGATTCAATCCGTGAGTGGAGCGAATATGATCTTCGAAACATCTGAAAAAGGGAAACAGCATCTTGGTGATGATAGCCGCATTCAGTATGTGGGACCAACGAAAGATGGGTATGCGAAGTATGAATTGAAGTAATAAGAGAAGAGACGCACTCACAGTGTCTTTTCAGACTATAGACAAACTCCAGAAATCTTGGGTTTGCCTATAGTCTTTTTCTTTTACAATAGAATTAACAATGAAAATTTGAGTTCCGCTGCGATCGGACGCTTTCCGAGGGGCTTGCTCTCAGCCAATCGAACCACGAAGAGTTCGATTTGCCGTATTTTAGCGAACTTTGCTGAAATTAAGCCAGCACTCATCTCCCTCGCTTTGCTCCGTCCAGGGTCTTCGAAAACACGTGCTCCTAACGCTTCGCATTTACTCGCAAAAGCTGTTCTTTGTGACAGCTTTCACTGATCCCTCTGGAGTCGCCGCTCTCCGCAAGCGCGTTTTGGATTATCCATCGCGTACTATGCTTCTCCTTAGCATCGGCAAAGACGCGTTCAACTGTATCTTTTCATATCCATAGACTTCTTTGATTTCATATCAGTTTCTCAAGTCTTCGGTTATATCTAGTTATACTTGCTAGATTAGGAGTCCGTCAACTACGTTCTTTGCTTGAAAGATCTGAATGTCTCATGGGAAATTCAGTTGATTGAAGTGCAGGACTGCGACTCCTGGGGATCAGCGCAGCGCGAAGACCCCGCAGAAGCGAAGCGACGAGGAGGCTGAGGGCAAGCCCCCGGAAAGCGCTCGTCCGGAACGGAGATCAACTGCCTGTTATCCTTCATTTTCAAAGGCAACGATGCAAAAAGACAAAAGAGCTGGAAAACAAATTCATTTCCAGCCCTTTTTTTTACGGATTTTTAAAATAGTGTGTGTGCAGAGAGGAACAGTATTAGTTATTTCAATATAATTTTAAAATCATAATTATGTCACAAACTTAATGCTTTTAATATAAACAATCGACTTTAGGAACCGAAATTAACAGTATGCTTTTACTAATTATAGAAATGAGAGATGGCCAATGTCGATTGGAAAGAAGTTATATGGAGGATTTGCTATTGTTTTAATTGTGATTCTACTTTCATCGTTATATAGTTTCAATCAAATTGCTAAAATTGAAAATGAGTACAAGTTTTTACTGGAGAGTCGTGTAGCACAAACGATTCTTGCGAAAAACATCCAAGCAGCTAGTGGCTTGGAAGGCTCCTATATCCGCTCCTATTTGTTATTAGGGAAGCAGGAAGATTTGGATAAATTCGACGAACATTATGAGACAATCAATCAATCCATCGCAGGAATCCGTCAACTTGCCAAATCAGATAAGATGAAGGGGCTGCTTGATAAGACAGAAAAATTAAACTCGGAATTATATGCAACATCCCAAGAAATCGTCCAATTGAAAAAAGCGGGTGACTCAGAAAGGGCACTTAACTTGTTGGATTCTAAAATGAGCCCCATCAATAATGGACTTAGGGAAACTGTAACAGAGATGACTACTTATCAAAATGAACAATTGAACATAGGAAATGAGAATGCACTTAAAACTGCGAAAAACGCAAAGTTGGGTTTACTAGGCGCAAGTGTGATTGCATTAGTCTTAGCTGGACTCATTTCCACAACAATTACACGTAGTATCTCAAAACCTGTCATTCGTCTGTCCAAAGCAGTTTCTGTTGTCGCATCTGGAAACTTATCAGATGAGGACATTCATCTGAAATCCAAAGATGAGCTGAATGATCTTGCAAAATCTTTCAATGGAATGAAACAAAGTCTTCGAACACTCATTGGCGGAGTGAATGATAACGCTTTGCATTTGACAGCTTCTGCGGAAGAGCTGTCTGCAAGTACGTATGAGGTATCCCAATCCTCTGAAGAGATGGCCAAGTCGATCGACTCTGTTGCCCAAGGTGCGCAATTATCTGCCTCTGCTGCGAGTGAAAGTTCAATTGCAATGGATGAAACAGCTGTAGGTGTCCAACGGATTGCGGAATCGGCTGCCGAACTGAACGACAGTGCTGAAAAAACAAAGAATATCGCTGTTGAGAGTGGTCAAACAATCGAAACAGCGAAAGAACAAATGGATATCATTTATCAGTCATCCAACCAGACATCCGAGCTTATCAAACGGTTGAGTCGACAGTCTGAAGAAATTGAAAGCATTACCAAAGTGATAACAGGAATTACTGAACAAACCAATTTGTTGGCACTCAATGCCGCCATTGAAGCCGCACGTGCTGGAGAGCATGGTAAAGGGTTTGCAGTCGTTGCGGATGAAGTCCGCAAATTGGCAGAGGAATCGAAGAAGTCCGCGAGTCAGATTGTCGAGTTGACGGTGGCTATCCAAACCGATACAAAGAACGTCGAACAATCCGTCACGGATAGCATGGTGAATGTGGAGCAAGGTGTACACGTCATTGAAAATGCGGGCCGTACGTTCCTTGAGATTGTAAAAGCTGTTGAGATCATGTCGAGTCAAATCGCAGAGATTTCCGCATCAACAGAGCAGATTTCTGCAAGCGCTGAAGAAGTTTCAGCTTCTGTGAATGAAATTTCAGGTCAAGCAACCAGCGCCTCTGCCCAAACAGAACAGAACGCAGCGGCGATGGAAGAACAAATGGCAACAATCGAGGAAATCAATGCAGTGGCTCAAGATTTGAGCAATAAGGCGGTAGACTTACAAGAAATGATTCAGCAGTTCACTGTATAACAGAGAACTGGAAGTCCTTTTGTCCACAAACGTGGGCAAGGGGGCTTTTTTCATTGAATGCAAAGTCACTCCGTATCAAAAACGCCTGTTCCTGGACGTTGAAAAATCAGCTGTCTGAATGGTGGCAGCTGATTTTTCGATAGATATAGGTAGTACACTTACGCCGCTTTCCTTGAAAGGTTTGGCTATTGCGACATGTCAATGAAGGAAACAAAGTAAACTGCGTTTATCCACTTCACATTTGAGAAGGTGAATAAACTCAGAACTGAGTTCTAGTTCCATGGCTTTTACATAAGATAGGATGAGCAGGTCATCGGGGAGTCTGTTCACAAGCACGACACCTTCTTCCGGCAATGTTTTATTCATTTTCCCCAATTACGAGGAAAGCGGCTTGTTTTAAACTTATCAGATAACTAAAAAAAGAACAACCGTTCGATTATCCACATTCGTTAGTGGATAAAGTGTGGACAAGCTGTTCATAGCGGCCTTCAGGACTGTAGCTATAAGGGGATAACGTGGAAAAGGTTATGCACAGCTGGGGGCTTTGCAAATATTGTCGAAAGGTTTTCGAATTTCTAGCACGCACTTGAGTAAAAAATTTTATAAAAAAAGTGCGATGTGCAATATATCGCGCTGTTGAGGCATTGTAAGCGTATACATTTTCACTGTATATTCTAAATTGAAAAATAATTTGAAAAACACTGTTGACTCTTTATTTCTTTCGCTATATGATAACAACAATCTACTTCAGCAACAGGTTGTTTCAACTGCCTGACTGTTGAAAATATCGTCCACCCGTTGGTGCCATTGTGAGGAGTGAGTTTCATTGAGAAGTGACATGATAAAGAAAGGTGTCGATCGTGCACCTCATCGAAGTCTGTTATATGCGACAGGCGTCCGGTCGAGAGATATGGAGAAGCCGTTCATTGGAGTATGTAACTCATACATTGATATCATTCCCGGTCATATGCACTTAAATAAATTTGCGGAAGTCGTGAAAGAAGCGATCCGAGAAGCTGGAGGCATTCCGTTCGAGTTCAATACGATCGGCGTCGATGACGGAATTGCGATGGGGCATATCGGCATGCGATATTCATTGCCAAGTCGTGAACTCATAGCCGATTCTGCGGAAACTGTCATTAACGCGCACTGGTTTGACGGTGTGTTCTATATCCCGAACTGTGACAAAATCACACCAGGGATGCTGATGGCGGCAGTTCGTACGAATGTCCCTTCCGTTTTCGTCTCAGGCGGCCCGATGGAAGGCGGAACCTCTTCCGACGGGAAGCCGTTATCTCTCGTATCCGTGTTTGAAGGGGTCGGCTCTTACAAGCAAGGAACCATGACTGCAGAAGAACTCCTCGATATCGAACAGAGTGCTTGCCCGACTTGTGGCAGCTGTTCCGGAATGTTCACTGCAAATTCGATGAACTCGCTCATGGAAATGCTTGGTGTCACTGTACCCGATAATGGCACAATCATTGCCACTTCCGATGAACGGCATCGGCTTATCAAAGAGGCTGCTCACCATCTCGTAAGAATGGTGAAAGAAGATATTAAACCAAGAGACATCATTACAAAAGAAACGATTGACGACGCATTTGCTCTCGATATGGCGATGGGAGGTTCGACAAACACTGTACTCCACACTCTCGCTATTGCTCACGAAGCGGAAATCGAGTACGACGTCCGAGATATCAACGAAGTCGCCAAACGGATTCCTTACTTATCCAAAATCAGTCCGGCATCCGATTATACAATGCACGATGTCCATCTGGCAGGTGGCGTCAGCGCCATTATAAAAGAGCTTTGTGAAATTGAAGGAGCGGTTCATCCCGATCGGATGACCATCACCGGAAAGTCACTCTATGAAAATGTGAAAGACCGGCCTATCAAAAACGAGCAAGTGATCCGTAGAAAAGAGAATGCCTATAGTCCAGTCGGAGGGCTTTCCGTCCTGTTCGGTAATATTGCACCTGACGGCGGCGTTATCAAAGTAGGCGCCGTTGATCCTTCCATCAAAAAGTTCAGAGGTGAAGCCATCGTTTTTGAATCCCAGGAAGCGGCTCAGGAAGGTATTGACGATGGTACTGTGCAAGCAGGCCATGTTGTGGTCATTCGCTACGAAGGTCCAAAGGGCGGACCTGGAATGCCGGAAATGCTTGCGCCGACTGCAGCGATTGCAGGCCGAGGACTTGGAACAAAAGTCGCGCTCATCACGGACGGACGTTTCTCCGGAGCCTCCCGAGGCATTTCCATCGGGCACATATCTCCTGAAGCAGCTGAAGGCGGGCCGATCGCGCTTGTGGAAAATGGAGATATCATCGAAATCGACTTAACGAATCGAACAATCGAATTGGAAGTCGATGAAGCGGTACTTGCAACACGTAAAAGCAAGTTGAAACCATTTGAACCGAAGATTAAAAAAGGGTATCTTGCCCGTTATTCTAAATTAGTGACATCCGCCAGCACAGGCGGCGTTATGAAAATTTAATAGACGAACTCGATGATGAGGTAAAAGTGGTTGGAATCTTGCATTCCCAGAGAGCCGGTGGTGCTGAGAACCGGTAGTGCAGCCAACGCGATATCCCCTCGGAGTGAACAGCTGAACAAAGTAGGCTGTTTCGGGCAGATGTGCCCGTTATGGAAAAGGACGTGATTCATTCACGTCCATGAGGCGGTGAACGTTACCGCGAACAAGGGTGGTACCATGAAAGCTTTTTCATCCCTTGCGCATCTATTTTTGTGCGCGGGGAGAAAAGGCTTTTTATGTTGATGAAAAATGGATTTCCTATATAGGCATTACTAGATCGATGAGGATAAGGAGAGATGCAAATGAGTACGGAATTGCAGTTGAAAACGGGACCTGAAGCTAGTGAGAATGATGCTACTCCAATGCGGCCAGCGAATGGATCGGATGTACTGATAAGATCCTTGAAAGAACAGCAAGTTGAAATCATTTTTGGATACCCTGGCGGTGCAGTGCTCCCGATTTACGATGCGCTGTATCAAAATCCGATACAACACATTTTGGCCCGCCACGAACAAGGAGCGATTCATGCTGCTGAAGGCTATGCACGAGTATCCGGGAAGCCAGGCGTTGTCATTGCAACCTCAGGGCCAGGTGCAACCAACCTTGTCACAGGGATTACAGATGCCATGATGGACTCCATCCCACTCGTTGTGTTTACCGGTCAGGTCGCAACTAGCGTCATTGGAACGGATGCTTTCCAGGAAGCGGATATCATCGGCATTACGCAGCCGATTACGAAGCATAACTATCAAGTGAGTTGTGTGGAAGACTTGCCGCGAATCATTAAAGAAGCATTCCATATTGCTTCTACTGGCAGACCGGGACCTGTAGTTGTCGATATTCCTAAAGATATCGCGACAGCATCTGCTGAAGACGTCCCGGACGCACCAAATGAACTCTATTTACCGGGTTATCAGCCGACGGTTCATCCGAATTACCTGCAAATTCAAAAAACAATCACCTTACTCAAACAAGCAAAGCAGCCGGTGATTTTAGCGGGAGCTGGCGTCTTACATGCAAAAGCGACGGAAGAGCTGAAAGAATTCGCTGAAGTGAATCGGATTCCAGTTGCCAATACGCTGCTCGGGTTGGGAAGTATTTCAGGAGACCACGAACTCTTCCTTGGTATGGCGGGCATGCATGGAACATACACCTCGAACATGGCAATCAGTGAATGTGATGTACTCATTAATATCGGTGCTAGGTTTGACGACCGATTAACCGGAAATCTCAACCGTTTTGCCCAAAATGCTACCGTCGTCCATATCGACATCGATCCTGCCGAAATCGGGAAAAACGTTCCGACTGCGATTCCGATCGTGGCAGATGCAAAACAGGCTCTGCTTGCGCTATTGAAACATCCAGCTTGTAAGCCCGATACAGAAGTTTGGCTAACAAAACTCGAGAGTCTGACGAAAAACTTCCCACTCTGGTATGAAGAAGATTCCGAGCACCTCCTGCCTCAACAAGCGCTCGAACTGATCCATAGAATTACGGAAGGGAATGCGATTGTGACGACGGATGTCGGACAGCACCAAATGTGGACCGCACAGTATTACGCACTGAATCACGCGGATCGATGGGTCACTTCGGGAGGACTCGGAACAATGGGCTTCGGATTCCCGGCGGCCATCGGTGCGCAGCTCGCAAAACCGGATGCACGCGTTATTGCGGTTGTCGGTGATGGTGGTTTCCAAATGACAGCACAGGAATTGTCACTGCTGCAAGAATTACGGATTCCCGTGAAAGTCGTGATCTTGAACAATGAAGCATTAGGAATGGTAAGGCAGTGGCAGCAGACGTTTTTCGAAGAACGCTATTCTCAGTCGCTGATCCCCATCCAACCGGACTTCGTAAAACTCGCGGAAGCCTATGATGTGAAAGGCTACCGGATCAGGAATTCATCAGAAGCGGAAGTGGTATTTACAGAAGCGCTGTTATCGGATGAACCCGTTCTGATCGACTGCCGGGTGAAACGTATGGAAAACGTCTATCCGATGGTGGCACCAGGGAAAGGGATTCAAGAAATGATTGGGGTGAGTGCGCCATGAAACGAGTCATCACCGTAACGGTTATCAACCAAAGTGGCGTGCTGAATCGAGTGACCGGTTTACTGATGAAACGCCAGTTCAACATCGAAAGTATTACAGTCGGTCACACGGAGCAGCCGGGCATGTCGAAGATGACGTTCATCGTCCACGTGGAGGATGAGCGTAAAATCGAGCAGCTCGTGAAACAGCTGCAAAAGCAGATCGATGTCATTAAGGTGAATGATATTACCGACAAGTCGATTGTGCTGCGGGAGCTGGCGTTAGTGAAGGTCACGTCACCGCCGCATACGAGAGGGGAGATGAACAGTCTGGTCGAACCGTTCCGGGCGACAGTCGTCGATTCCGGCAAAAACATCGTGACGTATCAAGTGACGGGCGACCCGGAAAAGATTGATGCATTCATCGATTTGCTGAAGCCATATGGCATCAAGGAGCTCACGCGAACAGGTACAGCAGCATTTGTCCGGGAAGTCCAAAAAGTTCCATCTCCATTGTTATCTATTTTGAAATGAATTGTTAAACAGTGTTGATTTACACTGCAGGCGGACGCTTTCCGCGGGCTCGATCTCAGCCTCCTCGGCGCTTCGCTTCTGCGGGGTCTTCGATCTTCGCTGATTCCGCAGGAGTCGCCGCCTTCCGTTACAATCAACGGACCTTGTCGGCAACACTCATTATTTTGGATAAAGAAATAAAAAATATAACCCACAAACCCTAGGAGGAATTCATTATGACAAACATGTATTATAACCAGGACATCAACGAGAAAGTATTGGACGGCAAGAAAATCGCGGTGATCGGGTACGGATCGCAAGGCCACGCACATGCACAAAACTTGAAAGACTCCGGTTTCGACGTGGTCGTAGGAATTCGTCCTGGAAAGTCATTCGATAAGGCGAAAGAGGACGGTCTTGAAGTCACAACCGTTGCGGAAGCTTCACAACAAGCAGACGTCATCATGGTATTGCTTCCGGATGAGCGCCAAAAACAAGTGTATGAAGAGGAAATCGCACCAGCGCTGAAAGCGGGCAAATCACTCGTATTCGCTCACGGATTCAACATCCACTTCGGTCAGATTAAACCACCTGCAGACGTCGATGTATTCCTCGTCGCACCGAAAGGACCAGGACATCTCGTTCGACGGACTTTTGAAGCAGGAGCGGGTGTTCCAGCATTATTCGGAGTATATCAAGACCCTTCAGGTACAGCCCGTGAAACTGCACTTGCTTATGCAAAAGCGATCGGATCTGCTCGAGGCGGCGTCCTTGAAACATCATTCGAGGAAGAGACCGTGACGGATCTATTCGGAGAACAAGCGGTACTATGCGGTGGCTTGACTTCCCTCATCAAAGCAGGCTTCGAAACCCTTGTGGAAGCAGGATACCAGCCGGAACTCGCGTATTTCGAAACACTCCATGAAACGAAGCTGATTGTTGACTTGATGTATGAAGGCGGTATGGCAGGCATGCGCTACTCGGTATCGGATACAGCAGAATGGGGCGATTTCGTTTCAGGACCACGCGTCATCGATGCAGATACGAAAGCTCGCATGAAGTCGATTTTGGATGATATCCAATCAGGTAAGTTTGCAAAAGAATGGATCCAGGAAAACGAAGACGGCCGTCCGAACTTCAACCGAATCGAAAAAGAAGAAGCAGGACACCAGCTTGAAGAAGTCGGTGAAAAACTCCGTGCGATGATGCCGTTTGTTGCAAAAGGATTGAAAAAAGAGGAAGAGGTGACGGCTGGTGCGACGAATTGACTTTTTCGATACGACACTGAGGGATGGCGAACAGTCAGCAGGCATCAACTTGAATACAGCGGAAAAGCTTGAAATCGCACGCCAACTTGAGCGTCTTGGCGCAACGGTGATTGAAGCGGGCTTTCCCGCTTCATCCCCCGGCGATTTCGAAGCAGTCAAACGCATTGCAACAACCGTAAGAAACTCTACAGTGACGGGCCTCGCCCGTGCTGTAAAGAGTGATATCGACACTTCGTGGGATGCGTTAAAAGGCGCAGAACAGCCCCACTTACACGTGTTCCTCGCAACATCATCCATTCATATGGAATACAAGTTGAAAAAGACACCTGACCAAGTCGTGGACATCGCAGTGGAAGCCGTCAAATATGCCCGCTCCAAATTCCCGCTCGTCCAATGGTCTGCTGAAGATGCGTTCCGATCAGATCCAGCGTTTCTCGTCCGGATTTTGAACGAAGTCATCGCAGCTGGAGCAACGACGGTCAACATTCCGGACACGGTCGGATACGCTTCTCCGCAAGAATATGGAGCACTTTTCCGCTTCTTGAAAGAGAATGTCCTTGGGATTGATCGAGTGAAACTATCTGCACATTGCCATAACGACTTAGGGATGGCAGTTGCGAATTCGATTGCTGCGATCGAAAACGGTGCCGATCAAGTGGAAGGGACTATTAACGGAATCGGCGAACGGGCAGGCAATGCTGCACTTGAAGAAATCGCAGTAGCACTGCACATCCGAAAAGACTTCTACAATCTAGAGACAGGCATCCATCTCAATGAAATCAAACGAACGAGCGAACTAGTGAGCCGATTGACAGGTGTCATGATCCAGCCGAATAAAGCGGTTGTCGGCAAAAATGCATTCGCACACGAATCAGGGATTCATCAAGATGGTATGTTGAAAAATCCGGAAACGTACGAAATTATTACACCTGCACTGATTGGTGCGACGAAAGAGCCGCTAGCTCTAGGAAAACACTCGGGTCGTGCAGCATTTAAGGATCGCGCCGTCACAATGGGATTCACGTTGACTGATGAGCAGTTGAACGAAGTGTTTGCGGAATTCAAAGAGTTAGCGGATAAGAAGAAAGAGATTACGGAAGATGATCTATTCGTACTCTTCACTAGGCAGCAACTCGAACAGACGGAAACCCCTATATACGATTTGGAAAGTATCCAAGTGCAGTATGGAACGAATAATGTACCGACTGCAACTGTGACGAGTGTGACTCCTGAAGGGGAAACGATCAGCGTCGCAACGACGGGTGCTGGGTCGGTGGAAGCGATCTTCAACACTTTGGAACTGCTTGTAAAAGGTGATGTGCACATTCTCGATTACCAAGTTTCTTCTATTGGCAAAGGGCGGGATGCACTCGGTCAGGCGATTGTGAATTTGAACTTCAATGGGACGCAGCTGACAGGAAGAGGAATTGCGCAAGACGTGTTGGAAGCATCTGCAAAAGCATATTTGAATGCGATTAATCGACAATTGGTCCGTGAGTCATTGGAAGTGCAAAAAGAGCACGCAGTTAAAGTTGTAAACTGAAACTACAAGGAGGAGACGACGATGGAAAAACGTATCGCAGTATTGCCTGGTGACGGGATTGGTCCAGAAGTAATCGGTTCTGCAGTGAAGGTGCTTGAAGTCATTGCTAGAAGGTTTCATCATTCGTTCGAATTTGTCCAAGGTTACATCGGCGGGGCTGCAGTAGACAGCTTCGGTACACCACTGCCGGATGAAACGATTGCCCTTTGTGAAAAGAGTGATGCAGTGCTGCTCGGAGCAGTCGGAGGCCCGAAGTGGGATCAGAACCCTTCGGAGACACGCCCGGAAAAAGGATTGCTTGCCATCCGTAAGCACTTCGGTTTGTTTGCAAACATTCGTCCTGTAAAGGCGGTACCAGCCATTCTCCATCGCTCTCCTCTAAAAGAGGATCTTGTGAATGACGTGGATCTTGTCATCGTCCGTGAGCTGACAGGCGGTCTGTATTTCGGAGAACCGAGCCGGAAAACACATGACGCTGCAGTTGACACTCTCGTGTACACACGTGTGGAAATCGATCGGATTGTACGATCGGCCTTTGACCTTGCACGAATGCGACGCAAAAAAGTGACGTCTGTCGATAAAGCGAACGTCCTGCAGTCCAGCCGCTTGTGGAGGGAAGTGGTCGAAGAAGTCCGTACCGGCTATCCGGATATCGAAGTCGAGCACCAGTTGGTCGATTCCGCTGCGATGAAGCTCATTACGAATCCAGCTGCTTTTGACGTCATCGTAACGGAGAATATGTTCGGCGATATTTTAAGTGATGAAGCATCCGTCATTACAGGATCCCTTGGCTTATTGCCTTCAGCTAGTGTTCGGACGGATGGTTTCGGGTTATACGAACCGGTCCATGGATCTGCCCCGGATGTTGCAGGAAAAGGACTCGCGAATCCAGCAGCAGCCATGTTGTCGGCTGCGATGATGTTGCGTCAATCATTCGGAATGGAAGAAGAAGCGGCTGCAATCGAGCTAGCCATTCAGACAGTTTACGAAGAAGGGCATTGCACTGCGGATCTAGCAAGTCCCGGCGTACGTCCGATGACGACAGAGCAATGGGCAGCGCGTGTTGCAGAAGAAGTGGATGTGCAGTCAGTTTCAAACAGCATTATGTTTTCATATGTGTAACTAGTCAATCGCGGCGTTCGCATGCTGCCGCTCATGGAAAGGGGAATTGGTTATGGCAAAAACAATTATTGAAAAGGTTTGGGATCGGCATGTCGTGATGGAAGAAGAAGGGAAACCTGATTTACTTTACATCGACCTCCATCTCCTCCATGAAGTGACGTCTCCGCAGGCATTCGAAGGATTACGACTTGCGGGACGGCAAGTGCGGCGTCCTGAACGATGTTATGCGACAATGGATCATAACGTACCGACACGGAATATTGAAGTGGTCAGTGATCCTACTGCTCAAAAACAGATGACGACCCTTGAGAAAAACTGTGAGGAATTCGGTATCGAACTTGCTCACATGACGCATCCCGATCAAGGAATCGTTCACATCATCGGACCTGAACTAGGGCTTACACAACCAGGCCGAACCATTGTTTGCGGAGACAGCCATACATCTACACACGGTGCATTCGGTGCGATCGCATTCGGTATCGGTACGAGTGAAGTGGAACACGTTCTATCCACACAAACTCTTTGGCAAAATCGTCCTAAAACGATGGAGGTGAAGATTTCCGGGCAGCTAGGAACTGGGGTTACTGCGAAAGATGTCATTCTCGCGGTCATTGCGAAATTCGGGATTGACGTGGGAACGGGACATATTATTGAATTCACTGGGGAAGCGATCCGAAACCTGTCGATGGAAGAGCGCATGACGATTTGTAATATGTCAATCGAAGCAGGAGCAAAAGCAGGGTTGATCAGCCCGGATGAAACGACAGTCGAGTATTTAAGAGGACGTCGCCAAGTCCCTGAAGGGGAAGCATTTGAAGAAGCCGCGGCAGAGTGGCTGGCGCTCGCGACAGACGAAGGTGCTGTGTATGACACGACGCTAACATTAGATGCAGCTGACATTGAACCATACGTAACGTGGGGAACGAACCCTGCGATGGGAACCGGAATAAGCGGTCATGTCCCATATGCTGACGACTATTCATCCTCATCTGACAAAGAAGCGTTGAAAAAAGCGATTGCCTATATGGGGCTCGAAGAAGGCATGCCGCTATCCGATATCTCGATCCAGCATGTATTCATCGGATCTTGTACAAACGCCCGTCTAAGCGACTTGCGTGCAGCTGCAGCGATTGTAGAAGGTCAACAAGTGCATCCGGACGTCACTGCGATTGTCGTTCCAGGATCACGTTCCGTTAAACGGCTTGCTGAACAAGAAGGGCTGGATGCCGTGTTCAAAGCAGCCGGATTTGAATGGCGGGAATCAGGATGCAGTATGTGCCTTGCGATGAATGATGATGTCGTTCCTTCAGGTGAACGCTGTGCATCCACATCGAACCGGAACTTCGAAGGACGTCAAGGCGCTGGAGCAAGGACGCATCTGGTAAGTCCGGCGATGGCAGCAGCAGCTGCGATTGCAGGGCGCTTTACCGATATTCGGAAAGTACCTGCGCTGCAGGATTGAAAGGAGGAGCATATCATGGAACCGATCAATGTTGTCACAAGTGTCATGACCCCGCTGGACCGGAAAAACGTCGATACGGACCAGATCATTTCCAAAGAATTCTTAAAGCGGATTGAACGGACAGGATTCGGCAAGTATCTGTTCTATCATTGGCGGTTCGATAGTGAAGGTAAAGCGGATACTGACTTTGTTCTTAACGATTCCAGATTTGAAGGTTCACGGATTTTAGTAGCGGATGAAAACTTCGGGTGCGGCTCTTCCCGTGAACACGCTCCGTGGGCCATTCTGGATTACGGATTCCGAGTGGTCATTGCACCAGGGTTTGCGGATATTTTCTATAATAATTGTTTCAAGAATGGTATTTTACCGATTCGGCTGGCCCAACACCATATCGATTCCTTGCTCGCAGAAGGTCAGCGGTCACCAATCGAGCTCACTGTGAATTTGGAAAAACAGACCGTTACCCGTGCAGACACAGGAGATGACCTTACGTTCGACATCGATCCGTATTCGCGTCAGATGTTGCTGAACGGATGGGATGAAATCTCACTTACGTTCCAATTCGAAGACCAGATCGCTGCATATGAAGAACGTATGGCCCGTTGAGATAACGGGCTTTTTCTTCGTAATGAAGGATTTCCCAGTCATCGTGTCGAAATTTTGGATGCACAAAAATCTGATTATTGGGGGAATTTGATTGGGAAATGAAGATTTGTTACTCATACCTGGGCCTACACCAGTTGTCGAGTCCATTTACGATGCATTGGGGGAGGAAACCCGTGCACATACGGATCCACGATTTGTGAGCCGATTCAAAACAGCCATTGAACGCACGAAGCGGATTCTGAATACAGATGGGGAAGTCTTCATTGTCGCAGGGTCTGGAACGCTTGCAATGGAAATGGCACTCGTCAACACGATTACGCCTGGTGAACGCCTCTTGATCATCAGTCACGGGTATTTCGGGGATCGTTTCATTAAACTCGGGCAAGCATTCGGCATTGAGATCGACTTGCTGCAGGCAGAATGGGGCAAGCAAGTCGAAGTGAAACATGTAAAAGAACATTTAGAGAAAAATAAATACAAGGCGGTTACGTTGACGCATGCAGATACATCCACGGGGGTTCAAGCGAGTTTGGGTGAACTGATCCCTCTCATTAAACAGCATGGCGCCTTAGCGATTGTCGACGGTGTCTGTGCAACAACGGCCATGCCAGAAGATATGCAGCACAATTATGCAGGACCGGACACTGCAATCGATATTGTCCTTACGGGTTCGCAAAAAGCGATCGGTGTCCCTCCAGGCATTGGTATCGTGGCATTCAGCCAAGCAGCATTGAAAGCGCGGAACGAGATGGAATCTGTCTCCGCCTACTATTGTGACATCCATAACTGGATCCCAGTCATGCATGATCCTTCCAAGTATTTCGCAACGCCGCCTGTCAATATGATTTATGCACTCGAAGAAGGCTTACGGATTGTTGAAGAGGAAGGACTGAAAGAACGGTTTGTCCGCCATCAAGCTTACGGCCGAGCAGTTCGTTCTGCTTTGCGGGTTTACGGGATGATTCCGCTCGCCGAAGAGAAAGACGCCGCGCCGACTTTGAGCTGTCTCTACTATCCGGAAGGAGTGGACGACGCCGCGTTCCGTGCAGAGCTTGCGAAACAAGGTGTGATCCTATCCGGTGCTCTTGCTCATCTAGCTGGAAAAGCGTTCAGGATCGGTCATATGGGGAATACGACCCCGGAGATGTTGGAAACTGCAATTCGTAAAATCGGGGAAGCGTTGCAAAATAGCGGTCTTGAAGTCGTGGTTGAAGATGCAGTGTCGGTATTGCAAGAAACGTTGGGGTCGCTATCTGCGAAATGATACCATCCGAGTTGATAGGAACGTTTGAATAGAGATAGGCAATGTGGAAAAGTAAGTACGAAACGCATCGGATCCTGCAAGTGGACCCGATGCGTTTTTGTGTTCCGGTTCATCCGGCGTAAAAAGATTCGTGACTATCAAAAAAGAGGGTCGGTTTTTAGTACACTAGGCATCTTCCATTTCCTTCGGGCCATCAAACCATATACTAGAGAATACAGTCGGAAGTTGCCTTTACTTAGCCTTCGGAATGACAGGAATGGAGTGGGAAGATGAAGGAAGAAAAGGAGATATTTGAACAAGTCGACGGGAA
Source organism: Sporosarcina gallistercoris (assembly GCF_014836415.1). Classification (GTDB taxonomy): domain Bacteria; phylum Bacillota; class Bacilli; order Bacillales_A; family Planococcaceae; genus Sporosarcina; species Sporosarcina gallistercoris. The sequence goes on along the minus strand of NZ_JACSQY010000009.1, from coordinate 45,528 downwards.
GTTGTTTCCTGGACAAACGTACTCGGATGTCCTGCTGAAACCGCTGTTTGAACTACAGAAACATCATTTGTTCTGCGCAATGCTAGCGGTGCATCGTGCACATACGATCATGCTTGCGGAACAAAGCATCATTAAATGTGCAGAAGCTGAACAAATCTTGCAGGCAATCGAAGAAATATCGAACACGGATCCAGCAACCTTCACTTATCATGCAGATTATGAAGACCTGTTTTTCCTCTTGGAATCTAAAATCAGTGAGAGGATCGGTGAAGAGTTAGCAGGGAAGATGCATATCGCGAAGAGTCGGAATGATATGGGAGAAGCGATGTATCGGATTGTATTACGGGAACACTTGCAAGCTACGATCGGCTTGGCAAAAAAGTTGGCATCCACACTTTTAAGTCAAGCTGAACACCACGTTGAAACGATTATGCCAGCCCATACGCATACTCAGCCTGCGCAACCTACTACGTTAGGGCATTATCTCGTAGCGATCTATGATGGGCTGTGCCGGGACATCGAGCGTCTGGAGCGAGCAAGACGAACCGTCAATCAGTCTCCGATGGGAGCAGCTGCAATTACGACAACAGGATTCTCGATTAGTCGCGAACGAATGGTAAGTCTGCTCGGTTTTGATGGGATGATCGAAAACTCGTATGATGCGATTGGTGCAGGTGATTATTTGCTGGAGGCGGCACAAAGTTTAATCAGTCTGATGACGAACATCGGCCGGTGGGTGCAAGAGCTCTTAAGAATGGCATCTAAAGAAGTGGGATTACTGCGTGTTTCGGATGCATACGTACAAATTAGCAGCATCATGCCGCAGAAACGAAATCCTGTGTCGCTTGAACACGCCCGATCGCTTGCTTCCAGCTCTTTAGCAGAAGGGCTTGCCGTACTTCACATGATCCATAATACGCCTTTCGGAGATATCAACGATACGGAAGATGATTTGCAGCCTCATCTGTATAAGGGGTTTGAAAAAGCGAATCGTGTGTTGAAACTATTGAATGCAGTGATGATCACGATGGAGTTCAATAAGGAACGGGCGCATCAGCAAGCGAGAGATAATATGATCACAATAACTGAACTTGCTGACGTATTAGCAAGAGAATACGACATTTCGTTCAGAAAAGCTCACAGTAAAGCCGCTTTAGTCGCGAAAAAAGCGAATGCGCTTCAGAAAGAGCTATATGATATCCCGATTAGGCTCGTAAACGAATGGTTAAAGGACGTAGCTCTATCAGAAGTAGACTGGCAAGCAATTATAAACCCTGCAGTTTTCATTGAACGTCGACGCATCACCGGAGGACCGAATCCCGATACTGTACGTGGAATGATTGCAAAGCGCAAGTGCTGAGGAATGAATGAAAAATAGAGGACTCTTACCAAACAGCTTCTGTATTTCAAGAAACCAAGTGCACACAAATAAGCAGTAAACCACGCACGTGTCATAATAGCGTGGTTTTTTCACGCCTTCATAATTTAATTAGGCATAACGGGAAAGATGGAAACTTTAAAAGTGGTCGAAAAGTAGTGATTTATTTGAAACAAACAGATATAATTGGACTAGTCATAATTATTCAGACGATTGGGCAAGTTCGTCGTTTCTGAAAAAAGAGAAAAAATCGGGGTGGAATGGGTGAAGCGGACAATTGCTGGGAAGTTAAGGAACGGGTTCGGGTTATTACTTGCACTGCTAGTTGTTATTGGGGTAGCTAGCATTCTGTTGCTTGTGAAATTGAATAGTGATTATCGGAATATGCTCGATGATGAAGTGCATAAAGTGGATATCATAGATGAATTTGTGCTGAAGCAAGAGCAAATGCAAAGTGAAATCCGAGGCTACATGCTCTATCAGGATAAGGCGTTGCTTGATAGGCGCCAAGAGAACTATGAGCGTTCCGAACAACTCCTGACCGAACTGGGGAAGATGATGAATGATGCGACGATGAAAAAAGAATATGGAGCACTCGTCGATTCGAACGAAAAATCGATGACGCTTCAAAATAATATCGTCGATAACTTGGAACAAGGAAAAGATGATATTGCGAAATGGATGTCAGAAGCATCTAAAGATGTCGGAAATGTTGTCATGACGCGTGCAGATCTCATAAAGGATAATCAGTACAAGGCACTCGAAAAGAAGCGGAAAGAAGTTAATGAAATGATGATGCAGCTGACGATTATCATTGCTGCAATCATAATTATCGGAGTAGCGGTAGGCATCCTGATTTCGCAGCGCATTAGCAGATCCATCACGAAACCAGTTGGCATCGTGACGGAAGGATTGCACCAAATTGCAAATGGGGATTTTTCCATCGATCCGCTCGTCGTGCGCAGCAAAGACGAAATCGGGGAAATGGCGAGTGCATTCAACAAAATGGGCGCGGATGTAGCGAATATGATCCGTAAAATCAATGTCTCAGCGGAACAGTTGGCCACGCAATCGGAAGGGTTATCCGCAAGTTCAGAAGAAAGTTTAGCCTCGTCGGAACTGATTGCCAGTACTGCGGAAAAACAACTCGAAGGCAGTGAGCGGCAGCAACGGATCACAGACCAATCGACTCAATCCATGAATGAGCTGTCCCTAGGGGTTGGAGAGATTTCAGAAAGTAATGAGGACATGCTGCGTTCGGCAGAAGCGGTTACAAAACTTGTCGGCAAAGGCTCTGCATCCATGGATGAGGTCGTCGAAGAGATGAAGACCATTCGGGAAACGATCCGGGAAACTGCGTCGATTATGAAAGAGATGGCAGACCACTCTTCTGAAATTGAAAAGGTGACGGCAATCATTACAGGAATTGCCGAGCAAACAAACCTTTTGGCACTGAATGCAGCGATTGAAGCAGCACGTGCCGGTGATGCCGGGAAAGGATTCGCAGTTGTTGCAGATGAAGTCCGTAAACTGGCGGAGCAGTCCAAAACGTCTGCATCGGAGATTGGAACGATGGTCAGTGACATCCAAGTGTATTCGAAGAAAGCGACGAAATCGATTGAAACGGGCAGTGAAAAAGTTGAAAACGGGATGAAAGCGACGGCGGAGTCCAACGCAGTATTCAAAGACATCCAACAAGCGGTAGGGGATGTGTCCGCTAAGGTTGAAACGGTCTCTGCTGCAATTGAAGAGATTCAAGCGATGGCGGATGAAGTGACAGAGGGTGCACGTGAAGTCCAACGGTTAAGCGGACAGGCAGCGGCCTCAGCCACTGATACAAGCTCGGCTACCGAAGAGCAGCTAGCCGTAAGCCAAGAAATCAGCGCAAGCGCACAAAGCCTGACACGGCTTGCCGACGAACTCAAGCAAGAGGTCAGTCGCTTTCAAGTATAAAAGAAACTGAAAAGCGCATTCCCTCATAGAAATAGGGAATGCGCTTTTACTAGTCGATTAAAGCAGAACAAAGTAAAGAATTTACGAAAATAGGTTTGATAAAAGCAAAAACGTGGAACCGTCTATAGTAAGAGGGTTCCACGTTTTTTCATTGTGCACGTTCTATGAAGAGCTTAAGCTCCGAGTCTTTTACTTTACCATTAATTCCGTATGTTCCATCAGAGTAACCTTTTGTTACATTTTCATTATAAAGAGCACCAATGAAAGGAAGGGCCCAGTAAGTTGAACTGACGTCTGAAAAAGGAACATTAGAACTTTGTGTTAAATCAAATGCATTTGAGAGTGCTTTAGCCATTTCTGCACGAGTTAGTAGATCATTTGGCTTGAATTCATTGTTGTTATTTCCTGATAGAATACCAGCATTAGTAACTGCCGCAATTGCGGACGCTTGAGGGTGACTGCTAGGTACATCTTTATAAGAGGCATTGCCTTGAGCTGTAAGGTTGAGTTTTTTTGCTATAGCTGCCGCAACTTCAGCACGAGTAGCATAAGTTACCGCTGGTTTAGCTGCGTCGGATCCAGCTACAGTTGTTCCGCCAAAATTAGAAACTCTTTTAGCGCCTACATACTTGCTTTTCCAGTAGTACGGATCATTTATAGATGAAACTGTAACACCTTGACTTGTTGAAGCATGAATGAATTTACTAGAACCTATGTAGATTCCTACGTGTGAAATCCCTTTGCCACTTGTGTTGAAGAATACGAGGTCGCCAGTAGTCAGGTTGCTTTTGGATACTGCTTTACCTTGTTGGTATTGTTGACCAGTCGTGCGTGGAAGAGATTTCCCGTTCTTTTTAAAAACGACTTGCGTATATGCGGAACAATCGATGCCGGATGTAAGGCTTGTCCCACCGTATCGATAAGGAGTTCCTATGTAATTTTTAGCTGTATTAACTAAGTCAGTTGCAGAAAGTGTTGCAGCAGAAGCCATAGACGGTACGGACGTTGAAATTACTAAACTGGCGATTCCTAATGCCAAAAGACGTTTCAGTTTCATAAGTTTCTCAGTTTCCCCTTTCGCACCGTATCAAGGACAGTGTCTTTATCTGTGATTATCTTAGCATAGGCTAAACCTTATTTCGGTTACAGTTATATTACAAAGGTGTTACAAATGGTCGGTTGGTGTATAAAAGGCTGATTTAACGCAGTTTATCGGAAGTGGTTTCTGATGAAAGCGTTTTTATTTTTGCGCTAAATGACTATTCTGCGTGAAAAAAAGACGAAAATGAGGTATCTTTGTAACCAAACAAATTGAAATGCTGGGACATGACACTATGAATCTGGCAGAACGGGGCTGACATGAAGAAAATTGTAGTATTCAGCAACATGTATCCATCTGTCGAACATCCGACATATGGGATTTTCGTTAAAAACCAAGTTGAATTACTGAAAGCTTCTGGCGTAGTGATAGATATTCAAGTGATTGATAATCCGAAAGCAGGTAAAGTGAACGCTCTTTTGAAATACGGGAAGTGGTTTGCCAGTTCCCTCATTTATCTGGTTGGGAACCGGAAGAATTTAACCTTGACCCACGCCCACTACGCATTTCCTACAGGTTATATTTCATTGGTTGGAAAGCGCCTGTTCAAACTTCCGTATGTCGTGACACTTCATGGCGGCGATATTGACAAAATGCCGAAAAAGAGCCCACGGATTGCTAAACTCACCCGTACCATTTTACAGGAAGCCTCTCACGTAATTACAGTTGGGGAACGCCTGAAACAAGAAGTTGTGACAAGCTTCGGAGTGTCCGAAACAAATGTAACCGTGATGAGTATGGGGGTGGACCGGACTGTATTTCATCCTCTCGAAAGAGCTGCGATACGGGAGGAACTCGGGTTGCCTGAGAATGAGCCGGTCATCCTGTTCATCGGTAACTTGATACGTGAAAAAGGGGTGCTGGAGTTAGTGCAGGCATTCACGGCTTTACAGAAACAGTTACCAGATGCATCACTTCGGCTAGTAGGCTCGGCAAAGTCCGCAGCTTTTGTCGAAGAGGTCAAAGAGTACATCACGACCCATCAAATAGAAGGAATCCACTTCGAAGGGACAAAAACACAGAAAGAACTTGCGGAATGGCTAGCAGCTGCAGATGTCCTTGCTCTGCCTTCCTATCATGAAGGCTTTGGACTCGTTGCCCTTGAAGCGATGGCAGCAGGTGCGCCAGTTGTCGCATCCGATGTTGGCGGATTATCTTATTTGTTAGCGGATGGAGCAGGTATTTTGGTTCCAGCGCGGGAAGTGGAAAGTCTTCAACAAGGATTGCTTCAAGCACTTTCTGGTGATGGAGCGATAAATGTCGCAAAGCGGGAAGAAATTGTGCATGAGCATTCCTACGAGATGATCTTGGAGAAATTGCTGAAGATCTATGGGGAAATAGAACGCACACGTTAAAAGGGGGAAAAGGGAATGGCTGTCACACAACAAATAAGGAATTGGTTTGAACATTTTCATGCAAATCCGGAAGTGAGTTGGAAAGAACATGAAACGACTAAGGAAATCGGTCGTATTTTAACTGAAATGGACGTTCCATTTAAGACGTTCGAAGATGTAACCGGAGCTGTTGCCGAAATAGGGAAAGGGGATCGTGTCATTGCTGTACGCGCAGATATCGACGCGTTGTGGCAAGAAGTGAATGGTGTATACCAAGCGAATCATTCCTGTGGACACGATGGACATATGGCGATGGTGCTTGGGGCGCTTGCGTACTTGAAAGACGAGGAGCTCGGTGGCAGAATCCGCTTCGTCTTCCAACCTGCAGAAGAAAAAGGGAATGGCTCGAATGCGATGATTGACCGTGGAGCTGTAGATGATGTGAGTTATATGTTCGGCATCCATCTTAGACCTCAAGAGGAGCTCCCGCTAGGAAAAGCATCTGCCGCGATTCGGCACGGTGCCGCTTATTTTGTGGAAGGGACGATTCGCGGAGTCGATGCTCATGGTGCGCGTCCGCATCAAGGCGTTAATGCGATTGATCCATTACTGGCAATCGGACAATTTTTGAAGACCGTTCAATTTTCGCCATACGAAGCATATTCCGTGAAATTGACGAACATTCAAGCTGGCGGAGAGAGTCTCAACATCATCCCCGGCTCAGCGAAGTTCGGATTGGACATCCGTGCTCAGTCCAATGATGTGCTGCAACAATTAAAAAAACGGGTCGACACCGGTATTCAACAGATTGCAGAACTTTATACGACTGAAATCGAATTGAAATGGGCAGACTATACGCCGGCAGCCGAAGTATCAGATGAAGCTGCCGCAATCGCACGGGAGGGTATCCTTGACGTCCTTGGTGAAGAAGGCCTTGCGGAAGACGTTGTCACATCAGGCAGCGATGATTTTCACTTCTATACGATCCGCAATCCAGAGCTGAAAGCGACGATGATCGGGCTTGGTGCGGATCTTGGCCCCGGCTTGCATCATCCTGAGATGACATTCAATCGGGAGGCGCTTATAACTGGCGCGAAAATCCTTGCTGAAACGTTGAAATGTGCAAGTTTTAAAGCGTAATTGGATGTCTGAAAGCGCATGATTTCAAAGCGGGATTTGTGAATGCGAGTTGTAATTTATTTGAAGAATTGAAATATCCGTAGAGGAGAGCCGTTTGTTGCAATGTGCGAAATATAGGAGTACTATTTAGATGTTAAAACTTATTAAACACATACAAAGGAGCGGTTTAAATGGGTAGAATGCAAGATAAAGTAGCATTTATTACAGGTGGAGCTTCAGGCATGGGCGAAATGATGGTTAAATTGTTCACGGCAGAAGGCGCTAAAGTCGTTGCTGCAGACATTAACACAGATGCTCTTAAAGCGAAATGGGACGGCGTTGAAAACGTTGACTACGTGAAGCTTAACGTTACAGATGCGGACAACTGGGCAGAAGCAGTTAAAACAGCTGCTGATAAGTTCGGTAAACTTGATATCCTTATCAACTGTGCTGGTATCTCTACTGAAAAAGGTATGGAAGACATCACACTCGCTGACTGGCAACGTCTGCATGACATCAACGGTTTCGGTACTTACGCTGGTATGCGCGCAGTAGTTCCTTACATGAAGGAAGCTGGACAAGGTTCAATCGTCAATATTTCTTCATATACAGCTCTAGTTGGTATGGGCTACAACCCATATTCAGCATCTAAAGGTTCAGTTCGTGCGATCTCTCGTGCAGCTGCAGCTGAGTTCGGTAAAGACGGAATCCGCGTAAACGCAGTATTCCCAGGCGTTATCCAAACTCCAATGGTAGCAAACCTTGAGTCTTCAAAAGCAGCGCTTGAAGGACTTATCAGAATGACACCACTCGCTCGTCTTGGACAGCCTGAAGACGTAGGCAACGCGGTAATGTTCCTTGCTTCTGATGAAGCTTCTTACATCACTGGCGCTGAACTTGTCATCGACGGCGGATTCTCAGCACGCTAATTGGTGAATGAATAGGAAAGACGTCTTCTCATTTATGAGGAGGCGTCTTTTTTTACTTGTAATTGAGTGATAAACGGTGCTTCTTGAAGTTACTACCTGTTCTCATTGATTAAAAACGATATTGCGTCAAAATGTTTTCCAGTTTCAGTGCAAGACCGAGGCTGCCTTTCACTTTCAGTTTCCCCATCATGAACGCGGTCGTTGTGTTCAACTTTCCAGCAAGCAGTTTGTAGAAATCATCGACTTTCATCGTCAACATACAATCAGCCTCGTCGGTCTCTTTTGCAGTCACGCTTGCTTGGTTATCTGCAAATACCAATACATACTTACCGGTTTCGTCCCCAGATAAATTAAATCCATAACTTACATTCAGCCCTTGTATAGGCGCGGAATCATCGTTCAGCTGGCGCTCAATTTCGTCCCAAGTGTGTTGAAGATCCTTTTCGTATTCGATTACCACTCTCACAACCTCCTAAAAATGAATAGTGATTCAGTGTAAGTATAGCAAACTTATAAAAAGATTGTACAGATTTTACTGAAAAATCCGAAGGGTATAACATAGGTTTGTCGAATTAGCATGGTATTATGAAGATATGACTCGAATCATGATAAAAGCACAATACATGCCGATATAAAGATTACTAGAGGAACCTTTTGAGGAGGTGCTTGAGCGTGGAACGTTCTAAAGAAGAACTTAGGGAATTCGTATCGAGAATGCAGGAACAGCAACAGAATTTGTTTAAACAAGCTAAGCAATTGGACCTTACCCCGGAGTCCATGAAAGATGTTTTGTATGAGCTCTGCGAAAATATAGCGATGATCATGAAGGCGGATCGCGTGAGTATTTGGCTGTTCAATGACGATCAAACCATACTCACGGAGCATTTGACGTACGCTGCGGAATCAGTAGCGATTCCTAGCATTCGCCAACTTGACGCAACGGAAGCAAAGCTCTATTTCGAAACCATTGGTAAAACACGTGTGAATGTAGTGGAAGACATTGCTGCAAATGAGGCACTTGAATCATTTCCGCTCAATTATTTCAACGAAACCCCGATTGCATCGTTACTCGAAGCCTCTATTATCATGAGTCGGGGGATTGGCGGCCTGCTTTGTTGTGAAACCATCGAAAGACGCAACTGGACGAAGCTCGATGAAGTGTTTATCGCCGCAAGTGCAGACATGTTGTCTTTTGTATTCGATCGCTTGAACCGTTTGGAGATGGAAAGCCGTGTCCACGAATTAGCCTATACTGATTTAGTGACAGGCATCGACAATGAAAATGCATTCATTGAAAAAGTGAATGAGAAAATACGTAAAACGGAAAGTGGGCTTTGTGGGGCATTTTTATATATGAAGATTGACCAATTCATTTCGATTCAAAGTGTTCTTGGCCCAGAAGGAACAAAGAGTTCTCTGAAAGTGATAGCGAATAGGCTGCGTTCGCTTTTCCCCGATGGTTCGGACTTTGCGAGAATCGCTTTTGACCATTTCATCATTTACTCTGAATATAGGGATGGTCAGGAGAAAGATGAAAGCGCCATGGGGCATATTCTTTCCGAGTTACGAAAGCCTATTATGGTTAAAGACCAGGAGTTGTTTTTGACGTTCAGTTACGGGGTCTCCCTCTATCCGAAGCATGTGAAAGATGCTTACGAAGGGATTCATGCGGCGAAAATCGCACTCGATTCCTCTCTCAGAGTGGGGAATCGGAAAACCCGTGCAGTCTATGACCCGCTTATGTTTGAACAGTGGGAAGAGGAAATGCATTCGGAGATGAATTTAGGCAAAGGATTGGACATGGACGAGTTCCGGCTATTTTATCAACCGCAAGTAGAAAGTTTGACGCACAAAGTGACAGGGGTCGAAGCGCTGATCCGATGGCAGCACCCTGAAAAAGGTTTGCTGTTTCCAGCTGCCTTCATCAATATTGCAGAAACGACGGGACTCATTATTCAAATTGGAGAATGGGTCGTAAGTCAAGCGTGTCAGCAGTTGAAAAGCTGGGAACAGATGGGCATGGGTGCATTGACGATTTCGGTGAACATTTCCCCAAGACACTTCCTGCATGCTGACTTTCCGACGTTCTTGGATGAATGCATGCGTAACTATGAGGTGGATCCTAAAAAACTGATTATCGAAATTACGGAGAATGTAGCAATCGTGGATTCGGATTTAGTGGAAACTCAAATCAAAAAAGTTCAGGAAATGGGGTTCCCTATTTCAATTGATGATTTTGGAACAGGATACTCTGCATTCCTATACTTACAGCGTTTCTCGATACAGGAAGTGAAAGTGGACCGACAGTTTGTTGCGAACTTAGAGACCGATCCTAAAAGTCGTGCGATTGTCCGTGCGATTTTAACTCTTGCGAAAAGCTTGCATATGCACACTGTGGCAGAAGGAGTCGAAACGGAAGGTCAGTTGAAGAGACTGGAAGAGCTAGGCTGCTTTGAAATCCAAGGTTACTATTTCAGCAGACCGTTACCAATCGAAGAATTGAACAGCCAGCTGCTTGCATCACCTGGTTTTCCATTCTTATATCTCCCCATACGACCTGCTTAAATAGAAAACATCCGGACCGTAAGCATAGTCGCTTACAATCCGGATGTTTTTTACATTCTTCCGATTGGCCATTTAAATGGAACGGAACCTGGTGGAGAGTGTTTAATAATATCAATCATTGGAATCGTGTACGCGAATGCGATCAGCGCAATTGTAATACCAATCCACAAATACCAGTTTTCAAGTACTTTCGGTGTGGTTTGCGCGTCTTCATCCTCTTCGGCGATTGGGAATTCCTCCACTCCGCGAGGTGCGAAAAATGTAAGCTTGATGAAGATGTATGTCATAAGTAAGATACCGACGAATAGAATCGTACCACCGATAGCTTGTGCAAGCTGATAGCCGATCCATGTATCGACCTGTGCCCCACCGGCGTATTCAGAGTATGCCGAACGGCGCGGTCCTCCGAGGAGACCTTGAATATGCATCGCAGTGGACATGATCATCATACCGACTGACCAGATGATTGTTTGGATGATTCCAAGTTTGTTCAGTTGCTTTGTCAGGCGACGACCAGTCAAGTGGGGCACTAGCCAATATGCAATACCGAAGTACGTCAAAATGACAGTTGTTGCAATCGTTAAATGGAAGTGACCAGTGACCCAGATCGTATTGTGGACCAATGCGTTCATCTGGTGGGAAGCGTTGATGATTCCGCCGATTCCGCCTGGGATGAAGGCCACCATACCGACGAATGGTGCGAAGAATCGTACATCGCCCCATGGCAATTTCTTGAACCAGCCGAAAAGACTAGAGAATCCTTTTTTGCGGCCTGTAATCTCGAACGTTGCAAAAATCGAGAAAGCGGTCATGAGTGATGGGATGACGACCATGAATGTCAAGACTACTTGAATGAACTTCCAAGTCGGGTCAATCCCTGGTTCTGTCAATTGGTGGTGGAATCCAACCGGAATCGAGAACAGTAAGAGCAGAATGAATGCTAGGCGAGCAAGTGAATCACTGAATAGTTTGCCTCCGATGATTTTCGGGATGATTGCATACCACGCCATATACGCGGGTAATAACCAGAAATAGACAAGCGGGTGACCGAAGTACCAGAACAACGTACGGCTGACGAGCACGTTGATCGTTTCCGTATAACCGAGTGACCACGGGATGAACTGAACAACTACGGCAATCGCAACACCGAGGGATGCGATAACCCACATGAGCATGTTAATGACAACCATGAATGCAAGCAATGGTGATTTTTCACCTTTATGTGCTTTTTTCCATATATACAACTGACGGAAGTTTGTGAATGCAGAAATCCAACTGCCGACAATGACGAGAGCAAGACCGATATAGAAGGCCGGGTGGGCTGCAAGTGGTGCATAGAATGTATACAGTACGTTCGCTTGCCCAACTAGGATTGTGACCGCCGCCATCACAGTACCGACGAGCATCATCCAGAACGAGAACCAGCCTACTTTCCGCTGTTTGTCTGAAATTCCTACTGTTTTCCCCATAAGTGCAAACTGGAATCCGATGATGAAGAACGTGGTCAAAACGAGTCCGAGAATGACTCCGTGCACCGTTAGAATCGTGTAATAGTTAATGTTGAAGGGAAGGGTGAATCTTCCGGAACGGACAAATGTCTGCAACAGTCCCATAAGACCCCCAACTAGTAATGAAACGAACGTGACATACATGAAAGACATATAGAGTCGTGCATCTTTTTTCGGGAAGAGACGCAAATTATTATCAGTGGCACCCATATTAATACACCTCTACTTTTCCGAACATCTGATGATGACCGATGCCGCAGTATTCGTTACAAACAATCGTGAATTCGCCTTTGTTTTTCATGACCGCTTCAAACCGGCTGATGTGTCCCGGTTCCAACATCATATTGACATTTGTCCCGGCTACCTGAAATCCGTGAACGACGTCTTTCGTTGTCGCTGTAAAGAGAATTGTGGAGCCTTGGGGGACACGGATTGTTTTGACAGGTTTTTCATCCTTGTCGACACCGAAATCATAGTTAAATGCGGATGCGACAATGTTGACTTTGTATTTACCGTCTGCGACTTCTGTCAGACCTAAGTTTTCCGGTTTGAACGAATCGTGTGCTTCCACATTGTTCGGATCGATGGTCTCCAAGTGACTTTGTGGATGAGTGCCTTTCCAAAACGCTGCAAAACCTATAATTAAAAGAAAAATAACTAATGATGCCATACCGAACGTGAGCCAAACTTTCTCATACTTGTGCAGATGCATAACCTCTGCCTCCTTCTTTTCTCGTTATCTTGAAATGAAAAGCCAATAAGCGCCAAACCATGAACCGACCATAAGGAGTCCTAACATCATTACCATGATGAATGTTCCTTTTAAATTGGAAGAGGAATCTGACGCCGGGATATCGTTGGTAGTGTGCTTCTTTGCCATATTATTCACCGCCTTCATTTGATGTCTGGTTACTGTATAAGAACTACTTTCATCATATTGAATCCAGGAAATTAAAATACTAGGGAATTCCCTAATACTTTCGTAGTAGGTAAGAAGTTCACACTTTGTTCATAGAGTCACCACATTATCGTCATATGAAAATGATAGGGGAGTTCAGAGGTTGTAAGATGGCAATAAAGCGAACAGTGAGAATGGGACAGTTTGTTGACCAGGTGGGCATCACGCTTTACAATTAATAAAGGACTTTTAAAGAAAGTTGGGAGATAGACATGAAGAATATACAGACAATCGTGGTTGACAGTAAGGAGCAAGGCGCAGAGAAAATTTGTGGATTGGTGCGCGAAGAATTGGAAGCAGGACGTTTACATGTACTTGGGCTCGCAACAGGAAGTACGATGGAGCCGGTTTATGAAAAACTGAGAGCATCCGATCTGGACTTTACAAATGTGACGGCATTTAACTTGGACGAATACGTCGGTATTCCTGCTACTCATGAAAACAGTTATGCGTACTATATGAACCATCATCTATTCTCAGAAAAGCCATTCAAAGAAACTCATATCGAAAATGGGATGGCTGAAGACTTGGATGCGGAGTGTGTGCGCTACGAAACACTATTGAAAGAGAACCCGCTCGATATTCAGTTTCTTGGTATCGGCGAGAACGGGCACATCGCATTTAACGAACCTGGGACATCCCCAGACTCTGTGACGCACGTTGTCGAACTGACGGAATCGACGATTGCGGTGAACAGCCAGTATTTCAAAGAAGGTGAAACGATGCCTGTAACTGCATTAACAATGGGCATTTCCTCGATTATGCAAGCGAAAAAACTCATCGTTGCTGCTTTTGGCGAGAAAAAACGCGCAGCTCTCGAGAAACTCTTCGCTGGTGAAGTCTCCACTGAGTGGCCAGTGACGTATTTGCTGAATCACCAGGACGTTGTAGTCATTACTGATTTGAAACTGTAATAGAAGAATTGAACGGAAGGCTGTCCTAATGGGCAGTCTTTTTTTATGGGCGAGAGTAGTGGGTTTTGAATCAGGACATGACGATTGTCCGACTTTTGGATGGATTCAACGACAGACGGGAGAGTTTCTTTACCAGATGTCGTTATTGCTTTATAATGCAGCAAAATTCAACCCATTGTATCCAAATACTACTGAACGCAAAAAAATCCCCGTACAACCGAATGTACGGGGATAGATCATTTATGCATTTTGCTGAGGAACTCGGATAGTCCAACGGGAGAAATCGGGATCTTCTTTTGACACCATTTCTGTTGGGTACACGAATGTCCATGGTTTCGTTGTATTCGCATTCACTGGAAGTGAACCGATATCAAACGAACCGCTTGCTACGACTTCACCTGACGCATCGATCAGTTCAAGCGGCAGCTTCTCGATGTTTATCTGTTTCGAGTGACCGTTGCGGATGAACACAGACGCTGCGATACTTCCATCGTCTTGTTTTCCGACTTGGAATCCAGCGATGTTCACTTCGCGTGGTTTCAACTTCGGTAAGTTGCCGACAACCTCTTCAAGCGCTGCTTTTTGTTCAGCGGGAAGGCTTGTTTCCCAAGATTCTTCAAGTTCCAACTTGTGTGGAACCATGGACTGTACGTTGAACGCAAGTTTCCAGTTTTCTGCAGGCGGCTCTTCAACGAAGAGATTCTCTTTTGTGAAGACGAACACCCATGGACGTGCGCTGCGTGGAGCCATTTCGCCAAGTTCACTCAAGTCGAATTGTTGAGAACCAAGTGTTTTACCTTCTTCATCCATCAGCATCAATTCCACTTCACCAATCGTAATCGTTTGGTCCAGAGAAGAACGGAAAAATGCTTTGACTAAAAATTCACCTGTAGCTGGTTCCACGTCAATATCTATTCCGGACAATGAAATTTGGTTTGGTTTAAGAGCTTCCAGCTCGTTTGCAAGAAAACGGAATACGTATTCCTGTTCTTGCGGCAATTCCCATGAGGGGTGAAGGGATAGCGCTGTTTCAATAACCTCGTCTCCAGCGGGTCCGCCAGTACCGGCCATTAGTTCTTCAGAGCCGATAGTGCTGTCGCTTCCTGTCTTTTCGGTCTTCTTAAACATGGAAAGAAATTTCATGAGTCAACCTCCTGTGATTGTTGTTGCTGCTGTTCTGTCAAGATTTTCATGAAGTGAATGACTTCAGAAGCAATATCCCGGCGCAGTTTTTGGTAATGTTTCCCGAAGAGTTCCAATCCTTCGCGCTGATAGATGCGCATCGGATCCTCCTGCCCATAGGAGCGAAGTCCAATACCTTCTTTCAACCGTGTCATGACTTCAAGATGCTTCACCCACATCGTGTCTATGTGACTGAGCATGACTTGTGGAATAAGTTGGTTCACTTGCTCATTATCCTCAAATGATTGAATGTATGCAACCAATTCGTCAAGGGGCTCAGCATAGAATTTGACGATTTGCGATGGTTTTTCAAATGTCCGCGGCAATTCAACAGGCGTACGGAGCAGCGAGTTCAACGTGCGCTCGATGCGCTCGAAATCCCATTGGTCCGGAGTTTCACCTTCTGGACAGCTATCGAATACAACGAACTCGGTCGTCTCTTTCAACATCGTTTGCAAGAGACCATTCACATCGTTACGTTCCAATACATTATCACGCAATCCATATAGCACATTGCGCTGATCGTTGATGACATCATCCAACTTCAAATTATACTCACGCATCGAATAGTGCGCGCCTTCAACAATCCGTTGAGTACGCTCCGTCAGTTCATTGACATCTTTATTCAATACGAGTCCGTTTTCATCAGTTTCAAGTTTCTTCTCGAACTTCTCGATATCATCTTTTGCAAATCTCTTGAACATGTCATCTTCAAGAGATAGGAAGAATCGGGATTCCCCTTTGTCCCCTTGACGACCTGAACGTCCGCGAAGTTGGTTATCGATCCGTCGGCTTTCATGCTTTTCGGTACCGAGTACGAACAATCCGCCTAAATCTTCAACACCTTCACCGAGGACGATGTCGGTTCCGCGTCCTGCCATGTTTGTCGCAACTGTAATATGACCTTTTTGACCTGCATTTGAGATGAGTTCGACTTCTTGTTCGACACTTTTCGCGTTCAACAAGTTGTAGTCCAGTTTTTGTTCATCCAAATACTCGACCACTTTTTCTGACTGCAAAATTGACGTCGTTCCGACAAGTACGGGTTGTCCGGCTTTGTGCCGTTCAGCCACTTCTTTTGCCATCGCTTTATACTTTTGGTCAATTGTTTTAAAGACAAAGTCTTCTTGGTCGACACGCTGGTGGGGACGGTTTGTCGGAATTTGGATGACTTGCATGTTGTAGACTTCCCGGAATTCCCGTTCCTGCGTTTTCGCAGTCCCTGTCATCCCGCACAGTCTTGGATACATGCGGAAATAGTTTTGGATCGTGATCTGTGCTTGAGCTTTGTTTTCATCCGTGATCGGAAGACCTTCTTTCGCTTCGATCGCCTGGTGAAGTCCGTCAGATAACGTCCGTCCATCCATGATCCGTCCGGTGAACATGTCGACCAATTCGATTTTCTGGTCACGTACGATATAGTCCACATCCCGCTTGAAAATCACATGGGCTCGAACCGCTTGAATCATATAATGGTAGAGTGTCTGATGCTCAAGATCATATAAATTATCTACACCGAACGCTTTTTCGACTTTTTCAATGCCTGTTTCTGTTAATGACGTCGACTTGGTTTCATCGTCAAAGTCAAAATCCTCACCTTGTACAAATCGTTTAGCAAGGCGGGCTGCAATCATATGGAGATCCGCATCCGCTTGCATTTTACCTGCAACAATCAATGGAGTTTTCGCTTCATCGATCAGTACACTGTCGACTTCATCGATAATCGCGTAATGATAAGGACGCTGCACTTTCTGGCTGATATGCTGTGCCATATTATCGCGTAAATAGTCAAAGCCGAACTCGGTACCGACGCCATACGTAATATCCGCATCATACGCTTCTTTCTTTTCAAAACTTTGCATCATCGGTACGTTCAATCCGACAGTTAGTCCGAGGAAACGATGGATTTGTCCCATCTGTTCGAAGTCGCGACGTGCCAGATAGTCATTCACCGTTATAATGTGAACGCCTTTGCCTTCAAGTGCACGTACATAAGACGGAAGGGAGGCGACTAATGTTTTTCCTTCGCCAGTCGGCATTTCAGCGATATTCCCTTCAGTCAATACCATGCCGCCAATCATTTGTACATCAAAATGACGCATGTGGAGAACGCGTTTTGAAGCTTCGCGAACAATCGCAAATGCTTCCGGGAGAATGGACTCGACCGTTTCGCCATTCGCAATGCGTTCTTTGAATTCAACTGTTTTCTGAGCAAGTTGGTCATCGGATAAGTCGACATAATTCGCTTCTAATTTATTTATACGATCGACGGTTTTCCGGTATTTCTTAAGTTGTCGATCACTGGTTTGGTTTGATCGTCTGAAAATGGATAGCATATAGTTAACGCTCCTTTATATTGTCCATTCGACGGACACGACTCTATTTTATCAAACAAGAGCGGAAAAGACTAGAAGTGCATAAAAGAACGTGTTAGATAATAGGCGTAAACCGTATATATAACGGGTATTGAAAACTAACCGGTTTGTTTTCTCATAGAAAAATTGTTTCACAGAGTGCTTTCTTTATGTGGGCATGTTATAATACGGTAGGCTTCAACTAAAATTGAGTACTACAGGGAGGAAGGACATGTTATTCCTTGCAATGGCGGCTGCGTTTGTCGGCGCCATCATACTAACTCCACTTGTCATAAAATTCGCCTTCCGTATAGGGGCGGTTGATAGACCGAATTACCGCAAAGTCCATGCTGCGGTCATGCCGCGTATTGGAGGACTTGCAATATTTGGAGCGTTTTTAATCGGATATGCAATATTGCTGCCTAAAGATGAACATGCTGCCGGTATTTTGATTGGCGCCGTAATCATCATCGCGATCGGGTTCTTTGACGATATGCTGGAAATTACAGCGAAAGCGAAAGCATTAGGTCAGTTGGTTGCCGCAATTGTCGTAAT
Organism: Sporosarcina gallistercoris; assembly: GCF_014836415.1. Taxonomy (GTDB): domain Bacteria; phylum Bacillota; class Bacilli; order Bacillales_A; family Planococcaceae; genus Sporosarcina; species Sporosarcina gallistercoris. Next base: position 27,680 of record NZ_JACSQY010000009.1, on the reverse strand, counting down.
GACTGTTGGACATCTGCAAATCGATTTCATAAACTTACCATTTCTCGGACAAATTGACTTTGGGTATTTAAGTATTCCTATTACGATTCTTTGGATTGTTGGTGTAACGAATGCCATCAACCTGATCGACGGACTGGATGGTCTGGCCGCAGGTGTTTCGACAATTGCGCTCATCTCCATTTCAGTCATGGCACTTATCATGGGAAACACGTTTGTACTTGTCACAGCAGCAATCCTTGCGGCTAGTTCACTTGGATTTTTACTATTCAACTTCCATCCTGCAAAAATCTTCATGGGCGATACGGGATCATTGTTCTTAGGGTTCATGATTTCCGTTTTGGCACTTCTCGGATTCAAGAACGTTGCCGTCGTATCGCTCGTTATCCCGATTATTATGCTAGGTGTACCGATTTCTGATACATTCTTTGCGATTGTCAGACGTATTCGCATGAAACAATCGATTACCGCGCCGGATAAATCCCACTTGCATCATTGCTTGCTGCGCGCAGGGTTTTCACATCGTCAAACTGTACTTGTCATTTACGGTATTGCCATTCTTTTCGGAATCGCAGCAGTGCTGTTCTCACAAGCAACGGTATGGGGAGCGATCTTGTTACTATTCGTCATCTTACTCGCTATCGAATTGTTTGTCGAAATCATCGGTCTTGCCGGGGCGAATTACCGCCCAATTTTAAACCTAGTCCGCATGATTGGAAAATAATTTTAAAAGGCTGTCCTAGAGAATTACTCTAGGACAGCCTTTTAGTTGTTATTACAAATTAAAACGTGAAAGGAGTATTCTCCTTTCACGCGTCCACTTGGCTAATTACTAATTAACATCCCTACCTGTTGTAGGAGAAATGACGATATTATTCGTATTTCCTGCATCTCCAGAGGAAGCTTCGTCATCTTTATCTGGTACCAAAGAAGAAATCAGTTCAAGGTGGGATTGCAAAATCAACCGCTTCTGTTGGAGGTCTTCATCATTCAATTTCCAAAAGTACACGCCAGTTGACCAATCGTCATCACCTTCAAGAGTTAACATATCGACGGATGGTATTCCGCCTTTTGCATACTCTAAGAATGACAGCATCTCACTATACTGCATATCGGTTTTAATGTTATCTCCGAGTGCATCGATGACATCACCGAATTTCGTAATTGCAGCTGGAGATTTCGCTTGGTCCATCATCGCCTGGATAATCATTTGCTGACGTTTCCCACGCTCGATATCGTTATCGAGTTTCCGTGTTCTAGCAAGTGCAAGTGCATGACGGCCATCTAATACTTGAAGACCCGGCATTAAATGGATCGTCCCTGCATCCGTTTCATCTTTTTCAATTCGTTCATAGGGAACTTCGACTTCGACTCCACCTAGTGCATCCACTACATCTATGAACGCGTTGAAGTTTGTTTTCAAATAGTAGTCAATCGGAATGTCCAGCATTTCTTCAACCGTTTCAATGGTTGCTTTTGTTCCTCCGTACGCATTCGCATGCGTGATTTTATCTTTATAATCCACTTCTGGAATGTAAACATAAGAATCACGTGGAATACTGAGCAGTTTGACCGTCTTCTGTTTCGGATTTAACGTAGCTACGAGCAATGCATCTGCGCGGCTGTTGCTATCCCCCTGCTGCCGGTCGTCGCTGTCATCCACACCAATCAGCAGCACCGATACATTGTCTTTTGCGGGTTGGATGTTGTCTTCTTTTGCATTCGATCGGGAAGTGCGCTCCTTAATCGGCTCGTACGCCCTATCTGCTGCGAGTTCAGCCTTCTTGTGAAGTGTGACTCCGTAGGCTGCAACTGTCAAAAAAGCCGCAATCGCCAAAACGAGACCTATCTTCAAAACAAGCCTCGTTTTTGAAGATCTCCTCTTCGCTTTTATATATTCTTTTCGCTTCATGTTTCATCTAGCCTCCGTTAATCCGTCCTTAATGTCGAACTCCATCGTAATGGAGTAGATGCTGTCAAATGACAACGACTGCTATACTTGTCGAATGGGCTGTTTAGCTGCAAAATGTTTCAATTATCAACAGTATACTATCTTTACGGAAGCGCGTACACCTTTTCAAACAGAAAACTCCAAGAACTTCTGTTCACCTTCAATTATATCGCCCTGACCGTTCGTTAAATCTGCAATCCACGTATGGAATACTTCTACGTCAGAAATCGGGACCAATATGAAAAGCGTAACCTGTTCGCCGTACTCGATATGCTCAAGCGGCCAAGCGGATTGCCGCACCTCATTTTCCACTTTCCCGAGTGATGTGTAGTCGACTGTAACGCGCATTGTACTATGAAGTATGCGCTCAACCGTACCGGCGGCTGCAACCCCTTCTGAAGTTGAACGTCCATATGCACGTATGAGGCCACCGCCGCCGAGTTTGATACCACCGAAATATCGGGTGATCACAACGGTTGTATCTTTTAAACCTTGCTTTTTCAATACTTCCAGCATAGGGAAACCGGCTGTACCAGAAGGCTCACCATCATCATTCGCTTTTTGGATCTGGTCGTGTTCGCCTATTAAGTAAGCGGAGCAATTATGATTCGCCGATGGATGCGCTTGTTTTATTTCCTGGATGAAGTCGAGAGCCTCTTGTTCCGTTTCCGTGCGTTTCACGGATGTGATGAATCGAGACTTGTTAATAATGATTTCCGTTTCACTTTGTTGTTTTACGGTCTTATAGTCCAATCTCATTGCAAGACCTCCTTAATCTGTAATACAATTTTAATATGTTATGGGCATTAAGATGCTATACTGAATAAAGTGTATAGTGAATCCAATGTAATCGCAACAGCCTATGGATTCTACAAGGAGATTTTAGCATTAGTAGGAGTGTGAACAATGGATAAGGCGGCAATCGATATTCAAAAGCTTGAAGGCATCTTCGATAGCATGGTGAATGTTATGGATCAGTCCAAGAACGACATCTTCATGATCAGTGAGCAAAGCCGTCGAAGTTTCGAATCCATGCAACGCGAGCTCATTCTTGTTAAGGAGGATATTTCCCGGGTAATAACCGAAGGAGATCACCTTGAAGAAATGACACGTCATTCACGCAGAAGGCTTGCTGATGTCTCGAAAAACTTTGTGAATTACTCGGAACAGGAAGTGCGAAAAGCGTACGAGGTTGCCAATGACCTTCTTGTTAGACTGTCCGTAAACAGAATGGAAGAAAAACAATTACGTATCCAGCGCGATGACTTGGACCGCCGTTTGGCTGAACTGCTGGAAACGATCGAGCGGGCCGATCAACTCGTCAACCAAGTATCCACAGTTGTCACTTACCTGACTTCAGACTTGAAAGACGTAGGGGAAGCCCTTGAAACAGCCAGGCATAAGCAAGACTTTGCGATTCGGATCATTCAAGCACAAGAAGAGGAACGTAAACGAGTTTCAAGGGAAATCCACGATGGTCCTGCTCAAATGATGGCCAGTGTCCTCATTCGTTCCGGACTTATCGAAAAAGTGTATGAACAAAAAGGTCCTAAGCAAGCACTTGAAGAATTTAAGGGATTAAAAGAGATGGTGAGGAATTCATTATATGAAGTACGTAGAATCATTTATGATCTTCGCCCGATGGCAATCGATGATCTTGGTGTAGTGCCAACATTGAAAAAGTATTTATCCACTCTTATGGAATATGAACCCGATGTCCATATCCACTTTCAAAGCATCGGAGAAGACCGCCGATTCGAATCGAGTTTTGAAATCGCGGTGTTCCGCTTAGTTCAGGAATCCGTAACCAATGCCATTAAACATGGGAATAGCCGGGATGTATGGGTGAAGGTGGAGTGGTTACGGGAGACGATGAATGCGATTGTAAAAGATAATGGATCAGGATTCGATCAAAATGAAGTAAAAGAGAAATCATTCGGAATTATCGGGATGAAAGAGCGCATCGACTTGTTGAAGGGTGATTTCAAAATCATCTCTGCAGTTGGTAAAGGGACAAGCGTGTTCTTTAAAATTCCGATTAATCCTGATAGTATAGGCAAATAGAGGCTTTGGAGGGAACAGACATGACAAAAATCTTGATAGTAGATGATCATCAATTATTCCGTGAAGGAGTCAAGCGCATCTTAGCGTTTGAAGACACCTTTGAAATTGTAGCAGAGGGCGATGATGGCAGCGAAGTTTTCAATTTATACGAAGAGCATAATCCTGATGTAGTACTTATGGATATCAATATGCCTCGCATGAATGGAATCGAAGCTACTGAACAACTCATGACCAAATATCCGGATGCGAAAGTTATCGTATTATCGATACATGATGATGAGTCTTATGTTTCTCAAGCACTGAAGACGGGTGCGCTTGGCTACATGTTGAAAGAAATGGATGCGGATGCGATTGTGCAGGCCATTAAAGTTGTAGCGGCTGGCGGATCTTACTTACATCCGAAAGTGACGCATAATCTGGTGACGGAATACCGCAGATTGAGCGAACGGGAATACAAAGGTTCTTTCCATCAGCACGAAATCCGCCGGCCTTTGCATTTGTTGACAAAGCGCGAATGTGAAGTCCTGCAATTGTTGACGGATGGGCAAAGTAACCGCGCAATTGGAGAAACATTGTTCATCTCCGAAAAAACCGTTAAAAACCACGTTTCAAGTATTTTACAGAAGATGAGCGTTAATGACCGGACACAAGCTGTTGTCACAGCGATTAAAAATGGCTGGGTTGAAGTGAAGTAATGCAGCATCTTATAAAAGGACCTCCATTCGGATGGTCCTTTTGCTATGAAAGGAGACCAACCATGAAAAAAATTACAGGACTCGTCGGAACGGCTGCGCTTGCTCTTATGCTAAGTGCCTGCAGCGGAGATGATGACAGCACCGAAAAGAATTCAGGTTCAATCAACGATGGTGAACAGACGAACGAAAATGGTTCGATTGACCATGGAGTTACAGACAAAGGGGACACGGGTGCAAAAGAAGCCAAAGAGGACGATGACATCGGTTTCAGTTTGGATGGAGGAGGTGTTGAAGAGGCGGCTGACGTACCGGCTGAACAAAAGGAAGCGATTGTTGCCGCGTTCAATCGGTATATCGAAACGTTGAACGAAGGGGATGTGGATGCTTATCTTGAAACACTCTCTTCTGACGGCTATGATTTGGACGAAGAACGGGCTGCCACTGAACAACTCCTCGCTACTCACGAACTGACACGCACTCCGGAAGACGTCACGATCGTGAAGTATTCAGATGAGGAAGCTCAAGTATTTACAACTATGGAAACCGCAGTGAAAGACAAAGAAAGCGGTGCACAAGATGTCAGCGCAGGTCGTCAAGTAACTGTCATGGTCAATGAGGACGGCGCATGGAAAGCGAAAGCAGTCCATTATATCGGAGACCCCGAAACGAAATAAATTATGCGGGGGTCAAACAGAGGATCACAATGACGGCAAACGCCTTCTGATCCTCTGTTTTTTGTTGCATTTTTTAGGGAGGTGACATAGAATAGAAATAAGAACAAATGTTCTATTCGGAGGTGGAGACATGCCGGCACTGAAAAATGAAGTAATCCCTTATTTGGAAAATATGATTTACTTGCCTATGATTTTGACGATTTTGGAGAAAGATCGGCTGCTTATTGAAAAAGGGGATTTCAAATTGAAAAAACCGTATTTGGGGCTCTTGGATAGTGTCGCAACGTGCGTACACAAAGAGCTTGGAAATACGGCCGCATATTTGCGTATGAATCAGTTATCGGTCATAAAGGGGAGAATGGACGATATCTTCACAGAGTATATTTTTCTGCATGACCATCAAGAGGAGCGCAGAAGGTATTTGAATGTGCGCTTACGCAACCGAACAGAGGAATTGCTCACTCAGTATCTTCGGCAACCGGGTATCTGAACATCCCTTCTTGTGCTTGGAACGTCCTAGGGCGCTGCAGCAAAAATTGTTTTTTTGCAAAGTCCCGTTCCAGTAAAGCAGCAAAAGCGAACTGGCGCCACATAGTGGGGGTGGAGACGTTCACTTTCATTTCATACCCATTCTCAAATAGGATTTTGCATCCGACCTCCTCTTCCTGGACGTCAGAAATCGCATGATAGGAAATCCAGACATTCTCTTCGGAATTGGGGGACATTGTCGGTAAAAAAATATAAGGCGTATCGAAAGCGTGAGCGACTACGATTGGTGTCTTATGGCGATTGCCAAGTGCATGGCGCGCGGTCAATGTGCGGGTTTTTAACGAAGCACCATAAAGTTCACACGTTTTTTTGACGATTTGAATCGGTTTTTTAGGCAGTTCGAATTCGGTATGGCGTTCAATCACACGCGTCGTTAATTTGTACCCTTCTCGAATCGGCTGTAACACAAACGTATCGGAATTGATCAAGTAATTGTCGGTATTTTTTCGTGATTGCATCCTATTCACTCCTACTCACTAAGTAATACTTCCTATTATATAGGATAAATATTGGAAAGCAATCAGTAAAAACTAAATAATCAGAAATAAAACACGAAAAAACTCCGGACTTGCCATTTCTTGACGACTCATGTTTAAAGGGAGTCAAGAAATGGAGCGAAGTCGCAGAGTAGGTGATTACTGCTTTTGATAAGTAAGAGCTGCTGCCCCTAACGTTTTGGCAGCAGATAACATGGCGGATTCGTCAAAGTCGAATCGCGGATGATGATGCGGGTAGGCGTTTTCAGGTTGTGCTCCAGTGAAGAAGAACGTCCCTGGAACCTGTTCCAAGTAGTACGCGAAATCTTCGCCGCCCATTTGAGGGATGGTTTGAATGACTTCTTTCACTCCTGGCACTTCTTTCGCAACGTCCCGTAAAAATGCTGTCTCTTTGTCATGATTGACGACAGCCGGATAGCCACGCGTATAGGCGACGTTGATTTCACAGTTGTTCATAAGTGCGGTTCCTTCAGCAATCCGGTGGATCTCCGATTCCATAAGATCCCGGATTTCCGGAGAAAACGTCCGTACGGTTCCTTTCAGCTCAGCGCTATCCGCGATAATATTGAAGGCGTTGTCGGATACGAATGAGCCGATCGACAGTACAGCGGATTCAATCGGGTCGACACGACGTGACACTAGCTGTTGGAAGTTAGTGACGAGTTGGGAGGCGATTACGATCGCATCTTTTGTTTGGTGCGGGGAAGCACCATGACCGCCAGCGCCTTGAACCGTGATTTCGATACGGTCTGCGGCTGCCATGATCGGACCGCTAACGTATTGGATGGTGTTCGGCTCCATCATGGACCATAAGTGAGTACCGAAAATAACATCCACACCGTCCAGGCATCCATCTTCAATCATTGAAATTGCACCGCCTGGAGCATATTCTTCGGCGTGTTGATGGATGAAGACATAAGTTCCGGCAAGTTCGTCTTTCAGCTCATGGATCGCTTTAGCAAGATGCAGCAAAGTCGAAGTGTGACCATCATGACCACATGCGTGCATGACACCAGGAACGGTGGACTTGTAAGGGACATCTTTTTGGTCTTGGATCGGCAGTGCATCAAAATCTGCTCGAAGTGCAACTGTTTTACCAGGTTTTCCACCTTCAATACGTGCAACTACACCGTTTCCACCAACGTTGCTCCTGAATTCAACCCCGAGTTCCTGATAGAAATCCTGGATGAATTGTGCTGTATTGGTTTCATGGAATGACACTTCTGGATGCTGGTGCAAATAGCGGCGTACGCTGACCATGTCATCAAAAGAGTTGTCGAGAAGTTGATACAGTTTTTCGTTCATGATAGACAGCCCCTTTTTCGAATATGGTATCCAGTATATCAGTGTGTTTTTGAACTCGCAATTGTTTGACAACAAAAAAAGAGGCACACAGCCTCTTAGGGAATTGTTATTGCGACTCGTCAACATGAAGGGAACTGAATAGTGTAATGTAAGGTGCGCTGGAGAAAATGTGAATGGAAGGACCAGCGACGAGATCCTTTTTCGTAGTATCGTAAGCGGTTGAAAAGGCCGGGGTGTTCTTTTGCAAATCGAATGCTTTGCTATCTTCCCACTCTGTTAACACGATGTACGTATCTGAATCGATTGAACGTAACAATCGGAAGGCGATAAAGCCTGGAGCGTGTTTCATGTCCGGATGATCTCTTTTGAAACGTTCTTCGAAAATGGGTTTCCCTTCGTCGGACACGGTTATGTTGTTCAACGCAAAAAATCCGTGTTCTTGGAGCTCACCACTTTCTTCTATGACTTCATATCGCTGAGGAGTTTGAAAAACCGATTTCCCTTCAGTTTCGTGCAGGAGCTGAGATGACCCGCTGCCGTGCATTAAAATGATGTTCTCGTTTACGTGTTTCTCTTTAATCTTCTCCATGAATTCTGGAGTACCTCGCGTGATGTATACATTTTTCATAATAAGTGTCCTCCTTGGCTGGTCTGTTCAATGTTCGCTCTTTCTTAGGTATTTCCCCCGAATGCTGCTCCTAAAACAATCCATGTCAAAACAATGACCGATTGCAGCACAAATTTATGACAAAAGGAGTATATTGCTATACATCCCAACAGTTTACGTCTATATTGAAAACGATAAGCTACACGTGAATTATAGAATGAGGTTCGGCTAACAGAGAATGGGGGATTTTGTTCATGACTATAGTAAATGATACGCTCCTACGGGCTGCCCGTGGGGAACATATTGGTCACACACCGGTTTGGTATATGCGTCAGGCAGGAAGATCACAACCGGAATACCGGAAGATCAAAGAAAAGTATTCGCTTGAAGAGATTACGCATCAGCCTGAATTGTGTGCATATGTGACAAAGTTGCCCGTCGACCAATATGGAGTCGATGCTGCAATTTTATATAAAGATATTGTAACACCACTTCCAGGAATGGGCGTTGACGTACAGATTAAAGCGGGAATCGGACCGGTTATTTCGAATCCGATCAAAACGGTCGCTGACATCGAAAAATTGACAGCGATGCATCCTGAAGAGGATATTCCATTTGTACTTGAAACGATTCGCATGTTGACGGAAGAACAACTGGATGTACCTCTCATCGGATTTGCAGGAGCACCATTCACACTTGCGAGTTACATGATCGAGGGCGGACCGTCTAGAAACTATGCCCGTACAAAAGCTCTCATGGTGTCTGAACCACAAGCTTGGTTCGCGCTCATGGACAAACTGGCGGATACGATGATTGTCTATGTAACTGCTCAAGTAAAAGCAGGTGCCTCAGCGATTCAACTGTTCGATTCATGGGTAGGGGCATTGAACGTATCAGATTATCGTATTTTCATCAAACCTGTCATGGAACGTATTTTTACAGAACTGCGTAAGTTGAATGTACCTTTGATCACGTTCGGAGTAGGTGCAAGTCACCTAGCAAACGAATGGCATGATCTTCCGGTGGATGTAGTAGGACTGGATTGGAGATTATCCATTGAAGAGGCTGGTCAGCGTGGATTGACAAAGCCGCTTCAAGGGAATCTGGATCCTACGTTGCTGCTCGCGGATTGGTCCGTCATTGAAGAGCGTGCAAAAGTGATTATTGAGCAAGGGGTTGCTCACGGCAGCCACATCTTCAATTTAGGACATGGCGTGTTCCCGGAAATCGAACCTGCCAAGTTGAAGAAACTGACGGAATTCATCCACACATATAGTGCGGAACTTCGCGCAACTAAAAACTAACTTTGAGGTGATTGACATGGGAAAACGTACAATGGGACTTTTGGTAATGGCATATGGAACGCCTTACAAAGAAGAGGACATCGAGCCGTATTACACTCATATCCGACGAGGACGTAAACCAGCGCCCGAACAACTTGAAGATCTGAAAAACCGTTATGAAGCGATTGGTGGGATCTCACCACTTGCCCATATTACGGATGGCCAGGCACAAGCACTTTGTGATGCGTTGAACCGCCAGCAAGATGAGATTGAATTCAAGCTATACATTGGTCTGAAGCACATCACGCCATTCATCGAAGATGCAGTGGAGCAGATGAATAATGACGGCATCAAAGAAGCGGTTACTGTTGTACTGGCTCCTCATTATTCAACATTCTCGGTGAAATCATACAATACACGTGCGAAAGAGGAAGCGGATAAATACGGAATTTCTCTCTCTTCTGTTGAAAGCTGGTATAAGCAGCCGAAATTCTTGAAGTATTGGGAAGAGAAGATCCGTGGAACTTTTGACAGCATGAGCCATGAAGAGCGTGAGAAGTCTGTTCTTATTGTATCGGCGCACTCACTTCCACAAAAAATCCGTGAAGCGGGAGACCCGTATCCGGATCAGCTTGAAGAAACCGCTAAGCTCCTTGCAGAAGCTGCTGACGTAAAAGAATACGCGGTGGGCTGGCAAAGTGAAGGTCAGACAGGCGAACCGTGGCTTGGACCGGATGTACAGGACTTAACACGCGAATTGAACGAGAAAAAAGGATATACGTCATTTGTCTATACACCTGTAGGTTTTGTTTCGGATCACCTAGAAGTACTCTATGACAATGACTATGAATGTAAAGTGGTCTGCGACGAGATCGGTGCAACGTATCATCGGCCAGCTATGCCGAACACGGATCCACTCTTTATCGGCGCAGTGGCGGACGCAGTACTTGAAAAAGTGAACAAGTAAGTTTTTGAAAAGGACGTGTGAAGGAAATGGACGAACAGCGTAAAAAGATTGTCATTGCGGGGGGCGGGATTACGGGGCTATCTGCGGCATTTTACATGCAGCAGCAAATCCGTGATCGGAATCTTCCTATCGACGTGATTCTTGTGGAAGCAACCAACCGGCTTGGTGGTAAGATCCAGACTGTCCGACGCAACGGCTATATTATAGAACGCGGTCCAGATTCCTTTTTGATACGGAAAAAAAGCATGGACCGTCTTGCAGGAGAGCTTGGCATCGCCGATCAGCTCGTGAAAAATGCAACGGGACAATCGTATGTATTATTGAACGATGAATTGCATCCCATTCCAGGCGGATCGATTATGGGAGTGCCAACAGAAATTGCTCCATTCCTAAAAAGCAACCTGTTTTCCTTAACAGGGAAACTGCGTGCAGCAGGGGACTTTTTCCTACCACGCTCTGACATTCAAGGCGATCAGTCGCTAGGTGCTTTTTTCCGCCGCCGTTTCGGGAACGAAGTCGTGAATAATCTCATTGAGCCCTTATTGTCTGGAGTCTATGCAGGGGATATTGACCATATGAGCATGGAATCGACATTCCCGCAATTTGTCAGTGTCGAAGAAAAACACCGTAGTCTTATTTTAGGCATGAAGAAAACGCAGCCGAAGCCGGAACAGCTGCCGAACAAAGGGCACGCTGCGAAGAAGGAAGGCGCGTTCCACACGTTCCGCAACGGACTTGAGACAATCGTGGAAGCTCTTGAAGAACAGCTGCCTGAGGTGAATTTTATCAAAGGCGTCCGGATCGAGAAAATCGAAAAAGAGGAAGAGCGGACATTTGTTACGCTCAACGAAGGCTCTGTTATTGAAGCGGATGCTGTCGTCCTGACAACGGGTCATGCGGTCGCTCGCCAATTATTCGAGCCGCACGGGATATTGCAGGAGTTAGAAGCGATTAAAACTTCATCCGTCGCGACGATAACGCTCGCGTTTCCCGAGAGTGCTGTTGTCCAAGATAAGGAAGGTACCGGATTCCTTGTCTCCCGCAGCGGTGACTACTCAATTACTGCGTGTACGTGGTTAAACCGGAAATGGCCGACAACGACACCTGACGGAAAAGTGTTGTTGCGTGCATTCGTCGGTCGGATCGGCGAAGAAGCGATTGTGGATTTACCGGACGATGAAATCGAGCAAATCGTGCTCAGTGATCTTCGGAAAATCTTCGAAATCAAGGAAGACCCGGAGTTCTCCATTGTCACACGCTGGAAAGATGACCGTCCGCAGTACCGGGTCGGTCACAAGAAACTCATCGCAGACGCAAAAGAACAATTGCGCAGGGCATTTCCTAACGTCGAGCTCGCAGGGGCATCTTACGAAGGCGTCGGCTTACCCGATTGCATCGATCAAGGCAAAGCCGCAGTGGACCGCGTAATTCAGCGATTGATTAAGTGAATTCAATAGTGAAATGGTACTCCTCACACGGCCTAATATTGGCATGTGTGAGGTCTTTTTACGTTGAGATTGTAATGGGCTTCTTTGCGATAGGATGGAAGAATCGGCTCCGGATTGGCATACGTGGGACGTTCACGATCATCGGAGGAGGAATGTCGTACACTTGGAAACGGTGGTCGATCACGCAGAGGGGATTCACCATCACTTAGAGAAGATTCTCCGACACATAGCGGAGTTTCTCGATAACGGGACATAATTCATCTAAGTAAAAGAGTTGATTAGTGTCGCTTCGCTTATTGAGTAGGCTGCCTCACTATGAGGGGCATAATCGGCATGCGTGGGACGTTCACGATCATCGGAGGAGGAATGTCGGACACTTGGAAACGGTTGTCGATCAGGCAGAAAGGATTCTCCGTCACTTAGAGAAGTTTCTCTAACACATAAGGAAGATTCTCCGACACATAGGGAAGTTTCTCGATAACCGGACACAATTCATCTAAGTAAAAGAGTTGATGAGTGTCGCTTCGCTTATTGAGTAGGCTACCTCGCTATGAGGGGTATATTCACCTGCATAAAAGAGTGGATGAGTGTCGCTTCGCTTGTTTACTAACAGCGGATTGTATCGGCTGAGCAATCCAGTGAATGACAAATTGAAAAACTGCCACAGAAGTCAGTATGCACTGACGTTCTGTGGCAGTCGTTCAATCTGAACTATATCAGCAGCTCGTTATTCTGAGCAGGATGGACATTTTGTTTGATAGCACTCATGTTGCTCTTCCATCTGTTCACCACAAGTAACACACTGTTTCGGAGGCAAATTCTTAAAAAATTCAACGACGTTTTCAATCATCTCTTATCCGCTCCATTCATTTTGTAGTAGTACTACCTTGGCTTGCGAAGGTTGTTATGCAACAGGAGGGGCAAAAAAATGTACTGCTCCGCTCCTTTGTACTAGCACTTCGGCTTGTTATACTTAGTGTATTATAACAGATGCACTTTTGTCAATCATTTTTGAATAATTTAGAAAAATGGTTCCATTTACATATGGCTGCTTTAACCATTTGGTCTAGGAAGAACTCGGGTACTCCTGCATCACGAAACGATTCAGCTTATGGTAGAATGGCAATATCAGCTTCATATAAAGGAGAGAGACCTATGCGTTTTGTAGATAACCAAGGGATTACCGATCCGCGGATTAACCTGGCGATTGAAGAATATGTCCTGAATACGATGGACACGGACGAGGATTCTTACTTGCTGTTCTATATCAACGAACCCTCCATCATTATCGGGAAGAACCAAAACACAGTGGAAGAAATTGATACAGAGTACGTCGATGCAAACGGTATCCATGTCGTCCGCAGGCTTTCCGGCGGCGGTGCGGTGTACCATGACAAAGGGAACTTGAACTTCAGCTTCATTACAAAAGATGATGGACAATCATTCCGCAATTTCAAAAAGTTCACAGAGCCTGTTGTGGAAGCACTTGCTAATATGGGGGTGAAAGCGGAATTGCTTGGACGCAACGACTTATTGGTCGATGGTAAAAAAGTTTCCGGAAATGCGCAGTTTGCTACGCAAGGGCGTATGTTCAGCCATGGGACGCTCATGTTCGATACGGAAATCGAGGAAGTCGTCAATGCGCTGCGAGTGAAAAAAGATAAGATCGAATCCAAGGGGATTAAATCGATCCGCAGTCGCGTGACGAATATTTCCGAGCATATGGACAAGAAGATGACGATTGAAGAGTTCCGGTTGGAGATTTTGAAATCGATCTTTGGCGGGGAAGAAAACATAGAATACAAAGAATTGACGGAAGAAGACTGGAAGAACATTCACCAATTGTCGGAAGAGCGCTACGGCAACTGGGATTGGAACTATGGCCGTTCGCCGAAATGTAACGTCCAGCACTCCCATCGATTCCCGGTCGGCAGCATAGATGTCCGACTGCAAGTTGAAAAAGGGACGATTCATGAAGTGCACATTTTCGGGGACTTCTTCGGAATCGGCAGTGTCACAGAGATTGAAGAACGACTTGTGAATTGCCAATACGACCGTGAGTCCATTACAGCTGCAGTGAGTACACTCGATATTCCGAAGCTGCTCGGTGGAATTACATTAGAAGAATTCGTGAATCTTATTTATTAACATCCAAACAGACTCCCTCTGCCCAATCGGCAAAGGGAGTCTGTTTTTCAACTGTGTGAACAAGGCGATTGAAGCGGATTTGCGGTATACTTAACCTACTTATGAAGGAGGCGCGGATGTATGGAGAAACATCGGATTTTTATCGTTGAAGATGATCGTAAAATCGCGGAACTGCTTGCAGATACACTGAGGAAGTACCAGTATGACGTAGCGGTAGCGGAGGATTTCGATCAAATAGCGGATGAATGTCTGTCGTTCGATCCGCATCTGATTTTGCTCGACATCAACTTGCCGACATATGATGGCTATTATTGGTGCCGTCAACTAAGAACGCAGACAACTTGCCCGATCTTATTCATCTCGGCACGTTCAGGTGACATGGACCAAGTGTTCGCGCTTGAAAATGGCGGCGATGATTTCATCACGAAACCATTCCATTATGACGTGGTTTTAGCGAAAATCAGAAGCCACTTACGCCGCTCATTTGGCGAGTATGCCCCTGCGCAATCAGAACGGATTGTGAAAGTGGGCACACTGACGTTATTTGCAGAACGGATGGAACTGCAGTCAGGCGTCAACGTTGTTCCCCTGCAGAAAAAGGAATGCATCATCTTGGAATTGCTGATGGAAGCAGCTCCCAAAGTGGTATCGAGAGAGACGCTCCTGGAAGAGCTATGGGATGATCAGTCGTTCGTGGATGAAAACACATTGAACGTCAACATTGCTCGTGTCCGTAAAAAACTGGCGGATTTTGATATCCTTTCGACAATCGACACGGTTCGCGGAGCAGGATACCGATTTGTATTGGCGACGGAAGAAGAATGAACAAGTACAAGCTATTCGTAAAAGAACACATTCCGTTTTTGTTGTTCCAGGTGGTGCTACTGTTATTCATCGTCCTCTTATTCTGGCTTGACGGGGCAAGGGACTGGGGCACAGCCCTCTATGCGATGATGATGGGCATCATGCTGACGATTGGGTACTTGTTTGCGAAATTCATCACACGGCGTTCTTTTTATGAAGTGTATGAACGGGAGCCGGGGCGCATGGAAGATGCATTGATCGGCCGCCCACAAACACCGGAACATCGGATGACGGCGCAGTATATGAGGAAATTGTACAAACTGTACCACAGTGATGTGCAAAAGCTCGATGCTGCACAACATCGGCAATTGCATTTCATTAACCAATGGGTGCATCAGATGAAAACACCGATTTCGGTCCTTGGGTTGCTCTTGCAGGAAGAGGAGATCGACCGGAAAAGTTTTCATGAAGAGTTGGATCGATTGCAGGACGGGCTGGACGCGGTACTTGTGAACGCACGGCTGGAGACGTTTGAAGATGATATGCGAATTGAACGGGTCGCGTTGGAAGATCTTGTCCGGCAAGTGGTTACAGAGCATAAGCGTTTGTTCATCACAAATGGTGTGTTTCCGGAAATCCATGTGGATCCAGGGTTTGTCGTCGCGACCGATCCGAAATGGCTGAAAATCATACTTGGACAATTCATCACCAACGCAGTGAAATATACGTTTGAAAAAGGGAAGAAAGTCTATGTGAATGCCAGCAAAACAGCTGAAGGCATTCAGTTGATCGTACAAGATGAAGGGATCGGGATTCCTGAGACCGATTTGAAACGAGTCACCCGAGCGTTTTTCACCGGTGAAAACGGGCGTAAAACCGGGGAATCGACTGGGATGGGATTGTATATCGCATCTGAAGTGAGCGGACGGCTCGGGCATATGCTGACAATCGAGTCGAAAGTGGACGAAGGGACAGCGGTATCCATGTTGTTCCTGAATGGAGAGGCGGTAGAAAACGATGGCACGAAAAATCGTCGAATTGACGGAAGTGACGAAAATCTATGAAGGCAAAGTGATGCACCGGGCGTTGAACCGTCTCGATTTTGAGGCGGAAGAAGGGGAATTCATCGCGATTATGGGTCCTTCTGGAAGTGGGAAGACGACATTGCTCAATCTGATTTCGACGATCGATTTGCCGACATATGGACGGCTTGCGGTGAATGGAATCGAACCGGAAACGCTGAATCAGAACGATCTTGCGTTATTCAGAAGACGGAATTTAGGGTTCGTCTTTCAGACCATCAACTTATTGCAAATGCTGACGGTGGAAGAGAACTTGGTATTGCCGCTGACACTCGATCGAGTGGCGGTGCCTGAGATGAAACGCAGAATTGCCAATCTTGCCGACAAATTGTCGTTGAACGAGATTTTATCCAGACGGCCTGATGAGCTATCGGGTGGTCAAGCTCAGCGAACTGCGGTCGGACGTGCGCTGATCCATGAGCCTGAGCTGATTCTGGCGGATGAACCGACAGGGAATCTGGACTCGAAATCCGCGCGGGACGTGTTGGAATTATTATCTCAAATCAATAAAACGGCAGGTACAACCATCATCATGGTGACACACGATCCTCTGGCCGCAAGTTATTGCGACCGTGTGTTATTCATCAAAGACGGTGAGTTTTTCAACGAATTGTACAAGGACGAACAGCGCCGGACATTTTTTCAGCAGATTTTGAACGTGCTGTCATTGCTCGGAGGGAACGTCAATGACCTTTCGTCAGTTCGCTTACCGTAACGTCGTCCGGAACCGTCGCATTTACGCCGCTTTTTTCATGGCGAGTGCGTTTTCAGTCATGGTATTTTTCTTGTATTCGATGTTGCTGTTCCACCCAGCGATGAAAGAAGGATTCGTCCAGGAAATTGCATCCACCGGTATGATGATTGCAGAATTCGTGTTGTTCATCTTCACGCTGTTCTTCTTGTTCTACTCGATGCGCGCATTTTTACAAGCTAGAACAAAAGAGTTCGGTGTGCTGCTGCTGCTAGGAATGGCACGAAGCCAGCTGCAGCGTCTGATTTTCCTGGAAACCATGCTGATTGGCGGAGTCGCCATCATTGTGGGGACATTTCTTGGATTTGTGTTCTCAAAATTCTTCTTGATGATTGTGAAAGAGCTCATTCAAGTTCCAACGTTGCAACTATACTTCACTTGGCAGCCGATTTTGCTGACAGTCGGCAGCTTCGCCAGTGTCTTTATCATCATTTCTCTGCTCGCCCCGATGTTCATCCGCACGGGGGAAGTGTACGACTTGCTGCAAGGGGAAACGGCGGAACAAGATGCGTATTCGACGTCGAAATGGCGTGCGCTCGCCGGGATTGTGTTGCTCACTGCAACGTATACGATGGCGGTGTATGCTACGAATACATATGTCATCCGTGTCATCTTTTTGTTGCCTGCAGCGGCCGTGATTGGCACGTATTTCTTCTTTAGTGATTCTTTACCGTATATGATTCAGCTATTCCGAACACGAAAACGCCTCTATTGGCGGCCGTTCTGGCTCTTGTCCCTATCTGAAGGAGTAGTCCGGTTGAAAGAGAACGCGCGTATGTTCTTCATCGTCACGATGGTTTCGACGCTTGCGTTCATGTCCGTCGGTTTACTTGCATCTCTCACCTCCTTTGCGAACCAATACCGGGAGATCAACCCGTTAGGACTCGTCTACAAGAGTTATCCAGGTAATGTGCTGGAGCAGATCCACGTGCGCGAGCTCACGAATGAGCTAAATGAAAAAGATATCGATTACAACGTCGTTGCATTCCGTGTGCTCGAACAAAAATCGTCATTCACCGATATGAACGTATCTATCGTTCGTTTGTCGAGCATGAACGCACTCGGTTATACGTTCGGTTATCCGGCAGTTGACGTAAAAGATGGGGAAGCGCTATTTTTGCCGCAATCCGTATCTTCCTATCATCAGTTGAAAGAGCGCACTGTCAAAACGTCATTGGAAAAAAGCGGTCTCAAGGTGACGATTTCAGGGGCTTATCCACATCAGCTATTTCCACCGAATGCAATCGGTGCCAATGCAATCATTGTTTCGGACGCGGATTTTGAACGGGTGTTGATGGGGGAAGACGGACCGGATTCCTCGTTATTCCGCTATTACGCATTCAATATCGCAGACTGGCAGCAGACGAAAGACATTGGCCGAGCGCTTCATGAAGACGAATTGCAGTCCATTCTACTGGGCGGGGAAACGGGAACGCTGTTTTCATTCGGCAATCCGGGTCTAAACTATTCCATCATCCGAACGACGTTTTCACTGCTGTTATTTATGGGATTAATGCTCGCCGCAGTGTTGTTTCTCGCTGCAGGCAGTTTCGTCTATTTCCGTTTGTATACGACACTTGACAGAGACCGCAGACAGTTTGACGTACTGCGGCGCATGGGCATTACGGAAAATGAGTTGAAAAAGATTGTGAACCGACAGTTGCTGCCACAGTTCTTCATCCCGTGGGGAGTTGCGTTCGTTCATAGCGCGTTTGCATTCCTCGCATTGCAAGTCATTTGGGATGCACTTGCAGAAATATCGATCGTGAAAGAATTGACGATCGTATTAGGTGGATTCGCACTCTTGCAAATCTCGTATTTCTATCTAATTCGTTGGCGGTACCTTTCGCATATTCGGACACCGGACTAATCTCCGGTGTCTTTTATTATTACGGAAAAACAGTTTGAAGTTAAAAAGTCTTAAAATAAAGGCTATTGAATTATTTAAATTTTTCTTATATACTAATAGTTGATGGTAATGAATGACTATTCATTCAACTACGAAAGGTGGTAAACCGATGAATTTGGTAGAAAGAGTCCGGGCAACCGCTAAGTCACAGCCTGGAAAAACAGCTTATCATTTCACAGGTAAGGATACATCGTACGCAGAATTCGACCAATCAGTCGCATTATTTGCATCCGCTTTACAAGACTTAGGAGTAAACAAAGGCGATCATGTCGCGTTGCTACTTGGGAATACGCCACATTTTCTCATATCGCTCTATGCGACCATGCGGTTAGGTGCAACAGCGATTCCTGTCAATCCAATCTACTCGCCGGATGAAATTTCATACATTTTGCAAGATAGTGATGCAAAAATGGTGATTGCCCTTGAACAGTTACTGCCACTCGTGGAAGCAGCATCTGTCCAACTGCCAGTGATAGAACATTATATTGTGTGTGAGACAACGGACGAGACAAGTGAAAAAGTGGAGGCATTATCCGCACGCGCGAAAGCGAAAACACATCTGTTTACACAAGTGCTCAGAAGCGGAAAGCCGGATATGGAACCGGTTGAAGTGGATGAAAATGAAACCGCTATCATTTTGTATACGTCCGGAACGACAGGACGTCCAAAAGGTGCCATGCTGACGCATAGGAATTTATATTCTAACGCAAGTGACGTAGGGGAGTATCTCGGGTTTTCGTCTGAAGATCGGGTCATTGCGACGTTGCCAGTGTTCCATGTATTCGCACTGACTGTTGTTGTCAATGCACCACTCGTCAAGGGGGCCACAATTGTCCTCATGCCGAGATTCAGCCCGGCAGAAGTGTTCAAAGCGGTGAAGGAACAGCAAGCGACCATCTTTGCAGGGGTACCGACGATGTATAACTTCATGGTGCAATATCCGGAAGCGACACAAGAAGACTTCTCGTCCATCCGGCTCGCGATTTCGGGAGGGGCATCCCTGCCAGTTGCACTGCTTGAAAACTTTGAAAAGAAATTCCAAGTGAAAGTCTCTGAAGGCTACGGGTTGTCGGAAGCGTCACCGGTGACGTGTTTCAATCCACTGGATCGGGAACGGGTTCCAGGTTCGATCGGAACGTCCATCTTGAATGTGAAGAACAAAGTGGTCGATGAACTGGGGGATGAAGTGCCTGTCGGACAAGTCGGCGAGCTCATCATCCAAGGCGACAATGTCATGAAAGGCTACTACAAAATGCCTGAAGAGTCCGCGGCTGCTCTTCGTGACGGATGGCTGTACACGGGGGACCTCGCGCGCAAAGACGAAGACGGCTATTTCTACATCGTCGATCGCAAGAAAGACTTGATCATTGTAGGAGGGTACAACGTCTATCCTCGTGAAGTGGAAGAAGTGTTGTTCACACATCGCGACCTTGTCGAAGCAGCAGTGCTCGGCGTACCTGATCCCGATTTCGGGGAAGAGGTGCTTGCATATGTGGTCGCAAAAGAAGGCGTGGATGTGACGGAACAGCAGCTGATCGAGTTCTGTGAGAAGCGCCTCGCAAAGTACAAAGTCCCAAAACGCATCGAGTTTTTGGATGAACTTCCGAAGAATACAACCGGGAAGATCCTGCGTCGTTCTTTGAAGGATTACGTAAAAGTTTAAGGGAATGGGGACTAACAAAGGGGGCGCATTTGCGTTCTCTTTTTTTGTACGCAAAGACGGGCCTGCCCTCTCGTTCTAGCGCTTGACCCGCTCATTTCGTCGAGGTACTCGCCCGTTCTGGCGTTCGACCCGCTCGTTTCGTCGAGGTACCCGCCCGTTCTAGCGTTCGACCCGCCCGTTTCGTCGAGGTACCCGCCCGTTCTGGCATTTGACCCGCTCGTTTCGTCGAGGCACCCGCTCGTTCTGGCATTTGACCCGCTCGTTTCACATCGAGGCACCCGCCCGTTCTGGCGCATGACCCGCTCGTTTCGTCGAGTCACCCGCCCGTTCTGGCGCTCGACCCGCTCATTTCACATCGAGGCACCCGCCCGTTCTCGTGCTCGCCCCGCCCCGCCCATTCCCGCGGCAAGCCACCTTCTTGAACCCATACCCAAGCTCGCGACCAATCCATCTTACCAATATCCCAAACCAAACCTAATTGGTGAGCTCCGCTTCGCTGCGCATTCAGGGACGGAAATTGTTGGAATTTAAACTCTTTGAGGGAATCGGTTCATTACCCTCAGTTAAGCGCTCAATCCTCCGCCACCCACCCCCTGCATTGCATAAACATTAAAGTTCATACACCTGTCAAAACCCATGTCATCGGTGTCGATATACACGATATACACTGAAACCAGGGAAAAAGGGGTGCCTCATGAAAAAGTCGGTTAGAGGGAAATTGAATGTTGTGTTTGGTAGTATTCTGGTCTTGATTCTGGTGCTTGGCAGTATCGGGGTGTTCAGCTCGTATAAGCTGAATGACAACACAAAGGCTATCAATGAAGGGGTTCTTCCGAAGATTCAATTCAACAACGACCTTGAACAGACTGTGCAGCAAATGCTCAGTAATATGCAGCGGCATCTTGTGTCGAAAGATCGACCTTTTGAAGAGAAATATGAAGAGGCCATCCGTGCAAACCAAGAACAACTGAAGGCGACAGAATCTGCTTATAAGAAAGCGCTCCCGTCAGATGAACGGCCAGCATTCGACGCGGTACAAGCTCAACTTGATAAATACAACAGTCAAATCGATGACTTGCTCCGGATGAGCGCAGCTGGAAACAAGCAGGACGCCATTCAAAACTCCTATGAAACTGGCATAACAATCGATGAGATCAGAGGGGACCTTCTCGAACTGGAGAAAGCACATAAGAAAGAGCTGAATGCAATTGAAGAAGAAGGAAAAGCATTGTACTTAAGTGTTTTGATCACCATGATTGCTGGTGCGATCCTTGCACTTATCTTCGCGGGAATCGGAATCCGCTATTTGCAAAATAGAATACAAAAACCGATCACGATCATTACGAATCGGATGACCGACATGGCGGCAGGGAAGTTGACACCGGAACCTTTATTAGTGGGAGATCCGGATGAAATCGGACAGCTCACCAAAGACGCAAACACGCTTTCCGACAACTTATATCGAATCATTTCCGAATTACAGACGTCGATTTCGACAATCGCATCGACATCAGGCCAATTGACGGCTAGTGCGGATGAAACCGCGCAGGCATCGACACAAATCACAGAAGACATTGTCGACATTTCGGAAGGTTCATCCGAACAAATGGAACATACCAACTCGACGACATCGATTGTCGCTGAGATTACGCAAGGCATGGATCAGACTGCGACCGCTATCCATAAAGTGTCGGATTTAGCGATTTCGACGACAGAAGAAACGCAAAACGGGGCATCGATCATGGATCAGACGGTCCGGAAAATCGAGGGAATTCAACAATCAACGGACCATACGGCAAGTGTGGTTTACCAACTCTCCAAGAAGTCTGAGGCAATCGGCAGTATCGTCGCTCTGATTACGAATGTTGCCGGTCAGACGAATTTGCTGGCGTTGAATGCTTCGATTGAAGCCGCGCGTGCGGGGGAGCATGGGAAAGGATTCGCGGTTGTTGCAGGAGAAGTGGGAAGTTTGGCGGCGGAGTCTGCGAAGGCGGCAAGTGAGATCAACCGTTTGATCGAAGAGATTCAGAAGGAAGTGACGGGTGTGCAGCAGGCGACTCAGGTAACGAAGTCGGATGTTGCTGTGGGATTGACGCTTGCGAATCGGTCAGGTGAACGTTTCCGTGAAATTGCGGAGATGATCAGCGAAGTGTCGGCACAGACGGAAGAGGTATCGGCGATCAGCGAAGAGATTAGTGCGAGTACGCATACGATGAAGGCGCTTGTTGGACAGGTGGCGCAGTTGTCGGAGAAATCCGAGGAGAGTGCGCAGAATATCGTGGCGGCTGCAGAAGAGCAGAATGCGACGATGGAGGAAATTTCTGCGAGTGCGCATGTGCTGAGTGAGATGGCAGAGTCGTTGAAGACGATGATTGATGTGTTTGAGCTGGAGACGGGGAAGTGAGAAAGCAGCTGGATGTTGATTCACACTAAATCTTCATGAAATTTCACAAGAATAAAAGGGAAAGTGTTCCGGGTGTCGAAATAGATGACATTAGGGGAGGAATGACAATGACAGCAAAACAGACGGTTCAACAAGAAGACTTGTTTAAATTGAAGTCGGTGACGAATCCGGTATTGGCGCCGGATTCCTCAGAAGCAGTATTTGTTGTGACACAGATCGATAAAGAAGAGAACATATATCATGCGCATTTGCATCACCTCGACGTGAACACAGGGAACTCCACGCAATGGACGTATGGGAAAGAGCGTGTTTCCCAGCCCAAATGGTCACCGGACGGGAGTCAGTTGGCGTTTTTGTCGACGCGGGATGACAAGAACCAACTATATGTCATGCATTCAACGGGCGGGGAAGCGCGCAAGTTGACGGACTATCAGAATGGTGTGGGCAGCTTCTTGTGGTCGCCATGCGGGACGAAAATCTGGCTAACGAGCACTGTAATAGACGGAAAAACGTTTACAGATAAAGAAGAGAAAGACGAAAAGAAGCAGCCTGAAGCGCTTCGCGTCACGACGATGAAATATAAAGCCGATGGAGCAGGTTTTGTGAAAAACGACCGGCATTCACAAATTGGATGCCTCGATCTTGAAAGCGAAGAAATCACCGCGTTCACAGAAGATCCTTTCCATCATTCGCTCCAAGCAGTCTCCCATTGTGGCAAAAAACTCGTCATCGGTGTCAACCGGGCGGAAAACAACGATTTCGACTTCCGTCAGCCGTTGGTGCTTGTTGATGTGGAAACAAAAGAGGAAACTGTACTGGTCGATGAGCAAGGTTATTTTGGCGGTGCTGCGTTCTCTAGAGATGATCGCTATATTGCTTATGGAGGATCAGATCGGACGTTTGAAAACGCTACGCACTCTGCGTTGTACGTCTATGACTGCGAAAACAAGACGACGCTTAATCTGACAGAAGCCCTCGATGCACCAGTTGGGGACGCAGTCGTTGCGGATCATCAGCAAGGACCGAATCCACCTGAAGCTGTCTGGACGGAAGGTAATTACTTGTACTTCCAAGTGACCACGATGGGCGATGTACGCCTTTACTTTGCAGATTTGGATGGGAGTCTGTATCCAGCGTCCCCGGAGTCGGAGCATGTCTACGATTATGACGTTGCGAAAAATGGCCAGTTCGCACTTGCTGCAATCAGTGATCCGGTGAACCCCGGTGAACTGTATCGCCTCGACATAGCGACAGGTGAACGAAAAGCACTGACTTCTTTCAATGAAACCTATGTGGCAGATACGATTCTCGTAAAGCCGGACACGATTCAGCTGGAAGGCGCTGGAGGTTTTGACATCCATGGCTGGCTCATGAAACCTGCGAATTACAAGGAAGGCAGTAAGTATCCACTTGTTGTCAACATCCACGGGGGTCCGCACGCGATGTATGGCAACTCATTCTTCCACGAAATGCAAGTACTTGCAGCCCAAGGATGGGGAGTTTTGTATGTCAATCCACGGGGCAGCCACGGGTATAGCCAAGCATTCGTGGACGCAGTACGCGGAGATTATGGCGGTGGCGATTACCAGGATATTATGGATGCGCTTGACGACGTTCTTGAACAGCAGGACTGGATCGATAAGGACCGACTTGGCGTAACAGGGGGCAGTTACGGCGGCTTCATGACGAATTGGATCGTCGGACATACGGATCGCTTTAAAGCGGCGGTAACACAACGATCCATCTCCAACTGGATCAGTTTCTTCGGTGTATCGGATATCGGATACTACTTCAGCGATTGGCAGATCAAAGCGGATATGACCGATGTCGACACACTATGGAAGCATTCACCATTGAAATACGCAGAACATGTGAAGACACCACTGCTCATCCTTCATTCCGAAAATGACTTGCGCTGTCCGATTGAACAAGCGGAACAGCTCTACATCACTCTTAAGAGTATGCACAAAGAAACCGAGTTTGTGCGGTTCCCGGAAGCTGACCATAATTTGTCCCGCACTGGAAAACCGAACTTGAGGATTACACGGTTGAATGAGCTGACAGGTTGGTTCGAAAAGTATTTGTGACATAAGGAAAACGCCTGTCCCGGGGGAGGGGACAGGCGTTTTGAAATGAGGAGGGGAAGAAAGAGGTTAGCGTGAGCAGCATTCTCCAACAACGGGTGCGGAGTCTTCGGCTGCATCGATTGCGATGCCTGCTCTGATTTTCTTGACAACTGCGTCTTCGATACAACAAACGCCTTTTAACACATCAGCGAGTGCTCTGTCGAATTCGATTTTTTCACAAGGCGTCGTATCATTTTCGTTGAACTCGCGGAACTTTTCTACTTCTTCGAACAAAAGTAGAGTAACTGCGAATTCTGTCAGCAATGCAGAAACGATAGTGATCTCACCTAATGTGACACGAGGATTATTGAGAGATTCAGCTGCTACTGCTTGAAGTTGATTAAGCATTTTAGCGTGGTCCATGTTCATTCACCTCCTTTAAATGGGATGCGTCCGGACAATGTTAGGTTATGTCGCTAATTTTACGAGAGTTGGACAACCGTCCGTGGACAAACTTCTCAAGTTGCTGTGGATGTGTTACGAACGACATATCGAGGAAAGGGATTTTGCTAGTCCGTACATGATTAGTATATGTCGCTGTCGTTACGAGAGTTGGACAACTATCCGTGGACAAACTTCTCAAATTGTTATCGATATTAACAAGTGGAAATGTTCGATTTGAGCGGCGACCATCGTCCGAACATTACTACTATATGCAGCTCGATCATCGGCAATTGGACAAGCGTCCGGGGCCAACTGTCTTCTTGAGACAATATACTGATATGAGTAGGTTTCAAGCATGTTTCATCCGAACACATCTACTATATTCCGGCGCTGGATTGGAGAATGGACAGACGTCTGTGGACAAACTTCTTACGGGACTAGGAATTTTAGCAAAACAAAAGCGATTGCAACTATTTAGGAAATATTGTAAGATGAATGTATATGAAAACTGTCCAGACTTTTCGAGATTCCCTGAAGGCTTGGATAGCAATATGGAGTTGTGAAGGGGATCCGAATGGAGGAAAACGCAGTGGGAGTCCACAATGTAATGGAAGATGTCGTTCGAGATACCTTATTGTCCTATAAGAACAATATGAATCTAGCGTGTGATTGTGAGCAATGCCTGAGTGACATTTCGGCACTCGCTCTTAATGAATTGCCGCCACGATACATCGCAAATTCAAAGTACAGTCCGTATGTCCGTGCGTCCCATGAAGCAGATCATCAAGGAATCACCACCATCATAGCCGTCATCGCAAAATCGGCAGCACTCGTATCCGAGAGCCCGCGCTGTGAGACGTTTGTGAACAAATAAGAGCAAAAAAACACCGAAGCGTATTTCAGCTTCGGTGTTTTGGTTTCATTTCAACAATCCTAGAGATTCCTGCAACGTGCTATTCACATGTTTGATCAGCAGCTCATCGCCTTTTTTCCGGATGTCCGCGCCGACGAAGTCCATCATCTCTCTTGCCATATCGGCGTCTTCCAATAAGGATAGCGACTTATTCAAATTCACTTCAAAAACGCCAGCATTCGATAAATGATGCTCGAGAGATTCCATTTGCGCACCGATTTTCGCTAAATAGCCTGTTACCGTTCCGAGCGCGTCATCGATCGTACTGATCAATTTCTCTGCATTCTCTTGAGTCGCTAATGTCGCTCCACTCAGACCGATCGCATCCGTATGGACGTCAAATAAGCTGATCTTCATGTGCTGTGCAGCATTCCCACCGACTTGAAGCGTCAACTCCGAATTTTCTCCAAGAATCTTTTTTGTATTGAATTCGAGTTTATCCGCTGTATCATCGATTGCTGCAAAAATCTGTTCCAATTCCAATCCGCTTGCAACACGATCTGCATCCGTAAACGTTCCATTCGCAGACTGGACCGCCAATTCACGCGCCCGCTGCAGCAATCCGTTCACGTTGTTCATCCCTTCGTTCGAAGATTCCAGAACAGACAACCCGTCCTGCATATTGCGCTGAGCTTGCGAAATCCCCCGGATCTGAGCACGCATCGTCTCAGAAATCGCTGACCCTGCTGCGTTGTCAGCACTCGTTGCAATTTTCAATCCTGACCCTAAATGGCGCAATGACTTTTCGATCTGCTTGTCATTCCGCACACCGCGATTCGCCGCCATTTGAATTTGTTCGTGGCTGTTTATCCGCACGTGGTTCACCTCGTCTATGTAAATAATCGCTTCCTGCGTTATATCGACCGAAAGTCATGAAATTCAATGCGATCTTGCCGATATACCTATTAGAAAAGAAACTGGAATGGAGGCGGAGTGGATGATCACTGTCAAACAAGCAGTCACAGCTTACCGCAAAATGAATGCTACATCACTGCCGCCACTAACCGCGGTATGCCAAGCACTTGCAGCGATCGACGAGCAATTGGATGCTTCTCTTCACCATCTCGGACAAAATGACGAACGGTGGCGGGATGGACTGTTGCACGCCCAACAATTGATGTTCGAATTAATGGCGATGACCGATGCAACCTCCATAGAAGGGGAACGTCTCCTCACCCTTTACATCTATGCCAATCAAACCTTAGTGACTGCTTCGCTCAAAGCGGACGCGGACGCTGTCTCGGAAGTCCAGGTGATTGTGAGGAACCTGCATACGGATTGGCAGCATGCACAGAAGAAGCAAGTTATGCCGACGTATATTTGAAAGCTGCCCGAGTCTTTGGCGGCTTTTTTGTATGGAGGGGAAATGAGCGGGTGCGGAAGGGAAACGAGCGGGTGCAGAGGGGAAACGGGCGGGTGCGGAGGGGAAACGAGCGGGTGCAGAGGGGAAACGGGCGGG
>NZ_JACSQY010000008.1 GCF_014836415.1 Sporosarcina gallistercoris | reverse complement strand
TCCCGTGGTGTAGCGGTTAACATGCCTGCCTGTCACGCAGGAGATCGCCGGTTCGATCCCGGTCGGGACCGCCATTTTCTTTAAAAAACATGGCTCAGTAGCTCAGTCGGTAGAGCAAAGGACTGAAAATCCTTGTGTCGGCGGTTCGATTCCGTCCTGAGCCATCTTATATGCCGGTGTAGCTCAATTGGTAGAGCAACTGACTTGTAATCAGTAGGTTGAGGGTTCAATTCCTTTCGCCGGCACCATGAAATTCCCTATGGTGGGGTAGCGAAGTGGCTAAACGCGGCGGACTGTAAATCCGCTCCCTCCGGGTTCGGCGGTTCGAATCCGTCCCCCACCACCATTTTTACAGGGGCATAGTTTAACGGTAGAATAGAGGTCTCCAAAACCTTTGGTGTGGGTTCGATTCCTACTGCCCCTGCCATTTATTTTACTTGTCTCTTGAATTGTAACATCATTATCAATATGGCGGTTGTGGCGAAGTGGTTAACGCACCGGATTG
The DNA here is from genome assembly GCF_014836415.1 of Sporosarcina gallistercoris. GTDB lineage: Bacteria > Bacillota > Bacilli > Bacillales_A > Planococcaceae > Sporosarcina > Sporosarcina gallistercoris. The sequence continues at coordinate 165,315 of NZ_JACSQY010000008.1, read as the reverse complement.
TGATTCCGGCACTCGGGGGTTCAATTCCCCTCAGCCGCCCCTTTTTATTTTTGGGGTATAGCCAAGCGGTAAGGCAACGGACTTTGACTCCGTCACTCGTTGGTTCGAATCCAGCTACCCCAGTTATTAGCGGAAGTAGTTCAGTGGTAGAATACGACCTTGCCAAGGTCGGGGTCGCGGGTTCGAATCCCGTCTTCCGCTCCACTTATTCTACGGCGGCATAGCCAAGCGGTAAGGCACGGGTCTGCAACACCCTTACCACCGGTTCGATTCCGGTTGCCGCCTCCATTACTTGGTTTCCGTTTAAAATTTATATTACTAGTTTGCCCGAGTGGTGGAATGGCAGACACGTCGCACTCAAAATGCGATGCCGTAAGGCGTGCCGGTTCAAGTCCGGCCTCGGGTATCTCAAAAAGGACAACTTCGGTTGTTCTTTTTTGTTTTCATTATTTTTCTAACCCTATTTAATTTGCACATAAAAAAACCCGCTAGGCTAGGACTAGCGGGTTGCTCTTCTCGCTTGGAGGAAAGTAGGAAAGCTGCTCAATTCTTATGTTCTTCATGTGCCGGTATATCTTCAATCTCAATAGAAGGGGCGCCCTTATGAAGAATCGCAGGTGCTGCGTTGCCTCCATTGATACTGGTAAACATGGATCCACATGCTTTTGCTAAGCTTTGAGCTTCTTCCACACTCATGTCTGGCCTTAGGAACAATACGTGAAGTATCTCTGTCGTCTCTTCCGTGATTGCACTGCGGACAGAATCCACATAGGGGCTGCCGAAGGGACTGTATCCATCCTTGAGAATCACAATGTTATGTAATGAATTGAACCTGCCGTTTAATCCATCGTAGCCCTCTTCAGCAAGTCCCGTTGTCACACGGATATCGCCAAATAATGCCTCACGATTGTACATGCCGGAAGGAATTCCGTATTGAAGACTAAACAAGGTGTTCAAGTCGATTGCACTGGAATGGCTTTTCATATAATCTTGTTTACTGACACGCCGATACAAAGCTTCTGCCGAAGGGCGGTAGCGTGTAGGAGTAGCCCCTAGCGCTTTCCAAACATTGCGCCATTCCCGGATTCCATCTATCTGATTGATGGGACGTTCCTCAAGTTCAAAAAATAGTTGTTCCTGAAATAGCTGAAGTCTCCCTTTTAGCATTTGTGGGGAATCTGACACGGTTGTACTGTTATAATGGATGATGGCTACTTTGAAATCAGGAACTTCATCAAATATTGCAGGTTCTATATGAAATTTCATAAAATCACCCTGTTCCTATTTTTCTCAAGTTTATCATAAGGGAGGTGGCAGATGGTGAATATCGCTCAGTTGCAACAAGACTTAATCGCCTATGCACAGGAAATTGGAATCGATAAAATCGGATTTACGACAGCGGCACCGTTTTTAGAGTTGAAGAATCGATTGAAACGTCAACAGCATCTCGGTTACCAATCAGGATTTGAGGAAAGTGATGTTGAAAAAAGAACAGAGCCTACTTTACTCTTAGATCGTGCAGAGAGTATTATTTCCATAGCAGTTGCCTATCCCTCCAAGATGAATGAGGCACCAAAGGGGAAACGTGGGGAGCGACGCGGAATGTTTTGCCGGGCTTCTTGGGGGACTGATTACCATACGGTCTTACGTGAGAAGTTAGCGTTGCTTGAGAAATTTTTACAAGAGAATTCATCTGAAGTTAAAACAAGATCAATGGTGGATACAGGGGAACTTGCTGATCGGGCAGTAGCAGAACGAGCGGGGATCGGTTGGTCTGCAAAAAATTGTTCTATCATTACGCCAGAGTTCGGTTCTTATGTCTATTTAGGTGAGATGATCACGAATTTACCCTTTGAACCCGATTTACCAATGGAGGACCAATGCGGGGATTGTACACTTTGTCTCGATGCATGTCCGACAGGTGCCTTAATACAAGGAGGTCAATTGAATGCGCAGCGTTGTATCGCTTTTTTGACACAAACTAAGCAGCCAATTCCTGAAGAATTCCGTAAAGAGGTCGGCAATCGTATATATGGTTGTGATACATGCCAAACCGTATGTCCCAAAAATAAGCGCAAATATAATTTAGATCAAGATACTTTCATGCCAGAACCGGAACTGGTTAAGCCACTGCTCCAACCCATTTTAAAGCTGTCTAATCGGGAATTCAAAGAAACATTTGGGCATATGTCAGGGTCTTGGCGCGGCAAGAATCCTATTCAGCGGAACGCGATCTTAGCTTTAGCACATTTTAAAGAAGAAAGTGCCATCCCGGATTTAGTGAAACTGCTTGAAACAGATCCGCGTCCGATGATCCGCAGCACATGTGCGTGGGCGATAGGGGAAATCGGAACTGAAACAGGACGCTTGGCACTTGACCACGTTTTAGAGACGGAAACAGATGAAACTGTACGTGAGGAAATCAAAAAAGCAGTCATGAGGATGACTGTAACTGAATAGAAGGAAGTGGAATTATGCCAATACATGTAGCACTTTTTGAACCGCTTATCCCTGCCAACACGGGGAACATTGCACGAACTTGTGCAGGCACTGGAGCGAAGTTGCATTTAATAGAACCTCTCGGCTTTTCAACGGATGATAAAATGTTGAAACGGGCAGGACTCGATTATTGGGAACACGTTGACATTACGTATCATAGTGGAATTGATCAGTTGTTTGAAAGATTTCCGGAAGGTGTTTTTTATTTCATCACCAAGTTCGGAACGAAAACATACTCCGATTTCAATTTTTCAAATGTCGAACAAGATATCTTTTTCGTTTTCGGGAAAGAAACGACAGGGTTGCCGTCTGAGGTGACAGAAGCGCATTCAGATACGTGTCTCCGGATTCCCATGAACGATCATATCCGGTCGTTGAACCTATCGAATACGGCAGCCATACTCGTATATGAAGCGTTGAGACAACAAGGATATCCAAGTTTACACTAAAAAAGGATGCAGCTCAATTGGAGCTGCATCCTTTTCAATGTGTTATTTTTTCACTTTGCCTGGCTTGTCAGCATAACCGCCTGTGAAGATTGCAGATAGGAATGCGAAGCAGACACCCATGATTAGAATTAGTCTCATCAGATACCCTCCTGTTGGATCAGTTGTTCTTACATCATTATACCGGAACCACAACAAAAAGGAAATGACTCACTTTAAAATATGTGACATCTGTTTGACAAACGCTGCAGCTTTTTCGTTTGCAGTGCAATCATCGAATGGTACGATTAGAGAGTAGTTATGAGAAACGAAGGAGTGGAACCAACATGTCGACAACTTATTCGGAAACTAAACAACTTGTGAATGGCGTGCATATGCCTCGATTTGGCCTAGGTGTCTATAAAATGACGGATTCCAAGAAAACAGTAGAAGCGATTACTTTTGCATTGGAGCATGGGTATCGTGCAATTGACACTGCCGCTATCTATGAAAATGAGGTGGAGACAGGGGAAGCGATTCGCGCATCAGGAGTTGCTCGCGATGAGCTTTTCATCACTTCAAAAGTATGGAATACCGATCAAGGGTATGACCAAACCTTACGTGCATTTGAAGGATCCTTGAAAAAGCTAGGGCTTGAATACTTGGATCTATACTTAACACACTGGCCGGTTAGCGAAACGTTCGTGGATACCTATCGTGCCATTGAACGTTTGTATGAAGAAAAACTGATCCGTGTGCCAGGCGTTTCCAATCATCATATCCATCATCTTGAGAAACTGGCTGTCACCGCGAATATTGCACCTATGGTGAATCAGGTGGAGCTCCATCCTTTACTGACTCAAGTCCCGTTACGGGAATACTGCACGGAGCGTGACATTGCAGTAACGTCCTGGTCGCCACTTGCGCGAGGCCGACTGCTGGAAAACTCTGTTTTAGTAAAAATCGGGGAAATGCATCAAAAAACAGCTGCTCAAGTGATCATTCGCTGGCACTTACAAAACGATTTAATCGTCATTCCAAAATCCATTACTCCTGAACGTATAGTAGAGAACAGTCAAATCGGGGATTTTGTATTATCGGATGAAGAGATGAAAATGATCGACGAACTGAATCGAAACGAACGGACGGGTACAGACCCGGACACGATCGGATGAATGAAAAAGCTGCACGGGAAAGGGTCCCCGTGCAGCTTTTACTTGTTCGTTAAACAGTGAGTACTATCTTTTCGCCCGTAAATGGATGAATGAAAGAAGTTTCTACAGCGGTTAGACGATAGGTGCCGTCTGGCAGTGCTGCAGCTTCATACAAGTTATCTCCGACGACAGGATGACCTAAGTGAGCCATATGGACCCGGATTTGGTGGGTACGTCCTGTGTCTAGGGTCGCTTCGATCATCGTCGTTTGTTCTTTTCGTTCAATCACTTTGAAATGAGTAACCGCAGATTGACCTGACATTGAAATTCGACGACGTGTTGGGTGATGTCGATCACGACCAATCGGCATATTGACACTGCCTTTCAACCGTTTCAATCGGCCTTCCACTTCAGCTTTGTAGAGTCGTGTGATTTCATTGGAAGCAATCATACGGTCAAACATGGCTTTTGCCATTGGATGCTTTGCGACAATGACAATTCCTGACGTTCCTTTATCCAACCTTTGAATATGCTCTGCATACGTACCACCTGCTGTTTGTATAAGTGACATCACAGCATTCATCATTGTCGCTTCACGGCTAGACCCGTCAGGATGAACCGCAATCCCTTCAGGCTTGAAAACAGCCATATAGTGATCATCCTCTGCAAGGACTTTCACGCCCGGCACTTCTATTGGTGCGTATTCAGAGTGCGCTTCAGGTAAGTGAAACGTTAACTCGGTTCCTGCAACTAGGGGAGTGCGCCATACAACCGGGATCCCCTCGGAATCTGTTACTGCATTGGCCATTCTCAATTCATGAATGTTTTTCTTTCCGGCTTTCCAGTCATCCCGCAATAATTGTTCAAGCGTACCATCGGAATCTTTCACTGTGTACGTAAATGATGTCATTGGTTCATCCTCTTTTCCGTTGTTCACTTTCCATAAAACTCATTGAAGAAAGCATGAATGTTTTCTTCTGGCTGCAATCCGACAAGCCGGCCGACTTCTTTACCATTCTCATACTGGACAAGCGCTGGCCACTCTTGAATCCCATAAGCCTTTTTTGCTTCGTCGCCAAACTCTTGCATATTGTACTGGTTGACTTTAACGCCTTCTTCTTTTGCAATCGGCATCAGGACTGGCGTCATTTCCATGCAGAAGTGACATTGTGGGTGGAAGAAATAGACGGTAGTAGGTTCCCCAGACTCGATCTTTTTGGATACTGCATCAGGCAACACAATGCTGTCGTAGTTCTCATTACCAATCAAGTCGATTGTAGACGGTTTTAAATCGTCGGTTCCATAAGGATTGTCAGCCAACTTCGATTTGTTGGAAGCCGTAGTGAGTGCGATGATCGCAACAAAAAACACGACGACAATCCCGCCAATGATCAATAATTTCTTCATAGTTTACTTCGTCTCCTTCAACTGTTTTGACATCATGACACTTGCAATGAGAATAAGGACAAATGCAATGAATGCCATGAATGGGATCGTGATAAAGCCTAAATAATTTACGTATTGTGCAGTACAAGGGACATCTCCGCATGTACCTGCACGCTCTTGGAAGAAACTAAACTTTTGGATTGTGTAGTGATAACCCGATAAACAAGCTCCGATAATACTGAAAGCGGCAGTTGTCAGCCAAATACGTCCGTTCTTCTGAATGAGTGCAATACCCGCGATCAGAACGATCGGATACATGAGAATACGCTGGTACCAACAGTATAGACATGGCGTGAATCCTTTAACTTCGGAATAGTATAAAGAACCCAGTGTGGCGACGAATGCAATGGTCCAGATCAGGAGTAACAAATTTTCTACACGCTTGTTCATATCGTGCGCTCCTCTCGGCGATTTCAACTCCTTATTATAGAGGGAAACCGATTTTTTTGCTATTATCGGGTATGAGTTTTAAAAAAGAGGGTATTAAAGGTAGAGAGGTGATTTTTGTTGAGTGAAGAATTTGATTTATCATCATTTGAAATAAGCATGGTCGTTCGGCAAATGGAAATGTCGGACATCCCTGAGATATTGGAAATGCAGGAAGCTTGTTTTCCTGGAATGGACCCATGGGAAACGGAACATTTGGTAAGTCACTTGACTGTTTTTCCAGAGGGTCAGTTCGTTGCTGAGCTGGATGGCCAAATCATCGGCTCATGCTCAAGTCTGATTTTGAATTTTGCAGAATATGATGATCGCCATACGTGGGACGATATTTCCGATAATGGCTACATAACGAATCATAATCCTGAAGGGTACAATTTGTATGGGATTGAAGTGATGGTACATCCTGAATTCAGACGCATGAAAGTCGGCGAACGGCTTTACGAGGCACGAAAAGAGCTTGCCCGTGAAATGAATTTGAAGTCCATCATTATCGGCGGGCGCATTCCGAACTATCATAAATATTCCGATGAGATGTCGCCGAGAGAGTATGTCAACTCGGTTGCGAAACACCGTATCTATGATCCGGTTTTAACGTTCCAGCTGATGAATGACTTCACACTGATGCGCATAAACCCGAACTATTTGCCGGACGATAAGGCTTCCAAGCGTTATGCAACCCTTATGGAATGGAATAATATCGACTACAGAGCTGTTTCCAAACGTCATTATAAGACGAGCTATCCTGTCCGTATTTGTGTCGTTCAATACTTGATGCGGAAAATTTCCTGTTTTGACGAACTAGCATCCCAAGTGGAATACTTCGTGAATGTTGCAGCAGACGCCAATTCCGATTTCGTCGTTTTCCCTGAAATTTTCACGACACAGCTCATGTCCTTCTTGGATGAACCATCCGCAAGCCAATCCGTGCGCAAGATTTCCGAGTACACAGAGGAGTACATCGAACTGTTCAATAGTCTATCAGTCCGTTACAACGTTAATATTATTGGCGGTTCTCACTTCGTTGAAGAAGAGAACGAAGAGATTTACAATATCTCTTACCTCTTTAGACGAGACGGTTCGATCGATAAGCAATATAAGATCCATATCACGCCGAATGAGAAGAAGTACTGGGGAATCAGTGCTGGAGATTCAGTGAGGGTCTTTGATACGGACTGTGGGAAGATTGCGATCCAAGTTTGCTATGACATTGAATTCCCTGAACTTGCTCGTATCGCGACTGAAAAAGGTGCCAACATCATTTTCACGCCGTTCTGTACCGAGGATCGGCAAGGCTATTTGCGAGTGCGTTATTGTGCACAAGCACGCGCTGTCGAAAACCAAATTTATACAGTGATTTCTGGAACGGTCGGGAACTTGCCTCAAGCCGTCAATATGGACATCCAGTATGCACAATCCGCTATCTTTGCACCATCTGATTTTGAATTTGCAAGAGATGGCATTGTCGGGGAAGCGAATGCAAACCTGGAAACTGTGTTAATCGGTGATGTAGATCTCGAAGTTTTGAAACGTCAACGTCAAGAAGGTACAGTCAAGCAGTTGAAAGACCGGCGTCGAGACATCTACCGGGTCGAATATTTCTCGAAAAATCCGGAGCAATAAAAAAAGAGACGATTCCAAGTTTGTCGGAGTCGTCTCTTTTTGTTAAATCATTTCTTCTTCCAATTCCGCTTCCTCATTCTTAAGCTTCTCGGCTTCCAGATAGAGTATGTGGTGTCCTTCCACATCTTTGATGGAGAATTCATAGCCTTGTTCAATGATTTTTTCACCGGGAATGGCTTCAAAACGTTGCGACATGAACCATCCGCCGATTGTATCGATATCCTCTTCATCGAGTTCAATACCGAGTGTATTATTCACGTTATCCAGAAGCATTTTTGCATCTAGGATGAAGTGCCCTTCGCCCACAACTTGAACGTCCGGCAATTCGTCTTTGTCGAATTCGTCTTGGATTTCCCCGACGATTTCTTCAAGAATGTCTTCAATCGTCACTAATCCGGAAGTACCGCCGTATTCATCCATTAGAATTGCCATATGAATGCGTTCCCGTTGGATTTTCAGCAGCAGGTCTCCAATCGCCATCGTTTCAATGACGCGAATGATGGGCTGCATATATGCAGAGACTGGTAACTCCCCGTTTTTCGGGTTTTTAATGTATGCAGTGAGTAAGTGTTTCATGTTCACTAAACCGATGACATGGTCTTTGTCCCCATCTGTGACGGGATAGCGGGTGAATTGCTCGATGCCTGGCATGTTGAAGATTTCAGCAGCAGTCATCCCTTTTTCGATTGTCATCATTTCTGTTCGGGGAACCATAATTTCTTTCGCAATCCGATCATCGAATTCAAATATTTTATTCACATATTTGTATTCAGATTGGTTGATTTCCCCGCTTTTCAAACTGTCGGACAAAATCATTCGCAATTCTTCTTCTGTGTGGGCTACATCCGCTTCATGGATAGGTCGAAAGCCGAACAATCGGGTCACTAGTCTTGCTGAACCATTCAGGACTTTAATGAATGGATACATTGTGCGATAAAAGATGATGAGTGGTCTTGCAAGTTCTAGTGTTATCGTTTCCGCTTTCTGAATCGCTATCGTTTTCGGAGCGAGTTCTCCAATGACAACATGAAGGAACGTCACAACAATAAGCGCAATCGAAAAAGAAAGGAAGACTGTCATGCTAGTTGATAACTGCAAATAGGTAAACAAAGGCTCTAACATTAACGCGACGGTCGGTTCACCAAGCATACCGAGTCCGAGCGCGGTAATTGTAATTCCGAGCTGACAGGCAGACAAGTATTCATCGAGATTTTCGACAACCCGTTTAGCATTTATTGCTTTTTTGTTGCCTGCTAAAGCTAGCTGATCAATTCGTGTCATTCTGACTTTCACTATTGCAAACTCAGCTGCAACAAAAAATGCAGTGAGGGCGATCAAGGCAGCAAATGCTGCCAAGCGTATGGGAATATCCAAATGGGTGCTTTGTTTCATGCCTGTGATGGGGGAAACAAAGCGTACACCTCCTGTAGTTTTAAAATTAGGTAGTTAAACTAATCATAAATGGTTAAAGGGAGAATTACAAATGTTTTTCCTTTGTAAGTTGCTGTAAGAACCTATGAAATTTTCAAAAGATTTCATGAAATGTATTGACAATCTGGAAAAGAAAGTGATAATCTAACATTATTCGAAACTCGAAAGGAAAAGGAGGGCTTAGACATGAACAAATGGGTAGTGAACAAACTCACACAACTACAAGCTTTGCCCTCTGCGCCGCGATGATAGTGGATTGAAACTAAAATCGTTTGGTTACAGGGCACCGTTCCATTTTCAGGCACACGTCTCTGAAAGAGGAGCGTGTGTCTTTTTATGTTCACTAAAATAGGATGTTTTCACGCGCTGCGTGTTGCATATACAACTACTAGGAAAGGGGAGCTATCGATGTGATGAAGGAAACGACACACCCAATAAAATTGCTTAAAAAGGAGACACCTGAAGGCGGATAGCTGAAGTTGCTCCAAGAAAGGTCGTAGAATAGTATGTTTTCGGTTTTAGGGAAATTAAGTTGGTTTTTTAAAGAGAATAAGAAACGGTACACAATCGCACTCGTTTTGCTCATCATGTCAAGTATACTGGGGATTATTCCCCCATGGATCATCGGGAAAGCAATCGATGGCATCCACCTGAATACCATGAACGCTCAATTACTTTGGACATATATCGGTATCATGCTGATCATTATCGTAATCGGGTATATCGGGGATTTTGTTTGGCAATACCAATTGTTTGGCGGAGCCAATGTCATAGAAAGAAAATTACGCGGTAATTTAATGCGCCATTTCCTTAAGATGACACCGTCGTTTTATCAACGGAACAAAACAGGGGATCTTATGGCACGATCGACGAATGACCTGCAAGCCATCTCTGAAACAGCCGGCTTCGGAATCATGACGCTGATCGACTCCACAGTCTACTTGTTCACCCTCATTGTCATGATGGGGTTCCTCGTATCGTGGAAGCTGACGCTTGCAGCAATTTTACCATTACCGATATTAGCTTATTTAATGCAAGTGCTCGGAAAACGGATCCATCTCAAATTCGTCACCGCACAAAAGGCATTCGGTGATTTGAATGATGACGTGCTGGAAGCGGTAGCGGGTGTGCGGGTGGTCCGTGCTTACGTACAGGAACGTGCAGAGGAAACACGTTTTGAAGATGCTACGGAAGACGTTTATCAAAAAAATATGGAAGTTGAACGGATTGACGCATTGTTCACTCCGATATCGAAGATCATGACATCGCTCTCGTATATGATTGGCCTCGGTTATGGAGCTTATCTGGTTTCAAAGGGAGAAATGTCATTGGGCGGGCTGGTCAGCTTCAACGTCTATCTAGGGATGATTGTATGGCCGATGTTCGCCATTGGTGAACTTATCAATGTCATGCAACGCGGGAATGCATCCCTCGATCGTGTTCAAGAAACATTGGATGCCGTGGAAGATGTCAGAGACCCTGCAATGCCAGTTCAAATGAACCGACCAGGAGTAATCGGTTTTGAAGATTTCAGCTTTGCCTATCCGACGTCAGACCGTAAAAACTTGGATCAGATCCGTGTGAAACTCTCAGGTGGTCAGACACTCGGGATTGTTGGAAAAACCGGGAGTGGAAAAACGACATTCGTCAAACAGTTATTGCGCGAATATCCAGTAGGGGAAGGGTTGCTTTCGTTTGACGGAAACCGTCTGGATGACATGACGAAAGAGCAAGTGCGTAACTGGATCGGCTATGTGCCACAGGATCATGTATTATTTTCGCGCTCGGTCCGCGAGAATATTTTGTTTGGTAAACCGGATGCCGATGAGCATGACATTGCGGAAGCGATTCGACTTGCCCATTTCGAAAAGGACTTGGAACTATTGCCGGAAGGATTGGATACGCTTGTCGGAGAAAAGGGAGTCGCCCTTTCTGGTGGGCAAAAACAGCGGATTTCAATCGCACGTGCCATTGTGAAAAATCCGGAAATACTCGTGTTGGATGATTCGTTATCCGCAGTGGATGCAAAAACGGAAACTCGGATCATTGAGAACATCCAAAATGAGCGAAGCGGGAAGACAACAATCATCACAACTCACCGATTGTCAGCGATTCAGCATGCGGATTGGATCATTGTCCTTGAGGATGGCCGTGTGACTGAAGAAGGAAATCACGAAGACTTGCTCTCGATGAACGGCTGGTACAAGGAACAGTATGATCGCCAGCAGATCGGAGGGGGAGAATAATGACGACAGGTAAACGTTTAGTGAATTATGCAATGCAATTCAAAGGGTATTTCATTGGCGGTATGGCACTTCTTGCGATAGCGGTTGGAGCCGATCTGCTTGGACCGATCATCGCGAAACAAATTATCGACAATCATATAGCAGGTGCAGCTACAGGCGGAATCGATTTTGAACCGATTGCTAAACTGCTTGCCATCTTCTTTGGTCTAGCGGTGGTTACAGCTATTTTCCGTTATGGACAGTACTTGTTGTTACAAGCGACAGCAAATCGGATTGTCCAAAAAATGAGAAACGAACTGTATCAGCATATCCAGACGCTGCCTATCAGTTATTTCGATAACTTGCCTGCGGGTAAGGTTGTGGCGCGCGTAACCAATGATACGGAAGCCATCCGCCATTTGTACGTAACGGTCGTGTCCCAATTCGCGATCAGCGGCATGTATATTATTGGAATCTATATTGCCTTATTCATTCTGGATCCGAAAATGGGAGCGATTCTTCTAGTAGTTTTACCGATCCTCTACATTTGGATGATGCTTTATCGGAAGTTCGCTTCCAAGGTCAATCACGTCATTCGTGCAAAAGTCAGTGACATGAATGGGATGATCAATGAATCCATTAACGGGATGACAATTATCCAGGCGTTCGGACGAGAGAAGCAGATGGAAGACGAATTTGAAGAATTGAATACAACGCATTATGAGTATCAAACGAAGTTGCTCAAAGTGGAAGCCGCAACGTCCCATAATTTGGTCAATGCGATACGATCGATTACATTCGTTATTTTCATTTGGTATTTCGCAGGAGCTTCAATTACAACAGAAAGCGTTGCATCCGTAGGTTTGCTGTACGCGTTTGTTGACTACATTACACGTCTGTTTAACCCTGTAACAGGTATTGTTAATCAGTTCGCGAGACTCGAACATTCTTTAGTTGCTGCAGAGCGGGTATTCCAGCTGTTGGACCGCTCAGGAGAACCAGTCAGTGATGAGCGGATGGAACGTTACGAAGGGAACGTCACATTTGAAGACGTGTGGTTTGCTTATAAAGAAGAAGAATACGTTCTAAAGGACATTACATTTGAAGCGAAGCGGGGAGAAACCGTAGCACTCGTTGGTCATACGGGATCTGGGAAAAGTTCGATCATGAACTTGCTGTTCCGCTTCTATGATCCGGTGAAAGGTAAAATCTTGATTGACGGACACGATATTACGTCCTTGCCCCGACAGACGATCCGCAGTCATATGGGGATCGTCCTGCAAGACCCATACCTGTTTACAGGAACCGTTGAATCGAATATCAGCCTTGGAGACGCAAGGATTTCCAGAGAGAAAGTCCGCGAATCATTGGAAGCGGTCGGTGGCGAACGTGTACTGGAGCATTTGCCGCAAGGAATTGAAGAACCAGTTGTTGAAAAAGGGAGCACCCTTTCAAGTGGACAGCGTCAGCTTATTTCCTTTGCACGGGCACTCGCTTTTGACCCAGCGATTCTAATATTAGATGAAGCTACGTCAAACATTGACACCGAGACGGAAGAAATCATCCAGCATGCAATGGATGTATTGAAAAAAGGACGGACGACGTTCATCATTGCCCACAGGCTTTCTACGATTAAAAACGCAGACAAAATTCTAGTGTTGGATCGTGGAGAGATTGTTGAAAGTGGAACACATGACGAATTGGTTCTGCTCGACGGTCAATATGCACAAATGTATAAGCTGCAATCAGGGATATCTGTTTCATCCTAAAAGGTCGAAGCCATCGCGCTTCGGCTTTTTTTATTGTGCTGCTTGAGCAATGGATTCCTAATGGGAATCAGCAAAATGACAATCGAATGGAAACTTTGCAGAAATGTAAAAGGCATACCTAACATTATCTATGCGTTTCAATTTTCGAAAAAGATTGCGCACGCACTAGAAAACCCATATATTTAGAGTATCGAAACTTCCGGATAAGAAAGTGGGGCATCCTTTGAACTTGATTCGTGATTGGAAAAAAACGATTTCTGCGTTTAATCGGAACGTGAAATTCTTTTTACTCGCAAACATCTTCATTCAAATCGGACTTGGTGTTTTCATGGTGATGTACAATTTATATATCCGTGAGCTGGGCATGCCGGAAACGGTAAACGGAAAAGTTATATCCATGACTGCACTTGCTACTGCGATCATGCTCGTCCCTGCTGGATTTTTAAGTGACAAGTTCGGGCGTAAGTGGATGATTACAGGGGGAGCCGCCGTTACGGTCATCACTTTGTTTTGGCGAAGTGCCACCGTGTTGGAAGAACCCATAATTTACATATCTTTACTTACAGGGGTTTTCATGGCGTTTGTGCAAGTGTCCGGGATTCCATTCCTCGCAGAAAACTCTGCACCGTCTGAAAGGGTCAAGCTATTCAGCATCCAGTTTGCACTCATCACGATTTCACAGGTGATCGGCAGTCTTGCGGGTGGATTGTTAGCAGATGGGCTGCAACTGTATCTGAATATGGCTGCAGTAGATGCAATTCGATGGTCGTTATATATCGGTGCCGGGGTATTTGCGCTAGGGCTTCCGCCTTTGTTCGCCTTGCAAGACAAGCCACCGATTCCTGTACAGGTACGGACAACAGCTCAGAAGGAAACTGAAGCAAGTTCCGATGAATTGAGGGATACGAGTTTCAAGAAGAATTTCATCCTCATTCTCCACTTCTCGTTCGCAGGCTTGCTAATCGGAATCGGGTCTGGTCTCGTTGTCCCTTATTTAAATTTGTATTTTGCCAATCGATTTAGTGCATCGAACTCCTTCATAGGGCTGATCTTATCCCTGGGTTCTGCCATGACTGCAGTGGCTGCACTCATTGGTCCAGTACTTGTGAAAAAGGTCGGAAAAGTGAAGGCGCTGATTCTTTTTCAATTACTTTCCATCCCTTTCCTGCTGCTTACTGGATTCACGAATTCTTTGATGCTGGCATCGCTCGGATTTTTACTCCGCCAAGCGCTCATGAATGCGGGAAATCCGATTCAAAGTGCGGTTGCAATGGAACTCGTGTCAGATAAGTATCGAGGACTTGCCAACTCGATGAACCAAACCGTATTCCAATTAGGATGGGCGTCCATGGCTCCCATCGCAACAGGACTCGTTGTGGCACAAGGTTTCTATTGGGGTTATGCAATCGCATTCAGCATCACAGCGGCGCTCTATGTAATCTCATCGATTTATTACTATGTAGTGATTAGTAAACAAAAACTATCGGTAGACTGAAAAGGACAGTTCCAAAAGGTCATAGTCATGACTCACACTGTAGGCAAACTCCAGAAATCCTGGGGCTTGCCCACAGTCTTTTTCTAATGCAATGGAATTAACAATGAAAAGTTGATTTACGCTGCGAGCGGACGCTTTCCGAGGGGCTCGACTTCAGCCTCCTCGTCGCTAACGCTCCTGCGGGGGCTTCAGTCTTCGCTGTTCCCTCCGGAGTCGCCGCTCTCCGCTACAATCAACAGGATTTCCCAACTATCGAATGAGATGATGGACATGATGAGGAGGAATCAAGTGAGTGAACAAGAATAGTTGGGAATGCTTACGATTGAACAGGTAGTGCCTCAAGACCTGTTGGTTCGTAAATTAGATGCAGATCGTGATTTTTCCTTTCATATATCCATTTCTTGAAAGATGTGAATGTCTCATGGGACATTTAGTTGATTGAAGTGCAGGACGGCGACTCCTGGGGATCAGCGAAAGCCGTAACGAAGAACGGCTTTTGCGAGTAAATGCTAAGCGTTAGGAGCACGTGTTTTAAAAAAATGGACTGAGCAAAGCGAGGACGATTAATGATGCCTTAATTTTAGCGAAGTTCACTAAAATACGGCCAATCGAACTCTTCGTTGTTCGATTGGCTGAGGGCAAGCCCCCGGAAAGCGCACGTCCGGAACGGAGATCAACGGCCTGTTAGCTTTCATTTTCAGAGTCAACGATGCAAAAAAAGACAAAAGGGGGGAATCAAATTGATCCCCAACACTTTTGTCTACAGTCTGACGCATGACTTTTGGAACTGTCCTTTATTTTGGGAAACTACGTATCGATATGTTCCTCATAGTGATTAACAAAAACGTAAATAACGCCGAGGATATATTTAGAACACCTACATCCGTTTCGGTTGTGTTTCTTTCCAGGCGTTTTGTTCGTCGGTCATACGACTTTTATCTTCAAAGACATTCTCCGTTTTCTGGTCTTCTACTTGCAGTTGCTGCTTTTCCTTTTCCAGCTGCTCAGGAGTTTTTTCCTTCATATACAGACCCTCCAATAATCGTTCTTATAGAGAGTTTGTGCAAAAAAGAACTCCTTATTCATATACGTGAAAAGTCATTAGTTCATGAACCATTTTTTTCACGGATTCTTCATCAGCTGGTGTGGTGCTTGTCCATTTGATCGTTCCGTCAGGCATATAATCACCTGTAAATCGCTCAGCGCCTTGCTGAAAAGAAAACGTCCAACCCGGCAGTTGTCCGCCTTCGAACATCGGCTGTACTCGGAAATGCTGTAACATATCAAGTCCCTCCTTTCATGATTCAATTCTCCTCCGCATACAGTGGAACTAAACAGTATAGGAGGGCGAGACGTGTTTGTCTCAAAACTAAAACAAGCTATTCAAGACGAATATCGAGCCTACTTTTTTTACAAGTCTCTGCATGACCAACTAATAGAACCGATGTGGAAAGACTTTGTCCGCCACGTATATGAGGATGAAAAAAGTCATTACGAAATGTTTCAGCAGCTCCATTATATGCTGACGGGTTCGTATGTTCCGAATCCGAAGCGTCCAGTGCCGTGCTATGATGCGAAACAGTGTGTTCAAAAAGCACTCGCCGATGAATTGGACGACATCGAAACCTACAAAGAGATGTTGCTGACGATACCTATTGAGGAAGCCTATAATCCTCTTTTCATCGCACTTCATGATGAAATGGAGCATGCAATCCGGATGTCCACCATTTACAATGCTCTCCCTTGAATTGACAAAAACCACCCTTCGTAACTATGCGGAAGGTGGTTTTGTATGTATATGATGCAAACTGAATTCCTGAGGCCAATCAGAAATGCAAAGTTTGAGAGACAGCGCACTGTCAACAAGGCATTCGACAGAGTATCTGCGAAAAAAGAAGTTTCATTACTAAAAGCCCTGTAGAAATTTCAATTTCCATGATAAAAGGTATGTCGATAGGACAACTATAGCACTAAATAGGATGTGTGTAAATATATTGCCATGTAGTAATTAATGGGAAAATTAGAAAAACAAATGGACAGTGTTTAAAAGGCTTAGCTAAGCCGTTCTTTGAAGTATGAAGCTGCATCCAGCATTCTTGGACCGTACCAAAACATCTCTCCATCTATAGGTAAAATCGTAGCATGCGGCAGTATGTCTTGGAACTCAGGCATATGTTTCTCCTTAAAAGGATATGGTTCTGAAGCTAAAAGTACCAAGTCCGGATTGGCAGATTGAAAATCATGAGTCGTAAGTTCCGGGTACCTTCCTGGAAATACTTTGGATGGATTCGAAAAACCGAGCGTTTCCAGCAACGAATCGATATAGGTTGTACGTCCAGCAACCATATATGGCTTTTTCCAAATGACATACATCGCACTTCCTGATGTCAGCCCTTGAAGAGAATGGAATCCTTCTTGGATTTCAGTGATCAAGTTTAGAGCTTGGTCTCGTCGATCGGTTACATCTCCAATGTCTTCAATCATCTGATACGCCTCTTGCACGCATTGTACCTCTGCAACGTAAACTGGGAGATGTTGTTCTAGCGCTTCGACGATTTCTCTTGTGTTTTCTTCCTTCTCGGCAATGATCAGGTCCGGCTTCAATTGTAAAATGGCATCCAATTTTATATCCTTCGTTCCAGCAACGGCCTCCACAGTTAACACAGCTGGAGAGGGATGGATACAAAAACGGGTCCTTCCCACAACCTCCTCTTGCAGCTCTAATGCAAATAAGGTATCGGTAATGCCTGGACAAAGGGAAACGATTCGTTTTGGCGGATACGTGTACGTGACGGTTCTACCGAGTGCATCTTGAACAGTACGTTCCATGAAATCATCCTTTCTTTCTTCGGTTCACGTTTCTATTGTTCATCATACTGGATTTTCAAAACAAAATCAGCCAAACTTCCACGCAGAAGTGACAGCCTAATTAGTTGGTGCAGCATGCAGTTCTGTTATAAGATGAAAGAAATCGAACAGGAAAAGGTGAAGCATTTGGAATTTCTATGGATTCTTTTGTTCATGTCACTTATCGGAGCAGTGATCGGGGGCTTCACGAACCACCTGGCTATCAAGATGTTATTTCGACCTCACGAGGCAAAATATATCGGCAGTTGGCGGGTTCCATTTACCCCGGGTCTTATCCCGAAACGACGTGATGAGTTAGCAGTCCAGCTTGGACGTACCGTTACAAATTACTTACTGACACCGGATACATTCCGGAAGCGGCTATTGACACCGGACATGGCAGCTAAAGCGGAGCAGTTCGTGCAAAGCCGTTTGGAGAAAGAAGTATTCAATTCAGAGCGGACAATTGCAGAATGGATTGAACTCGCAGGTGTTTCAGATATGGATCTGGTTCTGGAAAGAAAAACCGGTGAGCTCATTGACGCTCGATTTGTTACAGCAAAACAAGCGATTTTATCGGGAACT
This sequence comes from Sporosarcina gallistercoris, assembly GCF_014836415.1. Taxonomy (GTDB): domain Bacteria; phylum Bacillota; class Bacilli; order Bacillales_A; family Planococcaceae; genus Sporosarcina; species Sporosarcina gallistercoris. Next base: position 147,375 of record NZ_JACSQY010000008.1, on the reverse strand, counting down.
GTAGAAGAAAAGGTTCCTGAAAAATGGTTGCTGGAAGCAGAAACGCATATTCCGACTGTAACTTCTTATGTCTTGACCCGAGCGGACCAATTCGTGGATTCCTATGAAGGGAAAGTGATGTTTCAACGATTGATTACAGATTTCCTGGAGTCAAAAGGAACTCTTGGCGGAATGGTCAACATGTTTTTCGGGGATTCGAATTCACTCGTGGAAAAAGTCCAACGGGAAGCGAAGAAATTCATCGCTGCTCCTGGAACTGCACAACTTATTGAAACGATGCTTATGAAAGAATGGACTAAATTGAAGCAACGGCCGATGGAAGAACTAGTAGGTGGATTTGACTGGGATGGTCTGGGTACCTCGTTGCGCAACTACTTGCTGAAAGAGTTGGATGTAGCCAATCGTCTAGGGAAGCCAATTCACTATTACTGGCCGACTGGTGCTGCATGGACTGCAAACAACTTGACTCCTAAAGTCATCGAGTTTGCCTTTACACAAGCTGAGATTCAATTGGAACAGTCCTTGAAACGGTTGAAGCTGGACCAAATCGTGAAAGAACAGGTGGATACGTTTCCGGTATCCGTACTGGAAGATCTCGTTCTCGGAATTTCTAAACGGGAATTTAAGATGATTACGGTCCTTGGTGCATTATTAGGTGGTATCATTGGAATTGTACAAGGACTCATTGTATACTTTACAAATCTTACTTAGGGGGAATTTTACATGGCAGTCAATATTTATGATGACATTAATAAGCTGGAAGAATCACTTCGTGCGACAGAAGAATTTTCATCGGTCAAAGAGGCGATTGAAAACGTCAAGGCGGACCCAGAAGCATTGGAAATGTTCCGTAACTTCCGTGAAATCCAAGTGACTTTGCAACAAAAACAAATGTCGGGAGAAGAAATACAGCCTGACGAATTGGAGCATGCTCAAAAGACAGCTCAGTTATCTCAACAGAACCCTAAAATCATGGCCATGCTGGAAGCGGAAATGAAGCTGAGCGGAGTCATCGAAGAAATCAACCGGATTTTGATGAAACCGGTGCAAGAACTATACGAGACAATGAATTGACACCGAAACCAGCCCGATGTGGCTGGTTTTTTCTTTTAGTGGTTTGCTATACTGAATATCACAGACAATCGGATCATTTAGATCCACGAGAAAGTTGGGCTATCTATGCAAACAATCGCACTTCAAGGCGATTTTAAAGAAGACTGGGTCCGGATGTTCATCCACCTGGCAAACCTGTTTTTTGAAGAGACAAAGATCACTAAAAATGAAGAAACAGGAGATCTCGATTTACGTTTTCAAGAACGTCGGGATGGTGACCGTTTAGTTGTAGCAGTGGAGCTTACGGCGCAAGGGAAAACGTACGATGCGGAATTTACAGAGATTGCTGAAGGTGGCAGTGAGAAAGATCAGAACCGACAATGGAAACGGCTCTATTCGCACGTCTTATTGGAAGCGCTGGAATCCTTTACGGGCATGAACCAAGAATGGGGGATTTTAACAGGGATCCGTCCGACGAAGCTTTATCATAAGTACCGCCAGGAAGGTCATAGCGCGCGCGAAGTGAAGCGGCTCTTAATGGAGAAACACCGAGTGTCCGAACGGAAAGTGAATTTGCTCGAGACCATCACAGACATACAATTGAGGGCTGTTCCCGATCTTTACAACGTTCAAGACGAAGTGAGTATTTATATCGGGATTCCTTTTTGTCCGACGAAATGCGCGTATTGCACATTCCCGGCGTATGCAATCCATCGCAAAAGCGGTCGTGTGGAGACATTTTTAGATGGTTTGCACGAAGAGATCAGGCAGCTCGGAGAATGGCTCTCGAAGCGTAATGTGAAAGTGACGACCATCTATTTTGGCGGGGGTACGCCGACATCGATTGAAGCGGAAGAAATGGATGCGCTATATGAGGTCATGGTCGAATCATTCCCATTCATGAAAGAAGTGCGTGAAGTGACGGTAGAAGCAGGACGACCGGATACGATCACTCCTGCTAAAATCGATGTGCTCAAAAAGTTTGGTATCGACAGGATTAGTGTGAACCCGCAATCGTATACGGACGAAACACTGAAAGCGATTGGCCGTCACCATACAGTTCAAGAGACCATCGACAAATTCAAGCTATCCCGCTCCATGGGCATGAACAATATTAACATGGACCTGATCATCGGATTGCCAAACGAAGGGATTGAAGAGTTCACTCATTCGTTGCAGGAGACTGCAAAACTCCAGCCGGAATCGTTAACGATCCACACGCTTTCCTTTAAACGTGCTTCCGAAATGACCCGGAACAAAAAGAAATATGAAGTGGCGGATCGTCCTACTGCTGAGCAAATGATGAAGCTCGGCGAACAATGGACAGAAGCGAATGGATACGTTCCTTATTATTTATATCGCCAGAAAAACATTCTTGGGAATCTGGAGAACGTAGGGTATTCGAAGCCGGGCGAAGAAAGCATCTATAATATTATGATCATGGAAGAAGTGCAGTCCATTATCGGTATTGGCTGCGGTGCCTCCAGTAAGTTCCGTGATCCGAAGACTGGTCGGATCACTCAATTCCACAATCCGAAAGATCCAGCTGCTTATATCTTGTCGTACCAAGAATCCATAGAAAAAAAGTTAGAGTTGCTGGACGAAATTTTCCCGCAACCTGTCTCAAAATAAAGGAGTTTTTTCTTCTATCCCGAATTGAATAAGTGAATGACTATTCAGTTATAACGCGAGTCAATTTAAAAAGGGAAAAGGGGAGCGATTATGTTTCAAACAATAGAACTGACAAAAGAGAACCGGATTGCGACACTTACACTGAACCGACCCAGCGTCATGAATGCGATGGATGATGTGATGATGAAGGAATTGGCGGATGCGTTTGAAGAGCTTAAGTCCGACCAAGCAATTCAGGTATTACTCATTAAGGGAGCAGGTCGCACCTTTTCAGCAGGTGGGGATATTAAAAAAATGATCGACCCCGAGTCCCCGATGGATATGGGAGAGGTCATGCAGCATATTACACGTCTGGCGAAGACACTCTACTTGCTGCCGCAAATCACGATTGCTGTCATCCATGGTTCCGCTGCGGGACTTGGTTTCAGTCTTGCACTTGGCTGCGATATTCTTGTTGCGGAGGAAGACAGTAAGCTGGCTATGAACTTTATCGGCATCGGGCTCGTACCGGATGGCGGTGGACATTTCTTCTTGAAAGAACGCATTGGCACAACGAATGCGAAGAAAATGATTTGGGGCGGGGAAGTCCTGGATGCGAAGACTGCCAAAGCGGCAGGACTCGTGGACGAACTCGTTCCAAGCGGACAAGCGGAACTTGCAGCAAGCCAGGTTGCCACCTCTTTGCTCAGTACACCGATTGCTGCAATGATTGCTTCAAAAAGGATCTTGCATGAAAGTAAGAGAGAAGAGCTTGAGCACGTGCTTCAGTTGGAAAGTGAATCACAAATAGCGATGCGGAATACAGCAGATCATTTGGAAGGCATTCGTGCATTTGTAGAGAAACGGCAGCCTGTATTCTCAGGACACTGATCGAACGAAACCGGCATCTCCTCCAGAGAAATGCCGGTTTTGCTTTTGACTAAAATCGATCATAAAGGTTTGAAATCATGGAAAGAGGGAACTGTTAAAATGTTTGTGTGAATTCCAGTCAATGAAGGAGGTAACAAGATGTCCAGTGACCATGTGAGTCCTAAAGTGAAACAATTTATGATAGATAATAGAGATGACTTCGAACGGGAGCTGCTAATTCAGGCGGTGACTGTCAATGAAAAAATCGAAGAGATACTTCGGATCGGTAATATTGACTTGATAGAAAATGCACATAAGCTTGTTGCCTTTGTAATTGAAGACAAAAAAGTTGAGATGGAAGATTTCGCTAAAGTGGAAGGGATTGCATGGGCGAGGCATTCACTGACTCTTGCATTCAAACTGGAATGGGTTTCTGCGATCCGGCGAACGTTGTGGGACTTCATCCAAGAGTACTTAGAAACGAACACCGAGGAGTTTAAGTTCAAAGAGTTCTTTGTTCTTGAAAAGAAAATCAATTCCCGATTGGATGGCTTTTTGAATGCATTCTTCATAAGCTATTCTTCCTATAAAGACGAAGAAATCAAAGCACAGAAAAACCTTGTGGAAAACCTATCTGTTCCTATCATCCCGATTACGCAGACGACAAGTATTTTGCCGCTCATCGGCATGCTGGATTATTACAGGACGACGATCATCCAAGAAAAAGTGCTGAACGAAATCAGTCGTCTTCACATTCAAACGCTCATCCTCGATTTATCGGGAATTGCGGATATGGAACATGAAGTCATCGATAATCTAAGTAAAGTCATTGAAAGCACGAAACTGATGGGCTGCCAAACCGTCATCACTGGACTGCGTCCTGATGTCGTCCGTAAAATGGCCACGCTCGGGATTCGTTTCGATGGAGAGACGAAGACACTCGGTACGCTGCAACGTGCCTTGCATTCTTATTTATAAAGTGAAAAAGACGCTCATCCGCGGTCAAAGCGGGCAAGCGTCTTTTGTTTGTATTTATCTACAGTATCACGCCATTGAAAGTAGCCTTTTTCAATCGATCGGATAAGCAGTTCGGCTGTTGCAATGTTCGTTGCGAGCGGAATTCCATACACGTCACAAAGGCGCAGCAGCGCGCTGACATCCGGTTCATGTGGCTGTGCCGTCAATGGGTCACGGAAAAATAGGATGAGGTCCAATTCTCCAGTGGCCACCATCGCACCAATTTGCTGATCGCCGCCAAGTGGCCCTGAATTCATACGGTTCACTTGAAGACTGGTTTCTTCCATAATTCGTTTTCCGGTAGTTCCAGTGGCGTAAAGCGTATAGTTTTCAAATATCGATTCATAGGCAATTGTGAAGTTAACCATTTCGTCCTTCTTTTCATCGTGGGCTATCAAAGCGATCTTCATCATGTGCGCCTCCTAACTGATTGATTACAGAATAGCACACTGTTCAGAAAAACGCTTTAAACATGAAACAGCAGTAATTTACCAGCAGGTGAAGCGAGGCGATGTGTCTGGTCGAGCAAGTTTTGCTCTTCCAGCAGCGTTTGTCCTTTTACTTTCGCCGCCTCATCTGATTCAGCAGTAAACGTTTCGTCTGCAAGCATTTTCCCGGTCTTTTCATAAGCCGTTAGTTTATACGTCCTCACAATCATCCACTCCTATCCTTTTCTTATAGTATACACGTTTCTTATTGTAAATGAATAGTGGTTCATTGCTTAAAGTGTTTTTCCTTTGTCTCTCTGTATGTAGATGGTAGGAATATCAGATACCTAGTGCCAGTGAATAGTTAAACGGATTATTTATGTTCTTCATGATTTGTTATAGGGGTGAATTGTACGTAAAGTTTACTTGACATTCAACTGTTAGTAAAGTAAGCTTTACGTAAAGTTTCCTTTACTAACGAAAGATATCCCTTGTGAATATTGATAGATGGGAAGGGAGGGAACCTTCGAGTGAAAAACTTGATAAGAGAGATCCGGATGGAAATGGGTCTTACGCAAGATGAGATTTCTGAAAGTTTGGAAGTATCTCGCCAAACAATTATTTCTTTGGAAAAAGGAAGGTACAATCCTTCACTTATCTTGGCATTCAAAATTGCCAAGTTGTTCAATCGTTCAATTGAAGAGATTTTTGACCCTGAGGAAATGGAATGAAAGCAGGAAGGGGGAAACAGGATGGATTGGTTGTCAACGGCTGCAGGGATCCTAACTGGTGTAGGAATTGTCTCAATCATTATTCTGATTGTATGGCGGAGAGGGAAAAAAGCTCGCTTATTTGATGAACGATACGAAAAGGTGCATGTGAAGGCACGTACTGCCTCGTGGATTGTTTTCGTTGGACTGACATATATCCTAGCGATTGCAGCATTGATAATTGAAGGCTGGAAGCTGGCATCCATGTTACTAACGATCTTATATGTGACTGGATTATTGACCTATTATCTAGCGGTGTTCATATATAACAGAAAACTATAAGGTGAGTAACGTAAAAAAACTGAAACAAAAGGGCACGTGAATCGTAGTCTTTAGTATAGGGGAAATAAGGGGGAGTACAATCATGTCATTACAAATTGAACACGTGACGAAACGATTTGGGGACTTCACAGCCGTGAATGACCTTTCGCTGACAGTTGGAGAAGGAACGATGTATGGATTTCTCGGTGCAAACGGTGCGGGTAAAACGACGACATTCCGAATGATTCTCGGACTGCTGACTCCGAACGAAGGACGCATTACTTGGAATGGGAAACCGATTTCTTATGCGACAAGCCCTCAAATCGGATATCTTCCAGAAGAACGCGGATTGTATCCGAAAATGAAAGTCGAAGAACAGTTGCTCTTTTTAGCGGAGCTGCGAGGCATGAAACGGTCCGATGCTAAAAGGGAAATCGGCGGATGGCTCGATCGTTTTGAAGTACCGCAGTATTTGAACAAAAAAGTGGAGGAACTGTCAAAAGGGAATCAGCAAAAGATACAAGTGATTGCGGCGCTTTTGCATAGGCCGAAACTGATCATTCTCGATGAACCTTTCTCTGGTTTAGACCCCGTGAACGTGGAAATGTTGAAAAAGGCGATTCTGGATATCCGGAATAACGGAGCGACGATTGTCTTTTCCAGTCACCGGATGGACCATGTGGAAGAATTATGTGAGCAGTTCAGCATCATCGATCACGGGAAGCAAATTGTCAGTGGGACATTGAAAGAAGTGAAACGCTCATTCGGCCAACAAAATGTGCGCATCCGTTCGGATTATGAGCTGGGGGCACTTGCAGGACTTCCAGGTGTCCTATCTGCAACTCCGACGGTTGAAGGAGCTGTGTATCAGGTGGATTCTGACACAACAGCTGAACTGCTTCTGACAGAGGCATTGAAAGCCGGTCCTGTCCGACAATTCGAGATTGAAGAACCGACTCTCCAAGATATCTTCATTGCAAAGGTGGGGAAAGAACATGCGTGAATTCTGGATTATATTCAAGCAGGCGTTCATGACGAAAGCTAAAACGAAATCGTTCGTCATTACGACATTGTTAGTCATTGCGGGCATCTTTTTGTTGTCCAATCTGCCACGGATCCTCGATTCGATGGACGGAATTGGCGGTGACGAACCGACGACACTGAAAGTGATCGACACGAGCGGAAAAATTGATGATCCACTCGCCGCAGTTCTCCAAGCGAATGAGTCTGATATTGTAGTGGAGCCGACAGAAGAAAGCGAGAAAGAGCTTGAAAAACAAGTTCGTTCTGAAGACATCGATTCATTTTTGACACTGTCCTTGGACGAAACCAACACGATTCAGGCGAAGTATACGACCCTCAGCAGCATTGAAACGAGTCTTCCGGAATCATTGAAAAATGCGCTGCAAACGGTCCAGGCAGGGATTAAAGCAGATGAGCTATCCTTATCCAGTGATCAGGTCGATTCTCTTTTTACACAAGTAAACTTTGAGAAAAATAATATTTCCGCTTCGGCGAAATCGGAAGATGAGTTGAACCAGGCACGCATTTTAGTGTATGTGCTCATGTTTGTGATTTACTTTGCTGTCATCCTTTACTCAGGAATGATCGCAACGGAAGTCGCAACTGAGAAATCCTCACGTGTGATGGAAATACTGATTTCCAGTGTATCGCCAGTGAAGCATATGTTTGCGAAAGTACTCGGTATCGGTACTCTTGGTATTGTCCAAATCCTGCTTTACGGAATCGCAGGATTCATCGCCTTCAAAACGGCTGCTTCAGAAGCGACAGAGGGAATCGGCAGTTTCTTCAACTTCGCGGACATTAACCCTATGACGCTTGTTTATGCAGTTGTATTCTTCTTGCTCGGCTATTTCTTGTATGCAACACTGGCAGCCCTTCTCGGCTCTCTCGTAAGCCGTACAGAAGACGTCCAGCAGATGATCATGCCGATGACACTGATGATTGTTGCGGCTTTCATATTAGCTGCGTCAGGACTTGGAAATCCTGAGCTTGTGTACTTGAAGTACGCTTCGTTCTTCCCGTTCTTCACACCGCTCGTCATGTTTTTACGGGTCGGCATGCTGGATTTACCGATGTGGGAACCCCTTCTTGCAATTGCAATTATGATCGTGACCATTTTTGTACTCGGATGGTTCGGGGCTCGTGTCTATCGTGGCGGTGTCCTGATGTACGGTCCATCCCGTTCTTTGAAGGATATTAAAAAAGCGATCCAGTTAGGAAAAGAATAAGAGCAAGTGATTTGCAGAGGCGAGCACGGCGCCTCTGCTTTTTGCCGCGTTTTTTCGAGCAGGAATCACAGGATCGCTGTCGCGCAACCAGTTGAAATATGATAAAATTAGAACAAATATTCGTTCCAGGAGGTGTCTCTTACCAATGATTCGATTCCTGCATACTGCGGACTTGCACTTAGACAGTCCATTTAAAGGAATTACGGACATGCCGATAACCCGCTTGACTGAACTTCGTGAAAGTACATTCGCTGCTTATGAAAAACTGATCCATCATGCGGAGAAGACTACCCCTGATTTTGTCCTCATTGCAGGGGATATCTATGATGGGGAAGATCGTAGTTTGCGCGCCCAAATGCGTTTTGTCAAAGGACTTGAGCGTTTGAAGCGGGCGGAGATCCCGGTTTTCATTTCCCATGGGAATCATGATCATCTCGGAGGCAAGTGGACGAGATTTCAATTACCGGATAACGTGACGGTATTTGGTCCGGAAGTGGAGACCGCAGAACTGGTTGTTCATGGTCAGCGAATCAGGATCCATGGATTCAGCTATAAGGAACGGCACATTAAAGAAGCGATGATTGGACGTTTCCCGAAATCGAATCGGGAACCGGGCACAATTGACATCGGAATGCTTCATGGCAGTATTGCCGGTGAAGAAACGCATGCCGTCTATGCACCATTTACTACAGAAGCATTGCTAGAAAAGGGCTATCAGTATTGGGCGCTTGGGCACATCCATAAACGGCAACTTTTACATAACGAGCCTCCGATTGTCTACCCAGGTAACTTGCAAGGCCGTCATCGCAACGAGCAGGGAGTGAAAGGTTTTTACGATGTGGAATTGGAATTGAATCAGGCGGCATTGAAATTCGTTCCGACATCAGTTCTTGTATTTGATGAAATCGAAGTCGATTGCAAGGAAATAAGTCTTGCCAATGAGTGGTTGATTGCCTGTCAGAATACAGCGACTGAAGTCGTTGAGCGTAACGGTTCGAGTATACTTAGCGTACGCAATGTGAAGATGAGTGCGGAAGCGACTCATTTGTTCAGCGGTTCATCAGACGACGAATGGCTGGAAGTGTTGCGTGAATCAGCAGATCCCGATGTCTGGTTCTCTGAGCTATTTGTTGAGTCGCAACAAAGGAGTTCACTCTCTCCGGAATCTCCACTCGTTCGCTCCGTGAAAGAGCAGATGGAAAATTGGGAGGAAGAAGATTGGAGAATGGTGTTACAAGATGTGTATCAGCATGCACGCTCCGGACCTTATTTGTTTCCGTTATCTTCTGAAATGAAAGAAGAATTGCGTAAAGAAGCAGGGGAACTCATTTCAAATGAGCTGTCGACATGAAAACAGAGGTGACGCGCTATGAAGATTGAGCGGTTAACAATCTATGGATTCGGCCGCCACAGCAATGTGACGATTGAGCTTGGGGATGGAGTCACGGTTTTTTACGGGGAGAATGAAGCCGGCAAAACGACGATTTACCAATTCATCTTACACGTATTATTTGGCTTCCCACCTAAAAACAATGCACTATTGCGCTATGAACCGAAAACCGGATCTCGCTATGGTGGAAAAATGATCCTCAGGGATAAGAAGTATGGTCTGGTTGAAGTAGAACGGATCCGCGGGAAATCGGCTGGAGATGTAACTGTCCGATTCGAAGATGGTACGATAGGCGGGCAGACGGAACTCAATGATCTATTGCGTCAGTATGATCGAGCAGCCTTTGAGTCGGTTTTCTCTTTTTCGTTGTTCCAACTGCAAGGATTGGAACACATGGATTCAGACGAGCTAAGCCGCACGTTGTTATCTTCAGGAACGACGGGGATCGATACACTGCTTCAATTGGAGAAAAGGCTTGAGAAAGAAAAAGCGGATCTATTTAAAAAATCGGGTAAAAATCCTCAAATGAATGTGCTATTGAAAGAACTTCGCGAGTTGGAAGACACACTGAAAACACAAAGAGCGAAAGTGGATGAATACGAACCCGCTGTGATCCGGCTAGAAGAAGTGGAACAGCAACTGCTGGCGGAACGGAGTATTGTGCAGAACTGCCAGATGGAGTCAAAAAAGCTCGAGAGTGCTCTTTTGCGGATTCCGATCATTGCGAAAAGAAATCGGTTGCTTTCAGAAATCGAGGAGCTCGGGAATACGGATTTCCCTCCGAACGACATACGAGATCAAGAAATGTTGGAAAGTAAAAAACATGAAGCGGAAGCCGTTCTCGCTCGGGCGTCATTTCAATTGCACCACGTACAGGATCAGCTGAAAGAAGTGGGACAAAAAAATCGGGAAGTGGCAGTTGAGGCATTGCTTGCGAAAGAATCTGATTGGCAAGTACTTCAACAAGAGCTTATCAGCACAAAATCAGATATGGCACGGTTAACATCGGAACGACAGCGGCTGCTCGGTCTTCTCGGTGCATCTGATCCATCTCAAGCTGAAGCGCTTTTGCAACTGGATAGTTCGTTCACTCAGGAGCAACGCTTTCAAGAATTAGCAGAACGCGTACAGCAAACAGAACGTGCAGTTCAGTCCAGCCAGCTGGAATTGCGACGGACCGAAGAGATGGAACGCAGGGCTGTTCAGCAACTTGAGAGGCTGGATGCTGAAGCGCCAAGCTCGGAAGAACAAGCGCAAGCAGCAAAATGGCCAGCTGTGCGCGCGCGTCTTTCTGAAGCAAAAGCGTATGTGTCTTTTGCAAGGGAAGAACAACAGGAAACTTCTAAAACAGTCAGTTGGATTTTGCTTGTAGCTGCGATTTTAGTGGCGGGGTATGGTCTTTTACAGCAACAGTGGGTCATTGTTGCATTAGGCGTGCTGATTGCGGCAGTAAGCGGCTATGGACTGTGGCAAAAGCAAGAAGGTCCTGTGCAATCTGACGAGCGCATGAAAGAGATGAATGCACTTATAAAAGCGTATGAAGGTAAAGAAGAGGCATTTGAAGAACTGTGCAAGGGGACGGAAGATTTCCTCCGAAAAGCGGAGCAGTTGAAACTGACAGCTGATGGTCATGCGATGGACATAGATTCCCTTAGAAGTGATTTAGCAGACTTGAGTCGCAAAGAAATGGATGCCCGTAAGCAGTTTACAGAAGAACTTCGCCAATGTGGTTTGACTGTTGGAGCGGGGATTGAAGCGATTCCTGAGTTGTTCCGGTTGGTACGTCAGCTGCAAGAAACCGATCGATCCTTAATCGAGCGAACGAACAATCAGCAGGAAACCAATAAGAAAATCGAGCAGCATCTTGAGTATGCAAGGACAGTGCTTGCGCGTGAAGTTCCTGAAGCGGACCTGTATACTTTAGTCAGGCAAGAGGCTCGGAAGCTGCGAGATGCATCGCTCTTGGCCGAAACGGATGAACGGCAAGTGAAGGAATTTTCAAGGACGATCGAAGAGAAGAAACTTGAACTGCAGGCGTATCACAACCAAGAGCAGCAATTATTTGAGCAGGCAGGCGTTTCCGACAAACAATCATTCTATGATGCATATGATCGGTGGCAGCATGTCCAGACATTGCAACTGAGTCTGGACGGATTGAATGACCAGTTGAAGTCACTTCATCACGCGGAGGGATTTGACGATGATGAAGGACGGATCCAGCAGCATCTTGCCTTATGCGAAGAACGATTGGCAGCTGCGGAACATGCGATTTCCCAGTTGACTGATGAACGTGCTGCGTTACTGCATAAAACGGAAGCTCTTCTATCTGACGATGCACATCTTCACACACAGCAGCTCTATGAAAACAAAAAAGCGGAATTCAATGCCCTGGCGTTATCGTGGTCGAGTCGTCAAGTAGCGGCGGAAGCGATCCGCCAAACGATGGGGGACTTGAAAGAGAAAAAATTGCCTGCCGTGTTAACACGTGCTAACAACTTGTTTTCCCAGTTAACAGCAGGACAGTATGCTCAACTCGAGATTCATCCTGACGGCCAATTTCAAGCATTGCGTAATGACGGTCAACCGTTTGCGATTGCGGAATTGAGCCAAGCCACGAAAGAACAAGCGTATATTGCGATTCGGCTATCGCTTGCGGGTGAGTTAGCGGAACAAGCTCCGTTTCCTATTATTATGGATGATCCATTTGTCCACTTCGATGCGAAACGGCTATCTCGTATGACTCAACTCATATCTGAATTATCGTCAGAGCATCAATTTCTCGTATTTACTTGCCATGAGACACTTGCTCCTCATTGGCCAGAAGCTAAAATTATCAATGTTTCCGAAATTGGAAGCTCATCAGAAGGAGTTGCATTATGAAAAAACTATTAGATCATAAAGTAGGAGAACCGGTAGATTTATTTTTGTTCATCAAACAATCCACGAAGGGTGTCACGCAACAAGGCAGTCCATTCATGTCACTTGTGCTACAAGACAAAAGTGGAGATTTGGAAGCCAAGCTTTGGGATACGGGAGAAGAGCAGGAGCGTTTGTATGCAGCTGCTGAAATTGTACGTGTAGGTGGAGAAGTTCACGAGTATCGTGGAAAAAACCAACTTCGCATTAAGAGCATCCGCCCTGCGAAAGCAGATGAAGGAATTACGATGTCCGATCTCGTGCCTTCTGCTGAAAAGAGTAAAGAGGACCTCATGGATGAGTTAATGCAGTTCTTCTTTGAAATGAAGAATCCCCATATCCAACGGATTACACGTCATTTGATCAAAAAACACCAAGAAGCGTTCATGATGTATCCTGCGGCAACACGGAACCACCACGATTATGTATCTGGGTTACTCGACCACGTAGTGTCCATGTTGAAGCTTTCCAAAGCAGTGGCGGATCTGTATCCAACTTTGAACAAGGACTTATTGTATTCAGGCGTGATTTTGCATGATATCGGGAAAGTCATTGAATTATCCGGTCCCGTTGCAGCTCACTACACTGTAGAAGGGAATCTGCTCGGTCATATTAGCATCATGGTAACGGAGATCTCTAAAGCGGCAGATGAGCTGGATGTGTCAGGAGAAGAAGTGATGCTCCTTCAGCACATGGTGCTCTCCCATCACGGAAAAGAGGAGTGGGGCAGCCCGAAACGCCCGATGCTGCCTGAGGCGGAAATGTTACACTACATCGATAATATCGATGCTAAAATGAACATGCTGAACCGAGCAATGAGTAAAACTGCGCCAGGCGAGTTTTCTGAACGCATCTTCCCATTGGAGAATCGTTCATTCTATAAGCCAACATTTGAATAAGCCTAGTGAAAAGGAGCTTCCGCGGAAGCTCCTTTTGTCTTGGGTATTGGAGTGATTATGGCGGAGAAAGTGCTTGTCATTGAAAACGATTTTAAACTTTGTAAGGAGCGGGTAGCAGGGAGAAACGGTCGGGTAGCACGCGGGAATGAGCGGGTGGCAGGGAGAAACGGTCGGGTAGCTCGTGGGAATGAGCGGGTAACAGGGAGAAACGATCGGGTAGCTCGTGGGAATGAGCGGGTAACAGGGAGAAACGATCGGGTAGCTCGTGGGAATGAGCGGGTGGCAAGGAGAAACGATCGGGTTGCAGCGGAAATCCGTATTCCAACACTCTCCACATCCCTAAATGCGCAGCGAAGCGGAGCACACCAATCAGTCTTGGTTTTGGATTAGGGAAAGAAGGATTGGTCGCGAGCTTGGATACGAGTAGGAAAAGGTGAATTGCCGCGGGAATGAGCGGGTAGCTCATCAATCTCAGCACCCCTCTCAAACAAAAAAGCCACATGGTCCGTCAGAACATCTGACAAACCATGCGACTTATTCATACTTACTTCTTTTCGTCTTCTACATCCGCTTCATCGTCAGCCGGCGCATCTGTGCCGTCTTCTTTAGCTTCAGGATTGCTTTGGTTGAACATATCCATTGCAGATTTCAATTCTTTGTCTTTCACTTTTACGTCTGCATCTTTCATGAGCTTCGCAACTTTGTCGACAATTGTGCTTGTATCCGCTTTTGCAAGCTTCAACTCTTGTTTCGCTTTTTCTTTTTCTTCTTTAGTAGGTTCTTTGTCATCTACTTTACGCTTATCTTCTAATTTAATGATATGGTAACCGAACTCGGATTGGACCGGTTCGCTGATTGTTCCTTTTTCCATTGCTACAGCAGCATCCCAGAATTCTTGAACCATTTTTCCTTCACCAAACCATCCAAGTTCGCCACCTGACTCATCAGCGCCCTCTTCAGTGGAATATTCTTTTGCAAGCTTCGCGAAATCTTCGCCAGCATCTGCTTTTTTCTTCACTTCTTTAGCCTTTTCTTCGTCTTCAACCAAGATGTGGCTAGCTTTTACTTCTGTATTCTTTTGCTCTAGATATTTGTTGAGCTCTTCATCGCTTACCTTAATACCATCTGTAAGCGCTGCTTCTTGAAGTTTGTTGAGTTTGATCGCTTTTTTGAATCCATCCGCAGTTTGTTGTTGCTGTGCCAAGTACTGATCGAAGTTATCGCCAAGCTGTTTTTTGACGTCATCGTATTCTGCCTGCACATCTTTGTCGGATACATCATATTTTGATTCGAGGACCTTTTCAATCACCATCATTTGCAGTGCTTGCTCACCAACAGAATCTTTCATCTCCTGGTAAAATTCACTCTTAGTTATATCTCCATCTTTGGATGTAACGATTGCTTCATCATCGGAAGCATTCCCAGAACAAGCCGGGAGAGCAAGAACGGATGCTGCCAACGTGAACGATAAGACTGTTTTTTTCATAGTTTAGATACTCCTCTGTAAATGTAATTAACAAGTGCCACTATAACATACAAACGAATTGAGCACAAAAAAGTTCCCGCTAAATTCGCCCAACTATTGAAAAGGGGTTCGCATAAGATACAAAAGAAGAGAGGGGGTGCTTCGATGAGTGGATACGCTGGAGGTACTGGAGCAGGATCTGGATTCGCATTGTTGGTTGTCCTGTTCATTCTATTGATCATTGTAGGCGCGGCTTATTTGTACTAAAACATGAAAAAAGTCCATCCCGTTTTACGGGGTGGACTTTTCGCTTTTCATACCTTTAAAAAGACTTCAACGTAAAGGGACAACATTAGTATAGTAATCAGTACATTTACGGTTGCATATATTTTATTTTGCTTTTCTTCAGGAATTTCTCGTGATTCGCACAACGCGAACGTCATTTTGTTGATTTGGAACAAGTAGAATAGCGAAAAGAGAACAGTTATTATCAAAATCACGTGCATACCCCCTTTGGACATCTCTTCCCATCATAGCAGACTGAGCGGAGATTTGGGAATTATTTATCCTCACCAGATGCGAGTTTCAGTTCACCGGAAGCTGCCGTTAGACGCCCATCTTCTTCTTTAAAAGTCTCGCCGAGGCTTTCAAATCCCTTTTCGAATATTTCCATGAAATCTTCCCCATAGACATTACGGATGACGGACATGACTTCCAAAAACTCAGGAAATTTCCCGTAAAGATTTTTAATCGGTAGTGAACCGTTTAAAATGGAATGATCGGTAACAAAATAATTTGCGTTCATTTCTTTGATCAAGTCTTCTCCATGATCTGTGACGAGGACATATGTATTCCGACGATCATCTTCTTTTTTGAAAAATTCCAAGTACCCTCGTTGCTCTAATTTTTTCGAGAAATTGAATGCGGTAGATACATGCATGACTCCGAACTTTGCGATATCTGAAATGGTGGCACCTTGTAAATGATAGGCAATCCAAAGTATGTGGTGTTCGTTAATATTCAAGTCATAAGGTTTTATCCATTGTTGCCAATCTTTTTCAACAGCTTTCCACAACGCTTTTGACATCTGCGCAAGGCGTTGAGTGTAAATCATTGCTTCCTTAAAGGAATACTCTTGTTCGGACATGCAAGCACCTACTTCCTATTTTCTATAGATATTTTCATTATAGCAGGAAAGCAACAAATAAAAAAGTTAGAATTGAAAAATAATTCAATTCGTTTCATTTCCATAAGTAAATAAAAAAGCATCCCGAAAATCGGAATGCTTCAGTCATATCAATTATTTTGTTGAGCGGCAACAGAACGTTCAAGTTCTTCGATTGCAGATTGGATTTCGTGAATCTCGCTCTCTAACCGGTTACGTGAACCCGGATCCGCAGTGCGCCAACCGCCTACCGAATCTTTGACCCCTTCAATAGCAGGCTGGACGTTTTCGCTAGCAAAATCGGAAACGGAATCTTTCAACTCATTGACTCTGCCTTTTACATCTTTCAACTTTGCCATCATATCGGCGGATGCAGTTGCTACGGAAGATCGCATTTCACTTCCGGACTGCGGAGTTGAGTAGAGAACAGTAACGGCAGCAGCGACTGACCCGACAGCCAGTCCTGCAAAAAATGTGGATGTTTTCATTTTGAGCACACTCCTTCTTAATTGGTTCATTTCCTAGTTAGGAAGAGTTAAAACCTGATTGAATGACAAATGCTATGTTACGCGTTTGTCTGGAGATGGTTTTTAATGTCTCCTGCAAGTTCCTGGATTCGTTCACTAGGGAACTCTTCCGTTTTCTGTTCCCATGTTGGGCGATACCCATCTGTTTCGTCGTATCTAGGGACGAAATGCAGATGGAAGTGGAAAACGGCTTGACCGGCTGCTGCGCCATTGTTTTGGACGAGATTCATACCCGCTGGTTCGAAGGTATCCTTAATGGCTTTTGCAATTTTAGGAGCAACTGCAAACAGGTGAGAAGCCTCATCAGAAGTCAGGTCATATACATTTTCCCTATGGGTTTTCGGAATGAGGAGGACATGCCCTTTAGTCACTGGCATAATGTCCATGAAAGCAATTACGTGATCATCTTCATACAAAATTTCTCCAGGGAGTTCCCCAGCTGCGATTTTACAGAAAATACAAGAGGACATTTGTACACTTCCTTTCATGAATGTCATTAGTGTAGCATATTTTCAGATAATCAGCATGGGTTGGACAAGGCATTGTTGTTTCAGATTTGGTAAACTAGAAGAAGAATGGAGGAAGACGCATGGCAATACTTGACTTGAAAGACGTAACAGGCGGTTATTCAAGAAAACCGGTTTTACATGAAGTATCATTTAACATTCAAAAAGGTGAATTGGTCGGGTTGATCGGACTGAATGGTGCCGGGAAAAGTACAACGATCAAGCACATCATCGGGCTGATGAATCCCCATGGGGGCACCATTGAAATTAACGGTGTCACGTTTAACGAGGATGCTGAAGTCTACCGGAAGTCATTCAGTTACATTCCGGAAACGCCAATCTTGTATGAGGAACTGACGTTACGTGAGCATTTAGAGTTGACCGCAATGGCGTACAGCATCCCGCAAGACGTTTTTGAAGCGAGATCTGCGGCACTATTGAAAGAGTTCCGAATGGAAAAGCGCTTAAAATGGTATCCATCCCACTTTTCGAAAGGGATGAGGCAAAAAGTCATGATCATGTGTGCCTTCCTTGCAGAACCCGCACTTTATATTATCGATGAACCCTTTGTCGGACTAGATCCGCTAGGCATTCGCTCATTGCTTGCTCAACTTACACAGAGAACGGAAAGCGGCGCTTCGGTGCTGATGTCGACACACGTATTGTCGACTGCTGAAAAACATTGCGATCGAATCATCCTCTTGCACGAAGGCAGCGTGCGGGCACATGGAACGATGGATGATTTAAGGAAAGCATTCGGCCGTCCTGGAGCGTCACTGGATGACTTATACATTGCGATGACAGAGGAAGCTGACTATGAACAGCTTACGTGACGTGTGGGGTAGCCGTTTCGGTAAATATGTGATGGAGCTGCAGCGGTACTTGCAATATGTGTTCACGGGGCACTTGGCGATTGTGCTGCTGTTTTCGATTGGTGCAGCAGGCTATGCCTACAGTGAATGGCTAAAAGATGTACCCGCTGACTTACCTGCCATTTGGCTTATTGCATTATTGCTTGCGGGTTCGACGTTCATAGCGACCCCTGTGACGCTGTTAAAACCGGCAGACGCTGTCTACTTGCTGCCTCTTGAGAAAGAATTACCGACCTATACAGGGCGAGCGTTGAATTGGACGTTCTTTTCGAAATTGCCGTTACCGGTCATTGTTTTCATCGTAGCGCTGCCGATGTTGAGTGCTTATGACATCGGGGGTAAATCGGTATTCGGATTATTACTGCTTCTCATCATTGCCGCTATGTATTCAAGTGTAAGAATTGAATTCTTTTATCGGAAAGCGAACGAAGGACAGGGAGTATGGCAGGATCGCTTCATCCGCTTCGTACTAAACATGCTTTTGTTTTATGCCGTCTTGGCTGAACAATGGATCATCCTTGTGGTCATTGCAATCGCCTATATTCTATACGGTTTGTTGTGGATGAAGAAAGCGGCTGTGCAGCCATTCCCTTATACACATTTCATCGAACTGGAGCAGAATCGGATGATGGGCTTCTATCGTTTTGCAAATTATTTTACCGAAGTTCCTCATTTGAAGGGGTCTATCAGTAAAAGATCATGGCTCGGTCTATTCATGCCAGTGGCAAACGTTGAACATACAGAAGCACAGAGCTTTTTGCTGCGTCGGACGTTTATACGCACGGACGAATCATTTTGGTTATGGCTCCGTTTAACAGCGCTATCGATTATAGGGGTGCTGTTCATACCATTCCCGATCGTGGCCTTCGTCTTCATTGGAGCATTAGCCTTCGCATCAGCGATTCAGACGCTGCAAACACTTCGCGGAGGTGATGAATTCCGGATGGATTTGTTATTCCCGAATACAGAAGAGACACGCCCGAAAGAAATTTTCCGTTTGACGGAGCGTGTCCAATGGCTGCAGGCAGGACTGGTAGCCATTGCAGGGTTACTGATGCATGGTCTATCGGTGACTCCTCTAATAATGGGAGCAGTTGTGCTGATCATCTCCGAAGCGACAATTCGATTATCGAATAACAAAGAAGAAGAGTAGGAATATTCGAAAAAGTACTTGCAAAATGGAGGGTGGATTCGTTACAATAATTAAAAGGGTTCCGAGGTGAGAGAGATGGAGAATAATTATTCATATGCTGAGTTCCTAAAGGCTGTGGGAAAGAATAGTTCCTCAATGCAAGCGGAAAAAATGCTGAATGACATCTACATCGATTTGTTTCTGAATCATATCCACCGTGAACAAACTCGAACACGTTTGCTGGAAGAGATTGATACGGCCCTGGATCGTAATGATAAACCGACTTTTATGCATCTGACAGATACGTTACTTCAATTAGAAGAGAAAGAATGATTCCAACCTGTGCGCAATTGCGTACAGGTTTTTTTTGCAAGAATTTTTATAAGAAAAAACGTACGTTCGCTTTTCGCTTTGGCACAGAGAGGGAATGTGATAAAATAGACAGTAGAGGAATACTAGGGAGTGACGTTCAGTGACAGATACATTTAACCTTCAAGCCCCATATACACCGCAAGGAGATCAGCCGACTGCCATTAAAGAATTGGTAGCGGGAATTGAGAACGGAGAAAAGCACCAGACGTTACTCGGTGCAACCGGTACGGGGAAGACTTTCACCGTATCCAACGTTGTAACGGAAATTAATAAACCGACGCTGGTCATCGCTCATAACAAAACGCTTGCGGGTCAACTATATAGTGAATTCAAAGAGTTTTTCCCGGACAACGCGGTTGAGTACTTTGTCAGTTTCTATGACTATTATCAGCCGGAAGCTTATGTCCCTCAAACAGATACGTATATTGAAAAAGACTCCAGTATAAACGACGAGATCGATAAATTGCGTCACTCAGCGACGGCAGCTCTCTTTGAACGAAGAGACGTTCTTATTGTCGCTTCGGTCTCATGCATATATGGCCTAGGTTCACCTGAAGAATATGGTGCCCATATGATTTCGCTGCGTCCTGGGCTGGAAATCGACAGAAATCAGTTATTGCGTAGATTTGTGGATAACCTATATGAACGCAACGATGTTAGTTTTACACGTGGCACGTTCCGTGTAAGAGGGGATGTCGTGGAAATCTTTCCGGCATCTCAAGATGAACGATGTATCCGGATTGAATTTTTCGGAGACGAAATCGACCGGTTGCGTGAAGTGGATGCACTAACAGGCGAAGTTCTCGGTGAACGTGAACACGTCGCCATCTTCCCGAATTCCCACTTCGTCACAGGTGAAGCGAAAATGGTGAAAGCGATTGAGCGGATAGAAATAGAATTGGAAGAACAACTGAAAATACTTCGTGAGAATGACAAACTCCTGGAGGCACAGCGGCTTGAACAACGAACACGCTACGACCTGGAAATGATGAGAGAGATGGGTTTCTGTTCAGGAATCGAAAACTACTCCCGTCATTTATCCCTTCGTGCTGCAGGAGAGACGCCGTATACGCTGATCGACTATTTCCCGGATGACTTTCTCATAGTGGCGGATGAAAGCCACGTGACGCTTCCTCAGATTCGAGGCATGTATAACGGTGACCAAGCGAGAAAGAAAGTGCTAGTGGAGCACGGCTTCCGCCTGCCTTCCGCATTGGATAACCGTCCGCTCATGTTTGAGGAATTTGAAAAACACGTCAATCAGGCCATTTACGTTTCGGCAACCCCAGGTCCGTATGAAATCGAACATACACCCAAAATGGTAGAACAGATTATTCGCCCGACCGGTTTACTTGATCCGATTATTGAAGTACGTCCGATCGAAGGGCAGATTGACGATTTGCTGGATGAAATCCACGAACGTGCGCGGAGGAACGAACGTGTGCTAGTGACGACGCTCACGAAGAAAATGTCCGAAGACTTGACGGATTATTTAAAAGAAGCTGGAGTGAAAGTGAACTACCTCCACTCGGAAATCAAGACACTCGAGCGGATCGAGATTATCCGTGAGCTAAGACTCGGAATTTACGACGTATTGGTCGGCATTAACTTATTGAGGGAAGGTCTCGATATACCGGAAGTATCATTGGTAACAATTCTGGATGCCGACAAAGAAGGGTTCCTGCGTTCAGAACGGGCACTTATCCAAACGATTGGCCGTGCTGCCCGGAACTCAGAAGGACGGGTCATTATGTACGCAGACCGATACACGGACTCCATGAACAAAGCGATTGAAGAAACTCAGCGTCGCCGCGAAATACAAATCGCTTACAACGAAAAGCACAACATTACACCGAAGACGATTCAAAAAGGAATACGCGATGTCATCCGTGCAACACAGACTGCAGAAGAAACCCTCTCCTTTGTGGATAAAGTGACGGAAGGCAAGAAGTTAACGAAAGAAGAAAAAATGACATTGCTGGCATCGCTTGAAAAAGAAATGAAAGAATCAGCGAAAGCACTCGATTTCGAACGTGCAGCTGAACTGCGAGATACCATACTGGAACTGAAAGCAGAAAGGTGAGAAGGCATGAAAAATACTGAAATCTATATTCAAGGTGCGCGAGCGCACAATTTGAAAAATATTAACGTCACCATTCCCCGGGACCAGTTGGTCGTGATGACGGGTCTCTCCGGCTCCGGGAAATCATCCCTCGCTTTTGATACGATTTATGCAGAAGGGCAACGCCGGTATGTAGAGTCTCTCTCTTCCTATGCTCGGCAATTTCTCGGACAGATGGACAAACCGGATGTGGATCTGATAGAAGGACTTTCACCAGCCATTTCGATAGATCAGAAAACGACGAGCCGCAACCCACGTTCCACAGTGGGTACAGTTACCGAAATATACGACTATTTAAGATTGCTGTACGCTCGCGTCGGAAAGCCGATTTGTCCTAATCACGGAATTGAAATCACTTCACAGACGGTCGAACAAATGACCGACCGTGTACTGGAGCTGGAAGAACGGACACGGATCCAGATATTAGCGCCTATCGTTTCAGGGCGAAAAGGTACACATGTCAAGCTGCTGGAAGACTTGAAAAAGCAAGGATATGTCCGTGTGCGAATCGATGGCGAAACGTTCGATTTAGATGACAATATTGAGCTGAACAAAAACAAGAAGCATAACATCGAAGTCGTGGTCGACCGGGTTGTCATTAAAGAGGGGATTGCAGGGAGACTCAGTGATTCTCTTGAAGCGGCTCTTCGTCTTTCCGAAGGAGCTGCACTTGTCGATGTGATTGACGGGGAAGAACTCTTATTCAGCGAACATCATGCATGTCCGATTTGCGGATTCTCTATCGGGGAACTAGAACCGAGGATGTTTTCGTTCAACAGTCCATTTGGGGCATGCCCGGATTGTGATGGACTTGGGATGAAATTGGAAGTCGATCCGGACCTTGTGATCCCTGATCCCTCTCTGTCCCTGAAAGAGGATGCGATTGTACCTTGGATTCCGACAAGTTCGCAATATTATCCAGAACTTTTGAAGACAGTTGCTCAGCATTATGGGATTTCCATGGACTGTCCTGTCGATGAAATGGCAAAAGAAGATTTGGACAAAATCCTTTACGGCTCGAAAGAAGACAAAATCCGATTCAAATATACGAACGAATTCGGCCAGACCCGTGATAATGCGATTTACTTTGAAGGGGTTCTATCGAACGTGGAGCGCCGCTTCAAAGATACTTCTTCCGACTATGTACGTGAACAGATGGAGAAATACATGGCACAACGTCCGTGCCCGACATGTAATGGGTACCGATTGAAACAGGAATCTCTTGCTGTCAAAGTGGATAACCTCCACGTTGGACAAGTGACGGAGAAGTCGATTGTGGAAGCAAGCTCGTTTTTCAATAATCTTCAGCTTTCTGAAAAAGATGCGAAAATCGCAGAGCTGATCCTGCGGGAAATCAACGAGCGACTCGGCTTTCTTGTCAATGTCGGTCTCGATTATTTAACGCTCTCCCGTGCAGCAGGAACCCTTTCTGGCGGAGAAGCACAACGGATCCGACTTGCAACTCAGATAGGTTCACGCTTAACTGGCGTCCTTTATATTTTGGATGAGCCTTCTATCGGGCTTCATCAAAGAGATAACGACCGGCTCATCAGCACGTTGAAGAGTATGAGGGATATCGGAAACACACTCATTGTCGTGGAACACGATGAAGACACGATGATGGAAGCCGATTACTTGATCGATATCGGGCCGGGTGCCGGGGTAGCTGGAGGCGAAATCGTCTCTGCTGGAACTCCTGAAGAAGTGATGGCAGATCCGAACTCATTGACAGGGCAGTATTTGAGCGGCAAGCGTTACATTCCGTTACCGACGGAACGCCGACAATCAGACGGACGTAAAGTGACGATAAAAGGCGCTTCGGAAAATAACTTGAAAAAAGTGAATGCCGAATTCCCGCTTGGTCAGTTCATCGCTGTTACAGGCGTTTCCGGATCGGGGAAAAGTACGCTCATCAACAGTGTGCTGCATAAAATACTGGCGCAAAAGTTAAATCGCTCAAAACAACGACCAGGGGCGTATAAAAGCGTAGAAGGATTGGAAGAATTAGAAAAGGTAATTGAAATCGACCAATCTCCAATCGGGCGGACACCAAGATCCAACCCAGCTACGTATACAGGTGTATTCGATGATGTCAGAGATGTATTTGCCATGACGAACGAAGCGAAAGTCCGAGGCTACAAAAAAGGGAGATTCAGTTTCAATGTAAAAGGCGGACGTTGTGAGGCGTGCCGTGGAGATGGGATTCTGAAAATCGAAATGCACTTCCTGCCTGATGTGTACGTTCCTTGTGATGTATGTCATGGGAAACGATATAACCGGGAAACGCTTGAAGTCACGTATAAAGGGAAGAACATAGCAGACGTCCTTGAAATGACAGCGGAATCCGCTTCGGAATTCTTTGAAAATATCCCTAAGATCCAACGTAAATTGCAAACAATTGTTGACGTAGGATTAGGGTATGTTCAATTGGGACAACCCGCGACGACACTTTCCGGCGGAGAAGCTCAACGCGTCAAACTCGCTTCAGAACTTCATAAACGTTCCAACGGGAAATCGTTCTACATCTTGGATGAACCGACGACAGGACTTCACGTCCATGATATCGCAAAACTGCTCAAAGTCTTGGAACGCCTTGTCGAGTCTGGAAATACAGTGTTAGTGATCGAACATAATCTAGATGTTATTAAAACTGTCGATCATATTATTGACCTTGGACCTGAAGGTGGTGACAAAGGCGGTCAAATCATCGCTACAGGCACACCTGAACAGGTAGCGGAAAATAAAAAATCGTATACGGGAATGTACTTGAAACCTATTTTGGAGCGGGATCGGGGCCGTATGACTGCAAGAATCGAACAAGCTGAAAATCCAGTGACATGAAACTTTTTTGGTTGTGAACCGTATAGATAAGCAGATCATATGCACCATCATTCCACTTAGGAGGCGAAAGAAATGCAAAACGAAAGAAAACGCATTTTAAATATGCTTGAAAATGGAACGATATCAACGGACGAGGCTCTCACATTGTTAGAAGCATTATCTGAAAAAGATTCTGCGAAGAAACCGGCTGGTTTTTCAATTGATATGGACCCAGCGCACACACAAGAGACTGCACAAGAAAAACCGCAACAACAGAAAGCGACGGGAGAAAGTTATACCGAACCTGGGAAAGAACAATCGTCAAAAGAAAAAGGATCATCTTCTAAATATGGATGGTCGGGTACTTCTGCTGACGAATTCATGGAAGACATTCGTAAGGATTTAACGAACGTCGGTGATCAGTTCATGCAATTCATGCAAAGTGCGGTTCAAAAAGTAAAGCAGTTCGATGTGGAAAATCCGTTTGGTGCTTCAACGACGTTTGAGCACAAAGCTCAAAAAGATGGAAAAGAATTGGATGAGCTTATCGTGGATATCGATAACGGTAAACTATCGATTGTACCAGGTGAAGGAGACGAAATCACAGCGGTATTTTCTGTGAAGACCTTTACGTCCAGTTCCGAAGAAGATGCGAAGCGGGAGTTTTTGGAAAAACTGATTTTTGTAGCAGATGACCAATCACTCAGGATTTCATGTAATTCAAAAACCATTCAAGTGAATACAGTCCTCACCGTCCCTAAAAAAACGTACCGCAAGATTTCCGTTCGCTTGTTGAATGGCGGATTCGATTTGCGTAACCTAGAAGCAGACGTACTCCGAGTGAAGACGGGTAACGGAAAAGTGAATGTCAGCTATGTGAAAACAGTCGATGTGGATATCGAAACGCTTAATGGGGAAATTCGTCTGCTGAGCCTAGAAAGTCAGCAACTTGAAACGCAGACTCTGAACGGACTTATTTACATTGATGGGAAAGTGAAAGATACCCAAGCCCGCACACTGAACGGCTCGATATCCGTGACGACCACCCATGAGATTCCTGAAAAAATCGATGTGAAAAGTGTCGGAGGCAATATCGAGCTGTATGTACCTAGCGCGCTGTCATTAGTAGGAAGCATTACATCCACGATCGGCAGCTTGAACTTGAAACTGCCGGATACTGAGAATACTTCCACTCAAGATCAGCTGTTACATCGTTCCATGAACTTCAAGAAGGATGTCCAGGACACTCCGTCTACTCTGCACTTGTTTGCAGAATCTAAAACAGGTTCCGTGATGGTTTGTTATACGCCGGACAAGAACGAATAATGGTTGTGTTGGCCTTCTCTCGAACTATTCGAGGGAAGGCTTTTTCCTTCGTGATCTATAATTGTGAGGCAAGGAGAACAATTGGTGCTAAAAACCGTTCAAATTCCATTCTACAATGGTAGAATGATGCATAGGTAACAATTGAAGATGGAGGTGGCTGTCTAATGAGTGGAGTCACGGTGAAAGATATACAGGAACGGTTTGACCTGGAATTGCTTGCGGGTGCTAGTGGAATCGACAGAACGGTCGAGATCAGCGACATTTCCCGTCCAGGGCTGGAAATGGCGGGCTACTTCGATTTCTATACACGGACACGCATCCAACTGTTAGGAAAGACAGAAATCTCGTTTTTTGAGATGCTTCCTGAAGCACTCCGTATTGAACGGATGAATTTGTTATGCACACCGGACACACCGGCGTTTGTCCTAGCGCATGGTGTTGCTCTGCCGCCGGAACTTGAAGCTGCAGCAGAACGGATGGGGATAACCGTCCTCGGTGCAGATGTTCCGACAACGAGACTTTCGGGTATGCTGACAAATTTCATAGCGGGGCGATTAGCTCCCATGAAAACCCTTCATGGCGTGTTGGTGGATGTCTATGGAATCGGCGTATTGATCACAGGGAAGAGTGGTGTCGGGAAAAGTGAGACCGCGCTCGAACTTGTGAAACGGGGTCACCGGCTCATCGCGGATGATTCGGTTGAAATCCGGGAAGTTGCGAAGAATATTTTAATTGGGAGTCCGCCCCCTTTGCTTCGGCATATGTTAGAAATTCGAGGCGTAGGGATTATTGATATCATGACTCTATTTGGAGCGAGTTCTGTAAAAGATGACAAACGGATTGTGCTCGCCATCGACTTGGAGCTGTGGGATCCCGAGAAAATGTATGACCGCTTAGGTGTCGATGAAGACAAATTGAAGATCATGGATTCGGAAGTGACGAAGCTGGTCGTACCAGTCCGTCCAGGCAGGAATCTATCGGTCATCATCGAGGTGGCTGCAATGGATTATCGTCTTAAAACGTTAGGCATTAATGCAGCTGAAGAATTTACAAACAAGCTGGATGCAGTGATTAGTCAAAAGGCGGCTGCAGCAGAAGAAAAGGGGATCCACTGATAAATGAATACATTATTGGCGATTGATCCAGTTGCGTTTTCTTTCGGTACTTTCGAAGTTCGCTGGTATGGAATTTTAATTGCAACGGGCATCATTTTAGCATTTTTACTTGTCCAAAAAGAAATGGTGAAACGGAAGATGCATCCTGATTTCCTAACGGATATGCTTATTTGGGCTGTCCCTATCTCCATTATTTCAGCACGGATTTACTATGTCGTCTTTTCATGGGATTTCTATAAAGACCATCCTGGAGATATCATTAAGATCTGGGAAGGCGGCATCGCGATCCATGGTGCCTTGATCGGTGCGATTATAACAGCGGTCATCTTTACTAGAAAACGCGGAGTGTCTTTCTGGAAAGTGGCCGATATTACAGCACCTGGTTTACTCATCGGTCAAATTATCGGTCGTTGGGGCAACTTCATGAACCAAGAAGCACATGGCGGACCGGTATCTCAGTCATTTCTTGAAAATACTATTATTCCTGATTGGATCATGAACCAGATGACGATTGACGGGGTAACGTATCATCCGACATTTTTATATGAGTCCATGTGGAATCTTGTAGGTCTGGCAATCATTTTATTGCTGCGACGAGTGAACTTGAGACGAGGAGAAATCTTCTGCTTCTATATCATTTGGTATTCCGTCGGACGTTTCTTCATCGAAGGAATGAGAACCGATAGCTTGTACGGAGGAGGACTTCGTGCAGCGCAAGTAGTTTCAATAATAGGGGTGCTTATTGCTCTTGGAATTCTCATCTATCGCAGGTTCATCATGAAATCGGATGTGAGGTACAATGATAACTAACTCGAATAGTTCCACGCTCAAGAACGGTCTAGGGGCTGGATTAAAAACAACTTGGTCACTTGGGAAAATCATTTTCCCTATCACGATTCTCGTAGTGATTTTGCAGCATACTCCTATATTACCTTGGATTGTTAAGCTGATTGCTCCATTCATGAATCTTTTCGGACTAAGTGGAGAAGCGGCAATCCCGCTAGTCCTCGGCAATGCCTTGAATTTGTATGCTGGGATCGCAGGGGTATTATCACTCGATTTGACGGTGAAAGAAGTGTTCATCATCGCCATGATGCTCAGTTTTTCACATAACCTGTTCATCGAAACGGGGGTTGCATTGAAAGTGGGCGTCAAGCTGTGGATCGTGTTGGTCGTGCGTTTCGGTTTGGCGGCGCTATCCGGTATCGTCATTAACCTCGTTTGGCGAGGCGGCGGAGAAATCGCGAAATATGGGATTGCTCCAGAAACTTCAGTAGTTCCTGAAGGCTGGTTGGATATCTTCTTACTGGGGCTGCAAAAAGCATCTTTCGGTGTCTTACAGCTCGCACTCATTGTCATCCCGCTGATGCTCGTCGTTCAATTTTTGAAAGATCGAAATTACTTAGAGAAGTTTTCTACTAAATTCTCACCTGTCACGAAACTGATTGGAGTACAGCCAAACGCATCGCTCACTTTAGTGGCGGGGCTTGTCATCGGTCTCGCGTATGGTGCTGGTGTGATGATCCAGGCGGTACAGGAAGACGGTGTGAGCAAACGGGATGCAACGCTTTCGTTCATCTTTCTAGTAGCATGTCACGCAGTGATAGAAGATACGTTATTGTTCATCCCATTAGGTATCCCAGTTTGGCCACTGCTTCTGATCCGAATTATAACTGCGTTCGTTTTGACGATAGCAGTTGCGTTTTTCTGGAGACATAAGCTGAATGAGAAACTGGAAAAGGAGGCTACTGTTGTCAATGGATAAGCCAATTACAACGATACTGTTCGACTTGGATGGTACGTTACTCGATACGAACGAACTGATCATGCAGTCTTTTGAGCGATTGCTTGGAAATCATTATCCCGGGCAATACACTCGGAAAGAAATCTTGCCATTCCTAGGACCGACATTGGCAGAGACGTTTAATAAGATGGATCCTTCCAAGACGGAAGTGATGATTCAAGAATACCGGGAATGGAATATGGCGAACCATGATCGGTTAGTAGCTGAGTTCGACGGTGTTACAGAAGTATTGACCCAATTAGCAAACAATGGAATCCGGATGGCGATTGTGTCGACAAAAAGAAATGATATGGTTCGAAAAGGTTTGGATTTAATAGGGATTACGCAGTTGTTTGAAGTGATTATCGGATTGGATGATGTGCAACGTCCAAAGCCGGATCCGGAGCCTCTTTTACTGGCGATTGACCGATTGGATGCTTCAAAAGAAGAAGTTCTGATGGTGGGCGATAATTTTCATGACATTGAAGGCGGAAAAAATGCAGGTGTCCGGACAGCCGCTGTGGCCTGGTCTGCGAAAGGACCTGAATTTCTTTCGACTTTTAACCCAGACTATATGTTGACCCACATTTCGGATCTCTACGAAATTGTAGGTGTGACGGCTACATGAGAAAGACGGAGCGCTTTCAGGTGAAAGGAAAAGGGAATTCACTTTGGAACTTGTACAAATCCGTATCTTTTTTCAAAGTCATGAAAAATTTCGTTGTAATACAAATCGCTCGATATACCCCGTCCTTCAAAGTGAAAAACTGGCTGTATAGAAATTTCCTCAGGATGGAAGTCGGTCCACAGACTGCATTCGCTCTCATGGTTTTCCCGGATGTCATGTTCCCTGAGCGCATTCGCGTCGGAAAAAACACCATTATCGGATTCAACTCCACCATTCTCGCTCACGAATATTTAATAGACGAGTACAGAATCGGTGACGTTGTTATTGGTGACGAAGTCATGATTGGTGCGAACTCCACGATTTTACCCGGTGTCACAATTGGAGATGGTGCGGTTGTTTCTGCAGCAACGCTCGTGAACCGGGATATCCCGGCAGGTGCATTTGCAGGAGGAAATCCAGTGCGGATCATTTACACAGCTGAAGAGCGTGCGATTCGGGATGAAAACAATCTTAAGGTGTAACGTTAGGAAAAAAAGTTATGGTATACTGTAGTCATATTGCAAGAAGGAGCGTTTTCCTCGTTCCTTCTTGTTTTTTCGGAGGAATCTGTTTGGATAAAAACGAGCAAAACAAAAACAATAATATTATTTCATTTGTCCCAGATGGCGTTTTTTATTATGAACGAGCGCTTGCGGAGATACAAAAAGAACAATTTCCGGAAGCTTTGAAATACCTGAAGCGTGCGGTGGAACTGAATCCAGATAATCATCGGATTGTCATGCAATACGGAATTATGGTGATGGAGGAAGGGCGTTTTGAAGAGGCATTGGATTTGCTGATTCAAGCGTACGAATTGGAGCCGACAGATCGGGAAGTGATTTTCTACCTTGCGGAAATCCATGCCCATCTCGGATTACTGCGTGAAGCGAAGTTGTTCGCAGAAAAATACATGGATGTGGCACCTGAAGGGGAACTTTCAGAGGAAGCAAAAGAGATTATCGAGTTTGCTGAACAAGAAGCCGCATTTTTAGCAGATGACCAACAGGGAGACGAAGAAGTTCACTTGTTGCAAGAAAAAGCGAGACGGTTAATGGAAACTGGCGAGTTTGACAAAGCCGTCACTGTACTTGAAGACATCGTCGTGGATCACCCGGAATCCTGGTCATCATTTAACAACTTGGCACTCGCTTATTTCTATAGAGGTGAAACGACTGATGCGAGGGAACTGTTGTACGATGTGCTGCGGAAAGACCAAGGCAATGTCCATGCGTTATGTAATCTCGCAGTTTTCTACTATTACGAAGGCGACCAAG
This sequence comes from Sporosarcina gallistercoris, assembly GCF_014836415.1. Taxonomy (GTDB): domain Bacteria; phylum Bacillota; class Bacilli; order Bacillales_A; family Planococcaceae; genus Sporosarcina; species Sporosarcina gallistercoris. Next base: position 116,762 of record NZ_JACSQY010000008.1, on the reverse strand, counting down.
AGAAATTAAAGCCACTCGTTGACTTGCTCGTTAAAATACGGCCGTATCAGTTTGAGAACCGATACAAATTAGGTGCGACTTTTGCTCTTATAGGGAATCATAAAGAAGCGTATCACTGGTTACGCAGTATCCAGAAAAAAGGATTTGAAGGGGATGCGGGATTCTTCTTTTGGCTTGCTCAATCCGCTTTCTTTTCGGGACACCGTCAACAGGCTGAAACAGCATTTAGCCGACTGATAGAAATTGACCCTTCAAAAGCCGGTCTGGAGCCTTGGATTGACGCCAATGCGAATCAGCAGATCGATGAATCGATCTATACACAGGACAAGCAATTTCTACTCGATAAAATAAGCAATGAGTACGTGAGTGAAAGGATGTTCGGCTTCTTCCTTTTAGGGAAATCCATTCATAAACAAGAGATTGTTGCACACCCCGCCTATATTGACGTGGAAAAGTTGGAGGATCTCGAGAAGTTAGTGCTCGCTTCAAGTTTGGATTATAACCTCGTTGAAAAGTCGATCGCGGACCAAGCATTCAATCGTGCGATGCAGGCGACCGAGTTGTTATATGCCAAGCATAATCCGCTGGATGAAGAAGGAACTCATCTATTTCAAATGTGGTTTACGCTTTTTGAAACCGGGATCGAGAAACAGTATCCTTTTAAAAACCCAAACGCGATTGCAGCAGCCGTCGATTTTATGTTCCACTCATCCCGTAGTAAAGGGATCACAAAAACGAAACTTGCTGCATTGTATGGGATAAGTACACCAACACTTACCAAGTATGTGAGCGAGCTATTCGAGCTCCTTCCGAACTTCTCTTGAAAACCGTAAGATCCCTTAAGCCGATAGCAGGCAGATAACTTGATGGGAACTTGGAAACCTTATACGATTTGAACAGAAGTAGTCAATTAGAGGAGGAACTAGCATGTCATCTGAAACTATTTATGATGCATTAATCATCGGGGCAGGTCCTGCAGGAATGACCGCAGCAGTTTATACGGCACGCGCTAATATGAAAACTCTTATGTTGGAACGGGGAGTACCAGGCGGCCAAATGGCAAGTACGGAAGAGATTGAAAACTATCCAGGTTTCGAGTCCATTCTTGGACCTGAGTTATCCACTAAAATGTTCGATCACGCCAAACGTTTTGGCGCGGAATACGCATATGGTGATGTAAAAGAAATTATCGATGGTAAAGAATATAAAACAGTTGTCGCAAGCGGAAAAGAGTACAAAGCTCGTTCCATCATTATTACGACAGGCGCAGAATACCGTAAAATGGGTATTCCGGGTGAAACGGAGTTAACAGGCCGCGGAGTGAGTTACTGTGCTGTTTGTGATGGTGCGTTCTTTAAAAACAAAGAAATCATTGTAATCGGCGGCGGAGATTCTGCAGTTGAAGAGGGAACGTACTTAACCCGTTTTGCAAGTAAAGTTACAATCATCCACCGTCGTGATGAGTTACGTGCACAGAAAATTCTTCAGCAACGCGCATTTGCGAATGATAAGATCGACTTCATCTGGAATACGACTGTTAAAGAAGTGCACGGAAAAGATGGGAAAATCGATTCAGTCACATTGGTGTCTACTGAAGATGGTTCTGAAAAAGAGTTCAAAGCCGAGGGTATGTTCATTTACATCGGACTTGATCCCATCACGGCACCGTTCAAGGATCTCGGTATTTTAGATGAGAATGGGTATATTAAAACGAACGAAGTGATGGAAACGGAAATTCCGGGGATTTTCGCAGCAGGGGATGTGCGTGAAAAACTATTGCGCCAAGTCGTTACAGCGACAGGCGACGGAAGTATCGCAGCGCAATCTTGTCAAAAGTATGTGGAAGAATTGACAGAATCACTTGAAACACAAGTGTGAGATGCAATTTTTTCTTAACCTATCTTTAACAATTTTGTAACGCTACTGAAATAGTGTTCGGTTATACTAAGAGTGTTGATTGACCCCCTATTTTAAAATAAACTTTTAAGCTGCCGGAGTGAACCATGCCGGCAGCTTCTTTTTGTGTCGTTTTTCAAAGAAATCGATTATACTTATTACATATGTGTACAAAGAGAAGTGAGGAACGCTTATGCAAAGAATTGTAAACCTGCTCGTCGTGAAAGACGGGAAAACCTTATTATTGAAGAAACCGCGCAGAGGCTGGTATGTAGCTCCTGGTGGAAAGATGGATGCAGGCGAGTCGATCATGGAAACCGCAGTTCGTGAATTCACGGAAGAAACGGGTGCTAAACCTGTGGATCCTCATCTTAAAGGTGTGTTCACCATGGTCATACGTAATGGTGAAGACGTTGTGGATGAATGGATGTTGTATACGTTTATCGCCCATGACCTCATAGGGACACCTCTCACTGAGACCATTGAAGGAGAACTTGGATGGCATCCGATTGAAGATTTGAATACACTTCCAATGGCTGAAGGCGATCGGACCAACTTGTTATTTGCGAGTTCACGCTCTGGTATTCAATACGGGACATTCACGTATACAGAGGAGTTTGAGCTTCTGGAAGAAAAAATTCAAATGTCTACGGAAGGTGATTGAACCGATGGAAATTGAAGCACATTCTGAGGAACTCGAACTGGTTATTATTACCGGCATGTCGGGTGCGGGTAAGTCCGTAGCGATGCAAAGTTTTGAGGACATGGGCTACTACTGTATTGATAATTTACCACCGGAACTGCTCGTGACTTTCCTCGATTTGATGATGAAATCTGCGGATAAAAAATCGAAAATCGCGGCTGTCATCGATACGCGCGGCGGCGGGCTATTTGACGCTCTGCTCGATGCGATTGATAATCTGACCCGTATGGACAATGTGACGACTCGTATCCTATTTCTTGAAGCGGATGATGAAACATTAGTGAGCCGTTATAAAGAAACACGGAGGTCCCACCCGCTCGCGAATGGACGACAACCATTAACGGGCATTCAAAAAGAACGAGGTCTGTTAAGTGATGTGAAAGGCCGTGCACGTTCGATTTTTAACACCTCTCGCATGAAACCGAAACAACTTAGGGACAAAATCATTGCAGAGTTCTCAGTAGGCGAAGGCGAAAATTTCACATTGAATTTCATATCATTCGGATTTAAACATGGAATGCCAATCGATGCAGATGTCGTATTTGACGTCCGTTTCCTGCCGAATCCTTATTATATAGAATCAATGCGTCCTCAGACGGGGCTGGATAAAGACGTATATGACTATGTGTTGAAGTGGGAAGATACGCAGACTTTGATTACAAAGCTATCCGATCTATTCCAGTTCCTGATTCCCCAATATAAAAACGAAGGTAAATCACAAGTGGTGATTGCGTTTGGCTGCACAGGTGGTCAGCACCGTTCAGTCACCCTTGCGGAATACTTCGGGAATCAGTTTAAAGATGACTACACAACGTACGTAACACATCAGCATATCGAAAAAAGAAAGGGTTGACGCTATGACACCATCCAATAGCCGCAAGAAGATTGTGGTGTTTGGAGGCGGTACAGGGTTGTCGACATTACTTCGTGGGTTGAAGAAGTACCCAGTCGATTTAACTGCAGTGGTTACAGTTGCGGATGATGGTGGGAGTTCAGGGAGGTTGTTGGATCAGTATGATATCCCGCCTCCCGGTGATGTCCGAAAGGTGATGGCAGCGCTTTCAGATGTTGAACCTCTCATCGAGCAGCTTTTCCAGTATCGTTTCACAACGCAAGACGATCTACACGGACATTCACTTGGGAATCTGATGCTTGCCGCCATGACAGATATTACAGGTGATTTTGCCAGCGCTGTCAAGAAAACAGGACAGGTACTGAATATTAAAGGGAAAGTACTTCCGGCAGCCAACCAACGCATCAAACTGCATGCGGAATTGGATGACGGAACGATTGTGACAGGGGAATCTAAAATTCCCATGTATGCACGTAAAATACGTCAAGTGTACTTATCGCCCCAAGATGCGAAACCTTTACCGGAGACATTAAATGCGATACGGCAGGCGGATTTGATCATCATCGGACCTGGAAGCTTGTATACGAGCATTTTACCGTCCTTGCTTGTTCAAGATATTCGGGAGGCCGTTCTTAAAAGTGAAGCAAGTAAAGTGTATGTAGGGAATTTAACAACACAAAAAGGGGAAACGTACCGTTATACGGCGTCCGAGCATGTCGCTGCGCTATATGATCATGTCGGAAAACCGTTTTTAGATGCCGTACTGCTGAATAAGACGGACATCATGCCGCTTTTAACGGAAGCAGGGCAGACGGTCACTTCATGGCCTGTAGAACGGGATCTTGAAGAATTGCAGAAGCTAGTACCCGAAATATGGCAAGAAGACATTGCACTCGCAGAAAATGAACGAGTATTGCACGATGCAGAGAAAGTAGCAGAATGGTTCGTGACGTACATAACAGACGAATCCAAAACAAAACAGACGTGATCGTCACCGAGAAAGGGGAGAGTTCATGTCTTTCGCATCAGAAACGAAAAAGGAATTGACACAAATCGAAGCGGATGATTGCTGTACAAAAGCGGAAGTTGCTGCTTTCATTCGAATGAATGGTGTCCTCTCATTTTCCAATAAGACCATTAGCTTGGACGTTCAAACAGAAAATGCAGCGATTGCAAGAAGACTCTATTCAAATTTGAAAAGACTTTACACGCACAAGGTCGAATTGCTCGTACGACGCAAAATGCGTTTGAAAAAGAATAACGTCTATATTTGCAGGATCCGGGAAGGGGCTCGCCAATTATTGGACGACCTCGATATTTTGACGAACACATTCCAATCCAACCAATCCATTTCGGAAGCGATCATACCTAATGAATGCTGCAAGCGAGCGTATTTGCGCGGAGCGTTCCTTGCAGGTGGTTCGGTGAATAATCCGGAGACCTCCTCTTATCACTTGGAAGTCTTCTCGATGTATGCCGAGCATTCGGATGCGCTTGTCGAGCTCATGAACGATTATCAGTTGAATGCCAAATCGATCGAACGTAAAAAAGGGTTCGTTGCCTATTTGAAAGAGGCCGAAAAGATTGCGGATTTCTTAAGCATTATCGGTGCACATGTTGCGCTCATGCGTTTTGAAGACATAAGGATTGTACGGGATATGCGAAATAGTGTAAATCGGCTGGTGAACTGTGAAACTGCGAATCTGAACAAGACCATCAGTGCAGCCCAGCGCCAAGTCGAAAATATTAAACTGATCCAATCGACCATCGGTTTGGAACAATTACCTGACAGGCTGCAAGAAATTGCACATTTACGTGTGGAATATCAAGATATCACATTGAAAGAGTTAGGTGAGATGGTGTCTGGGGGACCTGTAAGTAAATCGGGCGTGAATCACAGGTTGCGTAAAATCGATGAGATTGCCGAAAAAGTCAGAGTCGGCGGAATCACTTAAAAGGAAGGGACTGAAAGCAATGATAGAGAAAACCGCTGAAGTGAAGATTAAGCCTGGCTTGCAAGCAAGACAGGCGGCATTATTTGTGCAAGAGGCCAATCGCTATACTTCGGACTTATATGTTAAACGGGATGAGCGCCAAGTGAATGCAAAGAGTATAATGGGCGTCATGAGTTTAGCGATCGCACAAGGCAGCACAGTTACCTTGATCGCAGATGGCGGCGACGAAGAACAAGCTGCTGAAGCACTTGTCGCATTTGTGCAGGGGTTGAACTAACAAAAAAGACGCCCCGCAAATAACGGGACGCCACTGGTGATACTTGAAATTATTTACCTTCGGATTCTCTCATATCGCTGCGTGTAATGATATGGTCGATTAATCCATATTCTTTTGCACGTTCTGCGGTCATGAAGTTATCGCGATCCGTATCTTTTTCAATCACTTCGATCGGTTGACCTGTGCGCTCAGCAAGGATCTGGTTCAGTTTCTCGCGGATGAAGAGAATGTGCTTCGCTGCGATTTCAATTTCAGTCGCTTGACCTTGAGCGCCGCCAAGTGGCTGGTGAATCATAACTTCAGCGTTAGGAAGCGCATAGCGTTTTCCTTTTGTACCAGCTGCAAGTAGGAATGATCCCATTGAAGCGGCCATACCGATACAAATGGTTTGGATGTTCGGCTTGATGTATTGCATTGTATCGTAGATCGCCATACCTGCTGTGATGCTGCCGCCCGGGCTGTTGATATAGATGGAAATATCTTTGTCTGGATCTTCAGATTCAAGGAATAGTAATTGAGCGACGATCGAGTTTGCTACGTTGTCGTCAATTGCACTTCCAAGCATGATAATGCGGTCTTTTAGTAAGCGGGAGTAAATATCATACGCACGCTCCCCGCGATTCGTCTGTTCGATAACTGTAGGAATTAAGTTCATTTCAGTTCCTCCCTTTGATTGTTGAATATGTCGTATGTTAAAGCGGATGTCCGCCTAACCATGACTTTATCATACATAGTATGGTCAACTAAGGTCAAATATAACGCTTTACAAATATTTGTTGCTTTTGGATCGGCCAGCAAGTATACTATTACTTGTCCGCTGCAATGCAGACAAAAGCTGCCCTCGTGGTGCAATGGATAGCACGCAAGCCTCCGAAGCTTGAAATGTGGGTTCGACTCCCGCCGAGGGCATATAAGCACTTCTAAAATAATCACCGGATTGTATGAAAATCATGCAATCCGGTGATTTTTTGTTTGTAATGGGGAGTTTTAACAGGCGTTGGAGTTACAGTTTATCCATATAATCTGTTGTTAAGTGATCGTGTTCCAAAAAACTTTTCAGGAAATCGGATTGGTGATTAAGGATATTTGACAAGTGGAAAGAGCGGCCACTTCTAATCCAGGAGCATCGACTTTCACGATTCCTTCTCCGACTTCAAGGATAGTCGCGTTCTGAATGTTATTGAATGCTGGTCCAATAACGTCGATATCCGCCTCGGAAATGGAGGATAAATAACTTCCTATCGGATCCTCACAGCAAGCACACTCTCCAGTTCCTTCCTTTCGAGGTTCTAACGTGATGTCATTGATGATGTCAGCAGCATCATTTCTTCCTGAAACCCCTGTTACTTTGCATATAGGAACTACTACAACGTTACTACCTTGCGTGACGGTAACCAAATAGTTCGCTACTGATTGTAAGGTTACGTTACTTAAATTACCGGATGTCGAGTCGGTTGTTCCCAATGTCACAACTGTACCGCTTGGTATTTGCATTAATACGTTTTGCATAGGTGTTGTACAGCAATCACATAATGTGTCTTGCGTCGGTCCCGGAGGTCCAGGAGGTCCCTGTTCACCATCAGCGCCCGGAGGTCCTGGAGGTCCTGGAGGTCCTGGAGGTCCCGGTGGCCCCGGTGGCCCAGGTCGGCCAGGGACACAAATGCAACACGTACACGTATTACATTTACCATCATGCTGTTTGCAACCGTTACAGCTAGTGCAGCAACTGGTACTTCGACAATTTTTACAACAACATTTTTTCTGATTCATAAAAAATCCCTCCTTCTCATTTTTATTGTTGCACTACTATCTAATGCGAAGAATCAGTGCCCGCACATAGCAGTTGTCCGATTAAGAAGTATAGATTTTAAATGATAGGATCTTTAAATGAAAGATGCTGAGAATGCTCTTGGAAGTAGACGCTAAGATCGTGACTGAATTTATGTAGAAAATGCAGATGCCTACCGACAGTTAGTGAAGTCCTAAGGAATCGACTTCCTCCATATTGTAAAAAGCATCAACAAATAATTTAAATAGAGAATCCTTTTTTGTTTTCATACGTATACAAATAGACAAGTAACGTTTTGAGTTTCTGGGTTTCAGGGTAAACTTCTGAAAGTGTAGAAACACAGATATTTGAGGAGGCGGGGAATTTTGAAGAAGTTATTGGGACCGATAGCGGTCATAGTAGGTATTATTGTAGTGTTGGCATTGATTTTAGTACCAAGCTACAACAAATTCGTAACATCAGAAGAAAACGTAGACCAGGCGTATTCACAAATTGAAACGCAACTGCAGCGAAGAGTGGATTTAATCCCTAACTTAGTGAACACGGTAAAAGGGTTCGCGAAACAGGAGAAAGAAGTCATAGGTCAAGTTACAGAAGCCCGTTCAAAATTAGCAGGGGCAAACGGACCTGAAGAACAAGCTGCAGCGGACTCTGAACTTTCTGGTGCGCTTAGCCGATTGCTAGTCGTTGTAGAGAATTATCCAGAATTAAAAAGTAATGAAAACTTCAGACAGCTGATGGACGAATTAGCCGGAACTGAAAACAGACTGGCTGTAGCACGGAAGGATTACAATGGCGAGGTCGCTTCGTATAACAAACAAGTGAAGCGTTTCCCGGGCAAACTCGTTGCATCGATTTTCGGATTTGACGAAAAAGAATACTTCAAAGCGGAAGCCGGTGCGGATAAAGCGCCGGAAGTCGATTTTGAGGCTGATGAGTAATGAGAAAGACAGCTGCCCGAGTATTTGCCCTGCTTGGTATGCTTCTAGTAATGTTCGTGAGTGTTCAACCTGTAGTTCATGCTAATGTGGCTGTGGTACAAGATGAATCCGGTATTCTTTCCGAAAGTCAGATAGCCGAACTGAGTGACTATGGCGAGCGGCTGAAAAGTGCGACTGGTGCTGAATTTGCCGTATTGGTTGTGCCGTCCACGGAAGGAAGACCCATTGAAGAGTTTTCATTGAATAAGTTGCGTGAGTTCCAACTCGGCGATAAGAAAGAAAATAACGGAGCTCTTTTAGTGGTAACAACTGAAAAAGATGAATCGGAGAAAAGACACTTTCGTTTGGAAGTGGGATACGGTTTAGAAGGTGCTTTGCCTGATGGCAAGGTTGGCAGAATTATAGATGAAGTTGCTGGACCTTATCTGGAGGCCCAACAACCAGACCTAGCCATCATGGAAGCTTATAAAGCCTTCTACAACGAAATCGCAAAGGAGTACGGACTAGAAGGCTCTGAATTACCCGTTGCAACCTATGAAGGAGACAACGGTGATGGAGGTGGGCTCCCGATCGTCCCGATCATCGTCATCGGTTTCATTCTCATCCAGATTTTCTTTAACTCCGGAAGAGGCGGCGGTTCCGGCGGTTCTGGAGGTTCAGGTGGATCTCGAGGCAGACGAGGGGGCGGTATGGTCTTCTTCCCGGGATCGTTCGGAGGCAGTGGAGGCGGATTCGGCTCAGGCTCAGGCGGTTCTGGTGGTGGATTCGGAGGCTTTGGCGGCGGCGGTTCCGGCGGTGGCGGAGGCGCAGGACGTAGCTGGTAAGCGGAAAAAAACGATTTACGCGACGCTAGTTGTTGCGTAGATCGTTTTTTCCTTTTACACTGTTTTTAATGGAGGGATTCTCATGCATGTGAAATTTTATACGAAGCCAGGCTGTTCTCTATGTGACGAGGCTGAACAGATGATGCATCTCATTCAAGAAGATTATCCATTGACGTGGACGACAGTCAACATTGAAGAGGATGATGCGAAACATGAGCAATACGTATTTATGATTCCTGTTATCGAGAAGGATCATGAAGTCCTTTGCTCTGGAAGAATCGGTTATGCAGATCTTGCCTTACTTTTTGACTCAGAGGTTTAACATTTGAAATGTTCGGGAATAGTGTGTATAGTTGCATTATAAGTTAATCTGTTTTTTTGACTACAGTGGGACAAAATTTATCCAACGTGGTCAAAAACTGTCCTAACTCGAAAGGAGGAGTCTTTCTGAAACCGGCTATTGTTGAAGCACAGGAAAAGTTGGTCCCTGAAATGATGGCAACCTTGCAACAACGCTATCTCGTGCTGAAGCTCATCCAGACATCCGGACCAATCGGAAGACGACCTCTTGCTGACACTGCAGGATTGTCTGAACGTGAAACACGGTCAGTCGTGGAAGCCCTTCGAGATCAGCAACTGATACGTGTTGCGAAAGAGGGAGCGACCATCACTACTGACGGAGAAAGTGTATTGGAGAATCTTGGGCCATTAGTTGAGCTGCAATATGGCAAAAATGTGCTTGCAAAGCGTATTAAAAGTTATTTTTCCATTCAAGATGTGCACATTGTAAAAGGGGACAGTTCTGAACCAGGTGGCTCCAACGAATTACTTGGAACTGAAGCTGCATCTGTTTTTGCAAACCGCATTGGAAATGGACGTATCGTGGCCGTGACAGGTGGAAGTACAATGGCAGCTATTCCGAAACACTTGAGTTGTTACCCAGGTGCGGAGGATACAGTATTCATCCCTGCTAGAGGTGGAGTTGGAGATAATATAGGACAGCAAGCGAACGTGATTGCGGCTACCTTTGCACATGCGTGTAATGCTTCTTATAAATCGTTATATTATCCTGAATCTCTTAGTGAAGAAGCACATGCCATATTCCTAAGAGAACCGACTGCACGGAAAATGCTTGAGTTATATGAAACAGCGGATTGCTTGCTGCATGGTATTGGCGATGCGAAAAAAATGGCGGCAATGCGAGATTCTGATGAAGAAGAACAACAGTTACTCGATTCCAGAAGTGCAAAAGGTGAAGCTTTTGGGTATTACTTTAATGGAGCCGGTGAGACCGTTCACCATCTTCGAACGGTCGGGATTCAAACCGAACATCTGAAACGCATCCCGTTGGTATTAGCAGTAGCGGGGGGCTCTGAAAAAGCAGAAGCGATTCTTTCTTATTTGCGTGGAGCTACAAAGCAAACTGTTCTTATTACGGATGAAGGCGCTGCAAGGGAAATTGTGAACTTGCTCGCGAACGACTGACACAACCTGTTTACAATAGGTCTGCTTTGGAAAATCACCAAAGTATGCCATCTATATACAACAACTAAAACTTGGAGGGATTTTACATGACTGTAAAAATGGCGATTAATGGATTTGGACGAATTGGACGCATCGTAATGCGAGACACACTGGCGCACGAAGAACTTGAAGTGGTTGCAGTCAATGACTTGACGGATGCACCGATGCTCGCGCACTTATTGAAGTATGATTCAGTTCACGGAATTCTGGATGCGGAAATCACCTCTGATGAAAACCATATCATCGTGAACGGTAAGAAAATTCGTGTCTATGCTGAAAAAGATCCAGCTAACCTTCCATGGAAAGACCTTGGAGTCGACATCGTTGTTGAAAGTACTGGAGTATTCCGCGATGCTAAAGGCTTACAGAAACACATTGATGCCGGCGCGAAAAAAGTCATCTTGTCAGCTCCTGCTAAAGGCGATGTGAAAACACTCGTAATGGGTGTGAACGAACAAGAATACGATGCAGCAACTGATCACTACGTATCCAATGCATCATGTACGACAAACTGTTTAGCACCTGTCGTAAAAGTATTGAACGAAAAGTTCGGCGTTGAGCGTGGTATGATGACAACAATTCACTCGTATACAAACGATCAGCGAATTCTTGACCTTCCGCACGAAGACTATCGTCGTGCACGTGCTGCAGCGGAGTCAATGATTCCGACAACTACAGGTGCAGCATCTGCTGTAACTAAAGTAATCCCTGAATTGAAAGGGAAACTGGATGGAATGGCTGTACGTGTTCCAACACCTAACGTTTCACTCGTTGACTTCGTGGCTGAGTTGAAAAAAGATGTTACGGTTGAAGACGTGAACAGTGCGTTGAAAGAAGCATCAGAAAACGAACTCAAAGGCTACTTGTTCTACAGCGACCTTCCACTCGTTTCAAAAGACTATAATGGCAACCATGCTTCTTCTACAGTAGATGGTCTGTCAACGATGGTACTTGGAGACAACATGGTGAAAGTCATCAGCTGGTATGACAACGAACAAGGATATGCTGCTCGTTGTATCGATCTTGCGCTGTACATGAACGAAAAAGGACTATAAGAACAACATCCCTAAACACATAACGGGCACATAAAATCTGGCTTATCAGATTGTGACCGATTATACTTAATAGATGGGCAGGAGGAACGGCTTTGCCCGGTTCCTCCTTTTTTTTATCATAAACTTTTGTTGTGAAGGAGTGCTTGTTCGCATGAATGCCAAAATGACGATGAAAGACTTGGATCTAAAAGGGAAACGGGTTTTCTGCAGAGTGGATTTCAACGTACCTATGGAAGACGGGAAAGTTTCAGATGATACTAGAATCCGTGCTGCTATCCCTACAATCGAATACCTTTCCAAACAGGGAGCAAGAGTGATTCTTGCAAGTCACTTGGGGCGTCCTAAAGGTGAAGTGAAAGAAGATTCACGTTTAACGGAAGCTGGAAAACGCTTGGCGGAACTACTTGGCAAGCCCGTTCTGATATTGGACGAGTCTACAGGACCTGCAGTCGAGAAATCGGTTTCCGAATTAGCGGACGGAGACATTCTTTTGCTTGAAAACGTACGATTCCACGCAGGGGAAGAAAAGAACGATCCTGAACTTGCGAAACAATTTGCTGCACTTGCAGACGTTTTCGTCAATGACGCATTCGGAGCAGCACACCGCGCGCATGCAACAACGGCTGGAATTGCAGCGTATCTCCCAAGTGTCCAAGGGCTTCTTCTTGAGAAGGAACTCGATGTCCTCGGAAAAGCATTATCCGATCCGGACCGTCCTTTCACTGCAATCATTGGCGGTGCGAAAGTGAAAGACAAAATCGGTGTCATCGATCATTTGCTGGACAAAGTGGATAACCTATTGATCGGTGGGGGGTTATCGTATACATTCACTCGCGCTCAAGGTCATGAAACTGGCGATTCCCTCGTTGAAGAGGACAAAATCGAGCTGGCTCAGTCGTTCATCCAGAAAGCGAAAGAAAAAGGCGTCAACTTATACGTACCGATTGACGCTGTCGTTGCTGACTCGTTCTCGGAATCAGCAGCAACAAAAGTTGTAGATGTAAGTAATATTGAAAAAGGTTGGATGGGCCTCGATATCGGTCCTAAAACCGCTGAACTGTACGACAGTGTGATCCGGGCTTCAAAACTTGTGATTTGGAATGGACCGATGGGTGTGTTCGAAATGGCGCCATTTGCTGAAGGTACGAAGCGTGTCGCACAAGCGATGGCTGAAACCGAAGCATTTACAATCATTGGTGGCGGCGATTCTGCTGCTGCTGTAGAAAAGTTTGAAGTAGCTGAACAAATGGACCACATCTCAACAGGTGGCGGCGCGTCACTTGAGTTCATGGAAGGCAAAGAACTGCCGGGCGTTGCTGCATTGAAAGATCGTTCATAAGGAGGACTACTCATGAGAAAACCGATTATCGCAGGAAACTGGAAGATGTACAAAACAATGGATGAAGCTGTTGCCTTTGTGGAGGCGCTTGCTGGGAAGTTGAAGGAAAGTGACAAGACTGAAACTGTCATCTGTCCACCGGCACCGTATTTGGCTGCACTCGTAGAAAAGTCAAAAGGACTGCCGATCCGAATTGCTGCGCAAACGATGCATGAGGAAACTGAAGGCGCATTCACGGGTGAAATCAGCCCTGCAATGCTGAAAAGTATAGGTGTCGAATTGGTTGTGCTGGGGCACTCTGAACGTAGACAATACTATAACGAAACAGACGACTCCGTGAATCGTAAAGTGAAGTCAGCTTTCGAACATCAGCTCACACCGATCGTATGCGTCGGTGAGACTCTGGAACAACGTGAAAACAACGCGACATCTGCAATTGTCTCGGAACAAGTGAAGAAAGCGTTTGCGGGAGTGAGTGAAACAGACGCTGCTTCAGCAATCGTTGCCTATGAACCGGTGTGGGCGATTGGTACTGGACGTACAGCAACTGCTGAGGATGCGAACAAAGTGTGCGGGCAGATCCGCGAAGTCCTTGCAGAGCTGTATTCAGATTCTGTGGCACAAGCGATTCGTATACAGTACGGCGGCAGTGTAAAACCAGGTAACATTGAAGAACTCCTATCGATGAGCGATATCGATGGAGCATTAGTCGGTGGAGCAAGCCTCGATCCGGAATCGTTCGCCGCACTCGCGGAGGCCGGAGCGAATGCCTAAAGGTCCTGTTGGTTTAATCATTATGGACGGTTTTGGCCTGCGCTCAGAAACTTCCGGAAATGCTGTGGCGCATGCAAAGAAACCGAATTATGAGCGATTATGGAACGCTTATCCCCACTCCACGTTAACGGCGTGCGGGGAAGCGGTCGGATTGCCTGAAGGTCAAATGGGGAATTCCGAGGTCGGTCACTTGAACATCGGAGCAGGCCGTATTGTTTACCAAAGCCTTACACGGGTCAATAAGTCGATCCGGGAAAACGACTTTTTCCAAAACGAAGCGCTGCTCGCGGCTGTCCAACATGCAAAAGCGAATGACGGCGCACTGCATCTGATGGGGCTGCTATCTGATGGCGGTGTCCACAGTCACTATGAGCATTTGTTTGCATTGCTCAGACTCGCTGAAATGAATGGGCTCCGCAAGGTATATGTCCATGCGTTTCTGGACGGAAGAGATGTCGGACCTAAAACTGCGTTAACGTACATCGAACGGACAGAAGAAGTCATGAAATCGGTTGGGGTAGGACAGCTTGCCTCGATTTCCGGCCGCTATTATGCGATGGATCGCGATAATCGCTGGGAACGCATCCAGTTGGCGTACGATGTCATGGTCAATGGCATAGGTCCTGTCTATGCATCAGCCGAAGAGGGTGTCCAAGCTTCCTACGATGCGGGCGTGACTGACGAATTCGTTGTGCCGTTCATCGTTCAACAAGAGGGCCAGGCTCCTGTTCGGATTTCCGAGGGAGACTCCGCTATATTTTTCAATTTCCGACCTGACCGCGCGATTCAATTATCACGTGCGTTCACTCAAAATGGTTTTGACGGCTTTTCAGCGAAGCAATACACGGATTTGAAATTCGTTACATTTACGGATTACAGTGCTGAAGTCGCTTCTCAAGTTGTATTTGCAAGTCAAGATTTGAAAAACACGATTGGAGAAGTTCTTGCTCAGAACAATATCCGTCAGCTGCGAATCGCGGAAACCGAAAAATATCCTCACGTGACGTTCTTCATGAGCGGGGGACGAGAGGAAGAATTCGAAGGCGAGAAGAGAATTCTCATCCCTTCACCTAAAGTTGCGACGTATGATTTGAAACCTGAAATGAGTGCGTACGAAGTAACGGATGCGCTCATCAAAGAACTACAAGAGGACCAAATCGATGCGTTCATCCTCAACCTTGCCAATCCCGACATGGTCGGCCATAGCGGGCTGCTGGAACCGACTGTGAAAGCAGTCGAGACGACAGATGAATGTGTCGGTCGCATCCTGGATGTGCTGCTTGCTAAAGGTGGTGCCGCGATCATAACAGCGGACCACGGAAATGCAGACGAAGTGATGACAATCGAAGGTGCACCTATGACTGCGCATACGACGAATCCAGTGCCAGTGATCGTGACGAAAGACGGCGTGACACTAAGAGAAGGCGGTATTCTCGCTGATCTGGCGCCAACCATGTTAAAATTGCTAGGTATTGACCAGCCAGAAGAAATGACAGGAACGCCATTATTTTAACTAAAGGGAGAGATTTGCATGCCAATCATTACACTTGTCCAAGCTAGAGAAGTACTCGACTCACGAGGGAATCCAACAGTTGAAGTCGAAGTGTTCACAGAAAGCGGAGCATTTGGTCGGGCGATTGTACCATCAGGAGCGTCAACGGGAGAATACGAAGCCGTTGAACTGCGCGATGGCGACAAAGACCGCTACCTTGGAAAAGGCGTGCTAAAAGCTGTAGATCACGTCAACGAAGTCATTGCAGATGCGCTGGAAGAAAACTATTCAGTCCTCGACCAAGTCGTGATTGACAAAGCGCTGATCGAACTGGATGGTACAGATAACAAAGGCAAACTTGGAGCGAACGCGATTCTAGGTGTATCGATGGCAGTCGCTCATGCAGCAGCTGACTATTTGGATATTCCGTTGTATCAATACCTTGGCGGCGTCAACGCGAAGCAACTTCCTGTTCCGATGATGAACATTGTCAACGGCGGAGAGCACGCAGATAACAACGTCGATATCCAAGAATTCATGATCATGCCGGTTGGCGCTGAATCATTCCGCCATGCACTTCGTATGGGAGCGGAAATCTTCCACGGATTGAAAGCGGTTCTTCACGAAAAAGGATTGAACACTGCAGTAGGTGATGAAGGCGGATTCGCACCAAACCTATCATCGAACGAAGAAGCACTCTCTACGATTGTCGAAGCGATCGAAAAAGCAGGTTACAAAGCTGGCGAAGATATTATGCTGGCAATGGACGTTGCGGCTTCGGAAATCTTCAACAAAGAAGATGGCAAGTATCATCTATCTGGCGAAGGGATCGTAAAAACTTCTGAAGAGATGGTCGACTGGTACGAAGAGTTAGTCAACAAGTATCCAATCATTTCAATCGAAGATGGTTTGGACGAAAACGACTGGGCAGGCCACAAGCTCTTAACAGACCGCCTTGGCAAACGTGTACAACTTGTAGGCGATGACCTTTTCGTAACGAACACAGAAAAATTGTCACGCGGTATTCAAGAAGGCGTCGGGAACTCGATTCTTATTAAAGTGAACCAGATCGGTACACTCACTGAGACATTCGATGCAATCGAAATGGCGAAGCGTGCGGGCTACACAGCAGTCATCTCTCACCGTTCAGGCGAAACAGAAGATACAACAATTGCTGATCTTGCAGTCGCAACAAACGCTGGTCAAATCAAGACAGGTGCTCCTTCACGTACAGATCGCGTAGCGAAGTATAACCAATTGCTGCGCATCGATGACCAACTCGACGAAACAGCACAGTACCTTGGCAAACAAACATTTTATAACTTGAAGCAACAATAAGCAGAACTTAGAGACAACTGCTGCAATCAGCGGTTGTCTCGATTGCTAGAGTTTGGTAAACTGGTAAGGTACTTGAGTTCTGTTTCAGGAGGTGGAACATTATGCACGCGTTATTAATGACATTGCTCGTGATTGTCTCACTTTCACTAATTGTCGTTGTCTTACTGCAATCAGGGAAAAGTGCAGGCCTATCAGGAGCCATCTCCGGTGGTGCTGAACAGTTATTTGGTAAACAAAAGGCACGCGGTCTAGACCTAGTCTTGCAGCGCGTTACAATTGTACTTTCCGTGCTGTTCTTCGTACTGGCGATTGCGATCGTGAAAATATAAAAAGAAGCAATTTCCGCCTGGCCATCTGTACGGCCAGGCTTTTTTATTCAAAACTGGTTTGGTAATGATTGGAGGTAAGGTCGCGTGAAAGTTTCTCATGCAAAGCCTTTCTTTTTTGAACATGGAAAGCGGGCAGTGCTTTTGCTGCATGGATTTACAGGGACCTCTGCCGATGTACGAATGATCGGCCGATTCTTGGAGAAGAAAGGGTATACATCCCTCGCTCCGCATTATGAAGGGCATGGCGGTCCTGCAGAAGACCTGATTCAAACAGGTCCGGCTGACTGGTGGCCGGATGTCGTGGAAGCTTATGACCAACTAAAAGAAAAAGGCTATGAACAGATTGCTGTAGCCGGATTATCATTGGGTGGCGTATTTTCACTGAAATTAGGAGCAGAGCGGCCAGTGGTAGGCATTGTAACAATGAATGCCCCGATGTCGATGCGTTCTTTGGACCAGATGTATGAAGGGGTTCTCCACTACGCCCGTGAATATAAAAAGCTTGAAGGAAAAGACGAGGAAACCATCGAAGAAGAAGTAACCGCATTGCGTGGCAAGTCGATGCCATCGCTCGTCGATCTTCAAAAGCTGATCGAAAACGTGAGAGCTGAAGTGGATACGATCTACGCACCGCTGCTAGTGGTCCAGTCCACTCACGATGAAGTGATCGACACGAATTCAGGACAAATCATCTATGACAACGCAGAGTCGACAGACAAAAAGATTTCACACTACGAGAAATCGAAACATGTCATCACATTAGGGCCTGAGAAAAATGAACTTCACGAAGAGATATTCGAGTTTCTCGAATCGCTTGATTGGGAGGATTAATGAACCCCGAATCAGGCAATACTAACTAGACAAGGAGGGATGAGAGTTGGAAAACTTTGAAAAAGAATTGGAACAAAAAATTCTTTCAACGATGAAAGATGATTCTTATAAGCCCCTTACCGTACAAGAAATCCAGGAATTACTCGGTATGGAACAGGCAGCAGAATTTAAAGAGTTAGTGAAAATGCTCGTTCATTTAGAACAAAAAGGTCTCATCATCCGCTCGCGGACGAATCGTTATGGCGTTCCTGAACGGATGAATTTAGTACGCGGAAAATTCATCGGACATGCAAAAGGATTTGGTTTTGTAACACCGGAAACTGAAGGGATGGATGATATTTTCATCCCGCCGACTGAAGTCAATGGTGCAATGAATGGCGATATCGTTCTCGTACGTGTATCGAGCAGCTCTTTCGGAGATCGTCGTGAAGGGGCCATCATCCGGATTGCTGAACGTAAAACGACGAAAGTGGTCGGGACGTATCAAGACAACCGAGGGTTCGGATTTGTCATTCCAGACGACAAAAAGCTGCCGATGGATATCTTCATTGCAAAAGGGAATAACCTAGGAGCGATCGAAGGCCATAAAGTGGTAGCGGAAATCACGGAATTCCCTAGTGACATGAAATCTGCGACAGGAATGGTTGTCCAAATCCTCGGTCACAAAAACGATCCGGGTGTCGACATCCTGTCCATCATCCACAAACATGGAATCGAAATCGAGTTCCAGCCTGAAGTTCTTCAGCAGACGGACAAAATCCCTGCAGAAATCCAGGAAGCGGATCTTTTCAAACGCAGAGACTTGAGAGATGTATTGACGATTACAATCGATGGTGCAGATGCGAAAGACTTGGATGATGCAATTTCACTCGTGAAAAACACAGATGGCACACATACGCTATCCGTCCATATATCGGACGTGAGTTACTATGTCACAGAGAACACTCCACTGGATGCAGAAGCATACGATCGCGGAACAAGTGTCTACTTAACAGACCGCGTCATCCCGATGCTTCCACATAAGCTGTCGAACGGGATCTGTTCGTTACACCCTGATGTGGATCGCCTGACCCTGACATGTGAAATGACAATCGACGGGAACGGAAAAGTGACGCACCACGAAATCTACCCAAGTGTCATCAATTCCGATTACCGCATGACGTATCAGGACGTTTACCAAATTGTTGACCAATTGGATGAAGAGTTGCGTACGAAGTACTCGGAAATCGTTCCGATGTTAACGGATATGGCTGAGCTTGCGGCGACACTCCGTCAAAAGCGTGCAGACCGTGGTGCCATCGACTTCGACTTCAAAGAATCGAAAGTATTGGTGGATGAAGAAGGCTGGCCGAAAGAGATTAAAATCTTGGAACGCACTGTTGCTGAACGAATGATTGAAGAATTCATGCTGGCTGCGAACGAAACGGTCGCGGAACATTTCCATTGGATGCAAGTTCCGTTCATGTACCGGATTCACGAAGACCCGAAACCGGAGAAACTCCAACGATTATTCGAATTCCTTACAAACTTCGGTATCGTTGTAAAAGGTGCGGGCAACAAAGTGCATCCACGGGCATTGCAAGAAATCACAGAGTCCATTTCAGGTCTTCCTGAAGAGACGGTCATTTCAACGATGCTCTTACGCTCCATGCAACAGGCGAAGTATTATCAGGAAAGTCTCGGCCACTTCGGGTTATCCGCAGACTTCTATACACACTTCACATCACCGATCCGTCGTTACCCGGACTTGATTGTCCATCGTCTCATTCGGACGTATCTGTTTGAAAAAGACGTGTCCGGTAAAACAATTGCACATTGGGATGCGGAATTACCGGAAATCGCCCAGCATACATCTGATATGGAACGCCGTGCAGTCGATGCTGAACGGGACACGGATGCATTGAAGAAAGCGCAATTCATGTTGGACAAAATCGGCGAAGAATTCGAAGGCGTCATTTCTTCCGTCACGAATTTCGGTTTGTTCGTTGAGCTTGAGAACACGATCGAAGGACTCGTTCACGTCAGCTACATGACAGACGATTACTATCGTTTCGACGACCGTCAAATGATGATGATCGGGGAGCATACCGGCAAGCAATTCCGAATTGGGGATGAAGTCACAGTAAGAGTGACAGCTGTGAAACCGGAAGAATCTTCTATTGACTTTGAAATTGCGGATATGAAGAAGACGTTCCATAGATCCCGCAGAGAAACGCCGAAAGTCATCCATGCGAAAGGCAGGAATTCCGGAGATTCAAAGGGGAAAGGCTTTAAGAAACCTGATTCAGGTAAACCGAATCATTCTGGAAAGCCGGCTGCCAAAAAGTCTGGCGGAAGTGAAAAGAAGCGGTTTTACGAAGGTGTAGCAAAGAAAAAGAAACAAAAACCTAGAAAAAGAAAGTGAACCGGATTGCCAACTGGCCATTCGGTTTCACGGGAGGGTGAATGACGATGGCAAAAGGCAAAGGAAAAGTGTTAGCAGTCAATAAGAAAGCCAATTACGACTTTGCAATCGAAGAAACGATCGAAGCAGGGATTGTCCTGCAAGGAACGGAAATCAAGTCGATCCGTAACGGGAAAGTGCAGCTGAGAGACGCGTTCGTACTCATCCGGAACAACGAAGCCTGGATCTCCAATATGCACATCAGTCCTTATGAGCAAGGCAATCAGTTCAACCATGACCCGGTCCGCTCTCGTAAACTACTGATGCATCGAAAGCAGATCAGTTCGTTGATCGGACAGACGAAAGAAAAAGGGACTGCAATCGTTCCTTTGAAAATGTATATCAAAGACGGATTCGCGAAAGTCTTGATCGGTGTCGGTAAAGGGAAGAAGTTATACGACAAACGTCATGACTTGAAAGAAAAAGAAGCGAAACGGGATATGCAGCGCGCATTCAAAGACAAACAGCAATATTGATAAATGACAGTCGATGCGGTATACTGGTTACAGCAAGACAGTTCCGATAGTCTTAGCATCAGCAGGAGGCTGCTGATGACTCCAGACGACTCCCGGACATCCCTTTAACGGGGACGTTACGGATTCGACAGGGGTGGTCTAAGCGTGAGCTGCGCGTCGGAGGCTCGTCTCCGTCAGAAACGGACCTTAATAATAACAGGCAAAACAAACAACAACCTAGCATTCGCAGCGTAAGCTGTTGAATCTGCCTTGCAATACCATCGCCCATGTGGCATTGTAAGGCTCAACCTATAGTGGGATACGCTGGATGCTGCTTTTCGAGGCTCCCCAGAAGAGACTTCCGAAATAGCGCGCACGACGCCCTGTCTTCCGGCATACTGCAGCGCGAAACCAAATAGGAAAACTACACGCGTAGACGTTTACGTATTAGAGCCTCTGGACGTGGGTTCGACTCCCACCGTCTCCATAGAAATATGGTGAAACACCATCCCTTGGATGGTGTTTTTGTTTTGGGTTGAAAGATGCTCAGCCTCTCATAAATTGCGGAAAGTGATCATAAACCCTGGGAAGTGCTCATAAATCGCATAAGGCGCTCATAAGCTCTCTGCGAATATCTAGTACCGCCCGCGGAAGGATTAATACTCCCGAAATGACAAATTAGTAGCGACCAATTCATTGCTGCACCACTTCAAAACCAAGATTAATTGGTAGGCTGCGCTTTCGCTCCGCTTTTTTGTTAGAAAAGAAGAGAATTTAATACTGGTGCTAGGGACTGCCGTCTAACGGCGCTATCGTATTTTTTACAGTAACCTATAGCGCTGCCTGTGTAAGTCTTAAATCTATAACAAATATTTTTAGTGTTCGATTTGTTTTATGCACAATTCTTATTAAAGTATCTGTATATAGAACTTTCATTTTGTATGGTTATTACATACTGGGATAAATCTCAGAAGAATTTATTGGTAGAAAATATCTAGCTATACACTGCACGTTTAATGAAGTTGTTTAGAAGTTTGGAAGTGAAATGGATTATTCTGTTAGACGAAAAAATGATTACTACACAATGCAAAACCTTGAAGTGTGGAGACGGTGGGAGTCGAACCTATGTTTACAGGCTCTAAGCAATAACCATCTGTAATCTTTGGGCATCAAACTATCGTGAATGTTTAATCCATCATGTCTGCTGAAACAAACTTGATCGTGTACTACATGGGCATCATTTTCTCAAGACATTGCCAACTTCAGGAAAAGTATTGAGTTAACAACGAGGTAATAGTAAAGTAAGGGATAAGTAAAAAATGCGATGCAATGAGGTGATGTCCATGGGAGTAAAGCTCTTTTACCGTACGCTACGATATTTGGCGAGTGCCTTAAATCTATTAGTTGATGCGTATTGGGAAGAAAAAATCAAAGAAGAAGAATTAATAGTGGTGTGAATAGTATGTATGAACACAATGCGGACAAACTAATAAAAAATGATACCTTCACAAAAGTGGTTCAACAGCAGAGTGGCAAAAGACGTTTAGCTGTCGTTGAGCGGATTTTAAATATGAAATAAGCCAATAGCCTTGTGCAAAAGATTGTGTTGGATGACAATGAAAGAAAAGAGTGTGTCTTACACAGGCAGCTATCACTAATATAGAATTTTATGAGGAAAGGTTATGAATTTAATGATTAAGCAAAATAACGTCCTTTTTCCATCGAATATTAAACAGACCTATTTTCATAAGCTTGTACACTACTGTTTAACAAGGGAGGATTTTTAATGACAATTAAAGGTCTTACTCTTAAAGAAAGCATGAACAAAAATGTTCAAGCCATAATGCCACAAGAAGATGAGAAAGAGGAGTTTGAGAAAAAACTTATTTCTTATCTTGAAACCCTTCAAAATAAACAAAACGAATCTGAGGAACATCAAAAAAATCTTATTTCTGATTTTTTGAAGTCACTTCTTCCGAAGAATTTCATCAACACAAGCAATAGAATTGATCTCGCTATTTATAACGGCCAAGATAGTACAAGCTCACTTGGTGTCATCATAGAAACAAAACGTTTGAATAATGTTAATGAAATGATGAGAACTGATAATATCAATACTAAAGCGTTTCAAGAAGCTGTTTCATATTATCTTTATGAACGGATTGTTTCAAATAATTTAGAAATTAAAAAAATTATTATAACGAATGGTCTTTCTTGGTTTGTGATAGAAGCAAAAGAATTTGAAAAATATTTCTATAAGAATAAACAACTTCATGATATGTATAATAAATGGCGGAAAAATCAACTTTCAAGTCCTACAACGGATTTTCTTTATACAGAAGTTATTTATCCTGAAATTAACAAAGCTATTGAAAAAGGTATTGCGATAGCTCATTTTAATCTAAGAGATGCGCTCGCTTCAAGAAAACCATTTAAGCTTAAAAAAAGTAATCTCACTCAACTTTACCGTTTTTTCTCAGCTGAAAATCTTTTGAACAAAGAGATTTTTACTGATTCTAATAAACTGAATAAATCATTTTACGATGAGCTACTTTATATTATGGGTCTGGAAGAAGTAAAGGAAGGTACTTCAAAAGTAATCAAACGTTTGAAGCCTGAAAAACGGCAATATGCTTCGCTAGTAGAATCAATTATCAGCCGTTTGAATCAAAATGATGTGCATGTGGAAAAGCAACACGACAATGCTGTTCAACTAGCTGTAGTGTGGATCAACCGAATTTTATTCTTAAAACTTCTTGAATCCCAGCTTGTTACATTTAACGATGATGAAAAATTTAAGTTTTTGACCTACGATAAAATCAAAAATTATGGCGACTTAAGTGATCTCTTTTTTGGTATATTAGCAAAACGACACGAGCAACGTGATAAACGATTAGAAGAAAAATTTGGCTATATTCCATATTTGAATAGTTCACTTTTTGAAGAAACTGAACTAGAGCGTGGACGTGATGGAATTACGATTGACCGTTTGCGTGAAGAAGATATTCAGGTTTATAGTAAAACAGTTCTTAAAGGTGCTGGAGGTAAAAGAAAATCTGGCAGAATGGATTTTCATCAATATCTATTTGAATTTTTAAATTCCTTTGATTTTTCGACAACTATCACCCGTAAAGTAAATTCTCAAAATCAGCTAATTAATGCTTCTGTACTTGGGCTGATCTTTGAAAAAATTAACGGTTATGCTGACGGTTCATTTTTTACACCCGGCAAAATCACAATGTATATGTCACGTCGTGCACTTCGGTCTGCAGTTGTGGATAAAGTTAATCAAGAATTGGACTGGACTACTCAAACAATTGAAGATATTAAGTTCCAAATCACAAACATTGAAATAGCAAGAAAAGTAGGTCAGGCGATTGATAAACTTAAAATCTGTGACCCCGCGGTTGGTTCAGGTCATTTTCTTGTTTCAATGCTTAACGAAATTGTGGCATTAAAAAATGAACTTCGTTGTTTGTTTGATTATGATGGAAATATTCTCAATGACATTCATTGCTATGTTACTAATGATGAGCTTATTATTCAAGACTTCTCAGGGGATAACTTTTCTTACCGATTGGGAAATATTCCATCAACAAGGATTCAAAAAGCTTTATTCATTCAAAAGAAAAATATTATAGAAAACTGTTTGTTCGGTGTGGATATAAACCCTAACTCAGCGAATATCTGCCGTTTGCGTCTTTGGATTGAGTTGCTTAAAAATTCTTATTATGATGAATCCGGTGAGCTTGTGACCTTGCCAAATATTGATATTAATATTAAAGTCGGTGACAGTTTACTACATAAGTTTGACCTTGATTTTAGCTTTGATATGCGAAAGAAGGATTTCAAAGACTATTTGCAATTGGTTAAGGAGTATAAAAGCACCAATAATAAACACACAAAATCAGATATTTTTGGAAAAATCAACAAAATTAAAGCTTCATTTGATGATACTGCTACAAGTCCTGAACTTAAACGGTTGAATAAGCTTCAAAAAGAGCTTTTTAGTGTTGAACAAATAGAGCTTTTTGGCGATGAAGAAGTAGAAAAAAGATATGAGGAAGTCAGTAAGCAACTTTTAAAGGCAGAAAAAGACTTCAAAAAAGCTATGCAAAACCCTATGTACAAAAAGGGATTAGAGTGGCGTATGGAATTTCCAGAAATTCTTGACGAAGATGGTGATTTTGTAGGGTTTGATCTTGTTATCGGCAACCCACCATATATTTTTGCACGTAATCAATCTTTTAGCGAAGATATGAAGAAGTACTATTCTAAAACTTACAAAGTAAGTGAGTATCAGGCTAACACTTATACAATTTTTATTGAATTAGCCTATAAATTGATGAGAAAAGGCGGATCATTTAGTTATATTATCCCTAATAATTTCTTGACGATTCAGACTAACTCTAAAATTCGTGAGTTTATCACAAAGAAAACAAGTGATGTCGTATTGATTAACTCTTTAGATAAAATTTTTGCAGACGCTTCGGTTGATAATTGTATTATTTTCTTCAAAAAGAATGAACCAAACTGGATTGAAGTTTCAGAATTAAAAGCTGGTGAATTTAATACAATTGGAAAAGTGGGAGCTTCATTCTTTGGAGATAAACCTACATTTAGCTTTTCGATGGTTAAATATAACGATGCAATTAATGCTTATCGAAAAGTCGATGCTTGTTTGAAATTAGATAGGCAGGGAATAGCGACTGTTAAATCAGGTATAAAAGCTTATGAAACTGGAAAAGGATCTCCTAAAATGACAGGTCAAGATAAGAATAACCGTATTTATCATTCTACTGTTCAAATTGATAATTCATATAGGAAATATCTAGATGGAGAAAATGTAAGTCGATATAAATTAACTTGGAATGGCGAATGGATAAAGTATGGTGAAAATTTAGCTGCTCCAAGAGAATTAACAATATTTGACAAACCAAGAATTCTTGTTCGTCAAATTCCTACTAATAAGGTTTATGCAATAGAAGGAACTTTTATTGATGATAATTCAATTAATGATTTAAACTCAATCATTATCACTGATATAAAAGTAAATCCACTTTATCTTCTCGGTGTGATTAATTCAAAAATAATTACACTTTGGTTCATGATGAAGTTTGACAAGTTTCAACGACGTGTTTTTCCGCAGTTCAAAGTTAATGAACTTGGAGAATTTCCAATTCCTGATGGAACTGACAGTCAGCAAAATTCTATTGCTGAAACCGTCCAACAACTTATGGACGAAATGAAAAAAAATCCGAGAAATGAAGCCTTGTTTACAACTTTGAACACAAAAATTGATGAAGCGGTTATGGAACTTTTCGGACTTACAGAAGATGAAAAGAAAAGTGTTAGAGAGTTTGAGGTGTGATATGATGAAAAATAAAGCTTACACTTAAAGAACCTAACTTTGATTAAATCTGTGAGCTGATATATTCTTTAGCAGCCAAGAGAATTCCCTATAAATATAAACAATGGGTAGAAAAGAGAAATAATATAAAAACTACATACGAAAATTTTTATGCTGATAACCGCATTTTTTTTGGAATGTTTTGAATAATAATAAGATAGACGATAATCCTTATCTAATTACACCAAAAATATAACCTGTTTTATTGAATGAGCTTGAAATCAAGGTACCTGTGCATCAAACTTTCGTGTTTGTTTAAACATTCATGATTATTTCTCACGCAGGTACCTTTCACCAAGGATGCTTTTTGTTTCTCCAAAAAGAAGGACATTATTACTTTCTTGACGAACTAAATCCTGGGGAGGCATGATAACATGTGGTATATGGAAAAGAGTGATATCCATTGCTTGGTTTGTAATCACCAATTTAGACAGTCGGACGTTGAAGTAATAGAAGAATGGGAACTACCTATCTGCGATCCGTGCATTGAAGACATGTGCAGTTTCAAAGTTAAGTATGACGGGGACATTGATTTACTTGAATTCTTAACCCAAGAAATTAAAGGAGTTAAATGTCCAGGTTGCTTGGGATCAGCGATTGAATTAGACGGAATCACATATGGCAATCCGGTTTTGGGGCATGGGCGATGCATTGAGTGCAAAAAAGGTTGGAGCTTGGAAATACATATTAGTTTTGTTTAAGAATGCAAACAGCGCCCTATCCATTGTGGATATGGGCGCATTTATATTACATTTAAGGCAATCCTCCTCTAAGAATTAATGAATCAATAACACAGGACGTAAGAAGAATTTTAAAACTACATGTGTGTATACTCTATCTCAAGTTGTAGGATAATTCTACCTATTATAGTACAATAGACCATAGAAGAAGATAAAGAGAGATTCTAGGGGATGATTTAAATGTCGATGATGCAGCCATTACAAGTAAATGAAATTATAAACAATAAGCAAATTTGTGAAGTTTTTTTATGTGCACCACAGGGAGGAATGCGTAAATCTAAACGCACAAACACTTTAACACTGATTTCAGATAAGACAAAGCTATATGACGATCGAATTATAGATAATATATATCATTATACGGGAATGGGACAAGTTGGAGATCAGAAAATGCAAAGCCAGAATTTAACGTTAGCTGAATCAGAACGAAATGGAATTGAAATTCATTTCTTTGAAGTGCTGAAACCAAAAGAATATACATATCGAGGACAAGTAGAACTTGCAGGAGTACCATACCAAGAACATCAAATAGATCTAGAGGGGAATCAGCGTCTTGTATGGATATTTCCACTACGTTTAAAGGATAACCGTGCAAAGTTTACAAGTTTATCACAACCATCGAATGACATATATGCACTACAAAAAGAAATTAAGCAAGTAGAGAATCTACCGATAACCATTACTGAAAAAGAACGAATAATTAAAGGGCGAATCGGCCAAGGGAAATTTAAAGAGCGATTATTTGATCGAGAATGCAAATGTGCACTATGCGGAGCAATAGATCCGCGTCTGTTAATTGCGAGCCATATTAAGCCTTGGAGTGATTCTACAAATGAAGAAAGACTCGATGTTGATAATGGGTTATTACTGTGTCCGAATCATGATGCCCTGTTTGACAAGAAGTTAATTTCATTTGATAACCAAGGAAGCATTATGATTTCACAAACAGTAGATGAAACCGCAAAAATATTTTTAAATGTGAATGAGGACATGTCGATTAATCTAAGTGAAAAGCAGCTAAGATATATGGGGTTTCACTACAGACACAGGATTCAATAACATAAAGATTTAATAACTAGAGAAGACTGCGAGAACCATATCAATAGAGCGGCTTGATGAACGAGTTGTAAATAAAATCATAATACTTTTTTCAATTTAAGGAGTATGTAAAATTTGAACAGGAGTTGAATTGGCAAAATGAATTTAAAAGTCTTGGAAGCAGTATGGCTAGGTGCAGCAGTTAAAGCTTATGAAACATATCATAGTAAAACCAAGCCTGTTAAAAATGATATGTATTTTAGACAAGTAGATATTCAAAAAAAAGCACAAAAATTTACGGAAAGTGCAGTCCAACATGCACGAGTCAATCAATGGGCAAATGGGGATCATTCAGGAAGTCAGGCAAATTATTTACGTGAAGGGAAAGATAAAACTCGCCGACTCACGTTTAATGGTGAGTTTAAAGGTATTAAAGAACGTCCTCAATTGAATGAGAACGATGACATAGAAACTACGGTGGGGAAAGTGACAGTAAGTGATATTTATCGGTTTGTAGAAAATGAATACACGCAGTTATTCACAATCGATTTCTTTGCAATTTTTAACTACCTTGAACAGTACGCTAGTTTACCATATAAAAACCCTAACACTGCTTCAGGTGAAGAGAAAGAACAATTAGAATTGATGCGAGAACTAGGGGGAGTTGCGGTTACAGAGTTAAATAAGGTAGCTCTTCTATGTGGACAGAAATATGGACTGAAAAATAAAATTAAATCAAAATGGCTTACAGGTGGAAATGATCGTATACGCAGGTACTTCTGGGAACAGTTAAAACTTGAGCAATTCATGGACTTGCCTACAAGTCTATCGTTATTCGTAGAGGCGGCAAAAGATAACGATCATAAAGCACGTATACGGCTTGCAGTTGAACTGGATGAGAAAGTTGCTACACAAGAAGACTATGAAAGACATCATCAATTTTTAAATGAAACAACTATTTCCCCTGAGCTTTCCTATTACGTGAAAGAAAGTTCAACAAATCACAACTATCATGTATACAACGAAGAATCTTCAATAATAAAAGCGAAGTTAGAAAATAACACATATAAAAAAGTACAATTAACTTACGTCTTGAGCTACGAAGAAATTATTGAAAAACTAATGACAAATGAACAAATTTTACAAAAAGTGTTTGAAGGTGTAGAAAAGCTATTGCCATATTACCGATTAGCTGTTAGTGGAGCCACTGAAAAAGAAAATGATACAGAAATACATGATAGTGGAGAGGACGAGCATAAAGTGGATTATTCGAAAAATATGATTCTATATGGGCCTCCTGGTACAGGGAAAACATATAATACTGTGAATTATGCTGTGGCCATCATTGAAAATCGTTCTGTAGATTCAATATGTGAAGAAGATTACGAAAGGGTTTTAGAGCGCTATAATAATTATCGGAAATCAGGTCAAATTAATTTTACTACATTCCATCAATCGTACGGTTACGAAGAATTTATTGAAGGGATCAAGCCTACTTTAGATGAAGATCAAGAAGAACATCTTCAGTATAAGATAGAATCGGGTATTTTTAAGGTTTTTTGTGAGAATGCACAACAGCTCAAAGTTACGAATAATAACGAAGCATTAGAAATTGATTCACGTGTGTGGAAAGTATCACTTGGTGGAAGTGGTATGAATGAAGTGAAAGACGACTGCTTTAGAAATAATCGAGTTAGAATTGGATGGGATGAATTTGGTAAAGATCGAACCTGTGGCAAAGAAAGACCATCTAGTACAGTAGAAGATATTATGTATAGTTTTTATGATGATATGAGTATCGGAGACATCGTATTTTCTTTGGGTGACGAAAAACATATTGATGCAATTGGGATAATTACTGGTGAGCCTGAATGGCTAAGTGATAAAAGCCGCTACAAGCGTAGTCGTCCAGTAAAATGGATCGCTAAAAATGTTAAAGAGTATGTGTATGATTTAAACGGTAAGAAAAAATTAACGCAACGAACGGTTTATGAATTAAAAAGGATGTCTAATGCTAGTGTAAATGAGATCATTTTAAAGTATGCTCAACATGACCAAATCACTGTGGAAGAAAACCATAAGAACTTTGTCTTTATCATTGACGAAATCAACCGAGGTAATATATCGAAGATTTTGGGTGAGCTCATTACGTTAATTGAACCGACGAAACGGCTTGGGGCTCCAGAGCAAATGAAAGTTCATTTACCGTATTCAAAAATAGAATTCGGAGTACCACAAAATGTATATATATTAGGGACAATGAACACCGCTGACCGTTCGATTGCAATGATGGATACGGCACTCAGAAGACGTTTTCGTTTTATCGAGATGATGCCTAATGCGGATCTTCTAGATGGAATAAAAGTTGAAAATATCGATATTCAACATATGGTCCAAACGATAAACGAACGAATCGAAGTTCTATACGATCGGGAACACACTATAGGACATGCTTATTTCATGGGATTAAGGAATGATCCAACGATCGAAAACCTAGAGAGTATTTTTAAGAATGCGATTATTCCACTTCTGCAAGAATATTTCTTTGAGGACTATAGCAAAACACAACTTATTCTTGGAGATAATGCAAAAGCAGACGATTTGAAGTTTATTCTAGACACACACGTACATGCGAATACAGTCTTTAAGGCAAACCCTGACATTGATATCCCAGAAAAAAAATACTCAATTCAATTGGCGGCATTTAAGAAGCCTGCTAGTTATATTGAAATATACGAACAAATAAAATGAAGAAAAAATTGGTAGAGTTAAGGGAATATGAGGTTATCACAACCAATAAAGAAATGTGTAAACAGATAGGGGCAGTCCATTTAGACAAAGCTTCGTTTAGTCAATTAGAAAACCTAATCATAACTTACAATGAATCGAACGATGCTGATGCGATTGATTTTTTCTCTATATCATCACAGAGAAATGTAGGTAAAGTCATACGGGCAAAAAACTATGTCGGAGTGTTGCAATTGAATAATGGCGTACAACTGCAAATTCTTCCGAAAATTCATGGTGGAACACAAGATAATTCGAAAAAGACCTTTTTAAAAATGTTAAAGACATTAAGGGACTTTCCAAGCAAGACGTTCAATGAATCAAACGTAGATACCGAAAAAATGACCATCTTTGAGATATTCATTCGTTTGTATATTCAAGAAGTGCAGCGACTTGTCAAACGAGGATTAAAGTCATCTTATTATGGTACAGAAGACAATCTCAAAGTATATAAAGGAAAAATGGATTTTGCAAAACAAATTAAATATAATGCGGTTCATAAAGAACAATTCTATGTCCAATACGATGAATTCGGTTTGAACCGACCAGAAAATCGCTTGATTAAAACTACACTAGTAAAGTTGTCTAAAGAAACTGAACATCTTGAAAATATGAAGGAATTACGAAAGTTATTAGCAAACTTTGAACAAGTTGAGTCTAGCTCTACTATTGAAAAGGATTTCGCTCAAGTAAAAAGTGACCGAAGTTCCAAAGACTATGAGACTACAATAAATTGGTCTAAGTTTTTCTTGCGAAATCAAAGCTTCACAACCTTTGCAGGTACTTCAGTTGCACAAGCACTGTTATTTCCAATGGATCGAGTGTTTGAAGATTACGTGGGGCGGAATTTAAGAAGAATAATTCAACAGAATGATTGGACAATTTCTTTGCAAGATCGACAATACTATTTATTTGAGAAACAATTCTCTTTAAGGCCAGATATTGTATTACGAAATGAAATTGAACAGCGATCGATCATTATTGATACAAAGTGGAAGGTGTTGAAAAATTCACCGAGAAGTAACTACGGGATATCTCAGGCGGATATGTATCAAATGTATGCTTATGCGAAGAAATATGGAACTAACGAGATTTGGCTTCTTTATCCGACTAATGATGAGTTTAAGGGTAATGAGGAGATTTGTTTTACTAGTGATGATGGTGTGCAAGTGAAGGTGTTTTTTGTGGATTGTCACCGGATTAAGGAAAGTTTAGTGGAACTTATGGATAGATGGGGACTTGAAATCTAGTGGTTGCCAGTTACCTCTTACATCTTATCTCTAAGAAATTATATTAATGGATGTGGGACAATCTCAAAATAGCTTTTGGCTATAAGGTCTGCATTCTGCTGTGGGAAATCAAATAGTCAATTTACACGAGTAGACGTGTACATAATAGAGCCTCTAGACGTAGGGGTGAATCCCATCGTCTCCATACTTATTCATTATCACAGCAACTAAATTAAGGTACCTGTGCAGCAAACTTTCGTGTTTGTTTAAACATTCATGATTGTTGCTCACACAGGTACCTTTCACCATTAATTTGATTTAGCTATATTCGAAAGTTTAGCGGTTATGAAAGAGGTTTTAAAGAAACATAGAGAATTTTACAATGAATATTTCTGGTGAATTAATTTACAGATTCATTGAAATTGATGGGAAATAATTAGTTAAAGGAGAGAATGTGAATGCAAATATATTTTGAATCATGGATTAAAGAACAAGATATATCCGAAGATGCCGAGCTATTATTTGAAGAAGCTATAAAATGCTATAGAGTAGGGGCATATAGAGCATCTTTTTTAATGTCGTATTTAGGTTTTATGAAATCATTAAGGGATAGGTTGCTTAGGAGCGACAAGCCAGATTTAGTACATGAAGAAGATTGGAGAAAAACAAGAAACGATCTAAAGGATGACAAGATTTGGGAAGATACTGTATATAAAACTACCCAAGAAAAACAAGTACGACTATGTAAAGTCTATTTAATTAATAACGATTTAATTGAAGAAATTCCATATTGGAGAAAAAAAAGAAATGAATCCGCTCATGCGAAAGATACTATACTAGGGTACAGTCATGTGGAAACTTTCTGGCTATTCCTTCAGTCTAACCTTTCAAAGTTTGTTGTGAATGGTGGAGAAAAGGCTTTATTAGCTAAGATTGAAAAGCACTTTGATAAGAAATATACAGAGCCAGGCACAGATTTTTCATATCTTATTAATGAAATTCCGCTTGTC
The DNA here is from genome assembly GCF_014836415.1 of Sporosarcina gallistercoris. Classification (GTDB taxonomy): domain Bacteria; phylum Bacillota; class Bacilli; order Bacillales_A; family Planococcaceae; genus Sporosarcina; species Sporosarcina gallistercoris. The sequence goes on along the minus strand of NZ_JACSQY010000008.1, from coordinate 83,730 downwards.
GTCAAGAAAGATGGAGTCTCCAATTTATTGAAAGTAATAAATGATGATTATGTAGAATTACAATTTTATGGAGATCGGCAAGGATATTTGTTTTGGAAATCTATAGCATACTCTTCAAATGATGATTTAAACAAATCATTTATAGAGTACATCACGTCAGATTCTGAAGTGTTTGTAGAATTTATGGAAGCATTCCCAGATAGACTTCTTTTGTGTACGCATAATTCAGAGTTAATTAGACTTTTTTGGAAAGAATTGATCTTTAAAAAAATTAGTTCTTACAGTGATTCTTTCTGGGAACTTAGTTTGATCCTATTAAGAAATGCATTAATACCAGATCCAGAAGTGGTTCAATTTGTTAGGAGACTTTCTGCAAGTATTAACTCTGGAAGACTCCCAAGTGAAGAACAAACAGTCTTGTTAAAAAGATATGGTATTTTCGAAGAAATAAAGGAGTCAATCTTTGTTAGCGGTATCTTAAATAAATTACATGTGGGTTATCAGAATGCAAATAACAGTGCAACAAAAATTATCTATTATTTGAGAAACATGTCTCTTGATATCGAAGTAGTGAGGGAATTAAATATACTGTTTAAGACTTATACTTTTGGAAGCCTTTTCGATTCTATTGAAAAATTTATGGGGGGAAATTCAGAATTCAAATATAGGTTCATTGAAATTGCGGAAAGCAATGGATTGGAGTTAGCCGAGTTCTTTAGTTTAGCAGTTACCGAGGATATTGATAAAGAATGATATCCAGGCATAGATGAACATAAATAAAGGAAGAAACAAATGTCCGAAATTATTTATAAACCAATTATGGAATCTGGAGTAAATGTTTCCGAAACATACTCTATTTGCATTGATAAGTGCATAAAGCTTGAAAACGGTGAAGAGCAAGGTGAACAGTTTGTTATGCGTTACAAAAAAGAATTGAAGGTAAATAAGAAAGATTTATGATGTAAAGAAACAGCTTGATTACAAAGTGGCTATTTAGCTTCACAATTCTCCTACCTACAAATTTTTCGTGATAACATCCATAGGGGGGATATCCTGTATCTAGGTCGCTTCATGTACGGATGTTTTCCTGAAACGGACTTAACTTTTGTGTCCAAGATATTGACATTGATCCAATTTTAGTTGAATGTATAATAAAAAACGCATGTCTCCGTAAGTAATTTATTCACTCCATAGTTAAAAAATGGTCAAACATTTTTAGATTACATTAAAAACCTTGTAAACACTGGTATTACAGCGTTTTATAAGTTTGTAGGTTCGACTCCCATCGTCTCCATAGTCATAGTTTTCACAGCAAAGTTTAAACAGTATGAGGTAACAAAACATAAAAAATTTTCCTTAAACAAAAGAAAGTAGATCTAAGCCCTAGGCTAGGAGATACTTTCTTTTCTTTTGGAGAAGAATTTCAGGACCGCTAGTTTAAAATATCATGAATTTTTCGTAATTATCTGTGTTCCATTTTATAGGCGATAAAAATTGACATCAACGTCAATGAGGAGTAAAATTCTTTAGCAGCCTTAAATAAGGCTACTGAAAAGCAACATTCTCCTTACTGTCAACGTCCTACTCTAAGTGAATATAAATCATGACTTCAAGTTAAAATAAGTATAAGGTTGGTGAAAACATGAAAAATCTGATCAATATAAAGGGTAATCCTCTAAACAAGTTTTTAGGAATCTTTTTAGTAGCTGTTCTGATGTTATGGGTTAAAACCTACATCACTCAACTCTCACAGTTCGAACTAGGTGTGGAAGGAGCGCTTCAGCATTTCCTTCTGTTTCTGAATCCACTAGGTTCGGCATTGCTGTTTCTAGGAATTTCGTTTTTATTTAAAGGAACAAGAAAATATACAGCACTCCTCATCGTGTACACGCTCATGTCGATTCTTCTATATGCCAATGTCGTGTATTACCGATTCTTTAGTGACTTCATTACATTACCTACGATTTACCAAACTCAGAACTTCGGAGACTTAGGCGGAAGTATTCTTACGCTGCTAAAACCTTTTGATATTCTGTTCTTTGTGGATGTAATGGTCATGTTTTACTTGCGATTTTCACGCAAAGTACAAAAGGACACCACTCGTTTCGGCTATAAGAAAGCAATATCGATCATAGCTGTCGCATTGGTGATTTCCATCGTCAACTTAGGTCTAGCGGAAGCGAGCCGTCCGCAACTTTTGACTCGCGGTTTTGATAGAAACTATATTGTAAAGTATCTAGGAATGTACAACTATTCGATTTATGACTCCGTGGAAACGATGAAAGCATCATCCCAGAGAGCGTTGGCGGATAGCAGTGATCTTACAGAAGTGATTAACTACACGCAATCCAACTACGCTGAGCCGAACCCACAGTACTTTGGTGCGGCAAAAGGAATGAACGTCATCTATTTGCATTTGGAATCGTTCCAGAACTTCCTGATCGACTACAAATTGAATGGTGAAGAAGTAACACCATTCCTGAATTCATTGTCAAAAGATCAGAACACCCTGTACTTCGATAATTTCTTCCATCAGACAGGACAAGGGAAAACTTCTGATGCGGAATTCATGCTGGAAAACTCACTATACGGGTTACCACAAGGATCTGCGTTCATCACAAAATCACAAAATACGTACCAAGCAGCTCCTGGTATCTTGAAGGATTATGGGTATACGTCCGCTGTATTCCACGGGAATAAGGGAAGTTTCTGGAACCGGAGTGAAGTGTATAAGTCATTCGGATTCGATCACTTCTATGATGCGAGTTATTATGACACCAGTTCTCCAGAAGACATGGCGGAATATGGGTTGCTGGATAAACCATTCTATGAGCAATCCAAGAGCTATTTAAGTTCACTGCCACAACCGTTCTATGCAAAATTCATCACAGTCGCAAACCACTTCCCGTATACGATGAATCAAGATTTAGTGACAATCGATAAAGCGGATACTGGAGATTCAAGTGTAGACGACTATTTCCAAACAGCGCGATATACAGATGAATCCATTGAGCAAGCCTTCAATCAGTTGAAAGAACAAGGCTTGTATGAGAACTCGATGATTGTTCTTTATGGCGACCATTATGGAATTTCGCATAATCATAACAAAGCGATGGCACAAGTCATGGGAGAAGAAATTACACCAGTTGCGGGTGCTAATTTACAACGTGTCCCATTGTTCATACATGTACCAGGGATGGAAGGGGAAGCCAAGCACACGTATGGCGGCCAAACAGACCTCCTTCCAACGTTGTTACATTTGCTGGGGATTGACACGAAAGACTATGTCCAATTCGGATCAGACTTATTATCTGAAGAGCATAACGAAATTGTGCCATTCAGAAATGGCGATTTCATCAGCCCGTCTGTCGATTCCATTAATGAGAAGTTTTATGACAACAAAACTGGTTTACCACTAGACGAGAGTCAAATGGAGCTTGCAAATAGTATCAAACAAGAAGTGAATCGTAAATTGGAGCTTTCTGATAAAGTCGTGAACGGGGACTTACTGAGATTCTATACACCAAAAGGATTCACTCCAGTCGATCGTACGCAGTTCAATTACACGAAAGAAGACGCTGTAGAAGCTGAGTAATGTATGCAAGTGTTGTTGGAATTCCTTTACAAAAAACATCATCCTCGGATGGTGTTTTTTTAGTGCAATGATTTCTCCAACTTTACCGAAAGCAATTGAGTTCATTTATGGTAACAATGCCGAATGGAAATAATAAAGTGTATGTCAGACATGGATCTAGGGGACTTAAGTACTGAGATGCCTTACATAAAAATTCGATTGCAGTCCACACTGTTTGGGAGGAGGCGAAATCGATTGCAAACCGATAAAAAGTACACAGTGGCGGGTACCGATATTGAGGAAGTAAAAAGACTGAATGCCAATTCCGGACTAACGTTCAATGAGTTGAATGCGTTAATTGCTAAAACGGGTGGTAAGGGATCCGCTCCGTATAGTGACACAGACCCTTCACAAGTCAAAAGTGAGATGAGAGGAGAGTAAAGAAAAATTGTGAAGTACCATCTATAAAAAATTCCAAATTACTGAGACAGGTGCATAAAAAATGGATCGGGCACTTAGCCTGATCCATTTTTTTACATATTATCTTATAAAATCTGTAAAATTATTGTTGCATTTTACCAGCAGTAAAGCCGCCATCAACTGCAAGTGTTACACCGCTAATTGAGCTTGCAAGGTCTGAACATAGGAATACGACAGCATTTGCTTGATCTTCTGCTGTAGACATTTTACCAGCTGGAAGTGACTTGAGTACACCTTCGTATTGTTCTGGTGATGTTTTTGCCCAATATTCAATTGCCGGTGTAATCGTTGCACCTGGTGCAATCGAGTTAATCGTAATGCCTTTTTGACCATATTCCAATGCAACGGATTTAGTTAAACCAGCGATTGCATGTTTAGAAGCTGTGTATGGAGCCATGTTTGGTGAACCTTCAATACCAGCACCTGATGCCGTATTGACGATTGCACCGCCGCCGTTTTTCATCATTGCATTGACTTGGTGCTTGATGCAGTAAAACGTACCGTACAGATTTACTTTCAACGTAATATCCCAGTCCTTGGAATCCATTTCTCCGATTGGTACAAGACCTTTGTTAATACCTGCATTGTTATGTGCAAAGTCCAGCTTACCAAAAGTTTCAACTGTTTTTTTGACAAGTGCGATCACTTGCTCCTCGTCACTTACATCACATTTGAAAAATGCTGCTTCGCCGCCGTTATCTTTGATGATTTGTACGGTTTCTAGGCCTGATTCTTCGCTGACGTCAGAAATCATTACTTTTGCGCCTGCTTTTGCTAATGCAACGGCAGATGCTCTGCCGATTCCTGAACCCGATGCTGTGACTAATCCTGCTTTACCTTCCATAATTCCTGTCATAAAAAACACTCCTTTTTTTAGATGCACCTATTAGTTTACACATAAATTTGCATTTCACAATCAATCGGTACTCACAAATGAAATAAAAAAATCATCAGTATTGTTTGTATTTTGATGTTAAATTACATACAGAGTAATCACTTAGAATCCTTTTGTTCAAATAGAAACTAGAGGTAAGTTTACATACAAAATGTCCCCGTTGCATGATGCTATTCGAACGCAAATGAAAAAGAGTCCGATTGTCGTAATACACACGCAAGACTTTTCAGTGGTTCACAACAAAAGACAAACTTTCAATGGAGGAGATCACATCTGCGTAATCTCTTTTTTTGTGTGGATAAATGGTTTTAAGGTTTGTTTAAGGTTCGTCTTTTAGTATGGAACTCATAGGGTGACAGTAAAAAGGAGCAGATACAAATGGCAATTGAAATCTTCAGTCGGAAAGAGCAAAAGTATTTAATCACTCACCGGCAATACGAAGAAATTCTGAAACGGATCGGACCCGAGATGCGAAACGATAAGAATGGGATCGATGGGAAATACTCGGTCACTAGCCTGTACTTTGATAATGCGGAGAAAAGCATTTATTTTGAAACGAAGAACAAGCTGAAGTACCGACAGAAATTGAGGTTGCGTGTATACGATGATGCGGATCTCAATAGCACCGCTTTCTTTGAAGTAAAGCAAAAACATAAGAAAGTCGTCAATAAAAGACGCATGCTTTTGCCGCTTAAGGAAGCGTACCGCTATTTACAGGAAGATGGGCAAGCAGGCTTGGATCACTATGAAACGTCCAATTCACAGGTCATGAAGGAAATTGATTATTTCCGTAAGTTCTATCGATTATGTCCTGAAATGGTTGTCTCCTATAGCCGTCATGCCTTGCACGGTATCCACGATTCAGAACTGCGCATTACATTCGATTTTGACTTACGATGCCGCAAAGAAGACCTTCATATCGAGAACGGTCCATACGGCGAGCATTTCATTGACCCGGATCTCGTTGTGCTGGAAGTGAAAGTGGATCATAGTGTTCCCCTTTGGCTAGCACGCATTTTACAGGAACTGCAATGTGAGCAGCGCAGTGCCTCAAAGTTTTGTACGAGTATGGAACTGCTGAGTGGAGATGTGTTACCGCGGGCAGGATATTTTGAACCGAGAGAATTGGAAAAACTACATACAGGAGGAATAGAAAATGGATCAGATCACGAATTTGTTTACATCTAATGGATTGGACGGTGTCGTGCCAAGCATGTGGATGAGTATTGCTGCGATGGCCCTTGCCGCGATTTTAAGTTTAGTTATCACGAAAGTGTACCAAATTACATTTACAGGTGAGCGTTATTCCCAAGCGTTCGTCCATACGATCATTATGATGAGTGTGGTCGTATCAGTCGTTATGAACGTGGTGAGCGGAAATGCCGGCGTCGCTTTTGGCTTGTTTGCCGTATTCTCCCTCATCCGTTTCAGGAGTGCAGTCACCAATGCTAAGGACATTGCCTACATCTTTTTCGGTCTATGTGTCGGGATGACGGCTGGACTGTTTCAGTTCTCTCTTGCTATCGCCTTGACGTTATTTGCCAGTCTCATTTTCTACATCCTGTACAAAGTGGACTATGGGAAAGGAAAGGATACACAAATTCTGAAAGTCACAGTACCCGAAAACTTGAATCACGAAAATTTGTTTGACGATATCTTGACTGAGAAGACCGAATCCTACCATCTCCGACAAGTCGAAACGACCAACTTAGGGACGATGATTCTCTATACATTTGCGATCCGAAGCAAACCGGAAACAAAAGATCAGGACTTGTTGAATGAAATCCGTGTGCGCAATGCGAACTTGAAGGTATCCCTATCCTATCTTGAGATGCGGGATTGAACTTGGCTGCCTCATTCGGAGAATGCACCTTTCGTCTAAAAATCTAGGCAGCAATCGCTTAGCTTTTAGGAAATACGTCAATTAAAAAACTAGGATGAAAAATGTGGCCTGTGATAGGGAAATTCATCACTGATACAACATAAAAAGATTACTGACACTCCGAAAAACATCATCTTCAGGTGGTGTTTTTTGTGATTTAGAAAAACGAGAGTTCAGCTCTATTAATTAAATAAGAGCATATCCACAAATATATTTTTCTCAATTAAAGTAAGCCCACTCCATTAAATAATCTAATATATCCACCAAAAATATAAATTCAAATAGTATTTGTGATTAATTGAAAAACATTGAGTATATCGATTTACCTAATTTTTTTAAAGTTAAGTCTTGACTAAAGTCATGGGTAGTAGTAATTTAATCTAGAGTTATGACCTGGATATATGGAGAGGACGATTGTGATGGTTGAGTATCATATTGAGAGGATTGAAGTGCATCACGGGCGTGACGGAATTTCGCTTGCTGAAGATTATAGGCAGCTCATTGCCAAATATGCCAAAGAAGGATGGCGATTTGTACAGCTGGTGAATCTTTCAGAGTTATCTCTGAGTGAGCGACGGGTCGATCTCATATTTGAAAGGGAACAAAGAAAAGGGAGTGGCATTATATGAATACGATTGCATTGAGATTATTGAAGACGGTTACTTTACTACTCGCAGGACTTTTTGGCTTATTTGTATTTGCAGGAAACTTGATGGACTATAATTCGAATTATGAGTTTGTCCATCATGTACTATCGATGGACACAACGTTCGAAGGGAATTCCTTGATGTGGCGTGCGTTTGAAAGTACGACTGTCCACACAATTGCTTACTGGGGACTAATCATCGCAGAAGGGATTTTTAGTACACTTGCGTTCATCGGCGTGTATCATATGTTGAAAAATATCAAGGCACCTGGACGGAAATTCAATCAGTCGAAGTCATTTGGCTACTATGCATTCATTCTTGGCTTTGCTATTTGGTTCTTCGGCTTCGTTGTTATTGGCAGCGAATGGTTTGCTATGTGGCAATCGCAAATCTGGAACGGTAAAGAGACTGCGATGGATATTACCTCCGTCTGGATCGGCTTCGCTATTCTACTCGCACTTAAAGATGAAGATTTAGATGCGTAATTAGGTGGAACCAGTCACTCACGAAGCTTTGAACGATGAGGTGTAGAACAAAGGAGAGAACCTTCGATCGAGAAATCTGTCGAAGGTTTTTATATGAAAAGTGATCACTTCAGACCTTGAAAACCATTTGAAAGTGACAAGAGTAAGATAATTAAACATCTAAATAAAAAAGCCGATAATACATTTGAACTAATACATGAAGAGGTGAAAAGGACTATGAAAAAAATGGGAGTTTTTCAAAGAAATTTAATATTGACCTTGGTCATCTCAATCTCTGTTCTTGTCATTGCCATTGTTTCTTTTAACTATATTCGAACGCAAGAGAGTTTAGAGGATGAGAAAGAGCAATCCGAAAAGCTGATTGAAGAAAATCTGCTAAGTGTGCTAGATGGATCGGATGTCTCGTATTCGATTATCGAACAATCGCTTTCAGGAAAAATGGAAGCCTTCACGCAGATTCTTCAAGAAGAATATAAAAAGAACCCGAAAATTGAAACGTGGGATCTGGAATCATTCAAGGAACGATTTGATGGATTTGATATTTTTATGATCAATGACCAATTCGTTGTAGAATATGCAACTAGAGAAGCGGATTTAGGTTTGGATTTGAAAGAGTTTGGCCTAAAAGATCTTTTGCAACAGCGAATGGATGCAGGAGTTTTTGTAGCGGATCGTCTGGAAATCAGCGAAGCAACAAAAGAGACGAATAAATTCAGCTACACACCGACTCCAGATAAGAAATATATGATTCAGATTGCCGCAACTGCGGATCAGTTTTCGGATTTGATCCAATCGATGGATTTAGAAAAAGTGACGTCTGATTTAAAAGAGAAGCATAAGTACGTGAAAGATATTGGTATCTATACGATCAACATCGAGGGCATACCTGCCTATTCGATGAATAAGAAAGACGATAAGGGAGAAGCGGCCCTTCTACCGGATTCTTTGTTAGATAAAGGTACAAAAGCAATTGCGTCTAATAAAGTGAGTGAAGTGAAAGACTTGAATGGGGAGTCGGGAACGGTATATAAAATGATTCCTCAAATCGATTTAGATTCCAATGATGAGAATACATATCGACAATCCCGATTGCTTGTGATAGCGTATGATGAAAACTATTACGGTAAGAGATTACAAACCAATAACATAACTGCAATCGCGATGGTGATTGTTTCAATCATTGTTTCTGTCTTATTATCCATCATAATTGGGCGCAGAGTATCCAGACCGATCCATGAGTTCAGTCAAGTGATCGATCAGACAGCTCAATTGAATTTCAAGAAGAATGAGCATGTCGATAAGTTGCTTACTCGAAAAGATGACTTTGGCGTATTGGCTGAACAGTATGAAGCGATGCTTGTATCGGTACGGGGGGCTTTTGAAAAAGTCATTGACTCTTCTGACCAACTCCTTGCGATGTCAAGTGAATTCACTGCCAGTGCGGATGAGACAAAAATCGCCTCCGTTCAAATTTCTGAATCTGTTCAAGAAATGGCTTATGAAACTGAAAACCAAACACAATCTGTCCAACATGCAGTTTCAGATATTGGAACTATCACAAAAGAAGTAGATCGCCTTTCTGAGAAAATCAGTAATGTGGATGAGCTTGTACAGCACACCGTTTCAGTCTCTACGAACGGCAATGCTCGTGTACAAGAGACAGAAAAGAATATGGAGCAAATTAATAACTATACAAGACAGTCAAAAGAAACTGTCATCGAACTGCACGAAAAGTCTTCTAAGATCGAAAACTTCTCAGACTTCATCACTTCTATTGCGGATCAGACGAATTTGTTGGCACTGAACGCGGCAATTGAATCTGCACGTGCGGGTGAGGCGGGAAAAGGGTTTGCAGTCGTTGCGGATGAAGTCCGGAAACTTGCGGTTGAATCGAGTAGCGCGGCAAATCATATACGACAGCTAATCAGTGAAATCAAACAAGATATTTCACAAACAGTCGACAGCATGACAGATGGTTATGAAGCCGTCAAAAATGGTTCTGCTCTCGTGAATGAAGCAGGAGAAGCATTCAGAAGTATTTTACAAGCGGTCCAGTCTGTCTCGGAGCAGACAACTGAAGCGACAACAATTTCTGCAGAAGTGGAAAATGTAATGAGAAATCTGTTGAAATCGATTGAGCAGATCTCTTCGTTGTACGAAAAGCTGTCATCCCACTCTGGAGAAATTGCAGCAACGACAGAAGAGCAAACTGCGACAGTTGAAGAAGTCGCTGCCGCTGCGAAGAACCTGTCCGACATCGCCGAAGATCTAAAAGGTGAAATCGGGAAGTTCACGGTGTGACTCGTAGTTGACCTCTGAGTCACGTTAGAAACAATCAATTGAAAACAGTAAGAAGGCAGCCAAGGATTCACTTGGCTGCCTTCTTTTTATACATTTTCCATAAGTAATATGTTGAGTCCTCATCACTCTGAAGGATGAAGAAATACTAGGATTTTACCTTCTTGAACGCCTTCAGAATAGCGTTCAGCTTCATCGTCAGGGAGTCCGATTTCCATGAGAGCATGCTTTAAGCCTCCAGCTCCCGTCCTGGCTCCTACGACTGCTCCGCCAATAGTTGAAATGATTGGTCCTGCAGCCAACAAGGCGCCCAGTCCGGGAACCACTACTGCGGAGATCCCTGCAATCACGCCCGCTATACCAATTGTTCCGCCAGTTAGAGCTCCAGCAATGGCTCCATCTTTAGTGGAAGGTTTTACTTCTTGTGTGATCTCAGGAAGTTTTTTTGTGTTTTTAGCAATCACTGAAATTTCATCAGTTGTGTAGCTTTGCTCTTTTAAGCGATCTACAACTTCAACCACTTGTTGTTCGTTTTCATATATGCCAATAACATGATTCTTCATTTCAAATTACCTCCTGTTTGCTTGAACCATGCAATCTATACCCGCTCTTTAGTTTTTCTAGACATATTTCAAGGCGAGTTGGATGTAAGAAAGTTCAATCTAGTGCTATATGTTCATGGTGTGGAAACAAAGGTATGATAGTATTTAAACTATAAAATAACTGAATAGGCAAACCTAAAGAAATTTAGGGACGCAAAGCTATAGGGACTAAGGTGCATCACTAAGTCAGCCAGTTGCCGAAGAGTACACACTACTTTTTGTTTAGTAAAGTTGACAAACTGCTACTAGTTTTTTTGACTTTATTTAATCCGAAGCTACTCTTTTTGAGTAGCTTTTTTGTGCGCTCAGTAGGAAAAATATTCATGAGGAGGAAAAGCATATGAAGATGATTGCGTTCGCCACAGCAGCAGCATTGGCTCTTAACGTAGTCTGTAGCCCGATTTCCGTTTTGGCAAATGAAGACCAGAAAGAAGGAGTTGCCACACCTGCTGCAACAGAAAGTAATCAAAGTTCAGGTGTTGCATCGGTACGTAAGTTCAACTTGTACGGAACTGCGAGTTTACCTATCTACGATGAAGTATTCAAAATGCCGGTCACGAATATAAAATCGATCACAAACAATGGAGGGAACTACTCAGGATCGCCCATAAAGCAGGCGATCGACGGTGATTTTAGTACACATTGGGAAACAGGGAAGCCGAATAGCAGTTCATTTACCAATGAGGTCGTCGTGAACTTTAACGAAACGACTGTTTTAAATCGAATTGTCTATGCTGCGCGCCAATCCACCGTAAAAGGGAAAGGGTTTGCACAAGGGTTTGAAATCTATGGTTCTCAGGCATCGGAAGGCGATGATTTCTCACTTGTTTCTACAGGGTCCTATAAAGGTTCAACTGGGGACATTGTTGAAATTCAGTTTGCCCCGACAGAATTGAAGAGAGTCAAATTTGTATTCACAAAAGCTGACCAAGACTGGGCGAGCGCATCAGAGTTTCAATTTTATAAGGAAGATTGGATATCTGAAGCAATGGATACCCTCTTTACAGATGCTTCGCTAAGTTCGGTTAACGAACAGTTTAATACGCTGGATGCATTACTTGAATTGGATGCCGAAGCAAAGGGACATCCGCTTTACACTCAATTTAAGGAAGATATCGAGAATGCAAAAGTTCTCATAAACAACGCTCAAATTGAAGCGACTCCAGCGATAACTAAGCAATTTGCTCATTATTCGAATGAAGCCTACTCCAGGTTGTTTAGAATGGACCGTCAAAACGTCAAAAGTATTCGTAACAACGGTGGTCACTATGCGAACTCTGTTTTAGAAAATGCATTTGACGGCAATCTCAATACATATTGGGAAACGAATAGAAGTAACACAAGTGACTTTTCAAACGAAGTCGAAGTCGAGTTTCATGATCGCGTCACGTTGAATCGACTGATGTATGGGGCGAGACCTTCTGACCGAAAGGGGTTCGCGGAAGAAGTTGAAATCTATGCTTCCAATACTTCTAAAGGGGACACGTATCAGCTAGTAGCAACAGGACAGCACAACATGGTAGCTGGATTAGTCGAAGTTAAATTTGCGCCAACCGAGTTTAAACGAGTTAAATTCAAATTCAAGAAATCGAACCAAAACTGGGCTACGTTATCGGAACTCGCTTTCTACCGGGAAGATCCGATAGAAGAGCAAGTCATCAATCTATTCACAGACGGTCTTATGAATGAATTGAAGCCGGAATTCACGTCGATGTATGCAATCCAGCAATTGGAGAATCAAGTTGAGAAGCATCCATTGAAAGAAGAGTTCCAACACTATGTAACGATGGCGAAAGACGTGCTCAACAACGCGAATGTCTCCAACGAGTCGATTGTAATTGCATCGCAGCGGGGGAACTCAAGCACAGAAGCAAGTAAGCATCAAATTGCCAGAACCTCGTTTTCACTAGACACGTTTGGCAGATATGTAGTGCCAGGTGAAACGGTCCAAGTCACAGTCGAAGCGGATGAAAAAGGCGTCATGCCAAATCTAGTACTTGGTCAGATAGCCGATGATAAAAATGGATGGGTGCGAAGATATGTGCTCAAACAAGGATTGAATCGAATAACGGTCCCTGCATTCGATAACATGAAACCTGCTGTTGCGTATGTGGAAAACAACGCGCTGCCAACTGAGCAAGCATTTGCTCCTAAAGTGAGGCTAGTGGGAGGTACAGCTTTTCCTGTGTACGTTCATGGAAAAACGGATCCTGCACAGTATGAAAAAGAACTAGAAAAATATGTAACTAAAATCAGTGTGAACGATAACGACTTTGCAAACGGAAAACCGGAAAATGTAGTGTACAACGTTTCCGAATTAGTATCCGAAAACAATACGATCTCTACAAGTGCAGCTGGCGCATTAAAGGGAATCCAAGAATTGAAAGGTACTGGGAAAACCGTATCAGACACGATGAAAGAATGGGAACTGATGTGGATGGAGTTTCAAAGAATCAGCGGAGCTGTAGAAGATGACCCAGATCCAAGGAATCAGTTCTTCAACGCAAAGTTTACCTCTCGCGTCTTCACAAAAGGGCCTTATGCCTGGTCAGATTGGGGATATACTGGTTATAACGGAGGGAATTCTCCAAGAAGAGACGATGGATTCTTCAAACAAATTGTGAAGCCATTTAGTGTGCCTGGAAATGACGGATGGGCTTATTTCCATGAATGGGGTCATAACATCAATAACTCCACGATGGAGCACACAGAGGTAACGAACAACATCTACTCAGTAATTATGAGGAAGAAATTCAATAACAGTACCGATGACCGTGTAGATTGGAATTCAATGTACAAAAGATTTTCAGGTGAAACCGTTCAGCATGGTTTTTGGACGTACTTAGGGGTGCTTGAGCAAGTCCAATATTATTACGGCGAAGATAGTTATGGAAAGGCTTCCCGAATTGCCCGGACAAACCCCGACGGTGTCATGAATGGTTTAGGAAGTAATTTGCAACGATTGGTTGTAGGACTATCATTAGCAACTGAGACCGACCTAACAGGATTTTTCGAAGACTGGGGATATGTGACAGCAACTCCAAAGATGAAAGAGAAAGTCGCTCATTTGTCAAAGCCTGATGTTAAGTTGGAGTACATGCATAGTTTAGGACGCAATTATGAAGGTGCGGGATTCTCGAAAGATGCAAAAGTCGTTGTTCAATCGATAAAAGCGAATCCAGATAAAAAAGAAATCAACTTGTCCTATGAGGTTGATACGGCAAATAAGGAAGCTGCTATGGGTTACGAAGTCCTTCGGAACGGCAAGGTAGTAGGCTACACGACAGGAACTTCATTCATTGATAAAAACGTGGATACAAGTATTCCTTATAGTTATGAAATCGTCGCTTATGACAGGAAGTTGACTCCTTTAAAGCCTGTGGAAATTCACTCTCAACAGCCAAACTTATCTGTTGAAGAACAAGTGACGTTAAAACTGCACCAAGTGTATGATCCAATGGATTACGTAAAAGCATCCTCGTTTTCAGGTCAAAACATTACACAAGACGTAGTGATCAAATCGAATACGGTTGATGTCACTGCAAAAGGATCTTATGAAATTGTTTACGAAGTGAAGAATGCAAATTTAACGGAAACAAAGACAACCAAGGTTGCTGTAACAAGTGACTATACGTATATTTCTGATATGAATGCTACATCCGTAAAAACGGATTGGAGTTCATTGCAAAAAGATAAGGCAATTTCCGGAGGACTCATCACATTAAGCAGACAAGGCAGCGATGCAGCGTATCCAAAAGGGATTGCGATTCATGCCAATTCCGAAGTCGTGTACGATATTGCTGGAAAAGGGTTGAACTTCTTTGAAAGTTATATCGGTATCGATCAATCTGTCAGAGGGCAGGCATCTTCCGCAACATTTGAGGTGTGGGTAGATGGTGAAAAGAAATTGGCTAGTCGTGTATTCAAATCGAGCACCGAGCATGAATTTGTGAAAGTTCCCGTCACAGGAGCTAAGGAAGTAAAGCTCATTACAACGGATGCGAAAGATAATGGGATTTCCTCGGACCATACCGTTTGGGCGGACGCAAAGTTTACAAAAAATTCTAGTGCGCCGACATTAAAGGTGGTTGAAGACCTCACATTCGTGAAATTGAACAGTGACTTTACGATTCTTGATGGTGTCGAGGCATATGATAAAGAAGATGGCAATTTAACCGATTCAGTCAAAGTAACGTCCAACAACTTCACTGTCAGTAAAACGGGCACATATCATGTAGTCTTCTCAGTTACGGATAGTGATGGGAATACCGTAACGAAGACGAAAGAAATCTACGTATATAGCGATGTTGCATACGCAAGTGATACAAATTGGAAATCCGCCCAAACTGCTTGGAGCACAGTGAAGAAGAATCAGGCTTCATCTGGAGGTCCGATTAAGGTGCTAGTCGATGGGGCGACGAAGGAATTTACTAAAGGAATCGGTACACATGCAAATTCGTCAGTTGTGTATGACCTTGCAGATAAAAACTATGATTACTTTGAGACTCTCGTTGGCATTGATCGAAACATTGCTGAAAATAACAATTCAAGTGTTACGTTCAAAGTGTTGGCGGATGGTCAAGAAGTCTATAGCAGCGGAGTCATGAAATACAATACGGAAGCAAAATTGGTAAGGGTTCCTTTGGCAGGGGTTAAGGAGTTAACGCTCATTGCAAATGACGCCAGTAATGGAAATGCATCAGACCATGCAAATTTTGCTATTGCTAAGTTCTATATTTCGAATGGGCTGCCCGAACTTACTATCCCTAATTCCGTAGCAACTAAAGTTGGTACTTCTATCGACTTGAGTGAACGCTATTCCGCAGTCGATGCTGAGGATGGTGATTTAACAGCTCAAGTAAAAGTGACCGGTAAAAATCAGGTGAATTTTGATCGTGCTGGTAAGTATGAAATGACGTACACGGTGACAGATCGTGATGGCAACGAAGTATCCAAGAAGCGTTCCGTATCCGTTGTGAATATGGAGGACTACAACTATCTATCTGATTTCGACTGGAAGTCTACACAAAACAGCTATAAAACACCTGTAAAGGATAGAGCGATCAGTGACCAACCATTGCGATTAACCGGGAAAGATGGAAGTGTGCAAGCTTATGAGAAAGGGATCGGTGCACATTCAAACTCAACCATCATTTATGATTTAACGGACAAAGCAGCTGATTACTTCACTTCATATGTTGGGGTTGATCGACAGATGGCTGGTTCAATCGGATCTGTGGCATTCCAAGTTTTTGTGGATGGCGTGAAACAATTTGATAGTGGGTTAATGCATTCTACAGATCCTCAGAAGTTCATTGAAGTAAAGACAGTGGGTGCAAAAGAACTGAAATTAGTCGTGACGGATGGCGGGAACGGAAATGGTTCAGACCATGCGACATGGGGAGGTGCGAAACTCCATTTTGCGAATGCTGAAAGAATCTTCACCCGAGATTTGGTGACTGCAGTTGAAGACGCGAAAGCCATCGATGCGGAGAAGTATACAATTGAAAGTATGGATGAACTCCAAAAACGTATTGCAAATGCAGAAGAACTTCTTGCAAATGCGCAACAGACACAAACGGAAATCGATCAGGCTCTTGATATGTTGTTACAGGCGAAGACCAATTTAGTGGAACTTGACTTCACTCAAGTCATCGCAGTGCCTGATAAATATCTCAGAACCCATATTCAGCAAAAACTAGGGATCACGGGTAACCTCACAATACGAGATCTGCATAAACTGACGAGTCTAGATGCTTCGAATGCGAGAATAAACAGTCTGGAAGGCTTGCAATACGCAAGAAACTTAGTTTCGCTAGATGTCTCAGGAAATGAAATCACGGATTTCTCGCCGCTGAAAAATCTGGGGAAATTAAAGACGATTCAAGCGCATCCTCAACTGGTTTCGGTAAACAGTTTGAAAGGTCCGGTATTTACCGTAGAGAATCTTGTTAAAGGATTAGATGGGCAATATATAAATCCTTATCAAGTAAGACTTAGAAACACTAGAACCAATCAAGTGCTACCTGTAGATGTAGATCAGTTCGAGCCGAATTTGAAGCAGTTTACAATAGATCTTTCACAAGAAGAGAAAGGCACGTATATGTTGGTGTTAGCTTATCAACTAAAAGAAGATGCGCTCATTCAATTGACATATTATGTGATTCACAACTAATTATTATTTTGAATTTTTAAGGGCTGTCCAGAAAGTCATAATGATGACTTTCTAGGATAGCCCTTTAAGTTTGGTGGGAAAGCGCTCATAAATCGAAGAAAGTGATCATAACCCAGGGAAAGCGCTCATAAATCGAAGAAAGTGATCATAACCCAGGGAAAGCGCTCATAAATCGCAAAAAGTGATCATAAGCCAGGGAAAGCGCTCATAAATCGCAAAAAGTGATCATAACCCAGGGAAAGCGCTCATAAATCGAAGAAAGTGATCATAAGCCAAGGAAAACGCTCATAAATCGAAGAAAGTGATCATAAGCCATGGAAAGCGCTCATAAATCGCAAAAAGTGATCATAACCCAGGGAAAGCGCTCATAAATCGCAAAAAGTGATCATAACGCCAGAGAACAAGCTCATAAATCTCGATTAATATCTTCCAAATTCACTCCCAAAACAAAAGAAAGATCAGCCGCAGCTGATCTTCCCCAAAACACCACGAGTTAAATACAAGTAAAGGCATCGATCCGATCTAAGTCTATCCCCGTATACACCCAGCGTCGCCACTGATTATTCCATTGGAAGCCTGCGACCGATGTCCTGCCCACAAAGGTTGGGAAGAACCAGAATCCTCTATTCCGGGACGTCCAGATGTACGTATAACGGAACATACATCCTCGGATTCCACCTGGATCCACCCGCATCAATTGCTGATCGGGATACGCCGGAGTTTGTGAAGGAGGTGGTGATGTGGGCGCACTTTGCTGGTTTCCACCGCCGCCGGGTCCTGGTGGCGGAGTTGGCTGATTTCCTCCACCTTGCCATGGCCAGTTAGGCTGTTGTGGGAAACCTGGCCAGCCTGGGTGCTGCGGAGAGTTCGGCCACCCCGGCCATCCTTGCTGCTGGTGATGATGGGATGGATTTTGCCAATCATTCCATCCTGGTGAAGTCTGTTGGTTCCAGCCGTTAACAGCTGTTTGTTGAGGATTCACATGCATTGCGGTCGCATTCCAATCATCTTGGCTGCCGGGTTGCTGAACGTATCCTTCTGGAAGTTGAGGGAACCATTGTTCCTCGCCATATTCGTTTGAGTTCATCATTTTTCCCCTTTCAGAATTTCACTCTGCTCCCCATCCTATGTCAAACGCTCAGGTTGCTCTAGACGAGCGCCTACTTGAAGGGGATTGTGTACGAAAGGAACGTGCTAAACATAAAAGACGTGGTATGATAAGGGTAGAACTATACATAGAAGTATAAGAATGACTAAAAGGGGTGTCTAAGTGAGTACTGAACGTCCACACATACTGATTGTTGATGGAATGGCGCTGTTATTCCGTTCGTTTTTTGCCACAGCTGTACGAAAACAGTTCCAATACAATGAAGACGGAATCCCTACGAACGGGGTTCAAGGATTCCTAAGACATACACTTACTGCCGCTACTCTTTTTCAACCGACGCATCTTGCCGTTTGCTGGGACATGGGAGCTGTCACTTTCCGAAACGACCTATACGAAGGCTATAAAGCCAATCGTCCTGCACCCGCTCCGGAGCTGGTTCCTCAATTCGATATGGCTCGGCAGGCATCAGAAGCCATGGGGTGGAAAAACTATGGAATTGAAGGGATGGAAGCGGACGACCTGATCGGTTCACTCGTCAAAACGTGGAAAGAGGATGCCGATCTAACGATTGTGTCCGGTGACAAGGATTTACTACAATTGCTGGCACCTTCCGTCCAAATCGCCCTGACGAAAAAAGGTCATTCAATATACGACGTCTACACAGAGACGCGTTTTATAGAAGAGTACGGGATGACACCTGCTCAATTTATCGACTATAAAGCATTTATAGGTGACACGAGCGATGGGTATCCTGGAGTCAAAGGGATTGGACCGAAGACAGCGTTAAAACTCATTCAAACGTATGGGACTGCTGAAAAAGTCGTCGAATCATTGGACAAGCTGACGAGCTCGGAGAAAAACAAAATAGAAGAAAACTTGCCGATGCTGCATATATCAAAAGAACTGGCGACCATCCATTGTGAAGTGGATCTAGGGAACACGCTAGAGCCCCTTGAAATTCCGGATTATAATGAGCACACACTCAATCACTTAAGGGCACACGGTTTGAACGCAGTCGTAAAACAATTAGCAACAGTAGAACTAAATGCTAAGATAAGGGGGGATTTATATGAAAGAATTGCTGATCCGTTTAAGTGATAAAGTTATTGAAAATGCTGAACAACTTGCGATGCTGATTACAAGACAACAGAACGAACGATATCCGCTCATGAAGCGTTTAGAAGAGGAACTCTATCCAGCTCGCGTCGAATTAGTAAAGTTATATGCGAATGCATTGAAGTTAGAGGAGACTGAACGAGTTGAGCAATTACGTCAATGGGGGTTGGAATCCGGAACTCATTTTGCAAAGGAAGAAAGCATCTCATTGGACATGATGCTGCGGGAAGTTCCCGAGTATCGCGCGTATATCGGTACTGTTTTAAAACACGAGGGGATCAACAGTCATATCAGTGCAGAGGACATGTATGATTTGACAACTGCGCTCGATACAATCGTCAATGAAGTCGTCTACTATTTCAGCCTTCCTTTCGTGCATCATGAAAAGGAGATGCTGAAGATTTCCCAGGCTGCAATTGCTGAACTATCCGTTCCGATCGCATCCATTAATGATACGACTGCAATCCTGCCGTTAATCGGTGTGATGGATTTCAATAGGGGCTCCGTGCTGCAGGAAAAAGTATTGAAGGAAGCAGTACGTCTCAATCTTGAGTATCTGATTGTCGATCTGTCAGGACTTCAAACGACGGATACGTATGTTTCCCAGCAATTATTCATCCTTTTCGAATCCCTATCGTTAGTAGGAACCACTCCAGTAGTGAGCGGGATTACACCGGAAATTGCACAAACTCTGGTCGGACTCGGCCTTAACTTCGGCGCCATCAAGAGTTTTGCTACGTTGAAACAAGCAATCCGATATGTGGCATAACAAAAAGGACACTGAGCTGATCAGTGTCCTTTAAATTTGGAAACAGGAGCGATTTTAACAAATGATAACACCTCTTGGTTCTTTCGATAGGAGACAAATCGCACGGTGCTGGGATTCGTTGGACTTCCGTTGTCATGAATTGTGAGGATCACATCATCCGCATTTTTTGCGTATCCTATAACGGGTACCCAGTGATAGTCGAACTCATACTGTCCACTCCACTTGAAAGAGAGCCATTTGTCGAATTTCGCTGCTACAGGCCGTCCGCTCTCCAGTTCCTGCAACGCTTCGGATACGGAACACTTCCGAACGTCCCAATCAGTCCCTAACAACTTCTGAAGCCTGTGAACTAATCGCCAAGAGAATAATCCGATTTGGGTCGTTCCTAAGAATTTGTACAGCTTATTGACAGGGACTCTGGAAAGCGGGACGTTCAAAAAGTTCAAGATTACAGAGACTGTAACGGGACCGCATGCAGACGATCGTAGCCTTCTATCTATGGAAGATTCGTATTGTGATCTGCCTTGAAACTGTTTTAAAATCTGCACGTCTCAGCTCTCCTTTGTTTACTCTCTTGAAAAGGAAAGCCCTTTTTCGTCCATGAGCACTTGAAGCGCTGCTTTGAAGTTCGCGTATGATTCCACTTCTGAAGCCACTCCAGCACTTACCATTTGACGGACAAATGGAGGGGTGAAGCCGACCATGATCGGACGAATGCCCATCAGTTGCAGTTCAGAGCGCATGAGCTGCAATTCAAGTGTCAGCATTTCCAGTCCTTCCTCTTCTGAAAGACGGATACTAGAAAAGTCGAACACAGCTGCTTCTGTATTTCGATGGTCTCCCGCATATTCAAGAACTTTCGCTCGAATCCGTTCCATGCGCTCCTTGTCTGTATACCCGACTACAGGAAGCAGGATGGTGTTGTCGATAATGGATGTAATTATTGGAACAGATGTCTCATTGATGATTTCTTCATACTTGGCAATAGTAGCTTTCAATTGTGCCACTTCTTCTATCTGATTCATGCTACACCTCTTAGTTTTTCTCTAATCTAACCTAAGTATAACTGATTTTCAAAAATATACATAAAGAAAACCGACTGCATAGGCAGCCGGCGGAATAGTAGTGCTCATTTAAATAGAGAGACCTTCAAGGAAACTCGTCACTTGCTCTGGTGATTTTGCATTCGCACTGTGAAGGTGGGCTTTTTTCTCACCGTTTTCAAAAATCAGCAAACTTGGAATCCCCATGACATCGTATTTTTCAGCGATTTCGGGAAGGACATCGCGATCCACATCATACCACTCATATTGGTCGTAGTCTTCTGTAATCGGTCCGATGAACATGTCCATCACTCGGCAGTCCGGACACCATCCTGCTTGGAATTTAATGATCGAACGGGAAGTTTCATTAATGACCTCATTAAATTGTTTTGCGGTTGTAATCGATTGCATGTGTATTCGACTCCTTTCATATCTTAAGTGTACAATGAAAAGCGATTCCAGACTATCAACTTGTTTCTTCAATGGATAACAGATGTTTTTTAGATTTAAATATTGCGAAAACGCAGGAAATAGTCTACAATTAGATTCATAGAAAAGGTTTCTATTTTTTTTACTTATAAAATGAATGAGCATTCATTCAAAAGCAAAGGGAGGATTTTCACGTGGCTTATCAAATCAAGAAAGCAGCTGTAATCGGATCTGGTGTGATGGGGTCCGGCATCGCTGCACACCTCGCCAATATTGGGATTCCTGTTCTCCTTCTGGACATTGTTCCGAGCAACCTGACAGAAGACGAAGAGAAAAAAGGACTTTCTTTGGAGCACAAGGCAGTTCGTAACCGGATCGTATCCGGATCGATTCAAAAACTATTGAAACAAAAACCGGCACCGCTCACTTCTAAGAAAAACTTGGCACTTATTGAAGCAGGGAACTTGGAAGATGACTTGGAAAAGTTGAAAGACGTGGACTGGATCATCGAAGTAGTTGTTGAAAATCTGGATGTGAAAAAAAACTTATATGAAAAAATCGACGCTGTTCGGAAACCTGGGACAATCGTCACTTCAAATACATCAGGAATTAGTATCGATGCGATGGCTGAAGGCCGTTCTGAAGACTTCCAAAAACATTTCCTAGGTACTCATTTCTTTAATCCGCCTCGTTACTTGAAACTGCTTGAAGTGATTCCTGCAAAAACGACTTCACAAGAAGTGATCGAGTACATGACTACATTTGGTGAAGATCGTCTTGGTAAAGGTGTCGTTATCGCGAAAGACACACCGAACTTCATCGCCAATCGGATCGGTACTTACGGTCTTCTTGTGACACTTCGTGAAATGGAAAAACGCGACTATACAGTCGGTGAAGTGGATTCTGTTACAGGAACACTGATCGGACGTCCAAAATCCGCTACGTTCCGCACGTTGGATGTAGTCGGACTGGATACGTTCATGCACGTTGCGAAAAACGTCTACGATCAGACGGATGGGGAAGAACAGGCAGTCTTCGAACTCCCGGAATTCATGAAAAAAATGATCGACAATGGCTGGATCGGGGCAAAAGCGAAGCAAGGGTTCTTCGTTAAAAAAGGAAAAGACATTTACGAGATCGATTCATCGACGCTTGAATACGGACCAGTCAAGAAAATGAAAACGCCTTCAATTGAAATAGCGAAACAGCAAAAAGGACTTGGCAATCGTGTAAAGTCGTTAGTATATGCGGAGGATCGCACGGGAGAGCTTCTCTGGAGCATCCTAGCGCCAACTCTCCTCTATTCGGCAGAGATGCATGGCAAAATAGCTGACACAATCGTATCACTCGATAACGCGATGAAATGGGGCTTCGGATGGCAACAGGGGCCATTTGAAGTATGGGATGCAATCGGTGTCAGCAAATCAGTCGAGCGCATGAAAGAACAGGGAGATACGATTCCTGCTTTCGCACAATCCTTGCTCGATAAAGGATTCGAAACGTTCTATAAAGAGGAAGACAACGAGCTCTTCTACTTCGATGGAGAAGGATACTCACCCGTTCCGGTCAATGAAAAAGTGATCGATTTAAAGCGTTATAAGAAGAAACACGGCGTTATCAAGAAAAACTCCGGAGCTAGCTTGATCGACATGGGTGACGGAATTGCACTACTTGAGTTCCACTCGCAGTCGAATGCGATCGGTCTTGACATCATGCAGATGATCAACTTTGCGGTGGATGAAGTCGAGAAGAATTACAAAGGTCTCGTTATCGGTAACCAAGGGAAGAACTTCTGCGTCGGTGCGAACCTCGGGATGATTCTGATGGAAGCGCAAGACGATAACATTTTCGAGCTCGATTTCGTGGTGCGTACGTTCCAGAACGCCATGATGAAACTCAAGTATTCGTCCAAACCGGTCGTTGCAGCACCGTTCCAGATGACACTAGGCGGCGGAGCGGAAGTTTGTTTGCCGGCAGCTCATATCCAAGCTTCCATGGAAACATATATCGGCCTCGTGGAAGCAGGAGTTGGACTGATTCCTGGCGGAGGCGGTAATGTCGGTCTGTACTTGAAACACTTAAAAGGATTGCCGAATGGTGTGCAAGTAGACTACCAGAACATTGCGAACAAAGTGTTCGAATCGATTGCAATGGCAAAGGTATCAACTTCCGCTGATGAAGCACGTGAAAACAACTTCCTCGATTTCGCAGATGGCATTAGTGTCAATGCGGATCACCTATTATATGATGCAAAACAAGCAGCACTATCTTTGTATGACAATGGCTATCAGGCGCCGAAACGTGAGAAATTCCCGGTGGTTGGTGAAACCGGCTATGCAACGTTACTACTTGGTGCAGAAGGTATGCGTTTGTCAGGATTCATCAGCGATCATGATATGAAGATTGCGAAAAAGCTCGCTTACGTATTAGCTGGCGGCAAATTGCCATACGGCACACTTGTAGATGAGCAGTATCTGCTGGATCTTGAGCGGGAAGCGTTCTTGAGCCTTGTTGCAGAGCCGAAGTCACAGGCACGCATGCAACACATGCTTGTCAAAGGCAAACCTTTGCGTAACTGATGAACCAGAACTTTTAGAGGAGGAAATACAATGCGTGAAGCAGTAATCGTAGCGGGTTCCCGCACACCGGTCGGTAAAGCGGGTCGAGGATCGCTTGCGACAGTCCGACCAGATGATCTAGGAGCCCTTACTATAAAAGAAACTTTGAAACGCGCAGGTGGTTACGACGGTCCGATTGAAGATCTGATCATCGGCTGCGCAATGCCGGAAGCTGAACAAGGGATGAACATGGCACGTAATATCGGAGCACTGGCAGGTTTGCCTGACACAACACCAGCGATTACCATCAACCGCTTCTGTTCATCAGGACTCCAGTCCATTGCCTATGCAGCTGAACGCATTATGCTCGGGCACTCGGAAGCCATTCTAGCAGGCGGAGTTGAGTCGATGAGTATGGTACCGATGATGGGCAACACCGTTCGTCCAAATGCGAAACTAGCAGAAGAAGCTCCTGAGTACTATATGGGAATGGGTCATACTGCGGAGCAAGTTGCCGTTAAATATGGAATCAGCCGTGAAGATCAGGATGCGTTTGCAGTCGAGTCCCATCGCCGTGCAGCAGCAGCGATTGACGCTGGGAAGTTCGATGAAGAAATCGTCCCAGTCGAATTCACAAAAGGCTATGTAGACAGCAATGGTAAATTTGCAGAGAAAAAAGAAACGTTTTCGATGGACGAAGGCGTACGGCGTGGTACAACTACAGAAATCTTAGCGAAACTGCGTCCTGCATTTTCCGTTACAGGCTCTGTAACAGCTGGGAACGCTTCACAAACGTCTGACGGGGCAGCATCTGTCCTTGTCATGGATCGTGAAAAAGCAGTGGCGGAAGGGCTTACTCCAATCGCGAAGTTCCGCTCGTTTGCGGTAGCAGGGGTTCCACCCGAAATCATGGGAATCGGACCAATCGCCGCAATCCCGAAAGCGTTGAAGATCGCTGGACTGTCCATTGAAGATATCGATGTGTGGGAATTGAACGAAGCATTTGCATCTCAATCTCTTCAAGTCATTCGTGAACTCAAATTGGACACAAGCAAAGTGAACGTGAACGGGGGCGCAATTGCACTCGGGCACCCACTTGGTGCAACCGGTACGATTTTGACGGTACGGATGATGAGTGAATTGAAGCGTCAAGGCAAGCAATTCGGCGTCGTTACGATGTGTATCGGTGGCGGAATGGGCGCAGCAGGCGTGTTTGAATTACTGTAAAAAAACTATGAACGTAAAATAGAGGAGGAACTGGAAATGACTGAAACTACGACAAATGAGCTAATTAAAGGCGGAGCGTTTCTAACGGAAGACATTACACCGGATCGTGTGTTCACGCCGGAAGATTTTTCCGACGAGCAGAAGATGATCGCGAAAACAGCAGAAGATTACGTGAAAAACGAAGTGCTGCCAGTTGTTGATAAATTGGAGAACCACGAGTTCGAGCACTCTGTACGTCTTTTGAAGTCTGCTGGAGATCTTGGTCTTCTAGGTGCGGATGTACCTGAAGAATACGATGGGCTTGGATTGGATAAGATTTCCTCGGCATTGATATCTGAGAAACTTGCTATTGCAGGTGGATTTTCCATCACCCACGGTGCGCATGTAGGAATCGGTACACTTCCGATTGTCTTGTTCGGAAACGAGGAACAAAAGAAAAAGTACTTACCGAACTCGGTAGCAGGGGACAAAATCTCTGCTTATGCGTTGACGGAGCCAGGTTCAGGATCGGATGCACTTGGAGCAAAAACGACAGCGAAATTGAACGAAGCGGGCACACATTACGTCCTGAACGGTGAAAAGCAGTGGATTACGAACGCTGGATTTGCTGACGTATTCGTCGTCTATGCGAAAATCGATGGTGACAAGTTCTCGGCATTCATCGTGGAACGTGAATTCCCTGGTGTTTCTGTCGGAGCGGAAGAGAAAAAGATGGGCATCAAGTCGTCATCCACCAGGACACTGATTTTATCTGACGCTGAAGTTCCAGTAGAAAACTTGCTCGGAGAAGTGGGGCGTGGACATATTATTGCATTCAACATCTTGAATATCGGCCGTTATAAGCTTGGGGTAGGCACAGTAGGTGGATCGAAACGTGCGCTTGAACTTGCAATTTCGTATTCGAACGAGCGTAAACAGTTCAATACTCCGATTTCATCATTCAACTTGACGAAAGAAAAGATTGCTACGATGGCATCACAGCTCTATGCGACGGAGAGCCTGATTTACCGGACAGTCGGTTACTTCGAGCAGCGTCAAAGCCAGATGACTGCTGAACAGCAGAAAGATGGAAAAGCGATTGCAGCAGCGATTGCTGAATACGCAATTGAATGTTCCATTAACAAAGTTGTTGGATCGGAAACGCTCGACTATATCGTGGACGAAGCCGTTCAATTGCACGGTGGATATGGCTTCATGGCTGAATATGAAGTGGAACGCGCATACCGCGATTCTCGTATCAACCGGATCTTCGAAGGAACAAACGAAATTAACCGCATGATCGTACCAGGTACATTCATGAAGAAGGCACTAAAAGGCGAGTTGCCTTTGTTGCAGCAAGCGCAAGCACTTCAAGAAGAATTGCTCATGATGATGCCGGAAGAAATTGGCGATGCAC
The DNA here is from genome assembly GCF_014836415.1 of Sporosarcina gallistercoris. GTDB lineage: Bacteria > Bacillota > Bacilli > Bacillales_A > Planococcaceae > Sporosarcina > Sporosarcina gallistercoris. The sequence continues at coordinate 57,046 of NZ_JACSQY010000008.1, read as the reverse complement.
CACTGGAACAAGAAAAAGTCCTAGTGAAAAATGCCAAGAAAATCGGTTTGCTAGCTGCAGGATTAGCTGCACAACGCTTCGGAACAAAACTTGAAGAAGAGCAAGAAGTACTTGTCAACATTGCAGACATTGCCAATAACATTTTTGCAATGGAATCTGCACTTCTTCGTACTGAAAAAGCGGTTGCGAAAAACGGTGCTGAAAAAGAGCAACAGAAAATCTTGTACACTGAGATTTTCTGTCAAGAAGCGTTCGCAGCAATCGAACGCGATGCAAAAGAAACGCTATACGCAGCAGTGGACGGAGACAACCAGCGCATGATGATTTCTGCATTGCGTAAATTGACTCGCTCAAATCCTTATAACGTGATTGCGAAGAAGCGTGAAGCATCCGTGAAACTCATTGATGCTGCGAAATATGTTGTTTGATCAATAATTTTCGTATACTTCCATCCAGACTGCGAGTTAAGTAGTCTGGATGTTTTTGTGGTAAAATGGTACTAATGGGGGTGACTGAATTGGGACTGCACTATTATGGCTATCCGAAATGTACAACTTGTAAAAAGGCTGAAAAATGGATGAAAGAAAATGATATTCCATATGAAGCATCGAACATTGCTGAACAGCCGCCGAGCGAGCAAGCACTGAAAGAGATGGTCGCAAGCTCTGGTTTGCCGCTTAAGAAGTTTTTTAACACAAGTGGCATGAAATATCGTGAACTTGGATTGAAAGACAAACTCGCTTCTATGAGTGACGACGAACAAATCAAATTACTGGCATCAGACGGTATGCTCATTAAGCGACCTCTTGTGACAGATGGAAACACAACCACAGTTGGATTCAATGAGAAGACTTTCGGCGAAACATGGAAGGCGTAAGTTCAATTCTTGTCTTTCAATGGTAGCTGTGGCAAAATGGAATCAGATATATAATATAACTGTTGGAGGGGTAAAGAATGAGCACACCACAAGGTTTGAAGTATTCTGAAGAGCACGAATGGGTTAAAGAAGAAGACGGTAAATACCGAATCGGAATCACTCACTTTGCACAATCTGAGCTTGGCGATATCGTATTCGTTGAATTGCCATCAGTTGGCGACGAATTGAAATCGGACGAGCCATTCGGCAGTGTTGAATCTGTAAAAACGGTTTCAGAATTATATGCGCCGATCAGCGGTAAAGTCGTTGAAGTGAACGAAGAATTAGAGGACAGCCCTGAGCTTGTCAACGAATCTCCTTACGAGGGTGCATGGATGGTTGTTGTGGAAGCAACGAACCCAGCTGAACTTGATGAGCTGATGTCTCCTGAAGACTACGACAAAATGACTGTCGGAGAATAATACAAAAAGGCGCCGTCTATCCGGCGTCTTTTATATTTCCTTTGAAAAAGAGTGTAGGTGATCGTGATGAATGAGTGGACATATAATGATTGGAAAGTTCTCACTGAACAAGAAGAACTTGCGGCTTTTTATTTATACACACCGCTATGCGGAACGTGTGCTGTTGCGAGCAAAATTTTGAGTGTCGTTACAGAGTTAAAGCCAGCTGTTCTGATTGGAAAAGCCAATTTGAACTTTGTCGAAGAACTCGCAGCAGAATACCAGATTGAAAGCGTTCCGTGCCTGCTCATAAAGCGAAAAGGGGAGCCTGCTGAGAAAGTCTACGCCTTTCAATCGGTTCAAAATATCCTGCAAAAGCTTAGTTGACAGTCAAGAACCGCTATGGTATAACTAATAGCAACCAATTGAATAACTGACTCTTATACAGAGAGGTGGAGGGGAGTACCCTGCGAAGCCCGGCAACCGTCAAATTACTTGAAATGGTGCCAAGTCACACAAAGCGTATGCTTTGAAAGATGAGAGATCGGATGAACGCCATGAATTTTTATGCGTACGCCTTTCTGTGAATCTGCAGGAAGGCGTTTTTGTTTTTTATGTTGAAGTGAAAATCACCATCAGTTCAAACATATTAGTTGTTTGTATCGGAAGGCGGCGACTCCTGAGGGATCAGTGAAAGCCGTAACGAAGAACGGCTTTTGCGAGTAAAAGCGAAGCGTTAGGAGCAGAGTGCCGGATGCCTTAATTTCTTTAAGAGCTCAGAAATACGGCAAATCGAACTCTTCGTGGTTCGATTGGCTGAAATCGAGCCCCTCGGAAAGCGTCCGCCTGGAGAGGAAAACAACGGCAAGTGGAAGGATTGTTCACTTATATAGCGATTAGTATTGAACAGAATGAAAAGCAGTGAGGTGGGTGTCGAATGATTCAATTAGCAAATGTCAACAAACGATTTGGGACCTCAAGCACTGCGATTACTGCAGTTGACGGAGTAAACCTGACAATTGAAGAAGGAAAGATATATGGCATTATCGGGTATAGTGGTGCCGGGAAAAGTACACTGATCCGGTTGCTGAACGGATTGGAACAACCAACTGAAGGAACCGTCGAAGTGAACGGACGTAAGATTTCATCCATCGGGGGGAAAGAACTGCGCCATGCCCGCCAAAAAATCAGTATGATCTTCCAACATTTCAACTTGCTTTGGTCTCGTACGGTAAAAGAGAACATCACGTTCCCATTAGAAATAGCCGGAGTTAAAAAAGCGGAGCGGGAGCGGAAAGCATCGGAATTGATAGAACTTGTGGGGTTAGCAGGTCGTGAAAATGCGTACCCATCCCAATTATCAGGTGGACAGAAACAGCGTGTCGGAATTGCCCGAGCACTTGCAAACGATCCTGAAGTGCTCTTATGTGACGAAGCGACGTCAGCACTCGATCCAGAAACGACAGATGCGATTCTTGACTTGCTGACAAGTATTAACGAACGTCTTGGACTGACAATTGTCCTGATCACGCACGAAATGCACGTTATCCGGAAAATCTGTCATGAGGTTGCAGTGATGGAAGCAGGACGCGTTGTAGAAACAGGAGACGTACTGCAACTGTTCCAGTCACCGAAAGAACCGATTACAAAACGTTTCGTATCACAAGTGACCGAACCTGAAGATGCGAAGAAAGTGATGTCGCTCATGCGTCAGGATTATCCGGATGGCATACTCGTCAAGCTAGCGTTTGTTGGTGAACGTACAGAGCAGCCTGTACTCGCTAAGCTCATAAGAGAGTTTCCGGTGGACGTCAGTATTCTTCAAGGTAATATCTCACAAACGCGTGGCGGCGCATACGGGACGATGATTTTACAAATAACAGGTGAGACAGAGTCAACCGCAAATGCCATTCAATATTTGCATGAACAAGGTGTCCAGACGGAGGTGTTTGAGAAATGATAGAAACGTATTTCCCGAACGTGGACTGGGCAAAAATGTGGGACGCAACAGTAGAAACACTTTATATGACCGCGGTCTCTACCGTTTTCACTTTCATCATCGGGTTAGCACTTGGAATTCTTCTTTTCCTAACCGGGCCAGGTCATATATGGGCGAATAAGCTTGTCAATTTGCTTACAGGATCGATTGTTAACATTTTCAGATCGATTCCTTTCATTATATTGATCATCCTCCTTATTCCGTTTACTAAGTTTTTGATCGGAACAATCAGGGGGCCGGAAGCTGCCTTGCCGGCACTGATTATTGGGGCTGCTCCGTTTTATGCAAGAATGGTGCTGATCGCACTGCAGGAAATTGACAAAGGTGTTCTGGAAGCGGCTCGCTCGATGGGTGCGAAAACGTCAACAATCATCTTCAAAGTATTATTACCTGAGTCGATGCCTGCTTTAATCTCCGGGATTACAGTGACCGCAATCGCACTAGTTGGCTATACGGCGATGGCAGGGATTATCGGCGCCGGAGGATTAGGTACACTTGCCTTCCTAGATGGATTTCAACGAAGCAGAGAAGACGTCACACTCGTTGCAACCATTTTTATCCTCATCGTCGTCTTCATCCTGCAATTTGCAGGAGACTTCGCTGTTAAAAAGCTCGACAAACGGTAACCCAGGGAAAAACAGGCATGCCTGTCTACTATATTTGGTTTTGATGAAAACAGACTGATGCTTGACGACTCCGTTGATTATCAGATCAAAAAAGAAGAGGGAAGTGGATTGGATGAGAAAGTTTTTAACAGGAATTTTACTAGCCGTACTTGTATTAGCACTTGCAGCATGCGGATCGAAAGACGACAAAAATGGAAGTGCAGGCAGTTCTGATGAAGAACAAAAAGTTATTAAAGTCGGTGCTTCCAACGTTCCACACGCAGAAATCCTAGAAAAAGCGAAGCCATTGCTGAAAGAAAAAGGCTATGACTTGGAGATTGAAACGTATCAGGATTACGTATTGCCGAACCAAGATCTTGATTCTGGCGACCTGGATGCTAACTACTTTCAAACTATTCCATACATGGATGTCCAAATTGCTGATCATGGATACGACTTCACAAATGCAGGAAGCATTCATATTGAACCCATCGGAGTCTATTCAAAAAAGTACAAATCATTGGATGAACTACCTGAAGGTGCTACCATTCTCATCAGTAACTCTGTTTCCGATCACGGACGGGTTCTAGGAATTCTTGAAGCGCAAGGTCTCATCAAGCTGAAAGACGGTGTGGACAAAACGAAAGCGGAAGTGAAAGATATCGAAGAGAACCCTAAAAACCTTCAGTTCGATGCGAACTACGAAGCAGCACTTCTTCCTCAAATGTTTGAAAGTGAAGAAGGAGATGCGGTTCTTATCAACTCCAACTACGCAATTGATGCAGGTATCAACCCGATGGAAGATTCCATTGCACTGGAAGAATCTGATTCTCCATACGTCAACGTCATCGCTGTGAATACTGGTGACGAAGACAAACCTGGTATTAAGGCACTTGTCGACGTTCTGACTTCTAAAGAGATCCAAGATTTCATACTCGATGAATGGAAAGGTTCCGTCGTACCAGTTACTAAATAATAATAGAAGCAACCCCTCATCTTTGACTCCAAAAGATGAGGGGTTTTTTGGATAATAAATAGGACTGAAATTTAAAGCGTTTTCATGTATGATAGAGAGAGTTTTACTAATTCAACGTACGAAAGGAGTTTGAAACGTGAAATTTAAAATAGGACTTATTTGGAGAATCGTCATTGCAATCGGTCTCGCAGTTGGCCTTGGCTATGTGACGCCCTTGATTGGTGAAGGATTCGCAAGAGGCTTCACACGCTTTTTTGCCACATTCAACATGATCTTTGGAGGATTCCTCAACTTTGTGGTTCCCCTCATTATTTTAGCATTCATCGCACCGGGAATTGCCAAACTTGGTAAAGGTTCTGGAAAGCTGCTTGGTCTTGCAACGCTATTTGCGTATGCTTCAACAATCATCGCAGGAATTCTTGCTTATTTTGCAGCTACCAACTTACTGCCAGGATACATAAGCGGGTTGGGGAGTAAATCGATTGATACAGCGAAGGAGGCAGCAAGTTCATTCTTCGAATTGGAGATGACACCTCTTATGGGGGTTATGACGGCATTGCTTCTCGCGTTCGTATTAGGAATCGGAATGGCTGCAATCGGCAGCAAAACGATGCTTCATATGTTTGAAGAATTGAATGTAATTATTGAAAAGGTAATCTCAGTCATTATTATTCCGCTTTTACCGATACATATTTTCGGGATTTTCTTGAATATGACGTATACTGGCGAAGTTGCGAAAGTACTTTCAATATTCATTTTCGTGTTTGTTATGATCATCATTCTGCATCTGATCATGCTTACACTGCAATATACGGTTGCTGGAGCGGTATCCCAACGGAATCCATTCCGTCTGATGAAAATCATGGCACCTGCTTATTTCACAGCAATTGGTACACAATCCTCGGCAGCAACGATTCCAGTCACATTGCGTCAGGCGAAACAAACTGGGGCGTCTGCACGTGTGACAGACTTTACGGTTCCGTTGTTTGCAACAATCCATTTGTCAGGAAGTACGATAACACTTGTTTCTTGCTCAATCGGGGTGATGCTCATGAACGATATGCCGATCAACTTTGTGGCCTATCTAGGCTTCATCTTCATGTTGGGGATCACAATGATCGCTGCACCAGGGGTACCTGGCGGAGCAGTAGTCGCGGCGACAGGACTTCTGTCTTCCATGTTAGGTTTCGACGAATCCATGGTAGCACTCATGATTGCGCTATACATGGCACAAGATAGCTTCGGAACTGCAACGAACGTTACAGGTGATGGAGCTCTTGCAATTGTCGTCGACAGCTTTTCAAAAGACGGCACATCTGCCAAACTATCGAAATGATTGACCTACAATAAGCAGCGCGTCTATCTTCTGATCTATAAGAGGATGGCGCGCTTTTTTCTATACAAGGGATAAAGAACTAGTTGAGAATACCTTTGTTAATGAAGGTTAACCATAAAAATAGTTTGTGAACAGTTCGTGATAAATTCTCATTCACAAAACAGCAATTGAAAATGGAAATAAGGTATGGAATTCGATGAAATAGGAGATTTCTTTTGTGATTTATAATCATTCTTAATGATTTGCATGTACTACGTATATAGGATAAGATTAGAATGATGATAAATAGAAGATGATAGGAATTCATCTTAAGCATACTGGAGGTATTGGAATGGCTACTTTGGAAATCAAAGATCTTCATGTTTCAATCGAAGACAAAGAAATACTTAAAGGTGTCAATTTAACGATCAACACAAATGAAATCCATGCAATCATGGGACCGAACGGAACAGGTAAATCCACGCTCGCGTCTGCAATCATGGGTCATCCAAAATACGAAGTAACATCAGGATCTGTACTTCTTGATGGAGAAGAAGTTCTTGAAATGGAAGTCGATGAACGTGCAAAAGCGGGTCTGTTCTTAGGAATGCAATATCCAAGTGAAATTACAGGCGTAACAAACGCAGACTTCCTTCGTTCAGGTGTTAACGCACGCCGCGAAGAAGGGGATGAAATTTCGCTAATGAAGTTCATCCGTGAACTCGATAGCAAAATGGAACTCCTTGAAATGGACGAAGACATGGCGACTCGCTACTTGAACGAAGGATTCTCAGGTGGAGAGAAAAAACGTAATGAAATTCTTCAACTTATGATGTTGAAGCCTAAATTCGCAATTCTGGACGAAATCGACTCCGGTCTTGACATCGATGCTTTACGTATCGTTTCTACAGGTATCAACGAAATGCGCGGAGAAGACTTCGGTTGCCTAATCATTACTCACTATCAGCGTCTATTGAACTACATCACACCTGACCACGTTCACGTAATGATGCAAGGTCGTGTTGTGAAATCCGGTGGGGAAGAGCTTGCTCGCAAACTGGAAGAACAGGGCTACGACTGGATTAAAGAAGAGTTAGGAATCGAAGACGAGACGGTTGAACAAGAAGCGTAAGAGGGAGGACGATTGAACATGACGGTTGAAACTAAATTGGCATTGACCGGAGAAGACGTCCGCTCTTATTCCGCAACTACGGGAGAAGCGAGCTGGTTAACCGATCTCCGCTTGGATGCGCTGAGCAAAGTAGACTCACTTCCAATGCCGAAACCAGATAAAACTAAGATTGATAAATGGAACTTCACGGAGTTTCCTGTACATGCTGTTGAAAGCAGTGTATATGAGAACCTTGGCCAGCTTCCAGATGATGCGAAATCACTTGTAGACGCAGAAAACCAAAAAAACATCTACGTGCAACATAACAACACACCTGCTTATTTATCGTTATCAGATGAATTGAAAGAGCAAGGCGTTATTTTGACAGATATTTTTACGGCTTCTCGTGAACATAGTGAACTCGTAAAGAAATACTTCATGACAGATGGCGTTAAAGTGGACGAGCATCGACTCACTGCTTTTCACGCTGCACTCATGAACGGTGGCGTTTTTGTATACGTGCCGAAAAACGTAGAAGTGAAACAACCGATTCAAGTGTTGTTTTTGCACGACGATGCACAAGCATCTCTTTTCAACCACGTTATTGTAGTTGCTGAAGCGAATAGTGCTGTCACATACGTTGAGAACTATCTATCCACAGTTCCTCACGCTGAAGGACTCGCGAATATCATTTCTGAAGTATTCACAGGGGATAACGCTGTTGTCACTTATGGCGCAGTGGATGTACTTGCTGAAGGATTTACAACGTATGTAAACCGTCGCGGTATTGCTGGACGCGACAGCCGCATCGATTGGGCTCTTGGTTTGATGAACGACAGCAACACGATTTCAGACAACTTAACACACTTAGTTGGTAATGGCTCACGCTGTGATATGAAATCGGTTGTTGTTGGACGCGGGGCACAAAAACAAAACTTCACTTCTGAAATTGTCCACTGGGGACTTGATACAGAAGGTCATATTTTGAAGCACGGCGTTATGAAAGACTCCGCTTCATCCATCTTCAACGGTATTGGCAAAATTGAAAAAGGTGCAACTCGTTCGAATGCGGTGCAAGAGTCGCGAGTCCTCATGCTCAGCGAAAAAGCTCGTGGAGATGCCAATCCGATTTTGCTAATCGACGAAGACGATGTAACTGCGGGTCATGCCGCTTCTGTCGGACGCGTGGATCCGCTTCAGTTGTTCTACTTAATGAGCCGCGGAATTTCGAAGCAGGAAGCAGAACGACTCGTCATCCATGGTTTCCTTGAGCCGGTTGTCAGCAAATTGCCGATCGAAGGCGTCAAGAAACAATTGACGGAGGTCATTGAAAGGAAAGTGCGCTAATGCTGAACAAAGACATTCGCAACGATTTTCCGATACTCGACCAAGAAGTGAACGGTTATCCTCTCGTATACCTTGACAGTGCGGCAACTTCCCAGAAGCCGCGTCAAGTGATCGAGGCGCTTGCCAACTACTACGAAAATGATAATGCAAACGTTCACCGTGGTGTCCATACGCTTGGCAACAGAGCAACAGAAGGCTATGAAGGCGCACGGGAGACGGTTCGCAAGTTCTTAAATGCTTCATCAACAGAAGAAATCGTCTTTACGCGCGGAACGACCACCGCTTTGAATCTGGTTGCTCAAAGCTACGGTCGTGCAAACGTAGGCGAAGGCGATGAAATTCTGATCACTTATATGGAGCATCACTCGAACATCATACCTTGGCAGCAACTTGCGAAAGCGACTGGTGCTGTCTTGAAATACATCGATCTTGAAGAAGATGGAACGCTGTCACTTGAAAAAGTGAGTGATGCCATGACGGATCGGACGAAAATTGTTTCGATGATGTATGTATCAAACGTTTTAGGAACGATGAATCCAATCAAAGAAATCACGGAAATTGCTCATGTGCACAATGCGATCATGGTGGTGGATGCAGCTCAAGCAGCTCCTCACTTAAAGCTGGATGTCCAAGACCTGGACTGTGATTTCCTCGCATTTTCCGGACATAAACTATGTGGTCCGACCGGAATCGGTGCTCTCTACGGGAAGAAAGCATTGCTGAATGAAATGGAGCCTGTCGAATTCGGTGGTGAGATGATCGACTTCGTAGGACTTTATGATTCAACATGGAAAGAGCTGCCGTGGAAGTTTGAAGGCGGCACCCCGATCATTGCAGGTGCAATCGGGATGGCAGCAGCTATCGATTACATCGAATCCATTGGACTGGATGCTATCGAGAAGCACGAGCACGAACTCGTCGCATATGCAATGGAACAAATGAAGACTGTTGAAGGTCTTGAAATCTATGGCCCTCGGGATTCAAGCAAGCGTGCTGGAATTGTCACCTTCAATTTGGAAGGTGTGCATCCTCACGATTTAGCGACTGTGTTAGATATGAATGGGATCGCTGTCCGTGCAGGACACCATTGTTGCCAGCCACTCATGAAATGGCTGGATGTATCTGCTACAGCACGTGCCAGCTTCTATCTCTATAACACGAAAGAAGATGTGGACCGTCTTGTTGAAGGCCTTCGCATGGCAAAGGAGTATTTTCAATAATGGGAAACGAAAAACTGGATCAGCTGTATCGCTCAGTCATTATGGATCACTATAAAACTCCCCGTAACAAAGGGGTGCTTGAAAGCAGCAATGTCACGATCGACATGAATAATCCTACGTGCGGAGATGTTATCCATTTAACGCTGCAAGTTGAGAACGATATCGTCAAAGATGCGAAGTTTGAAGGAGAAGGATGTTCGATTTCCATGGCATCCGCTTCCATGATGACGCAGTTAATCAAAGGCAAGAACACCGAGGATGCCGTCAATGCAGCTCATGCCTTTTCAGATATGATGTTAGGTAAAGAGCTCGATGATTCTATGGATTTGGGAGATATTGAAGCGTTGACTGGCGTCGCAAAATTCCCTGCGCGCATCAAATGTGCAACTCTTCCATGGAAAGCCATGGAAAAAGGGATTACAAGCGATTCCGAATAATCGGATGAAGGAGGAATAGCAAATGGCTAAAAAGATGCCTGAAATCGGCGATTACAAATACGGTTTCCACGACAAAGATGTATCCGTATTCCGATCTGCACGTGGCTTGACGAAAGAGATTGTTGAAGAAATCTCACGTATGAAAGAAGAGCCTCAATGGATGTTGGACTACCGTCTGAAGTCATTGGAATTGTTCTACAGCAAACCGATGCCTCAATGGGGCGGAGACTTGAATTCATTGAACTTCGATGAAATTACGTACTACGTAAAACCATCGGAAGCAACAGAAACATCATGGGATGAAGTACCAGAAGAAATCAAGCGTACGTTTGACAAACTGGGGATTCCTGAAGCAGAACAAAAATACCTTGCAGGAGTTTCTGCACAGTATGAATCCGAAGTGGTTTACCACAACATGAAACAAGAACTGACAGACCTAGGGATTGTCTTTAAAGATACTGATTCAGCACTTCGTGAAAACGAAGAACTGTTCAAAAAACATTTCGGCACAGTGATTCCGAACTCTGACAATAAATTCGCTGCACTGAATTCAGCGGTTTGGTCAGGTGGATCGTTCATCTATGTACCGCCGGGCGTTAAAGTGGAAACACCGCTACAAGCGTATTTCCGCATCAACTCGGAAAACATGGGACAATTCGAGCGTACACTCATCATCGTGGACGAAGGTGCAAGCGTTCACTACGTAGAAGGCTGTACAGCTCCTGTTTATACAACGAACTCCCTTCACAGTGCGGTTGTAGAAATCATCATCAAAAAAGATGCTTACTGCCGTTACACAACGATTCAAAACTGGGCGAACAACGTATACAACCTAGTGACGAAGCGTGCTGTCTGTGATGCAAATGCAACGATGGAATGGATTGATGGTAACATCGGTTCGAAGCTGACGATGAAATATCCTGCAGTCATCCTTAAAGGTGAAGGCGCTCGCGGTATGACATTGTCGATTGCCATCGCAGGTAAAGGGCAACACCAAGATGCGGGTGCGAAAATGATGCACTTGGCTCCGAATACGTCTTCAACTATCGTTTCGAAGTCCATTTCACAGCACGGCGGAAAAGTGACATACCGCGGAATCGTCCACTTCGGACGTAAAGCGGATGGTGCTCGTTCTAACATTGAATGTGATACGCTCATCATGGATGACAAATCGACATCCGATACGATTCCATATAACGAAATCCTGAATGATAACATTTCGCTTGAACACGAAGCAAAAGTTTCCAAAGTCTCTGAAGAGCAGCTCTTCTACTTGATGAGCCGTGGTATTTCAGAACAGGAAGCGACTGAAATGATCGTCATGGGCTTCATCGAGCCATTCACAAAAGAACTTCCAATGGAATATGCAGTTGAGATGAATCGACTGATCAAGTTCGAAATGGAAGGTTCTATCGGTTAATCAATACACAATACTCAGTCCCGTGCACTTGTTCACTCAAGTGCCCGGGGCTTTTTTTCGTTTACTCTATCTCTTAAGTTATCAGAAGCCTATATAGAAGGTGATCAGTACCAGCATTTGAAAGGAGCATGGGAAATAGTGAAAATTGTACTCGATGCGGGACACGGTTTACCAACAGCAGGGAAACAAACTCCTGACGGTGAGAAAGAGTGGACCTTTAACAACGCCGTACTTCTAGCGGCTCAGTCGAAACTGGAAATGTATGAAAAAGTTGAAGTGCTGCGAGTGGATGATCCAACAGGGAGGACGGACATTCCGCTGAAAACACGCACGGAACAAGCGAACGCTTGGAAAGCAGATGTCTATGTATCCTTTCATCACAACGCCAATACAGGAGTTTGGGGTGACTGGGGCGGTGTGGAGACGTACATCTACGAGGGGATAGTTTCGAACTCGAAGGGGAACGATCTTGCATTTCTCATTCAACCGGGGCTTGTACGTGCAATGGGGCTGCGGGATCGAGGTGTTAGAAAGAAAAACTTGCATGTACTCCGTGAAACCAAAATGCCTGCCGTCCTCATTGAAGGGGGCTTCATGGATTCCCGGACTGATATCCAATCACTTAAAAATCCTCAGCGGTTGAAGGCTCAAGGCGAAGCAATAGCGGACGCGATAATCGACTATTACCAGCTACGACAGAAGTCCAGCCCAGCATCAGATTTGAACTCAGGTAAGAAATTCCGATTAGTAACAGGGACATTTCAATCCAAAGAAGATGCACAAGTCTCAGCTAATCGTCTGAGAAAGCAACATGGATGGACCGTCTATGTAAAAGAAGAATCCTAACAGCTGACCTTTGCTAACATGCAAAGGTCATTTTTTCATCCACAGACAGTTTCGAAGTCCAGAAAAACGGATTAGGTATGATATGATGAGGGTAACTGATTGGTACACGATTGGAGGGCTGTATATGATTGAAATCGGCTTAACTGGATGGGGGGACCACCCTGACGTGTATGCGCCCTCATCCACTGCAAAAGAGAAATTGATGGACTACAGTTCACATTTTCCGATAGTAGAACTTGATGCAACATTCTATGCTATCCAGCCGGAGAGGAATATCCGGAAATGGATTCGCGAAACGCCTGATCATTTCGGGTTCGTCGTCAAAGCATACCAGGGGATGACGGGACATTTGCGCGGGGAACTGCCATATGAATCGAAAGAGGAAATGTTCGAGCTTTTTCGGCTTTCAATGGAACCTCTTCAAGAAGCGGGAAAGCTATCGCTCGTCCTAGTACAGTTCCCGCCTTGGTTCGATTGTGTCAAAGAGAACGTGGATGAAATACGATACATAAGTAAGCAATTAGAAGGATTCGATATCGGGATAGAGTTCCGTCATCAGTCTTGGTACGACGAACAATTCCGTGAACGAACATTGGAATTCTTAAAAGTCAACAATCTGATTCATGTCATTGCAGATGAGCCACAAGCAGGTTCGGGAAGTGTTCCTTTCGTTCCTAGTGTCACTCGCAGTGATAAAGCGGTCATCCGTCTTCATGGGCGTAATGTAGGAGGCTGGCATAATCCAGGTGGAAGCAGGGAAGCATGGCGGAAAGTGCGTTATTTGTATGATTATACGGACAGTGAGTTAAAAGGGATACAAGCAGCCGTCGAACAGGTGGAAAAACAATGCGATTATGTGGCGGTTATTTTTAATAATAATTCAGGCGGGCATGCTGCAGAGAATGCCAAACGTTTTCAGAAATTGCTCCATCTCTCTTTCGATGACCTGGCTCCTAAACAGCTCGACATCTTTGAGGGGGAATAACGATGGAATATGTTTTGCTGATAGTCATTGGGATGCTTTCAGGAGTGGTCGGTTCACTTGTCGGACTCGGCGGAGGTACGATTTTTGTTCCGGTTACGATATTAGTCGGGATCGACTTAGGCTGGATTCCGAATGTGACGCCTCAGACGGTCGTCGGAATGTCTGTGATCATGATGGTATTCAACGGGCTTTCATCGACCCTTTTTCATATGAAAGCGAAAACGGTGGACTATAAAAGTGGATTCATCTTTTTTGCTGGAAGTGTCCCTGGCACCATCTTAGGGGCGTTTTTTAACAAGAGTCTCGATTTAGGCTCTTTTAACTTATACTTTGGCATGTTACTGATCTTTTTAGCGGGTCTATTGCTCGTCAAAAAGTATTTGAAACCGATTAATTGGTTTGTAGATCACGGAAAAGAAATCACATTCACAGATTCGCAAGGTGAAACCCATGTGTATGGGTATCCGATCTGGTTTGCCCTTCTGTTGACATTCGTTATCGGCTTAATGTCGGGCTTATTTGGAATCGGCGGCGGGGCAATGATCGTACCTGCGATGCTGTTACTGTTCCTATTCCCTCCGCACGTAGCAGTGGGGACCTCGATGCTCATGGTGTTTTTGTCTGCGCTCATCAACTCAGGATCGCACATCGTTCTCGGTCACGTTCCTTGGCTCTATTCACTCGCAGTCATTCCAGGTGCCTATATCGGAGGGACTCTCGGATCGATGTTGAACAAGAGGATGAGTTCTGAAACGCTGGTTGTCGTGTTACGCGTGCTACTGCTATTATTCGGGATTAACTCAATAATTGATGGGATTTGGGGATGACAATGATCGCTGGAAAAACAGAAACCATTCATATTTATCATACAAACGACATCCATAGCCATTTTGACAATTGGCCGGGAATCAGTGAATTCCTATTGGCTCAGCGTATGGAACACGATCAGGCGGGAGAGGCCTGTTATGTTTTCGATCTCGGGGATTTCGTCGATCGATCACATCCGTTTACGGAAGCGACTACTGGTAAAGGGAATATTGAATTACTGAATCGTGCCAAATACGATGCAGTGACAATCGGGAATAATGAAGGGATTACATTATCCCACGAAGCGCTCGAAGAATTGTATACAGATGCCCAGTTTCGGGTGGTCGTTTCCAATCTGAAAAATAGAGATGGGCGAGAGTTGGAGTGGGCTGTTCCATATACGTGTTTTACGTCGCACACCGGGGTGAAACTGGGTGTGATCGGAGCTACTGCTGTTTATGAGCTATTCTACAGTAAGCTCGACTGGTTGATCCAAGAACCACGCCAGTTGTTAGCGGATCTTGCTTCTGAACTGAAGAATACAGTGGATTGCGTAATATGTCTCTCTCATCTTGGCGTCAATGAGGACCGTTTGTTAGCGACGGAGACTTCTGACATCGAGGTTATTTTAGGCGCACATACGCATCATTTGTTTGTCTGCGGTGAAATGGTTGAAGACACGCTGTTAGCTGCGACAGGGAAGTTCGGGCAGTATGTAGGGCATGTGACCCTAAGTCTCGAGGATGGTCAAGTGGTGGAGAAGAAGGCAGCTGTAATCCCTGCCGATGACCTGAAAGCAGGAGCCCAAGAAGTGGAAGGCATTCAGCAGATGATCACCGAGGGGACGGACCAATTGGATGAAGAAGTTTTTACTGCTCCTCTGCCTCTTAGGCAAAATCTGTTCGGGGATAGCCCGTTATCGGACTTTTTCGGACGGGCATTACTCGCCTATACGAAAGCCGATTGTGGATTGTTTAACGCAGGAATCTTCCTTGGAAGTCTACGGCAAGGCATCGTGACTAAACGGGACTTGCATCGTATACTGCCTCACCCGATTAATGCGTGTGTTGTCACTGTAAAAGGCCGAGCGCTGAGAGATTATTACGAGATATCCTGTCATCCCGATTGGCCTAGAACGGAAGTGAGAGGGCTTGGATTCAGAGGGACTGTGATGGGTGCCATGATTCATGTGAATCTGAAAATGATCGATGACGTCCTATACATTGACGGAAAAATCGTGGATCCCGAAGCCGAATACAAGCTTGCAACTCTGGATATGTTTACGTTCGGATTCTTTTATCCGAATATGAAATTCGAAAAGATCGACTACCTTGTGCCGGAACTGATCCGTGATATTGTGGGTTGGTCTGGGCACGAAAACTTCGGAACAACTTCATAACAAGGCATAAGCGGCTTCTCCCCTTCATATTGTGGAATAGGGAGGCGTCGCTTTTTGAAATTCCATATGCAAGTCCCTAAAAAACGAAAACCTAAAAGAAGATGGCTTAAGTTCATCATCCCGGCCCTTCTTTTGTCGATAATCGGAAGTTTCTATTATTTGAATATGAAGTTGAAGCCGGTTTACATGAACTATGCGGAAGTCCAAACCCACAAAATCGCGGCGCATGTCATCAGTCAAGCTATCCAATCGAGGTCGGAAAGTGTGTTGGATGCGAATGATGTGCTCTTGAATCTTCCTAATGATTCTTCTGAGACGGTGACATTAAAGGTCGATACGGAAACCATAAATCAGGTCATGGCGGAGATGCATGAATTGGTTGAAGAACACTTGGATCGCGCAGAATCGGGAGACCTTGAGATGTTACCGCAAAGCGATGGCATCCAATTCGATACTGAAGAAATGGAGAAACATGGAGGCGTCGTTTTTTTCGTACCTATCGGCCAAGTAGCGGACATCCCGCTGCTCGGGAATTTAGGACCTAAGATTCCAATCCGATTCCATATCATAGGGAACGTGCATGCGGACGTAGATACAGAACTAAAAGAGTTCGGTATCAATAATGTCTATATGGAAGTGAATATGGAATTGACGGTGAATGTCCAAATCATTATTCCAATCGCAACAAAACAAAGCACCGTTGTGCAGCAATTTCCGATTGCAATTGGAATCATCCAAGGAGTGGTTCCTCAGATTTATACGAAAGGAGGGCAGAGTCCAGCCAATATCGAAATCCCTATGGAAGATGTAAAGAAGCCGTAAGTCATCTTGCATGTTCATTCGATTATTGTTATGATAAAAGAGTAATAACGTAATCGATAGGGTAGAGGCTGCATTGTTTAAGAGTACCGCATGCGAGAGTGACATCGTAGACCATGTGTGAAAGGAAACATTGCCGAAGTCTGGTGGAACGTCAATTCCATGAGGCTGGGGTCATTTCGAAAAGGGATGGCACTGTCACGGACAGCTATATTGTCCATGATGAGCTACAATCGTCAGTGAGATAACGAACGTGATTATCAAACAAACGACATGTAGACAGCCGGTACCCGGTCCACTTGAACAAAGTGAAACGGGTGCCGGCTTTTTTGTTTCCCCGGTTACACGAACAATTTGAAGGAGGAGATTGGAATGATTGGAACTTGGTTATCGATCCTACCACCAGTAATCGCCATTGTGATGGTGCTTACGACAAAGAGGGTGTTGCTATCACTCGGGGCAGGGATTCTTTCCGCTGCATTACTCGTCGCTTCCTTTGCACCTGTGGAAACATTGACACAGTTAGGGAAAGCGCTCATCGTCTCATTTTGGGCAGATGGAGAATTGAATACGTATAATATTTTCATCATGCTATTCATATTAATGCTAGGTGTCATTACAGCACTTGTCAGTCTTTCAGGTGGAAGCCGCGCCTTTGCAGAGTGGGCGGTAACGAGAATCAGAACTCGCCGAAGTGCAAAACTTCTTACGATGGTATTAGGAATTGCAATCTTTGTAGATGATTATTTCAACGCACTTGCGGTAGGTCAAATCGCGCGTCCGATTACAGATCGTCATAAAATCTCTCGCGCCAAACTTGCGTATTTCATAGACTCGACGTCCGCTCCGGTATGTGTGATTTCTCCTGTATCGAGTTGGGGAGCGTTCCTCATCGGTCAACTTGCGATCATTCTCGCAACGACCGCAACTGTGAACTACTCTCCGTTATCAGCGTTTCTCATGATGGCGCCGATGAATTTCTATGTAATCGCGACATTAGCGATGGTGTTCTTCTTCGCTTGGACGAATATCGACTTTTTTGCTATGAAAGATCATGAACAACGTGCACAAGAAACAGGAGAACTCTTCGATCCTGAAAAGGAGATTCCCGGACAACTGAAAGATGAATTCCCAGAGCACTCCCATGGACGTGTAAGAGATCTGGTTGCCCCAATTGTAACACTTGTGGCTGTAACATTAGCGGCCATGGTCGTAACCGGAATCAGAAATGGCGGAGAAATGAATATATGGGCAATTTTCGAGAACACGGACGTTCCGCTGTCATTAGTCATTGGCGGTCTTGCAGGCACTGCAATTGCCATCATTCTATATTCCACTCAATTCAAAGTGAATCAGACAGCATCTGCTAGTTTGATCGGTAAGGCGTTTATCAGTGGTGTGAAAGCGATGATGCCGGCAGTACTCATTCTTATTCTAGCTTGGTCACTGACTCACTTGATCGATATTTTAGAGACTGGACTTTTCTTATCTGAAGTAGTTGGGAAGTCGAATATCCCTGTTGCTTTCTTACCAGTTGTATTGTTTGTGTTAGCGGGTTTGATGGCATTCTCCACAGGAACGTCTTGGGGATCATTCGGGATTTTGCTTCCCATTGCAGGGACGATCATGGTCAACGCAGCTCCCGAATTGCTATTACCGGCTTTATCGGCGGTACTTGCGGGGGCGGTGTTCGGTGACCACTGTTCACCGATTTCAGATACGACCATTCTGTCCTCTACAGGAGCAGGAAGCAATCACATGGATCACGTTTCGACGCAGTTGCCGTATGCACTCATGGCAGCTGGAATCGCCACTGCTGGGTACGTTGTCCTTGGGTTGACAGGATCGATATGGATCGGGCTGGTTGCAGTAATTATTATTCTAGCTGCGCTGTTTACTTTCTGGAATGTAAGAAATTCACAGAAAGCAGTGGGCATAGCAACAAAATAATTCAAGAAAGGTATTCCTGCATAGTTGTGGGGAATACCTTTTTTGTCTTTTATGAAACTGTATTCTCTAGGAAATTAGCAATAGTTCCCCCTATCTAGAAGGCAGAAGTGACGGGAACCGAAACAATTTAACAATCTAGTAATAAGATTTTGAAAATTTGTATAGACTGAATTAGAAGTTTGTTTTAGAATAGGGATACAGAAAGAAAAGAAAGGGTGCGGATGTCGACACTCGGACTAATGTTGTCCTTTCTGTTCTAATTTCAGAATAGTTAAATAAGGGGGAAGAAAAATGAAGTTTCAAAGAGCATGGAGTCTACTTGCAGCAATGACGCTTGGCGTTGGCCTCCTAGCAGGCTGCGGTCAAGAAGAGAAGGACGGAGTATCAGGATCGAAGGATGGCGGCGGTGAGATTAAAATCGGGGTGAACCTCGAACTCTCAGGAGCAGTTGCTTCATACGGTACATCCGAAGCGGACGGAATTCAACTTGCGGTCGATGAAATCAACGACGATGGCGGAATTGACGGTAAGAAAATCAAACTTGTAAAGATTGATAATAAATCGGATGCTGCTGAAGCGACAAACGCAGCAATCAAATTGATAACACAAGAACAAGTGGTTGCGATCATTGGTGCGGCAACAAGTGGAGCTACAGTTGCACAAGCCCAAATTGCAAACGACAATAAGACGCCACTCATTAGTCCGTCTGGAACAAGCCCAACCGTGACGGTAAACGAAAAAGGGGAAGTTAATGAGTTCGTATTCCGTACGTCATTCATCGATCCTTTCCAAGGGACTGTAGCAGCGAACTTCGCGGCGAATGACCTTGGCGTTAAAAACGTCGCCATCTTCTCGGATAACGCAAGTGACTATTCAAAAGGTCTCGCTTCATCGTTCAAAGAAGACTTTGAAAAAGCGGGCGGAAAAATTGTTGCAGAAGAATCATATGTTGCTAAAGACTCCGATTTCCGTTCAACACTGACGCGCATCAAGTCAGCGAATCCGGAATTCATCTTCATCCCTGGTTACTATGAAGAAGTCGGCTTGATTGTTAAGCAAGCACGCGAAATGGGCATCGACGTTCCATTGATGGGTGCTGATGGATGGGATTCTCCAACCTTGCTGGACCTTGCAGGAGCAGATGCTCTAAACAATACGTATACGACAAACCACTACTCTTCTGACGACCCGGATGGAGCGGTGAAAGCATTCAACGATAAGTTCAACGAAGAGTATGGGAAGTCTCCAGATGCGTTCAATGCACTTGGATACGACACTGTGTACTTGTTGAAAGACGCGATTGAACGTGCTGGCAGTGCGGACTCTACAAAGATTAAAGATGCTCTTGCTGACACGGATGGACTGGATCTTGTAACAGGTAAATATTCAGTGGACGAAAACCACCACCCGATTAAATCTGCTACGATCCTGGAATACAAGGACGGCGAGCAAGTGTTCAATACGAAGGTGAATCCTTAATTTCATGAGGGGTGGGGAGCTCTCTCCCTACCTTCTTTTTTTGGAAGAAAGTCAGATGAGGAAAAAGGAGTGAGACTTCATGGAATGGCTACAGCAACTCATCAACGGTATTTCATTAGGCAGTATTTATGCGCTCATTGCGCTTGGGTATACGATGGTTTACGGCATTATTAAGTTAATCAACTTTGCGCATGGTGAAGTATTCATGATCGGTGCATTCATTGGATATATCTCCATTGCAGGATGGGGATTGGGCTTTTTCCCGGCACTCTTACTCTCCATGGCGATTTGTGCAGTGATCGGAGTCGTCATAGAGCGTATCGCTTACAAGCGGTTGCGGAATGCCACACGGATTGCTGCACTCATTACAGCGATTGGTGTATCCCTTCTTATTCAGAATGGAGTCATCTACTTCAGAGGGGCACAACCCGCAGCTTATCCTGAAGTGTTTGCGAACAAATCATTCAATCTATTCGGTGCTCAAATCAGTACACAGGCGATTCTTATTTTGTCTGTATCCGTTGCACTCATGCTTGTCCTGCAGTTCATTGTACATAAGACAAAGATCGGGAAAGCGATGCGAGCAGTATCGTATGATGCCGATGCCGCAAAACTAATGGGTATCAACGTGGATAATACGATTTCAGCAACGTTTGCAATCGGGTCTGCCCTCGCTGGAGCAGCCGGTGTCATTTTCGGACTCTATTATACGAAAATTGATCCGTTAATGGGTGTTATTCCAGGTTTGAAAGCGTTTGTTGCGGCTGTACTCGGGGGAATCGGGATTATTCCAGGGGCGGTTGCAGGCGGACTTGTACTTGGTGTAGTCGAAACGGTTGTAAGCGCCCTCGGATTCTCATTGTGGCGGGATGCGGCTGCGTTCATCATTTTGATATTGATCTTAATCTTTAAACCTTCCGGCATCTTCGGTAAAAACACAAGAGAGAAAGTGTAGGTGAATTGAAATGATGAAAAAATCTAAGCAGTTTTGGGTCTTTGCCGTTTTAGCTATTGCCATCTATGCTGCGATCCAGTTCATGATTAGTGGGGGATTCCTAAATAATTTCTATTCCAATACACTCATCTTCATGGGGATTAATATCATGCTTGCTGTCAGTTTGCACTTAGTCATCGGGATAACAGGGCAATTTTCGCTTGGGCATGCCGGTTTTCTAGCAGTAGGTGCCTATGTATCCGCCATTATGACGATGAAACTCGATTTGCCATTCTTCGCGGCCATTCTCATCGCAGGGATTGCAGCAGCGCTTGCGGGTCTAGTAGTTGGAATTCCAAGTTTGCGGTTACGCGGGGATTATCTAGCCATTGCAACACTTGGTTTTGCTGAAATTATCCGGATCATTTTCTTGAACATCGATTATGTAGGCGGAGCAGCTGGAATGCAAGTCACGCATTTGACGACATGGACGTATACATTCATTTGTCTCTTCGTAACCATTCTAGTCATTGTGAACTTCACCAATTCCAGACATGGGAGAGCTTGTATCGCTGTACGGGAAAATGAAATTGCAGCAGATGCAATGGGCATCAATACTACGTATTATAAAGTGCTCGCATTTGCAATCGGATCGTTTTTTGCAGGAGTTGCAGGTGCGTTATATGCACACAACTTTTACATTATCCAGCCTGCTAACTTCGGATTTTTAAAATCGATTGATATTTTGATTTATGTCGTGCTCGGAGGGCTCGGCAGTCTATCAGGAGCGATTGTTGCAACAATCCTACTTACGGTCGTTTCGACATTCCTCCAGGATTTCCCAGAGACTCGAATGATTATTTACAGTCTTGTCTTAATCATTGTCATGTTATACCGTCCAAAAGGATTGATGGGCAAAATGGAGTTTACAGATTACTTGAAGATGTGGATGCGTCCGAAAGGGGGAAGCCAGCATGAGCAGTGAGGTATTGTTAGATGTGCAAAGCGCAGGCATCCAATTCGGAGGGCTGAAAGCAGTTTCAGGATTCAACATGAAAATCAATAAAGGGGAATTGGTTGGACTGATTGGACCTAATGGTGCAGGAAAAACAACCAGTTTCAACTTGTTGACGGGTGTCTACGTACCGACTGAGGGGGAAATCTTCTTCGATGGAAAGAAAATCAATGGACTGCCACCCTTTAAAGTGACTCGTTTAGGAATGAGTCGTACATTTCAAAACATCCGTTTATTCAACGAACTTTCCGTTTTGGATAATGTGAAAGTCGCGTACCATTCACTTGCTAATGACTCTGTATTGAGTTCAGTGATGCGACTGCCTTCTTATTTTAAAAACGAACATGAGATGGAAAACAAAGCGATGGAATTCTTGAAAATCTTCGAACTCGATAAGTATAAGGATGAAACTGCAAAAAATCTGCCGTACGGAAAACAGCGGCGACTGGAAATTGCCCGTGCACTCGCAGCGAATCCGCATCTATTATTGTTGGATGAACCGGCAGCAGGGATGAACCCTTTTGAAACGAAGGAACTGATGGATCTCATCGCTTTTATAAGAAAAAAGTTCGGATTAACGATTTTACTGATCGAGCATGATATGAATCTTGTCATGGGAATTTGTGAACGGATTTACGTTCTTGACCATGGTGTCCTGCTTGCAGAAGGATCACCTGAAGAAATCCGGAACAATCCGAAGGTAATTGAAGCGTATTTAGGGGAGGAAATTGTATGAGCATGCTGAGCATCCAAGATTTGAACGTCTACTACGGCAGCATCCATGCATTGAAAGGGATTTCTCTCGAAGTGAACGAAGGGGAAATCGTTACACTCATTGGCGCAAACGGTGCAGGGAAGAGTACGTTGCTGAAAACGTTATCGGGCTTACTGAAGCCGAAAGAAGGTACCATCCATTATCAAGATAACTTAATAAGCGGTAAACCCGCCCAAACTATCGTAAAGATGGGAGTCTCCCAAGTACCTGAAGGAAGACGTGTTTTCGCAGATATGTCGGTGGAAGAGAATATTGAATTAGGGGCTTATTTGAGGAAAGACAAGAGTGAAATCGAAAAGGATTTCAAGAAGGTCTATAACATCTTCCCTAGATTGTATGAACGCCGTAAGCAAACTGCAGGTACACTATCTGGTGGAGAACAGCAAATGCTTGCGATGGGAAGAGCGATTATGGCAAGACCTAAGCTGCTTCTATTGGATGAACCATCTATGGGCCTCGCTCCACTTATGGTCAAAACCATTTTTGAAACCGTTAAAGATATTAGTAAGGCAGGAACGACGATTCTGTTAGTGGAGCAAAATGCTCATATTGCTCTTTCCATCGCGGATCGTGGATACGTGATTGAAACAGGACGTGTCATTCTATCAGGCACTGCCGCGGAATTACAAGCAAGTGAAGAAGTGAAGAATGCCTATCTGGGCGGTCATTGAACAACTGAATCATCTCAAGAGAAAGCGTCCAATCAGCGGACGCTTTTCTTATTGAAGCCCTTTAGGCATCAAGTTGTTCGCTTTCTGAATATATGTTACATTATTGAAAGCAGGGGAAACAATAAATGTTTAACTAAATTCAGCAGGAATCTTCCACTTCGATTCGGGGCAGATGAATGCGTATTTTTTCTTTCAGTTGGGTTTTTTTTCGGCTGATTGAAGCTAAGCCTCTGGCGGACGTCACAGATTTTTAAGGGAGCTCACCGAGCGCGCTCGAAAAAATCCGGACGCAATTACGCCAAGGCGCATTAGATATGGAATGGAGATGAAAACTGTGTCTTGCAAACCAGGGGTGGACAATAAAAAAGAGCACATCCGGAAACCGGATTGGCTAAAAATCAAGTTGAATACGAATGAAAACTATACCGATTTAAAAAAATTGATGCGGGAGAAGAATCTTCATACAGTTTGTGAAGAAGCCCGTTGCCCGAATATCCATGAGTGCTGGGGGGAACGCCGTACAGCTACATTCATGATTCTTGGAGATACGTGTACTCGCGCTTGCCGTTTTTGCGCGGTAAAAACGGGTTTGCCAACTGAGCTCGATTTAGCAGAGCCTGAACGTGTGGCAGATTCAGTGGCGCTCATGAATTTAAAACATGTCGTGGTAACTGCGGTTGCACGGGATGACCAAAAAGATGGCGGATCTGGCGTGTTCGCAGAAACCATCCGTGCAATCCGTAGAAAAAACCCATTTGCCACAATCGAAGTACTTCCTTCTGATATGGGAGGAGAGTATGATAATATTAAACGGTTAATGGATGCAAAACCGGATATTTTGAATCACAATATTGAAACGGTCAGACGGATGACGCCTCGGGTCCGTGCACGTGCTAAGTATGATCGCTCATTAGAGTTACTTCGTCGGGCAAAGGAATTGTATCCTGAAATTCCTACAAAGTCGTCGATTATGCTAGGTGTGGGCGAGACGTGGGACGAGATCTTGGAAACAATGGATGATTTACGTGCGAACCAAGTGGATATTATGTCAATTGGCCAATATTTACAACCGAGTAAAAAGCATTTAACTGTACAAAAATATTACACGCCAAAGGAATTCAAGGAACTCTTTGAAATTGCGATGAGTAAAGGCTTTTCGCATTGCCAATCGGGTCCGCTCGTTCGTTCAAGTTATCATGCCGATGAGCAAGTGAATGCTGCGGCGAAAGAGCGTCAACGCAGAGGCGAAGAGATGCTTGAATCCTTGACTGTGAAAGGCTGAGTCGACATGACAGAACGACTAATTACGTTGGATCAGTACGAATTCGAGATTATTGAAAACTACCGTGAAGGTTTCGACAGCGAAGCACTGATGAGTCGTTACAGTGAAATTCTGTTGAAATACGACTATATTCTCGGGGACTGGGGTTATGGGCAACTCCGTCTTAAAGGTTTTTTTGAGGATCGTAACGCGAAAGCGACTTACGAAACGAAAATCAGCACGTTGCAGGATTATCTTTATGAATACTGCAACTTTGGCTGTGCCCATTTCATATTGAAAAAAGTTGGTAAAGTGAAGAAGGAGCAAGTGGAGACGGAAGCGCAAGTGGAGACACCTGTTGCTGAAGAACAACCACAAATGTCATAATCCCGTTCCATTCGGGCGTCTTAGAGCATTCTCTCTGACGTCCGTTTCTGCATGTTCGTTATGTGAAGACAATTGAGGAGGAGCTCGTATGTATTTTATCGACCGGAAAAAAATTAGTGAGACACTCGCCTATATGGAAGAACTGCTTGCGCAATTTACAAATGAATCCAACTGGCAAGATAGTATGTTGAAGACACTCGCACTTGAGAGGATCGCTCAAAACATCATCGAGTCCATTATTGATGTAGGGAACTCCATGATTGATGGATTTATCATGCGGGATCCTGGCAGTTACGAAGACATTATCGATATTATGGAAGATGAAAAAGTAATTAATAGTGAGATGGAACGCCCCCTCAAAGAGATGATTGAGTTACGAAAAATGCTCGTGCGTGACTTTATGAAAGTCGATTTAGCGCAAGTGGAAAAAACCATGACGACGAGCTACTCTTCACTCGAAAAGTTTCCAAGCTGTGTACTGACCTATTTGGAAAACGAATTAGGACCGGTATCTGCATTTCTTCCGGAGGATTCGCCACATGGAACATTATAAGACGATCTGCTTGGATCTGGATGGGACTGTATATAAAGGTGAACAAGCTATTCCGGAGTCGGTTGACTTTATCCGAACATTACAACAATCTGGAATCGAGCCTTATTTCATTACAAATAACTCCTCTCGTACAGTGTTGGAACAACAGCAAAAACTGAAACGGCTCGGAGTGGAAACCTCTGAGCACCAGATCATGACATCTGCGATCGCCAGTGCCAGGTATTGTGCGCAGAACTATACAGGTATGACGGTGCAAATGATTGGGGAATCGGGATTACGGGAAGCATTACTAAACGAGGGAATTACGCTTGTCGAATCGGACGGAGACATAGTCGTCATGGGGATCGATCATGAAATTACATATGAAAAATTAGCTTCAGCTTGTTTGTCGATCCGTAAAGGTGCATGTTTTCTTGCAACAAATGGAGATCTCTCCTTGCCGAATGAAATTGGGTTGGTACCTGGTAACGGCGCATTCATAGAACTCGTCAAAGCTTCTACAGGGGTTGCACCGACTATATTAGGCAAACCTCAATCCTACATGCTGGAATTCGTTCAGCAACAAACGGGTGCGCACAAAGAAGAGATGCTCATGATCGGCGACAACTACGACACGGACATCCTTTCCGGCATCCGCTATGGCATCGATACGATCCACCTCCAATGCGGCGTCACTTCACTTGAGGAAGTACTAGGGAAATTGGAAGCACCGACCTATATGTTTAAAACGCTTGCGGAATGGAACACAACAAAAGGACTCGTCTAACACCTAAGACAAGTCCTTTCTTGTTTTCCTATTATTAAAAGAGAGGATTCTCTTCGATGAACTCGTAAATCTTCTCTGTCAGCTCAGCTGGTGTATCCGCCTCAACAATTTCTCCGTTCACTAATGCATACAGTGAATCCATACACTTCGTGCAATAACTCAGACAACCGTATTCCAGAACGTCAAGATTCGGATCCTTCTCAAGTGCTTCAAGTGTCTCTTGAGAACCATTGGCTAAATTACTAATGCAAAACTCAACTATCGGGTTCACACCCATCACCTCACCTTGTACGATCGTACTCTTTTTTTCTTTACTCGTCAAAGCCCGTGCCTTATTGTGAAGAACGTCACATACTGGTATACTCATACGTGAGGAAAAGACGGAAATCTCTAAGATAAAGGAGACTATCATGAAAAAATTGCTATTATTAGGTGCCGGATACGGTAATATGCGAATCTTACTGCGGGTTTTGAATAACTTACCTGCAGATGTAGAAGTGACACTTGTAGATCGCACATCATTCCACAGTTTAAAAACAGAATTCTATGCATTAGCTTCAGGTACAGTATCGGATAGTGAAGTGCGCGTTGCTCTACCGACACATGAACGTTTGAAAGTAGTGGAAGGTGAGATTGCGGCAATTGAAGTAGGAGAAAAATGTGTCTTACTGACAGACGGCAGACAACTTGACTACGATCAGCTTGTCATCGGCCTAGGATGTGAAGATAATTATCACGACGTACCAGGAGCTGACGAATTTACGTACAGCATTCAAACCATTGGTCAATCCCGGGAAACGTACAAAAAGCTCTTGAATTTAAATGGGGGAGCGACTGTCGGAATTGTCGGTGCGGGGCTGAGCGGTATCGAACTGGCAAGTGAATTGCGGGAAAGCCGCTCAGACTTGAATATCAAATTATTCGATAGAGGGCCGCGTATTTTACGGGACTTCCCGGAACGTTTGAGTAATTACATCCAGAGCTGGTTTGAAAAGAATGATGTGGATGTGATTGCAAATTCAAATATTACCAAGGTTGAAATGAATCTGCTGCATAACCACGAGGAGCAAATTGCTGTGGATGCAGTCGTATGGACTGCAGGGATCCAGCCGACAAAAGTGGTTCGGGAATTGGATGTAGAAAAAGACAAATCAAACCGTATTGTGCTGAATCAGTACCATCAGATTCCTGGCTACGAGGACGTATATGTCGTGGGTGACATTGCTGCACTTCCTCATGCACCAAGTGCACAGCTGGCAGAAGGACAAGGGGAACAAATCGTCACTGTCCTCAAACATACTTGGAATGGAGAACCGTTACCGGAGAAGATGCCCGAGATTAAGCTCAAAGGATTTATGGGATCTCTCGGTAAAAAACAAGGATTTGCATACTTGGCGGATCGCACAGTAACCGGACGAATTGCACGACTTCTGAAATCCGGAGTGCTCTGGATGTACAAATGGCATAATGGTTGATTGCAGAACACTAAAAAGCGCAGAAGACAGGGTGTCCTTGTCTTCTGCGCTTCAATTTGTTTAGAGAAAGTAGTAAAGTTCTCAATTACATTTTAACTATTATCACTCAGAGCGCTGGAACAAAACCGTGCTTTTCAAGTTCATTGAAAATCGGTTTTAATTGAATATACCCTTCGCCGATCACTTCTTCGTTCACGAGGACAAGCGGGTAGAAATATTCGTCTTCTTTTACTTGATCAGCAAGGTGTCGCTGGCGTTCATCGTCAATCGCTGACTCAATATCAATATAAACAATATCAAATGGATGATCGGGATATTTCCGTTGGATGGCAGCGTTCAGCCATTCATATGTATCTTTAGACGTGGGAGCGTTCACGCAACTTGCACAAACGACCTCTGCCCCGTATACTTCAACTGTAACGTGTTTAGCTTCCATAGCTAACGCCTCCTGATTCTCTATTGGATTTTTTTTGCGATCCAGTTTATAATAACTATAAGGAAAGGGGAGTTTAAAACTTATGACAGAAGCAACGATGAACGAATCTGTTCAAGAAGTGTTGAATAAATTACGTCCGTTCCTCTTACGTGACGGCGGCGACTGCGAACTCATCGATGTGGAGGACGGAATTGTTAAGTTACGTCTTCTAGGTGCATGCGGTACGTGCCCAAGCTCGACAATTACATTGAAAGCCGGTATTGAACGTGCTCTTCTTGAGGAAGTACCTGGCGTTGTAGAAGTAGAACAAGTTTTCTAAGAGCCATCTGGCTTCGCAGGAACGGGCCACTCGCGTCCGTTCCTGTTTTATTTTTCCACCCGAATTTCTTGCCATCGTTCTTTCGCCATTTCAATCAGTTGAGGTTCAGTAGAAGTTCTCTGGGTTTCAATGATTTTCGAGAAGTATTGAACCGCTTTTTCTCGATCACCGACACGCCATGACAATTCCGCCAGCATATAGAGGACACGGGATTCAGACATTTGAGTTCCCACGTGATCATCTGCAAAATACGCTTTTTCATATAAATTTCTAGCAAGTGTTAAAAAACGCTGCTCTTCTTCATCATTATTCAAAATTCGATAGAGCCATGCTGTCCTCAAGGTTATTCCTGCTGTCGTGAGCGATTTTTCTTTTTTCATCATCGCACTTAAATAGCCCAGCTTGTAAGCGGCGATGGCGTCTTCAATTGTGCGTTCTCCACCAAGTGAATGAGGTTTCCAGCCGGCTGTGATGCCGGATGCAATCTGTTCTTTTGTTCCCGGAGCAAAATAGGGGGCAAAGTCATCTGTGAAGGAGAAGCCGCAAGACGGACATACAGCTATATTATAA
Organism: Sporosarcina gallistercoris; assembly: GCF_014836415.1. Classification (GTDB taxonomy): domain Bacteria; phylum Bacillota; class Bacilli; order Bacillales_A; family Planococcaceae; genus Sporosarcina; species Sporosarcina gallistercoris. The sequence continues at coordinate 27,852 of NZ_JACSQY010000008.1, read as the reverse complement.
AACAGCGGATTTACGCCGTTGTCCACATAATTCGGTTTAAAATCACTATCGGTTGAAGCAACCCTAGCAAAACGGGAACGGACTCGGGTCGTTGTGAACGATTCCTTACAGTTCAGGCAACCCATTTTCTTATCGTAAAATGGTGTAACTTCCATGGTGCACCACCTTTCATACTTTCTACCCCATTATAGCAAAGCTTACTAGAACAAGGGCGTTTGATTGCACTGCAATTTATAACATTGTTATGATTGATATTACTTAGGAGGGATTTTAATGACACAACTACTTAACTTATCGGAAGCAGCTGCCTACCGCGTTAAAGAAATGATGGAACACAATGGGGAGCAGGGCTCTTTTCTACGTGTCTCTGTCAACGGCGGGGGTTGCAGCGGACTTACGTACGGTATGGGGTTTGATGCAGAACAGAATGCGTCGGATCAGCTATTGGAACTGCATGGAGTGAAAATTGTCGTGTCCTCTGAGGATACCGATATATTAGCAGGTACAGAAATCGACTATAAAGAATCATTGATGGGTGGAGGGTTCACCATCGAAAATCCGAATGCCATTGCTTCTTGTGGCTGTGGGACCTCATTCAGAACAGCGAAGAAAGCGGGAAATCCTGCAAGTTGTGATTAATGAATATAACTAACAAAAGTCTCTTCGACAGGTCTGTTCACTCAGATTCTAGTAGAAGAGGCTTTTTATTGCTTACGAAATCTAGTCATCCATTGTATAGAGACTGATCGGTTGTGACTCGCCATTCACTCGGAAATCGATCGAGTCATGTTTGGAATCAGATGTTAATTTGTAAATATGCGGTTTCCGTTCTCCTCCATTTTCGTTCGTAACATCCAGCTTAACGAGAAGTACATTGTCTTGGATTTCTGTGTCCGCCTCTACGTCACCCGCCGAATGGTAAATAAGATAGGAAACTGTCTTATCCATTGAAATATATTGAATGGGAACAGAACTATCCATGACCGCTTCCACATTCTTCGGAGCAATTTTCATCTCTTTCAAACTGGAAGCAGATGCAGAACAGCCAGCTAAAACTAATACCAACAGTAATCCAACGACTAATCTCTTCATCCAGCACCTCTTTGTGTGTTGTTTAAACACTGATTTATCTGACACCTGTGAGCTGATTTAACTATAGCATTGCAAATGGACGCACTCAAGATGGAACAAAGCCCTAACATTGATACCAAATTTGGTGAAACTAAACGTATTTATGTTGATTCAGTGACTTTTAGATAGGTGTAATATACAGATTAAGTCAGTTAAATGGCTGAATTCCACATTTCTCGTCCATTTATGAAGACTATGAGAAGTTATTTCGGAATGTCCGAGTATATTCCTAATAAGCTATTGAAATGGCAGGTCAAAAAGGCTACTATGGATGAGGAATATAAATAATAAGCGCTGGATTGTAGGAATCACGTGATTTTTACAAACCGGCACATCATACATGAAAAGGTGGAACCGATTCCCGTGAAAAAAAGACCTACAATCCTAGTTCTTGGTGCAGGATATGGCGGATTAGCAACTGTTGTGAATCTGCAAAAATCTCTTGGCGTAGACGATGTTGAAATCATCCTGATCAATAAAAATGACTACCACTACGAATCTACTTGGCTGCATGAAGCTGCAGCAGGTACATTGAAACCTGAACAAGTGCGCTATCCGATCAGCCGAGTAATTCAACAAGACAAAGTGAAGTTTGTGAAAGCTGAAGTTCAAGCGATCGATGTTAAAGCGAAAATGGTAACGTCATCAGCTGGACAGCACACGTATGACTACTTAGTGATCGGTCTTGGTTTCGAAGGAGAAACATTCGGAATCCCAGGTCTTGATAAGTATGCACTTTCGATTGCAAACGTTAAGGCAGCGCGTCAAATTCGTGAGCATATCGAATACCAGTTTGCGACATGGTCCCTTGAAGAAGTGAAAGCGGATAGCCGTCTGACAATCATAGTTGGAGGCGCTGGGTTCACAGGAATCGAATTCCTTGGTGAACTTGGAGACCGCATTCCTGAACTTTGTGAGGAATTTGATGTACCTGCTGACAAAGTGAAAGTACTTTGTGTAGAAGCAGCACCTATGGTTCTTCCAGGATTTGACCCAGAATTGGTTGAATATGCTGTCCGTCAGTTGAAATCCAAAGGAATTGAATTCTCAATTGGCACGCCAGTTGTCGAAGCAACTCCTGAAGGCGTAAAACTGAAAAAAGGCGACGACGAATTTGAATTCATCGAAGCAGGTACAGTAGTATGGGCAGCGGGTGTCCGCGGTAACCGCTTGATCGAAGAGACGGGTATCGAAAATATGCGTGCTCGTGTTAAAGTCGAAAAGGATCTTCGTGCTCCAGGATACGACGATGTATTCATCGTTGGTGACTGTGCATTGATGATCAACGAAGAGATCAATCGTCCATACCCACCAACTGCTCAAATCGCGATGCAGCAAGGGGATATGTGTGCCAATAACTTGATCGCTCTTATGAAAGGCCAGCCGACTCAAACATTCGTTCCAGACTTGAAAGGAAGCATTGCTTCACTCGGATCTAACGATGCAATCGGTGTGGCTTTCGGTAAGAAGATGACAGGTAAGAAAGCATCATTCATGAAAAAGATGGTCGACAACCGTGCACTTTACTTAATCGGTGGTGCCGGTCTAACATTGAAAAAAGGAAAGTTTGACCTCCTTTAATACATTTCGGGAAACACTCGTCTACTAATTTAGTGGCGAGTGTTTTTTACTACTTTCCGACAACTTCATGACACTTGCGTCAGCTGTTGAAAGAAGTGCCACAATCCGGTAAAATGAACTAAGGAAAATGGAGGTCATCATTTTGGGAACAATTTCACTTACAGAGATTATTCTGTCTGTCCTCATCTTTATCGTTATGTTTTTCGGAATCGGATTTTTGCTTAATATGTTACTGCGCATGTCGTGGGTCATGGCGATTGTCTATCCGATTGTCGTAATATTGATTATTGATGAAGTGAAGGCATATGAATATATTACAAAGCCGGGCCATGCGTTCAGCATGCTCGGAGATAAGCTGATGGCATTACATACAGTCGATATTGTGATTCTCTCAAGCGGTTTGGTGGGAGCAATCATTTCAGGGATTGTGAGTAAGCTTTTACGTAAACAGGGATATCAGATGTTTTAAAAAAAACGCTCAGGCAAAAGCTGCCAGAGCGTTTTTTCATATGATAAATGTATAGGTAATAACGGAAATGAGAATGCCGGTGACTGCGCCTGCGAAAACTTCACTGGGCTTGTGCCCGAGCAACGTCTTCAACTCAATAATTTTTTGTTCTTCATCTTTCTTGATCCAATCTTTCGTACCGCTGACGAACGTCTGGAAATCCGCACGAATCTGGTTGATGATCAAGGCTTGCTGACCTGCTTGGTAACGAACACCGCTTGCGTCGAACATGACAATCACTGCAAAAATTGCTGAGATGGCGAACATGGAAGAATCCAGCCCGTGTTCGAAAGCAATAGCAGTCGTCAGTGCGGTAACTGCAGCCGAATGAGAACTTGGCATGCCTCCTGTAGAGGTCATTAGCTTCCAATCGAGCTCACGAGTGAGTAAAAAATGAATCGGAATCTTTACGAACTGTGCGAAAAAAATTCCGAATAGTGCAACCAACAGTGGCACGTTGCTCAAAATTGTCATATAGGCACTCCTCGTTTTAAATAATCCGGTAACCGAAGAATTTTTTTCGTTTCTTCTTCAACTGGTATATAATTAGAATGTATGAAAATGAGGAGGTAGTCAAATGAAAACTATCATTACAAACAAAGAGGTCACACAGAGCAACCATGACGTGGTTGTGGTGGGTATCCCTGAACATCCAGAAAACCAAACGAATTGGAATGTCATAAATGACGCATTCAATGGGAAGTTAACAGATTGGGTTAAAACGGGTGATGTGAAGACGGATCTTAACGCAGTGACTAAACTGCCGTCTATAGGTGACAGTGCATTCAAACGTGTGGTTTTCATTGGTCTTGGAGCATCTAAAAAGTTAACAGATCAAGGACTGCTTGAAGTATTCTCCAAGATCGGTAAAGAGCTTAAGTCGATGAAAGCAGAAAGCGTTTCCATTTGGGTGGATTCCTTTACCACAGAAGAACTGGAATCGGAAGATGTAGCGTTCGCATCTTTGCAAGGTCTCGTATTAGGCAGCTACAAATTTGCCGATTACAAAACGACTTCAAACGAAAAAGACTTCGAATTCAATACAGTTGAATTGCTTAGTTCAACTGATGAGAATGAACTTAAAGCCGCAGCAGAAGTAGGACTTGTACATGCGGATGCTGTCAATACAGCACGTACACTTGTCAATACACCTCCGAATATTTTAACTGCTGTTAAAATGGCGGAGCATGGTGAGATGCTAGCTGAAAAATACGGATTTGAAATCGAGATACTTGGTAAACAAGAAATGGAAGAGCTCGGAATGGGTGCAATTCTTGCGGTCAACAAAGGTTCCGTCGAAGAGCCCCGTCTGATTGTCCTTAAATATGCTGGTGGAAACGAAGACTGGACTGACGTAGTCGGACTCGTCGGCAAGGGAATTACGTATGATACAGGCGGATATTCTTTGAAGCCTCGTGAAGGCATGGTCGGCATGAAAGGGGACATGGGTGGTGCTGCAGCAGTATTTGGCGCGATGCAAATCATCGGTGAACTCCGTCCCGCCAAAAACGTAATCGCTGTCATTGCTTCAACTGACAACATGGTTTCCGGGGATGCATTCAAGCCGGACGATGTGATCACCTCTTTGTCAGGAAAAACAATTGAAGTCTTGAATACAGATGCAGAAGGCCGCCTCGTATTAGCGGATGCTGTGACATATGCAAAACAATCAGGTGCGGATTATCTGATCGATATTGCAACATTGACTGGCGGAGTGATTGTGGCACTTGGTAAAGATAAAACAGGTGCATTGACGAACGACGAAGCCTTCTTCGAGGAATTTATGGAAGCATCCCTCGAAACAGGTGAATTCGTTTGGCGCTTGCCATTAACAGAAAGCGATAAAAAACGAATTCGTAAAAGTGAAGTAGCAGATCTCAACAATTCACCAGGTCGGGATGGTCACATGATCTTTGGCGGCGGCTTCGTCGGAGAGTTTGCAGGAGATACTCCTTGGATCCACTTGGATATCGCAGGAACGTCTGAAGCGGATGCGCCCCATGCACTCGGTCCTAAAGGCGCTACAGGAGCCATGACAAGGACGTTGGCTACGTTCATCGAACGGTTAGCCGAAGACACTACGGAGGCGTAATAGGTGTCAGCCTACCCCTTCCACTGCCCAATGAATAGGATAAGTGGGAAAGGGGGAGGGAAATGTCAAGATATAGAGGAAACAACTTCGGCGGTGGAAGAGGTTTCGACGGAGGAAGAGGGTTCGGTGGAAGTGGATTTGGTGTCGGCTTCGGAGGCCCATTCCTTGGAGGGCTTTTTGGGAGCTTTCTCGGAAATGCGATTCAACCTTACGGATATGGCGGAGGCTACGGTGGAGGATACTCACCATATGGCGGATATCCCCCGTATGGCTACTATCCATACTCGTACCCGCCTTATTACAGCCCCTATGGATATTGGTAAACAAAAAAGACGCAGCGGCCTGAAACGGCCGCTGCGTCTTTCGTTCATTCTTCGTGGGATTTTTGTTCCCCAATTGCTTCTCCAAGATCGTCTCCAACGGTCAATTCTGTCGGCTTCACACCAGACATGTAAGCAGCGCGGCTCATTAAGTGTCCACCTACAGGGGACGTGATGAATAAGAAGACGCTGCCGAGCAGCAGCTGTATGCTGAAATGTCCTTTTATCCACCAAAAGTGAAGGAACACCCCAATGAGGATTCCGAGAACACCGAGAGTCGCACTTTTTGAAGCGGCATGCGCCCGAGTGTAGACATCAGGCAATCGAAGTATCCCGACTACTGTAACAACTGTAAAGAATACACCTACGAATATGAACAGAGCGATAATAATATTAGCGATGAGTATCACGGTCTATAATCGCTCCTTTTTCGATGAATTTTGAGAACGATACGGTTCCGATGAAGGACATAATCGCAATGAGCAAAATCACATCTATGAAAAATATCGTGTCAAAAACGATTGACAGCAATGCGATGATTGAAATCAGCATCACTCCGATGCCATCCAAAGCGATCAGGCGATCTGGAGTGGAAGGTCCTTTGAATACTCGGACGAGCGTACCAAGCATGGACAGGAAGATGATGATTAAACTGATCCATATGAAAATCTTCATGTCCGGCTCACCTCCATGATTGCTTTTTCAAAAGATTGTTTGATGGAACTGATGGCTTCCTCAACATCATTCACATCGATTGCGTGGATGTACAATGTTCGCTGATCATCCGATACATGAACGACTATTGTTCCTGGCGTCAATGTAATTAAACTGGATAGTAATGTAATCTCCCAGTCCTTCTCAAGAACTGTCGGCATCGCAAAAATCATCGGCTGTAATTCTAATTTCGGCTTTAAGACTAATAGTGCGACGGAAATATTGGAAAGGATCAATTCCTTAAAGAAGATGGACGTCAACTTGACGCACGCCCATAATCGCCCCAAGTACAAGCGACCGTTGTAAAACCGTCTAGTCAATATGAGAAGCAGCAAACCAATGATATAACCAATAACAAAAGTGGAGGGGGTAAAGGACGCCGTGATAAGCACCCACGTAATTGCGATGAAAAAGTTAAGCAATATTTGAAATGCCAACGTGATCTACTCCTTTAACACGGCGTTAATATAACTCGACGGATCGAGCAGCACATGGGCTGCATCTGATACGTACGGGAAAATCCACTCAGTTCCGACTCCGTATAAAACGGACAGAGCTACTAGAATCACAGCAGGGAACATCATCTGTTGATACGTTTTACGATTCGTCGGCTGTAACGTGACCGGCTCTCCCCAAAACGCATAGATGAATATCCGGATGACTGATAGTAAAACAACTAGACTGGAAGCGAGAATCACAATCGTTCCGAATAGTTGACCGTGTTCAAATCCGCCTTGGACAATCAGCAATTTCCCGACGAACCCACTTAATGGAGGGATACCGGCAAGTCCGAAAGCGGCAATAAGAAATAGCCAACCTAGTGATGGATGGGTTTTGATAAGTCCTCCCATTTCTCGCAAATTGGAAGTACCGGTGACAACAATCATAATCCCGATAATCAGGAACAATGCGCCTTTAATGAGCATGTCGTGAATCAGGTAGAAGACGGCACCTTGCATTCCAGCTTCGTTCATTTGAGATACTCCGAAGAGAATAACACCTATTGCGATCAGGATGTTGTAGATAATAATCTGTTTCAAATCGAAATAAGCGAGTGCACCGATACAACCTGCAACGATGGTAAGCAGAGCAAGTACCATCAGGATGGTGTGCGTAAACGCAAGATCATGGACAAAGAACAGTGTGTAAGTCCGTGTGATGGCGTACACACCGACTTTTGTCAACAACGCACCGAACAGTGCAAGTATCGGAACAGGGGGAGCAGCATACGATCCCGGCATCCAGAAATAGAGAGGGAAGATCCCGGCTTTTATCCCGAAGACAAGAAGCATCAGGACCCCGATGACCGAGACGATTCCCGGCTGTCCGATGTCCGCAATTTTCTGTCCGATATCCGCCATGTTGAGCGTTCCGACGATTGAGTACAGATACGCAACCGTGATGACAAAGAATGCAGATGAAATGACATTCACAAGTATGTACTTAATGGACTCACGTAACTGTCTCTTCTCTCCGCCAAGAACGATGAGCATGTAAGAAGCGATCAGCAACACTTCAAAAAATACAAACATGTTGAAAATATCACCAGTTGTGAATGCCCCATTCACTCCTGTAATCATGAAGAGGATGGCAGGATAGTAGAAAAAACGCTCCCGTTCTGCACCGATTGAGCTGAAGCTATAAATGGACACGAATAGCGTAATGACTAATGTAGACGTTACGAGTAACGCAGAGAACATATCCGAAACCATAGTGATCCCGAATGGTGCTGGCCAGCTGCCGAGTGTCAGTGTTTGGATCCCATCCTGTTTCACTTTCATCATTAGCATTACTGCTGAAGCAATACTGACACTTAGTCCAATGACAGTGAGGATTCGCTGGATGCGTACTTGCTCTTTGAAAAACAGAAGTACAATCGCAAAGAAAAACGGGATGATGATCGGAAACAATAGAAGGTTAATCATGCTCATCATTTCCTTTCATCGAATTCAAATCATCAGTTTTGTGTACGGCATACGTACGGTAGGCAAGGACGAGTATGAACGCCGTCACTCCAAAGCTGATAACAATTGCGGTTAAAATCAAAGCTTGTGGAAGGGGATCCGCAAAATCAGATGCGCTATCCGTGAGTACCGGAGGCGAACTGCCGCCGAGACCACCCATCGTCAGGATGAACAAATGTGCTCCGTGACTTAACAAACCGGTACCCAGGATTACTTTAATCAAGCTTCTTGAGAGAATTAAGTAAATCGCAGCTGTAAATAAAATCCCAGCTACAATAGCCATGAGTAACTCCATTACTCATCCCCCCCGATCGATTGAATAATTGTAATTGCTGCACCCACGACTACGAGGTAAACGCCTAAGTCGAAAATCATGGCTGTGTGCAGCTCAGTGTCACCGAAAAGCGGTAAATTGAAATGTCCAAATGCATGTGTAAAAAATGGAACATTGAACAAAATGGAGCCTGCTGCTGTTCCAAGCGACAACAGTAAACCGACAGCTATCACTACAGTGAAGTTAAAAGGCAATGTCGCTCTAACGGTCTCCAAATCAAATGCAAGTAACAGCAGCACAATGGCACCTGTCGTTAACAGTCCGCCGACAAATCCGCCACCCGGGGAGAAATGACCGGCAAAGAAAATATGGATCGAGAAAAGGAAAATGATGAAGAACGTCACTTTCGTAGTAGTTTGTAATATGACATTATTATTTTTCATCATCGGACCCCTTTCTCGACAAGCGAAGACGGATCATGCCGAGAACAGCAATTCCAGCAATCGATAGGACGGCGATTTCAAACAATGTATCAAAACCGCGGTAGTCGACGAGAATGACGTTCACGATATTTCCGCCACCTGCTTCTGTATAGACGGTATCTTTATAGTACTGTGAAATACTTGAGACAAGCTTATTGGAATGGGCGGACAACGCAACGAGAGTGACTGAAAGTCCAACTGCTACTGCAACAATTCCGTTCACCAGCTTGTTCTGTTTTGTTTCCCCGTGCGTCTTTAGCGCAGGGAGGTGACGGAATGCGAGCAAGAAGAGAGCGACTGAAATCGTCTCAATCACGAGCTGCGTCAACGCCAAGTCAGGAGCTTTGAACAATACGAAGAACAAAGCAACCGAGTAGCCGACCGCACCTAATGCAATAATGGCGGAAATCCTGTTTTTCGACATGATGACCATACCAGTTCCCAAAATTGCTACAATCGCATTCAAAACGGCAAATAGCGTAATCGGTGAAAGGCTGCTCATATCCAGCTCAAAAGCACCTTTAGCAAACAGTACAACGATTGTCATAACGGAGAAGAACGCGAACATATACAGTAAATACGTACGGATCAGCCCATTCATATAGAACCGGGATAGTTTATTCATCCCTTTTTCTGAGAACGTCATTACGCCCTCGTATAGTGCGTTCAATGAGTACTTATCCGGTTGCAATGCATACACCGGTTGCCATTTTTTAATAGAAGTATAGAGTAATACCCCCACTGTAATGACAGCAACTGTCAGCAACATTGGTACATACGTGAACCCATGCCAGGCTTGTACATGGACAGCAGCTTCTGAAGGCAGGCTATAAAGTTGAGGCTGCGCTGCCATGACGGCAGGTGCAACCAGCCATTTACCAACAATGTTCGGAACGAAGAACAGTGCAATCACGCTGACTGCTAAAATGATAGGTGAAATCAGCATGCCAATGGGTGCTTCGTGCGGTTTAAGCGGTAGTCTGTCAAATTTCTTCTCGCCTGTGAATGTCTTGAAGACGAAGTAGAAACTGTAGACAAATGTGAATACGCTTGCAACCCATGCGATAATAGGGAATAGAATACCCCACGTATCAAAGTTGAACAGTTCAAAGTGTTTCAGAGCGAGCATGGATTCCAAGAACAACTCTTTACTCAAGAACCCTCCGAATGGCGGAATACCAGCCATCGAGAGACCGCCTATGAAAGCGACTGTGAAACTGATCGGCATGACACTCATCAGGCCGCCGAGTTTACGGATATCACGGGTGCCGGTTTCGTGATCGACAATACCCGCAATCATGAACAAGCTGCCTTTAAAGACTGCGTGGTTCACTAAGTGGAAAATTGCTGCAAACATCGCCAATCGGAAAAGATCATCGTCCGAATGGTACGCAATTGCTCCTGCACCGAGTAAAGACATGATCAAACCTAATTGGCTAACTGTCGAGAATGCGAGAATGCCTTTTAGATCGGTTTGCTTCACAGCAAAGAACGACCCCCACATCAGCGTGAGCAACCCAACGCCCGATACGAGCCAGATCCACACGGGAGACTCTGCAAAAATCGGCGTAAAGCGAGCGACAAGATATAATCCTGCTTTGACCATAGTCGCTGAGTGCAAGTAGGCACTGACAGGAGTAGGCGCTTCCATGGCATCCGGAAGCCAAATGTAAAACGGAAATTGAGCAGACTTCGTAAACGCCCCGAATAACAGAAGAACAGCTGCTAGTGTAAACAACGGATCTCCCGAGTAATCAGCTAATCTGGAAATCAATTCACGGATTGAGTATGTATCTCCTAAAATGCCGAGAATCACAAAGCCCCCGAGCATCATTAATCCTCCACCGACAGTTATCATCATGGATTTTAAGGCCCCGAATCGGGAACCGTCCCGTGTATACCAATAACCGATCAATAGGAAAGAAGAGATGGACGTCAATTCCCAGAATAGATAGAGTGAAATGACGTTATCCGACTGTACAACGCCTAGCATTGCCGTCATGAAAAGCAGTAAGTAAACATAAAAGTTACCAAGTTTTTCTTTGTGCTTATCCAGATAGAAAATCGAATACAGAACAACCAACGCACCAATCCCAGTGATGAGCAGTGTGAATAGAAGGCTGAGACCATCCAGATAGGAGACAAAAGAGATTCCTAGTGAGGGGATCCAATCGAACGATGAGACTGCGTGTTCTCCACTTGCAGTCAGTGGTAAGTATGTACTGTAGTAGGCAAACAGGACTACTGGGATAATCAGAACAAACCAACCTGTATGTATGCCAGCGACTCGACGGAACAACGTCGGAATGAAAAGAGCTGCTAAAGCCGGCAAGAAAATCAACCAAACAAATTCCACTAAAAATCCTCCTTCCTTGTACTAACATGATGTCGACATTGGTTTAAAGTATAACGTAAACAAGCGCATTTTGCACTGCGGGCACTTGAAAGGGATTGCGGTATATCAATCTCTTCCTATATTATAGAGTCATGGAAAAACCATATAAAATAACCAGTCAGTCTGAGGTGCAGTATGAAAAATCCGTATTTGTTCAGTTATTTGCCGTTTTTTACAATTATGTTGTTCAGTTTAACATTTGGAGTGTATACAGTCGGTTTTTCATTGAGTGTGTTTCGTGAAATCGGTCTTTATGATGGTCTGTTGGAATTCCTGACAGATACCCAGCTGCGATTGTTCTTGCTAACCGTCTATGCGCTCTTTTACTTCATGGTTTTCAGTGCACTCAAACTGATTGCAGCGACAATTCATGAAACAGCACTGTTATTCTTTTACAAAGCGGCCCCTGCGACAGAAGCCCCTGTTTTGCATGTGACAGACGAAAGAGGAGGCAAACTCATTTACTTCATCGGTGCGCTTGCGTCAGCTTTTGCCATCCAATCGCTTTACTGGCTGCTGCTCGTGTTTTTGACGGTCACGTTCATTTACTTTGTCTACAGCACGTATATGTTGCACCATCAGCTTCCATTTTCAGCGATCATCGGGATTATCTTCTTTGAATTCATCGTGTGGGCAGTACTGCTTTCAGCTGTGGTTTACATTTTACTAAGATTGTATAACGGGATTGCCGCCAGTATCCCTGGAGTCGAAAAAGACCAGCTGCCAATTGGCAGCTAGTCAGAAAGAGCAGCTGAAAACACCTTCAGATGCAATTTTTGTTCACTCTGTTGCTGGAGCGATTGAGGTCGATCATACCCGATCCAAACCGCGGCGGTATACTTGTCGTCCAACCCAGCAACCCATAAGTCTTTGTAATGACTTGTTGTTCCTGTTTTTGCTCCTGTGTACCCCGTCGCAGAACGAAGACCCCGAGCTGTTCCGGTCCGTGCCGTCTCTTCGAGCATAGATCGGATATTTTTCGTCGTCTTTTGTGACCACACCTCTTTACGTTCATCCTCCCATTGGTATAACACATTCCCTTGCCGATCTTTTACAGAACGAATCGCTCTGGCAGGTTTAAATGTCCCATCTATGAAGCTCGTATACGCATTTGCCATTTCGAAAGGCGTCATCCCATTTTCAAATCCGCCAAGAGCTGCAGTATATTGATGATCTTTTTCGGTGACATGCTTGAAACCGAAAGGAGCTAGGTGAGCAAACGACTCCTCAATTCCGACACGTTGGAAAATCCGGACTGCTGTCGTATTGTAACTTTGACTGAACGCTTTTTTCACAGTTGAAACTCCGTATGAATAACGTCCGAAATTCTCAGGACAAAAACTCCCGATGCATATTCCACTGCCATCGATAAGAGAGTTTTCCGTATACGTCCCGCTTTCTAAATAGGGTGCATATACGAGTAGAGGTTTTATGATCGATCCGGGCTGACGCACAGCTTGAAAGGAGCGATTGAAGTCCGTTTTCCGATACCCGAATCCTCCATAAACACTAATAAGTTCTCGAGATTGGTTATCCACAACAGCTGCACCGGATTGTATTCCGCTCCCGGAAAGCACATTTGAAATCCCATTTTCAAGACGATGTTGTTTAACAGGATCCAGTGATGTGTCAATCCGCACTCCGGTGTTGATCACTTCAGTGATACGACGCGACAATGAATGTTGAATCGCTTTTTTTGCCTCTTCATCTTTTGCAGTCTGTAACTGAGCAGTAAAGCCTTCTTTTTCACTGATCAATTGTTTAAGCTCGTCAACTACATACGTATGGTAGGCAGGGAATTGACTGTTCTTCTGTTTTAACTTGAGCTTGACTGGAGCGCTCTGCACAATTTTTCCCTCTTCTGCGGAAAGGACTTCATTGTTCACCAGCACTTGAAGAAGTCGCTCTTGCCGTTTTTTGGTACGGTCAAAATGCTTCAATGGATCATACAAAGAAGGGTTGTTCGGAATCGCTGCTAGAAAAGCGGTTTCCGCTTCACTTAACTCCGCTAATGGCTTGCTGAAGTAATAGGTGGCCGCTGCACCAATTCCATATACCTGATTTCCGAAATACATCTCGTTCATATACATTTCCAAGATTTCATCTTTTGTCGATTGCTTTTCCAGTTCAGCAGCATATAAGATTTCTTTGAATTTACGTTCATAGGTTTTTTCCGGGGAAAGAAAACGCATACGGACCACTTGTTGGGTAATGGTGGATGCCCCTTGACTCAGACCATTCGAATTCACATTGACTGCAAATGCTCGAGCGATAGCAGCGACATCATATCCTCTATGTGCGTAAAATCCTTTGTCCTCGCTCTCGAGAAACAATTGTTTAGCGAACAACGGAATTTCGGATAAAGGAAGCGGATCTCGCCACTGGGCATATTCTTCTGCAAATAACTGTCCATTGCGATCGAAGAGTGCCATTGGGTTAGTAACAACAGGATCAGATAATTCGATGGTTTTTTCTACTTGTTCTTTATACGCATTCGCCTCATGCCATTCCGCTGCGACTTCCTGTTGTAGCCAGAAAAGCAGTGGGAGACTTAACAAAGCGACAGCAAAACCTGCAAGCTGTCTCACAACTGGTCCCTCCGTTCTTACATGTACCTATACAAAATATAGCACACTCCAGTATTTGGAGTGTGCTATATTTTCAGGTGTTTTTCTGTTGTGAATCTGCAAGGAAATCTTCGAAATCTTGTGTCGGTTTGCGTTTGGCATAGTAGAGGAATGCAAAACCGAGCAAGAACAATACTCCAGTGAAGAGGAAGACCGATGAAATACCGACGAAGCCACTAATAATTCCGCCAAACATAGGTCCGATGATATTCCCTAGGAAACGGAAGCTTGTATTGTAGCCCATCACTTCACCTTGTACATCAAGCGGTGCCTCTCTTCGAACGAGTGCAGTCGTAATCGGAATCATCCCGCCCATAGCAATCCCGAAGAGCAATCGCCAGATAACGAGCTGCCACAAGCTACTGACAAATGCTTGAGGAACGATGAAGATGAACGATAGCAACAATAGAAATCCGAGGACTTTCTCATACCCGATATCATCACCAAGCTTGCCCCACTTACGGGCAAACAATAAGTTTCCGACACCTGCAGCACTGAATGTGATCCCTGCTAGAAAAGCGACGTCCTTTGAGTCGGTCAAATGCGAGACGTACAGAGAAAGCAAAGGCTGTATACTGAAATTCCCGATTTGAATGAGTGCAGTTACGACCATTACATTCAACATCAATCGATGGTGGAGGAGACCACTTAAAATTGTCTTACGTGAGTAGACAATTTCCCGGCCCGTTTTCACTTTCCGTTGTTCTTTAATACCGAATACGATAATGAGGGCAGCGACGATGACAGAAATCGAAGTGATGACAAATGTGTACTTGAATCCGAAAGCATCGGCAAGAAGTCCGCCCAACACAGGTCCGAACAACGTACCGGTCACACTCCCCATCTGAAGTGTACCTAACCGTTTACCGGCTTCTTCACGTTTTGTGTTCGCGGAGATGAATGCAAGGGAAGTGGGGATGAAACCCGTAACAACACCATTCAGGAGACGGAGTAAGAAAAAAGCTTCAACGGAATGGACAAACCCCATTAGGAATACTGAAATCGCGATTCCGAAACCGTTTATAATAAGTATGGGTTTAAATCCGTATTTATCCGCAATACGTCCCCAGATCGGTGACATGATAAGGGCGGAGATGAATGTCGCACCAAAAACGAGACCTGACCATTTCTGCACGTAAGCATCCGAGTAATCGCCAAAGGTTTCAATATATAATGACAAGAACGGCATAATCATTGTCATTGTCCCTGCAACTAGAAAGTTTGACACCCAGATAATGATGAAATTTCTTTTTTGAATATCCATAGGTGACCTTCCTTCTATAAAAATTGTATTTGAATAGTATAAAACAATTCGCCTCCCGAAGGAAGTCAAGTGCTCGTAGTTCGATTTCATCCAATCATGTGGTAAACTGATTTAGGGTGAGACAATTGCATAAAAAACTTACTATGCTCATGCTCTCTTTAGCATTGATCCTAATTGTATCCGCGTGCGGAAAACAAGAGTCTAAAGAGAAGGAGCCGTCACCTGAAAAAGGTGAAACGTCTCAAGCAGACGAACCAGAAAAAACGATTCCTAAGGAGGACTCCCAGATGTATCCACAATTATCTAATGAAGTAGCAGCAGGAGAAAAACTTATTACTATGAATACCACGCTTGGTCCGATTAAAATCAAGCTATTTGAAGAAAAAGCACCAAAAACGGTGAAAAACTTCTTAACCCATGCAAAAGACGGGTATTATGACGGTATTATTTTCCACCGTGTCATTAAAGACTTCATGATCCAAGGTGGAGACCCAACTGGTACAGGTATGGGTGGAGAAAGTATTTATGGCGATTCGTTCGAAGACGAATTTACGATGGATCTTTTCAACTTGAATGGCGCATTGTCCATGGCGAATGCTGGACCGAACACAAACGGCAGCCAGTTCTTCATCGTTCAAGCTTCTAATTTAGCTGGCGCTAATGCGGATCAATTGAAAAAAGGCGGATGGCCTGAAGAAATCGCTGACGCGTATGCAGAGCGTGGCGGTACTCCTCACTTGGACCAAAAGCATACTGTGTTTGGACAAGTTATCGAGGGAATGGACGTCGTCAACAAGATTGCCACAGTGAAAACTGGCGCTCAAGATAAGCCGGTTGAAGAAGTGAAAATCGAGTCTATCGATATTCAAGGCGAGTAATCGCCACTAAATCTATCGGTTAGGAAGTGTTATCCATGGTGACCGTTCTTATGCCCTTCCTGTATTTTCCGGAAGACAAATCAGAATATATACCAGCGGCCATTTCCTTTGCTTTTTTCATGGTTCTTCTTGTGCTGACTTTCATATGGATTCAGCGCAACTCTAAAAAGCAAGAATTGGAAACGAAAGAATTGGAAGAGCGCATTCTGCGGGAACGCAGAGAGGCGCGTGAACAACAAAACGAGCATCCTCATTCCTCATGAGGATGCTCGTTTTTCAGTTTTTCATGCCATTTATAAAACGCTCGACACCATCCTGGACCGTAGAAAGACAAGTGGCAACATTCATCCGTAAGAATCCGCGGCCTGCTTCTCCGTACTTTGTACCAGGTTCAAGTGCCAATTTACCGTTATTCAATAACTTGTCCATCATTTCTTCCTCTGAAAGTCCTGTCCCGCGGTAATCTATCCAAAGTAAATACGTTCCTTGAGGTTTCATGATTGTAACTCCAGGGACTTGGGCAGGCAAAGTTTCAATTACATAATCCATATTATCGGACACAGTTTGAAGTAAGTTTTCAAGCCAGGGCTCACCGTGACGATAGGCAGCTTTCAATGCCACGTTTGCAAAAGCATTCAATTCCATTTGTCCGTGTGCCATGCCGTTATCGCGCAACCGCTCACGTATCTCTTCATCCGGAATGATCATCATAGCAGCTTGAATTCCTGCTAGGTTGAACGTTTTGGTTGGTGCGACACAAGTGATGATTCGGTTTCCCTCTTCTCCCGCTACTGTATGTAAAGGAGTATGTTTGTAAGGAGCAAACACTAGATCGGCATGGATTTCGTCAGACAGAATAACGACATCATATTTAGCGCAGAGTCGAACGATTTCTTGTAATACAGGTACCGGCCAAACAATTCCGCCAGGGTTGTGAGGGTTGCAAAAAATGAAAAATCTGACACCTTTTTTCAAAGATTCTTCGAATTGGACGAAGTCAATTTCATACGTTCCGTTTCTTTCGACGAGCGTACATTCTTCAAGCGTACGGTTTTGTAAACTAGGTATTCCGGAGAATGGTGGGTAGACAGGAGGAGTGATGAGAATCTTTTCTCCTTCTTTTGTCAGTGTTTCCACAACGGATGCAATCGCTGGTACCACTCCGTGATGGGATAGCATCCATTCGTTTTTAGTTTGCCATCCATGCTTATTGGACATCCATTCCCGTATCGCGTCTTTACAGCCTTCGCATACGTACGAATATCCGAACACCCCATGGTCCAAACGTTCTTTCAAAGCATCGATGACAGGTTGAGGTGCAGCAAAGTCCATATCTGCAATCCACATTGGAAGGATCTCTTCCGGATTTTCTATCCCATAAATGCGATCCATCCGATCCCACTTCATTGACGACGTATTCCGACGGTTTTTAGTGGCAGTGAATTCTTTCATACATAATCCCCCTAAGTCTGTTTTCTTTTCCTTTCCTATGCTATCATAAATAAAAAGAAAAAATCAGGTGACTTGACGTGCAAACTGTAGAAATGAATAAAAAAGCAGTTCATTTACTAGAAGAATGGGATCCTTTCCTTGCGGGGCCAGATGCCTACCAATTAGAAATAGCAGATGTCGTGGCCGATCTCCATCTATTGGATCATCCAACAGATCTAGCGAAACGGATTCGCGAAATCTATGAACACTCTTATGCCATGTGGATTCCTTTAGAAGAGTGCATGCAAATATCGTATAAGTTATTGGCTGTGAAATTCGAAGCTAAATGTATCATTTCGTAAATCTCGTTTTTAAAAGTACAAATACGGTCTATGTGACTATCTTTTGCTCCAATAGTGTACAAATGGTATACTGAGAATGGCCGCAATGGCAATTTCAGATAGTCAAAACACAATTGGGAGCTGTTCGCATGACAGGTAAATACGAAGCAGGTGAAGAACTGTCAGGTACAGTTACAGGCATTCAGCCTTATGGTGCATTTGTCGCTCTTGATGAATCCACTCAAGGACTTGTGCACATTTCTGAGATCACTTACGGATTTGTGAAGGACATCCACGAGCATTTATCGGTTGGCCAGCAAGTAACTGTAAAGGTGTTGGAAGTGGACGAGACGGATAACAAAATCAGTTTGTCCATCCGTGCGTTACAAGAACCGCCAGCACCTACTAAGAAAATCAGTCGTCCACGTAAATCCTTGCAAGAACGGGTGGACGAACAAGACGAGAAAGGATTCAACTCTCTTAAAGATAAGCTGAGAGACTGGATCGGCAAATCAGGATATTAAAAAGGAGAAGAGGCTTTATTATGCCTCTCCTCCTTTTTTGTTTTTCCGAAGTCTATATTGGAGATTTTGCCTACTCATCGAAAGGGCGTTCGCCGTTCTAGTAATATTGCCGTCATGAATCGCCAGCGCCTTTTGCAAATAATAAGATTCCGCTTCTCTTAAAAACTTATCAAGAGGAAGCAAATCCTTTTCACTAGGCATGATGAAAGAAGGTAATGGAACTGAACCTTCATCCATCACAGCACTTTTAGTTCTGAAGTACTGAGGGAGCATCTCATAAGTAATCGTAGTTTCCGCTGAAGAGAGGGACGCCACTTCGTTCAATAACATTTCCAGTTCGCGGATATTTCCCGGCCAAGTATAGGAGAGGAAGAGCTCCTGAACGTCATCTGTAATGTCATTTAATGCGGTGCCTAAACTTTCTTTGCGTCTAGCTAAATACCTTTTGACGAAAGGGAGAATATCTTCCTTCCTCTCCCGAAGAGGCGGGAAACGGATCGTAAAGGAAGCGAAAAAGTAATACAGCTCTTTTAACAGACTGCCTGCAGCGATGAGTTCCACAGGATCCTCACCGATACTAGCGATGAATTGCCGTTTATGGAAATCCGAACTTTCTAAAATTCTGAGAAGCTTACGCTGAAGCTCGATGGATAAAAAGTCGATTCGTTCGCAAAATAGAGTGAACGAAGCATCCGTCTTCAACTCAGTCGCAAGACGATCGATCGATTGGTTATCCGATCGATTGCAGTAGAGTGTATAAAAAGATGAATCGGCTACAGGAACTTCATGATGGATTCCTTGGGCAACAAGATCTTTTCCGGTGCCCGCTTCACCGACAAGAAGGACAGGGAGTTTTGCGCGGACTGCTTTTTTTGCTGTAGCGATAATTTTTTTCATGGAATCGGATTCTGCAACAATGTTGTTCAGTAAAACAGGTTCCCGGTCCTTCGTCAACGGTTGCAGAACGAACTTTTCAAGTGCCGTCACGTCATGAGAGAGTTCAACTGCACCAATAAGTAATCCGTCATTAACAATAGGATAAGTGTTGTTAATCGTCGTGATTTCAGTTTCGTTTTGGTTCCAATAAGTCTGTTTAATGTTCAATTGCTCTTTTCCGCTTTGCAGCACTTCCATCAAAGTACTCGGGTGCTGACGGAAACTGAATAACTCCAATATGGATAAATCACGGATATCCTCGAGATCCAGTCCTTCGATTTCTTTCATTTTATCGTTATAAATAATAGTTCGGCCTTCACTGTTTACAGCATGGATACCAACTCCAGCATGCTGTACAGCAAATTCATAAAAAGGAAATAGTGATTCGTCGAAAACACTCACAGATCGTCACCGCCCAACTTTTTTTCTTCGCTTAAACAATAACACTTGCAATGTGCAACATTATCTTGCATTATTATAAGTGTAATTAACATTGAAGTGCAAATATTATTTGCATGACCTATTTAAAGGAGGACTATCATGATACCGTACAAACACGAACCATTCACAGATTTCACTATCGAAGAAAATAAAAAAGCATTCCAGGAAGGTCTTAAGACCGTGGAAGCATATTTGGGTAAAGATTATCCCCTCATCGTAGGCGGGGAGCGTATCATGACTGATGATAAGCTCGTATCCTTCAATCCAGCTGACAAAGAAGAAATTATCGGACGTGTATCTAAGGCAAGTAGAGATATTGCAGAAAAAGCGATGAAAGTTGCAGACGAAACATTCAATACTTGGAGAAAGACTGAACCAGCAATGCGCGCAGATATCCTTTTCAAAGCTGCAGCAATCGTTCGTCGCCGCAAGCACGAATTCTCAGCACTCTTGACAAAAGAAGCTGGTAAGCCATGGAACGAAGCGGATGCAGATACTGCTGAAGCAATCGACTTCCTGGAATACTACGCTCGTCAAATGTTGAAATTGAAAGACGGTATGCCGGTAGAAAGCCGTCCAGGCGAATTCAACCGTTTTGACTACATTCCTTTAGGTGTTGGCGTTGTCATCTCTCCATGGAACTTTGCGTTCGCGATCATGGCGGGTACAACAGTAGCTGCACTTGTAACAGGAAATACAGTCCTACTCAAGCCGGCTTCGACAACACCAGTAGTCGCTTACAAATTCATGGAAGTACTTGAAGAAGCGGGAATGCCTGCAGGCGTCGTAAACTATGTGCCAGGTTCAGGTTCTGAAATCGGTGACTACCTAGTGGATCACCCACGTACGCGTTTCGTATCGTTCACAGGTTCACGTGAAGTCGGTACTCGCATTTTCGAACGTGCTTCAAAAGTGAACGAAGGCCAAATCTGGTTGAAGCGTGTCATCGCTGAAATGGGCGGTAAAGATACGATCGTTGTCGATAGCGAAGCAGATCTGGAACTAGCTGCTCAATCCATCGTAAAATCCGCATTCGGCTTCAGTGGACAGAAATGTTCAGCATGTTCACGTGCAATTATTCACGAAGATGTCTATGACACAGTAGTCGCTCGCGTTGAAGAACTGACAAAAGAATTGACTTACGGCAACCCAGTTGAACAGTCGAACTTCGCTGGCCCGGTAATTGACCAGGCTGCATTCGACAAAATCATGGGCTACATTGAAATCGGGAAAGAAGAAGGCCGTCTGATTGCTGGAGGAGAAGGCGACAGCTCAACAGGATTCTTCATCGCACCGACTGTATTTGCAGACGTGGCGGCTGATGCACGCATCATGAAAGAAGAAATCTTCGGACCAGTCGTAGCGATCGGAAAAGCGAAAGACTTTACAGAAGCAATTCAGATTGCAAACGATACGGATTATGGTTTGACAGGTGCAGTTATCACAAATAACCGTGAGCACATCGAGCAAGCTCGCGAAGATTTCCACTGTGGTAACTTGTACTTCAACCGTGGTTGCACAGGCGCAATCGTTGGATACCAGCCGTTTGGCGGATTCAACATGTCGGGTACTGATTCAAAAGCAGGCGGCCCGGACTACTTGCAACTTCACATGCAAGGTAAAACAACTTCGGAAATGCTATAAGTCCAGCTTCAAGCAGTCGCCTGTCAAAAGACAGGCGCTGTACCTACATACCTAACCGAGGAGGGAATTCGAATGACAGTATCTCAACAAGTGATTGAACAAACTAATAAGTATGGTGCACCAAACTATCACCCGCTACCAATTGTTATCTCAGAAGCAGAAGGTGTATGGGTAAAAGATCCAGAAGGCAACAAATATATGGATATGCTCTCAGCATATTCTGCAGTGAACCAAGGACACCGTCATCCTAAAATCATTCAAGCACTTAAAGATCAGGCAGACAAAGTTACTCTAACTTCACGTGCATTCCATAGCGATCAGTTGGGTCCTTGGTATCAAAAAATTACTGAACTATCTGGTAAAGAAATGGCGTTACCGATGAACACAGGTGCTGAAGCCGTAGAAACAGCAATCAAAGCTGCACGTCGCTGGGCATACGATGTTAAAGGCGTTGAAGACAATAAAGCTGAAATCATCGGCTGTGAAGGAAACTTCCACGGACGTACGATGGGCGCAGTATCCCTATCTTCAGACCCTGAATATAAGCGCGGATTCGGTCCATTGCTTCCAGGTATCAAACTTGTTCCTTATGGTGACATTGATGCGTTGGAGAAAGCAATCACACCAAATACAGCTGCATTCATCATCGAGCCGATTCAAGGCGAAGCTGGAATTATCATCCCGCCGGCAGGCTACTTGAAAAAAGCACGTGAATTGTGTAAAGAAAATAACGTCCTTTTCATTGCAGACGAAATCCAAGCGGGTCTTTGCCGTACTGGTAAAATGTTCGCATGTGAGTGGGAAGACATTAACCCGGATATGTATATTCTCGGTAAAGCACTTGGTGGCGGGGTATTCCCGATCTCATGTGTCGTAGCTGACAAAGAAGTGCTTGAAGTATTTAACCCAGGTTCACATGGATCCACTTTTGGCGGAAACCCAATGGCTTGTGCTGTCTCAATTGCATCTTTGGAAGTACTTGAAAACGAAAAACTTGCAGACAAATCTCTTGAACTCGGTAACTACTTCAAAGAAGAGCTTCAAAAGATTGAAAATGACGTCATTACCGAAGTACGCGGACGCGGTTTGTTCATCGGAATGGAGTTGACTGTAGAGGCTCGTCCTTATTGTGAAAAGCTTAAGGAGCTTGGACTTCTTTGTAAAGAAACACATGATACGGTAATCCGTTTTGCACCACCATTGGTTATTACTAAAGAAGAACTTGATTGGGCACTTGAAAAAATCAAAAGCGTATTCACTAACTAAAAATTCTTTCCAATTACGATGGTCAATATGATACTATGAGTAAGGAAAAACATTATGAAACAAAGAGGCGAGCCATTACAATGACTGAAAACCTGAATCTGTTCACATCGACACAAGTTGTTATTAAAGAAGCACTTGACAAGCTGGGCTACGATGAAGGAATGTATGAACTTCTGAAAGAACCAATGCGCATGACGGAAGTACGTATCCCGATTAAGATGGACGATGGAAAAGTGAAAGTCTTCACTGGATTCCGCGGCCAGCACAACGACGCTGTTGGACCAACAAAAGGTGGAGTACGCTTCCACCCGGATGTTACTTTGGATGAAGTGCGTGCACTTTCTATGTGGATGACACTTAAAGCTGGTATTGTAGACCTACCATACGGCGGCGGTAAAGGCGGCATCATTTGTGATCCCCGTGAAATGTCTATGGATGAATTAGAACGTCTTAGCCGTGGTTATGTCCGCGCGTTGTCCCAAGTTATGGGACCAACTAAAGACATTCCAGCACCGGATGTTTTCACAAACTCACAGATTATGGCGTGGATGATGGACGAATACAGCAGAATTGATGAGTTCAACTCACCAGGATTCATAACAGGAAAACCTATTGTTCTCGGTGGTTCACAAGGTCGTGACCGTGCGACTGCTGAAGGTGTAACGATTATTATTAACGAAGCAGCTAAACGTCGTGGTATCGATATGAAAGGTGCTCGTATTGTTATCCAAGGTTTTGGTAACGCGGGTAGCTTCCTTTCTAAATTCTTACATGACGCAGGCGCTAAAGTAATCGGAATTTCTGATGCTTATGGTGCTTTGCATGATCCGGACGGCTTGGACATCGATTACTTGCTCGATCGTCGTGATAGTTTCGGAACTGTAACTACATTGTTCGAAAATACATTGACGAACGAAGAGCTGCTGGAATTGGATTGTGATATCCTCGTACCTGCAGCAATCGAGAACCAAATCACGGAACACAATGCACATAACATCAAAGCGTCCATTGTTGTCGAAGCAGCAAACGGCCCGACAACAAGTGAAGCTACGAAAATTCTTTCAGAACGTGGAGTCTTACTTGTTCCTGACGTGCTTGCTAGTGCAGGCGGCGTCACCGTTTCTTACTTTGAATGGGTTCAGAACAACATGGGTTACTACTGGACTGAAGAAGAAGTTCGTGAAAAAATGACTCTTAAAATGGTTACTGCGTTTGAGAATGTTTATTCGCAGGCAACTACACGAGGTATTGACATGCGCCTTGCAGCGTATATGATCGGTATTCGTAAAACAGCGGAAGCATCACGTTTCCGTGGATGGGCTTAACATCTATCAAGAGCACTCCTATTCAAGGGGTGCTCTTTTTCATTTCCAGCTTTCGGGCAGAACAGTTGCATCGCAAAGATTCGTAAAACATAATAGAAATAGTCTGAGGAGGCGATAATCGTGGATAAATTCGTATTTCAAAATCCAGTAAAATTGTTATTTGGTAAAGGGCAAGTTTCGAATTTAGCCGAGGAACTTAAAAAGTATGGAAATAATGTCCTTGTCGTTTACGGTGGAGGAAGTATAAAAAAGAACGGTGTATATGACGATGTGATGAGCGTATTGAAAGAAGGGGAACTCGACGTACATGAATTTGGTGGAGTTGAGCCTAACCCTAGACTCTCGACTGCCATTGCGGCGGCAGAACTATGTAAACGTGAAAACATTGACGTAATTGTAGCTGTCGGCGGAGGGTCTGTCATTGACTGTACGAAGTTAATCGCTTGTGCTGCTAAATATGATGGCAACCCATGGGACTTTGTTGTCCGTAAAGCGGTTCCCCAGGATGCCCTTCCATTCGGCACAGTATTGACGTTGTCTGCGACTAGTTCTGAAATGAACGCAGGTTCCGTCATTACTAATGAAGAAACACAAGAAAAGTATGGATGGGGAACGCCGTTTAATTATCCTAAATTCTCGATTTTAGATCCTGCTTATACGATGTCGGTACCTCGTGACCAGACGGTGAACGGAATTGTAGATACGATGTCCCACATATTTGAGGAATACTTCAACGAGTCTTCCAATACACCTTTCCAGGACGAAATGTGTGAGAGTGCTCTCCGTACATTGATTGCTACGGGGGCCCAAGTCGTTGACCATCCAAATGATTATGACTTAAGGGCGACAATGATGCTTGCAGGTGTTTGGGGACTGAATGGCTTCCTGCGCATGGGTTACAATGGTGACTGGGGTACTCATGAGATCGAGCACGCAGTATCGGCTGTGTATGATATCCCTCATGCAGGCGGCCTCTCTATCCTATTCCCAGAGTGGATGCGGTATACCATGCATTTGAACCCACAACGGTATGCTCAATTAGCTGTGAAAGCATTTGGCGTTGACCCGACTGGTAAGTCAGATGAAGAGACTGCTTTAGAAGGAATCAGTAAACTGGAGGAATTCTGGTCTTCAATCGGTGCGCCACGGAAACTTACACATTACGATATTGATGCATCGAAAATCGAATTGATGGCAGAGAAAGCTGCTTCGAGAGGGCCTGTAGGGAACTTCGCGAAGCTGGATAAGAATGATGTCGTCCAAATTTTGACCAATTCATTGTAATCATAAAAACGCGAGTCAACTGTTATTAAAGTTGACTCGCGTTTTTGTTATTCAGGGAGCTTATTTCGGTTTTCGATGAGTTTTGAGCTATTTGTTCCAGTCCAGGACTCAACTCCATCATCACCCACTAACGAAATGATGACATCTTGAATGCCTTTCTGATTCAGAATAGTCATTAGTAGACGATCTTTAACTTTCAGTACATATTCAACCGTATTCGAAGTGGCGACTTCGGCAACGATTTCCACATGTAGATATTCGCCTTCTTTCACAACCTCGACTCGCTGGATATCGACAATGTCAGGGTCTTCTGCAAGTAAGTGTGAAATATGTGCAAGCATTTCTTCATCGGTTTCACCGATTGCTCCCCGGGCATTTTCGAGGAAGACTTTACCTACTACATAAAACATCATCACCCCGATAATGATGGAAGCGACTCCTTCTGCAGCGAACCATCCGAAGAAATGAGCAAGTAAGACAGCAACAAACGCGATTATTCCGCCGCTAGTAGCAACCAAGTCTTCCATGAACACTAATTTTGTCGGAGGTTTTGCCTTTTTGAGATGGGCGAAGCTTTTAGGGAATGATGATAATCCCATATGTTCTATACCTGCATCGTGAAAGACTTCTTTGGATGCTTTATAGAGAACGAAAGACTCTAATGCAATCCCGATTCCAAGAACTCCGAGGTTAATCCACAAGCCTCCACTTTCTGAAGGATGAAGGATGTGATGAATTCCTCCAACTATGGTTTCATAAGAAAGGATGGCTACGATTAAAACTGCTCCAAGGCAGACAAGATTAACAATTCTACCAAATCCATTTGGATATTTAGGTGTCGGGGCCTTTTTGGAAAGGGCAGAACCAACATAAACAAACAGTTGGTTAGCGGCATCCCCGATTGAGTGCATCATTTCAGCGAACATGGCAACGTTACCTGTTAGAAAGAAAGCTCCTGCTTTTAGACCGGCAATAATGACGTTGACGATAGCAGCTAAAAGTGCCGGTTTGTTACCGTTTTTTAGAAGTTGAACCCAATTGGTCATGAATGTGTGCTCCTTTTAAAATGAGAATGGGTGAGTCGTTTGATTTTACCTTAATTTGTTATCGATTAGCTACAAATTTATCAGTAAGATTAAAATGCATAATTTTTAGAACGAAAATGTCTGATATACTATATGCTATATCCAAAAACATACTATTGTAATCATCAATAGAAGGAAAGTGATGTGTATTCATGAACAAACCAGCTATACATCCAGCCATTCCTATCATTATAGGGGTTATATCGGTTGCTTTATCGGCCATTTTTGTGAAACTAGTATCGGCCGAAGCAGGGGTTACTGCTTTTTACAGAATGTTTTTCTCGGTTCTCCTCATGCTGCCGATATTCTTATTGAAATACAGAAAAGAAATAACTGTGCTGAAAAAGAGGGATTGGATATTTTCAACTCTTGCAGGGGTGTTTTTAGCGTTCCACTTCATCTTTTGGTTTGAATCGCTTAATTATACATCTGTGGCAAGTTCTACAGTTTTAGTCACACTTCAACCAATTTTCGCGTTCGCGGGAACTTACTTTTTCTTTAAAGAAAAATTGTCTTTCAAAACAATCATGTCTGCAGTTATTGCGATAACCGGCAGCGTGATTATTAGTTTTGGTGATTTTCAACTCGGAGGAACTGCGTTTTTCGGTGATATCCTTGCACTGATCGGTTGTGCGTTAATTACAGCTTATCTCTTATTCGGCCAGGACGTCCGGCAAAGGTTGTCTCTTATCACGTATACGTTTGTAGTTTACTCAATCAGTACAATTACTCTTTTCTTCTATGTATTAATAAAAGGGGAATCCTTCGGTCCTCATTCGCAATCCGATTGGATGTGGTTTGTACTTTTAGCGCTCATCCCGAACCTACTGGGACATACTTTATTTAACTGGGCGATTCGATGGGTGAGTACAAATGCGATTTCTATTGCGATTCTTTTTGAACCTGTAGGCGCGTCGATCTTAGCGTATTACATCTTCAATGAAAGTTTATCAATAGCACAAATCATTGGGGGAATCGTTGTATTACTGGGGATTTTGCTGTTTGTCATCGATGGCCGAAAAAAAAATCCGGTTTAATTTTAAAAAAGGCTTGCAAACTAGATGCTATATGATGTATATTATTACTTGTCCTTCGGAACACGTTTAATCGGTTTCAAAGGCAAGTAATACTTTTTCAAAATAGTTGTTGACACGATGATTACACCATGTTATGATGTAAAAGTTGCTGAAACAACAGCGCAGTGAATAACATTAACACTATGAACCTTGAAAACTGAACAGCAAAATGTCAACGAAATATCGTTTGGGAAACCGGTTCTGCCGGCGGAACAAACACAACAGATCTTAACGGATCTGATAGACATCTTAAATGATGCCAGTACGAA
>NZ_JACSQY010000007.1 GCF_014836415.1 Sporosarcina gallistercoris | reverse complement strand
GTTCTTCAGCGCCGATGGTAGTAGGGGGCTTCCCCCTGTGAGAGTAGGACGTTGCCGGGCAATTTAAAAAGCGAGTCGAGGATTTTATTCCTTGGCTCGCTTTTTTATTACCTAGATCTAGTATATCATTATAGAAAAAGGAATGTCCGGGCATATACTATAAGAAAAGGAGTCTGTGAATGAATACTGGATTGAGAGTGATACAACGATTTGTAAAAGAACGATTTTTTGATCAGGCTGCTCAAACCGCTTATTACTTATTGTTATCCATGTTGCCATTTTTAATCTTTGTAATATCGTTGCTGAACTTGTTTCCAGTGAATGAAGAAATTCTTTTCCGATTTTTACGACCTTTCATTCCAGAGCAATCGTTTGATCTCATTGAAGACAATGTGCGTGAAGTGCTGCGAAATGGTAAAGGAAAATGGTTATACTTCAGTTTAGCAGGGGCCTTCTGGTTATCGTCTGTAACGGTACAATCTTTAGCGCGTTCACTGGACTTGGCGAACGGGTATATACGAAGAAGAGGGTTTTGGTTATCGTTATTTCGTGATCTTGGCGTTACCCTGCTGTTCATGCTTGTTGTACCGCTCTCGATATTACTACCTTTCATAGAAAATATTCTCCATCAAGTAATTGCTTATTATGATCGAATCGACGATTGGGAAGGTTGGCTGTTTTTATGGCCAAAAATAAAGTGGGGACTCGGCACGTTGTTTTTATTTGTCTTTTTTCTACTCTTTTATAAAATTGTTCCCACAGGTAAAGTGTTATTGCGACAGGCCGTTCCAGGTGCGTTACTTTCGACGATTGGATGGCAACTATTTTCTTATTTGTTTGGCGGGTGGGTGACCGCTGTGGATTACACGCGGTTGTATGGTCAGTTAGCCGGAATTATTATGCTCGTTATTTGGTTTTACATGACCGCCGTCATCATCTTGTTTTCAGGGTTGTTGAATGCAGAATGGAGCAAGTCTAAAAAGAAGGAAGTGGAATAGATGTTAACGATTCTAGCGGTCGATGATGATCCGAATATTTTAGAGTTGGTACGCATTACGTTATCAGCAGCCAGCTATAAGGTGATAAAAGCGAAAAATGGACGGGAAGCGCTTGAACTTATGGATCGAGAGGCACCGGATCTAGCGGTGGTCGATGTCATGATGCCTGAGATGGACGGCTATACACTGACGAAGAAATTACGTTCGGAATGGGATATTCCTGTTCTTTTGCTCACGGCAAAAGGGGAATTGGAGGATAAGGAAAAGGGGTTCCTAGCAGGATCTGATGATTATCTTGTGAAGCCATTTGAGCCGAAGGAATTGCTGTTCCGTATCCGTGCCATCCTTAGACGTTATGACAAAGCGGTCGATGTCTTTATCCAAGCAGGACTGTTGTCCATTAATCGGCAAACTTATGAAGTGTCTATTGGGAAAAAAGTGTTGTTGCTGCCTTTGAAAGAGTTTGAACTACTGTCTGTTCTAGCGTCCCATGCGAATCAGGTGATGACACGGGAAGTTCTGTTGGATCGAGTGTGGGGATACGACTATGAAGGGGACGAACAGACGCTGAACGTGCATATTAAGCGATTGCGGGACAAGTTGGAAGGTCTGCCGGAACAATTGAACATCGTGACCATACGTGGTGTCGGCTATAAGCTGGACACGGGATCTGTATGAGGTCGCTCTATGGAAAGTTTCTTCTGTATACAGCAGGGATCATGGCATTCAGTGCGCTTACAGCGTTTTTAGCGGTCAATACGTATTATCATCAAAACTTAAAAGGATCCAATGATGAAAAAAATATGAATATCGTGCGACAGCTTGCAAGTTACATTGAAGAAACATCGCCTGAAGATTTGAATCGTTACCTAAAAACTCAAGCGGCAGCGGGATACAAGTTGTTGCTTGTTAACGAAGACTTAAAAGGTCAGCGCTATGGTCAGTCTTTTCGTCTCGATAACTTGGATAAAGGGGACGTGATGTCCGTACTCCAAGGGGGAGACTATCACGGTATGAAAAACTTCCCTACTGAAACGTTCGTCACAGGATTTTTTTCGGATGAAACCGCGAATACAGTCGGGGTCCCATTTACATATAAGGGGGAAGAGTATGCCCTGTTTTTGCGACCGGATATCAAGCTGCTCTTTACAGAAGTACATTTCTTGTTAGGTGGCATGGTCATAGTAATGGCGATTGCGAGTCTGCTAGCGATGTTGATTGTTGCAAAGAGGCTTATCCGCCCGATTACACAGCTGACGCTAGCGACCAAGAAAGTCGGGAAAGAAGAATTCAGTGGCATCTTACAGATTCATCAGAAAGACGAAATTGGCCAGCTCGCAGAAAGTTTTCAAAAAATGACAGAGCGGCTTGGAGAGAATGACTTGATCCGCAAGAAGTTCATCAGTGACGTTTCCCACGACTTTCAATCCCCGTTACTGAACATTAAGGGATATGCAGGCTTGCTGATGGATGAATCACTTCCTGCTGATGAACGCGCGGGATACGCAAAAGTTATCCAGTCAGAGACCGATCGGTTATCATCTTTAACGAAGCAACTGCTGCTTTTAACGTCACTCGATCAGATGATGAGTCCTTTGAAACCTAGTATGTATGACGTGAGCGAACAACTGAGAGAGACTGTGCGCAAATACCGTTGGCTTCTTGAAGAAAAACAGATTTCACTCTCTATGGAAATTGAGGACGCAGAGCTGACCGGAGATCCTGCATTTCTTGAGAAAGTGTGGGAGAACTTGATGTCCAATGCGCTGAAGTATACGCCGGATTATGGCACAATTGAAGTATCTTTAGTGGCGGATGAAAACTCGATAACTGTAGAAATCGGTGACTCCGGGATTGGCATCGCAGAAGAGAACCTTGCGCATATCTTCAATCGTTTTTATCGGGAAGACGATTCCCGGACAATTGCTGCTGAAGGGACAGGTCTTGGATTATCTATTGTCCAGCAAGTGATTGAGCTCCATAATGGCACAATCACGGTCACAAGTGAAAAAGGGAAAGGTACCATTTTTACGATTGTCCTTCCCAAGTTGTAATGTGCTGTACATCTTGCGTTCATGTTGAGAAGGTATGATGAAGATAATCAGAACGACACAGGAGGAATGCGATATGCAGGAAAAATGGAGTATACGCTTAATACGAATTGCTGCGATATTCGGATTGGTTGGAACGGTGCTTGGTTCACACATGGCGGGATCAGGATCGTATGCATTCAAACCAATTCACGCACACATCTTACTAGTAGGCTGGCTATCCGTATTTTCATGGGGCGTGTTTTATAAAATTTACCGCGTTCGTGCAGCGAAACTAGTGGCAGTTCATGGCTGGACAGCAATTATTGGATCAATTGGATTGACTACAGGGATGTGGTTCCAATTCATCCGTCCGTTTGACATCAATGAGACATTCGCGCTTGTCTTTTACATCGTAGGCGGCACGATTCTATTACTCGCTTTTGCGCTATTCGTAGTTATGACATTCTTAATAGATCGTACAGAGAAACGATAAGTTAACCTATTGGGCCGCCCCTATTTGTTGGGGTGGCTTTTTTAATACGTATCGGCAAAGGGGGAGTCTCACTGTTATAGGCCGTTTCGATCCGGAATCCGCTCATAACTTGTGGGAACCCGCCCGTTTCGATCCGGAATCCGCTCGTAACTTGTGGGAACCCGCCCGTTTCAGTCCGCTACCCGCTCGTAACACGAGAGAACCCGCCCGTTTCAGTCCGCTACCCGCTCGTAACGCAAGGGAACCCGCTCATTTCCCTCAAATCTACCCAAAATAAAAACACCTGAGAATCTATCACGAAACAGTGACAGACTCTCAGGTATTCAACTATCTATTCACATACGCCATAAACTCACAACCCGCGATATCCAGTTTCCGCCTTGAAACGAACTTCTGCATATGCAACTTCAGCTTCTTCATGACGTTTTGCTCCAATATATGTCCCGATAATAGCAGCTAGGAATCCAGCTGGAATCGAGATGATCGCGGGGTTTACGAACGGGAAGAGTGGTTCTCCCACGAAGAACGCAGCTCCTGGAACAGGGTTAATCACGTTAGGACTGACAGCAACGAGCACGAGCGCGGTGATCAAACCTGTCAGCATGGATGCAACCGCTCCTGTCGTATTGAATTTGCGCCAGTAGATCGTCATTAAAATCGTAGGTACATTCGCGGACGCAGCGATACAGAACGCAAGCGATACTAGGAAGGCTACATTCAGTTTTTCAGAACCAAGTGCCAACAAGATTGATACGACTCCGACACTGATTGCGGCGATACGAGCCGCTTTCACCTGTTGCTTCTCCGTCACTTTACCTTTCATGATAATCTCGGCGTATAGGTCATGGGCAATGGCGGAAGCACCGGATAACACGAGTCCTGCCACTACTGCGAGAATTGTGGCGAATGCTACTGCTGCAACGAATGACTCCAGGGCATCGCCGCCTAGTACGCCTGCAAGCATCGGCGCCGCCATATTACCTGCCGCGTTCTCTGCAATGATCGCTTTCGATCCAACAAACTTCGCCGCACCAAAGCCAAGGAAAATTGTCAGCACGTAGAAGATTCCTATAATCCATACTGCGTAGACAACAGACGAACGCGCAGTCTTCGCATCTTTCACCGTAAAGAAACGCATGAGAATATGAGGAAGACCCGCAGTTCCTAGCACAAGTGCAAGCAACACGGAAATCAAACCGATCGGATCTTTATATACAACCCCTGAGTGCAGGAACGACTCCCCGTGGTCAGTCGCAGTCCGCATAATGTCAAACATGCCTACAAAGTTAAAGTTGAATTTCATCAGCACGAGGAATGAAATCACAGTCGTTCCGATCATGAGCAAAATGGCTTTAACAATCTGAACCCAGCTGGTAGCGGTCATTCCTCCGAACAATACATAAATGAGCATCATAATGCCCACGATGAGAACGGAAATCCAATAATCGATGCCGAACAATAACTTGATCAGCGCGCCTGCGCCAACGAGCTGTGCAAGCATGTAGAACAGCACAATTGTGATCGTATTCAGTGCAGCAGCTCCGCGGACCTTCTTCGCACCAAAACGCGAACCGATCATATCTGCCATCGTATATTTGCCAAGGTTTCGCAACGGCTCGGCAATTAGGAACAACACAACAAGGTATGCTGTCAAGAACCCGACACTGTAGTAAAACCCATCAAAACCATTCAGTGAAATTGCACCGGCAATTCCAAGGAACGAAGCAGCAGACAAATAGTCGCCAGCAATGGCCATGCCGTTCTGCCAGCCGGTCAATGAACCACCTGCGGTATAAAAGTCACTGGCAGTCTGCGTTTGTTTCGCAGCCCAGTACGTAATATAAAGTGTCAATAAAATTACAGCAAAAAAGATTGCAATGGAAATAAAACTCATAAACGGAATCCCCCCTTAGTCCCTAACGTGTTTTTTGATAATCTGATCAACATCTTTATCGAAATCACGGGCTTTTTTCACATAGATTTGAGTAAAGACCCACACCATCACGAACAATCCGAATGCGTACAACCATGTCCATGTCATCCAGCCGACAGCACGGGTTTCTAAAATTGACGTGTATCCTGTTAAAATAGGCAGCATGAGATAGATTGCGAAAAATGCAATGACATAGGGCGTTAAAAAACGATTCTTCTTTTTGATCAGATGCTTAAACTCAGGAGTTTCTATGATTCGTTCATAGTCCAATTTCCCATCGGTCGTACGCGGCAACTCGTGTTCGTTCCGCAACTTCGATTCTTTCAACTCGATCGTCAATTCTCCATCCCCTTTACAGATTTGTTTGAATTAGTTGGATTTCTTTAGAACCCATCCCCCAATGAATTCCAAACAGTGAATCGCTTTCCAACAATCCTGTCTGTCCAACGTATCAAATAGACAGAAAATAAGCAATATTATTTTTATATAAAATGGGTGGCTGTCATCAGATAAGAGACTTAAAAACCGTGAATGCCTTGGGAAAATGCATTCACGGGTCTAACAAAAAAATAGCATAGCACTTAAGAATAAAATCATTCGCTTATTTAAGGATTTCGGGGACGGAAGGTGATTAACGAAGTATCAGTGACACGTAGCCACTGACCCATTTTCAATTTCACTGTGCTTTCGGTGCGGCCCATCGTCCCGCCAATCAACTCATATAATATCGTATTCTTTTCTTTCTCGAGTATTTGTAAATAACCATAGCCGTGGTCCAAAGATATCGTATAGGTTCCGGCTGGGATGTCTGTTCCTACTTCCCAGACGCCGGCAGTCAGTTCAGTAATCAGAGATGTGGGTGAAAGAATAATTTCTACAGAGTCATATCCTCCATCCACTCGAATAGTATAGGACTCTTCCACAGACACTGTCAGGCTTCTAGCACCTGCATAATCTCCAACAATCTCCCGTAGAATCAGCTCACCTTTGGAATCCAAAACGGAAATATTACCAGTAGGATAGCCTGTAATCATATAACGACCAGTCTTTAGTTTCAAATCCTTACCGGACTTAGGGACAACAGGAACCGATATCGCCTGAGCTTCACGATTGTTGCGATCCACAGTCGTAAAGATTGAAGGGTTCACTTGTTTGATCAGTTCATCTTTTTCATCACCTGTCAGCTCGGAGTTCTGTTCATATCGAACTGTTTGGTCAGTGATAGGGATCTGTTTTGCCTGACAACCCGCTACAAGCAAGCAGACAAATAACATCATGCCCCTATTACGAAAAATATTTTTCATAATACTCCACCGTCCCAAGTGGTCCTACAGTCAGATTATGCCCATAAAGGCTAAGTATTCGCTCAATCCATCGTGTTTGTTCAGATAAGGTTAGACCGCCCATAGGGATACAGAGCAAATGCTCTGCAATGTACATATGTGCAGCGGGAAGTTCAATTTTCGTTTTCAGTTCATGGTAATCAGAGGAGTTCATCTCTGCCTTTAAATAGATTTCACGATCTTCTGTAAAACGCTGTTCGTGGACAATTTTACCTTCTTTTAAGAAGATGACCCGGTCTGCATATAGATCAAGATTTTCCAACAAATGAGAGGCAACGAAAACTAATTTCCCTTCTTGTTTCATGTCCAGCAAGCACTCTGAAATCAGGGCGACATTCGTAACATCGAGTCCATTCATCACTTCATCCATCAGCATCACCGTTGTATCTGCAGCCATCATCATCGCAAAGCAGAGCCGCTGGCGCATTCCGAGTGAATACGTTTTTGCTTTCTTTTTTACGTAATGCCTCATTTGTAGTTTATCGATGACTGCGGGAACGTGTTTTGACGTGCCATTCCACATGGATGCATACAGTTTCAAATGATCGGTGCCAGACAGTTCATCAAACAAATCCTTCTGTTCAGGAAACGTCGTCAAGTGTTTATGGATTAAAACCTCTTCCTTCTCATTCCGGTACGTATATTTCCCCCCAAAAACTACCTGGCCGGAATCGGGTTTTGTATAATTCGCGATAATATTGAATAATGTCGTCTTTCCTGTACCATTCGGGGCCGCGACCCCTATGATTTCTCCCTTTTCAGCATTGAGATTCAGGTGATCCAGTACAACTTTGTTCTGATAGGCGATTGATAGATTTGTAAGCTTCAGCAATGCCGTCCCTCCTTTTTAGTTCGAATTATCGTGTCCTGATCAACGGGGGGTGTATTGTAGTTTGTTCTTCATGTACAGCACAGCATTCACGGTAAGTGTTAAGCCGAAGAACCATGAGAAGGCATGCTTATAATCCATAGATGTGCTTGCGAACCTCATAGCAGCCTCTCCGCTTAAAACAGCACCGATATCAATCATGGCAAGCGGTCGCAGCCAACTACCATCAATGCCTGCTGAAAGAAGCAGGGAGGGCAGCAGTAACAGGAAAACGATGAATAAAACGGTAGTGTACATGTTTTTAGTGATACTGCTTACTAAGACGGAAGCTACTAATAACAGCAAACTGATGAGTAGAAACGCCAGAAGTTGTAAAAGTACATAATGGACAGTTGAAACGGCTGTGAAATCACCATTTGAATAGAGGAGAACTGGTGAGATGAAACTGCCCCAACCAGTTTTCAATCCCACATACAGGCTGCAAGCGCCAATTCCTGCAACGAGGAAAGCGAGGATTTGGAACAGATGAATTCCCACTTTGCTGACCGCTTTCTGTAAGAATGAGACAGGCAGGCCTATCAATAGAGAGCGATTCTGCTGGTCATGTAACAGCATACTGCTGCCGATTAGCAGGACAATGAGACCAAATGGCAATCCGCTGATTGTATCGAGTGCAGCTGGTATGTAATTACTTGCAACGAACGGATCGGGAACGATGGAAATATGGTGCTTCTGGTAATAGTCCAACAACGCCACTTCTTTATGGATCTCTTCTTTCGCGACAATGTAATTTGGATGGATCCCTTTGTTTCCAGCTTCGTGCAAGTCGAGCCGGAGTTCATTAAGCCTAAGCCCGTCCGTAATGTATAAGTCGTTGTCTTCTTCATCCCAAAGATAGAAGCGTTGCATGTTGATGAGAGAGGCTTGCTCGGTTAGGTTATCGTAAATCTTCTGCCCCTCCTTCGTCTCTCGCATCTCTTCAGGAAAGGCTTTGAAAATAGAGTGGAATTGCTCTGCTTCCTCGTTTTTCTGATCTTGCAGCGTTTTGATATCAGTTTGACTGTATTGCAAATAGTAAATCGGGAAGAAGAGGATCATTGCGATTCCGAGTAACCAATTCTTCCGATTGTGCACTAACATTTTTATTTCAAAAAGGATGTAGTTCCATCTCATAGTTGTCTCATTCCTTATCAGATGATTTCATCGAGATCGATAGAGCCTTCGTTTGTTGACTATACGAGAGAGGACAAATAGAACTGCTTCGATGATTGCAGCTGTTACTAGGAGAACAACAACGCCTTTAGCCAAGCTAATCGTCTCTGTGTTTAATAAGAAGTTCTTTTCTCCCGTCACAATTTTCCCGAAGTCAAAATATGTTTGCGGAAAATAGCTGATATCAATCCCTAAAATTTCCCGAGTCGTCCTGACATCGAAAAGACGCTCTGAAAAGATCACTAATGTGCTAGACAAGAGTACGAGCCATTCGTTTTTCATGAGCAAACTGAATATAACGTTGAGACGTATGAAAAGAAATAGTAATAGGGGTAGAGCGGAGAGGGATATACCTACAAATTTCCCAATGCTCATTACGTCATAGTCATCGGCAGAGAATGTACTTTGGGCAGTCATAATGGGAACGTGCAAATTGGAATAGCCGAATCCAAATTGAGAGGATAAGACTAAAAAGCCTGTAAGAAGCACAGTTACTAAAACAAGAAGTGTATAACTAAATGAAGCCAGTGATTTCAGATTCAACTGTCGATACCAGGATAAGGGCAGCCCTTGTAACACCGTCCTATGGGAGCGATCGCGTGACAAAATATCACTGCTGAAGTAAACGGCACAAAATAAGAAGAAAAAATACCCATACGTATGCAGAAATGTCTGCAGCGATTGGAACCCTGTCCTTTCAAATAGCAGAGCTTCCGTAATGCGCCGATTATTCATCAAGTAATCTTCATAGCGGAGCATCGTCTGATGATAGAGATGCTCCCGGTCTTTGCCGGGATATGGGGAAAGTTTGAACAGTTTTTCGTCTTGCAGATATACGGAAGGATCAGACTCAAGATAGTAGGCGCGCAAGTGGAGATAGCGAAGATAATTACGATCTTCATAGGAGTGGAGCAGTGCACTGAACAATCCATGGTGATAATCGTTTCTCGCAAAAACGGGATCTCCCGTCATTAAAACAATTCCAGTATTTCCACTCTTCAAGCGCTGGTTCTGCTCCACTTCCAACCCGGTTAAGTAATCCTGTATTTCTTCAGGGTGGAACGTTTCCTTAGTTTCTCGATTCGGAACGAGGAGGAAACAATAACTGATAAGTAACACACTGATGAACAGAAGAAAAGGAATCGTTCGCTTGCTTTTGGCGGTCAGTAAAAATTCATGCATTAAATAGGTGCGATTCATCCGAGCTTCCCCTTTTTAGTAAACTCATCATAGGTTCACTGTAAGTATAATGGAAATCCATGTATTAACTATACAGTGTATTCTAAAAATTTCAACTCCGAATCAGTTGCAATTTTTATTTTTGAAAACGTTGATGAGCGTCTCGCCATGCTTTAACATCTTTAAATGGTAATTTTCCAATCCACGTCGCATCCATTCAGTAAGTAGGCGATTCAGAGCTTCTTCAGTCGTGTCGTCAGCTAGATAGAAAGATCCGTAGTGCATCGGAATGAACACCGAAGCGCCGACATCCATAAAAGCTTGTATCGCTTCTTCAGGTGTCATATGTTGTGTTCCCATGAACCATTCGGGCTCATACGCCCCAATCGGCATGAGTGCGTATGTAATATCAGGGAATTTCTCGCCGATTTCACGGAAGCCTTGGAAATACCCGCTGTCACCGGCAAAGTAAACCGATTCAGATCCATGTCCATGTATCGCTTCAGACGAATCTTTCTTATGCCGTTGAATGATCCAACCCCCCCAATGCGATGTATTCGTATCAGTCAACGTACGTTTCGTCCAATGCTGAGCCGGTACAAAGTGGAATTCTACAAGACCAATGCGTACCTGCCCCCACCAAGGAAGTTCGTACACTCGATTTGCCTTCATCAGCTTGCGTACTTTACGACCAAGTCCTTCAGGAACGAGTACGGCAGGAGTCCCTTTCAGCTTCCTCAGTGAGGGGACATCCATATGATCATAATGCGAATGTGAGAGCAAAATAATATCGACTGGCGGGATTTCATCCAGCGAGAGGCCTGGCTCTTCCAACCTTCGACCAACCCCCATACGGCTCGCCCAAACGGGATCTGTCACAATCGTCAAACCAGCAAGCTGTATGAGAAACGTCGAATGCCCGATCCAAGTAATCGTTAACTTATCCTGATTCGTGTGTAGCAATGCCTGCTGCTTATCGGGAGCCTGTCCAATCATGAAGCTCATATCTTTCTGTTTCTTAAAGCGCTCTTTTTGCCAGCGCACCAATTCACTAAATGTGGCGGGGCGTGCTGTCGGGTCTAAGTTCCGATATCGTTTTCGATTCATCTGTCACCACTCCTTCTACAAATAAGTGTAGTCGACTTGTCGATTACATGCATGTGGAACCCAGTAAACAGAAAAACAGGCACCCAATTTGGGCACCTGCTACTTCCATTACAGTTTATAGGACTGAAGTTTCCTCGTCTTCACTCGGCTTCGCACGGTACACAACAAACGACAGAACAACAGCGACTAGCGACATCGCAAACGCTATGAAGTATACCAGTTCAACACCTGATACTAACGCTAGATTGATTGTTGCAGGATCTGTCGGAGTCGAGGATTTCTGTAACACATGTAACTGGCGTGCATTCATGATGCTGATGAACACGGAAACCCCAATGGCACCCGCAACAGGTTGCAGTGTCGACATCACGGCAGTCCCGTGCGGATAGAGACGTTTCGGCAACTGGTTCAGTCCATTCGTTTCAGCAGGCATCATGATGGCAGAAACGGATAGCATGATGAGGATATAGCTGACCACCACAACCCATACAGGTGTATCGACAGTCAATTGACTCATCATGAACATCGTGCCGCTTAACACGAGTGTAGCGGGGATCATTAAGACGCGCGGCCCGAATTTATCAAATAGAGCGCCCATGAATGGCGACATGATGCCGTTTAAAATACTTCCCGGCAACAAAACCAATCCGGCTGTCGCTGCAGTGAGAGCGAGCGGACCTTGCATATAGATCGGCAAAATGATTTCCGAGGCGAACATCGCCATGATGATGATCAAAAACATCACGACAGCATGTGAAAACATCGGATAACGGAATACGCGCATATTCATGATCGGTTCGTCCAGCTTCAACTGACGCCACACGAACAGTGCGATGCCGATGATTCCCATGCCGATGAACAGCCAAACAGTCGGGCTTGCAAATCCTTCTTTACTTTCCCCGACGGAACTGAAGCCATAGACAATGGAACCGAATCCGATTGTCGAGAATAGCAGGGAAATGACATCGATTTTAGGCTTCGTAACTTCGGAAACATTGACCAAATACTTATAGGCAAACACAATCGAGAATAACGCAAATGGGATGACGAGGATGAACAAATAGCGCCAACCTAAATATTCAACAATGACGCCGGATAGTGTGGGTCCAATGGCAGGAGCAAACATAATGACGAGCCCGATCATCCCCATCACTTTTCCCCGTCGTTCAGGAGGGTAAATCAATAGGAAGACATTGAAGATGATTGGCATCAATAAGCCAGTTCCTACAGCTTGGATCAAGCGCCCAACGAGTAAAATCGAGAATGTAGGAGCACTCGCGCAAATAATGGTACCTAGCGTAAACACAGCCATCGTTCCTAAAAACAGCTGCCTCGTTGTAAACCATTGAAGAAGCAACGCAGAAACGGGAATGACAATGGCCATGACGAGCATGAATCCAGTTGCCATCCATTGAACAGTACTCAACGAAATCGAGAACTGATCCATGAGGGTGACGAGAGCGATATTCAATAATGTTTCGTTTAGAATGGCGAAAAATGCGCCGATAATGAGCGTTAACATAATGGGAAGCACTTTCACATTCGGGTTATCCGCTAAGTACTCATATTGTTTCTGTTCCATGCAAAGACCTCTTTCATATTTGTGTTTTTTTGGCGCAACTCCTATTGATGATGCTTTCGGATAATCCCTAGCATTTCAATGAAAGAGGCAATTTCCGTTTCTGAAAATCGTTCTTCAATTTCAGCGATAGCCTGATTCAGTGGTTGGTCCATTTGTTTGTAATCGTCCGCAATTTCAGGACTGACAGTTAAATAGCTGACGCGCTTGTCAGTGCTGCTTGGTGTTTTTATAACAATCCCTTTGGACACTAATTCATTTACTTTTACAGTTACCGCAGAGCGCGCGACGTGCAGTGTATCCGCAAGAAAACTAGCCGTACAATTTTTGTTGTACAATATGATTTCCAAATACAGCAAACTATTATAAGTCAAATTCCCATATACCTTATTTTGGTTCATCTCCCGGAGGTTTTTCAAGATTTGCTCATAATAAAATTCGTCTAACGCATGCAATAGTTTCACGTGCACACCTCCTGGTTGTTAAGTGAAACTAATTATAATCGTTTAACGAAGTTTTGCAAGTTTTAAAGTAGGACAGTAGAAAAATAGTTATAAGGATCATATTTCTTTTCAAAGAGTACGTGTTATAGTGATTAGTACTATCCATAGAAGGTACTTTACGAATAAAAAGAAATTAAAACGAGAAGGAAGGTGTAATGATGGGAATAGGATACATAGTTTCGTTGTTTTTATCCGTTACGATTGTAATCAATCTTTTATTATTGATAGGAGTATTGTTTTTTGAAAGACGGGATATAGGAAATACATGGGCATGGATATTAGTGATGGTGTTTATCCCCATCGCCGGATTTTTCATTTACTTATTCCTCGGACGAAATATGAAGCAGAAGAACTTCTACAAGCTGACGGATGAAGAGAGATTGGAAATTGATACGGAAGTCGATCAGCAGCTATCGACAGTCTATCTAGAGACCATACAACAGTCTCCATTGCTTAAGAGCCATGCTGAATTGATACATATGAACTTGATATCGTCGGATGCGTTATTATCCACGAATAATGAAATTCAGATCTTTGATGACGGCCATCAGAAATTCGATTCCCTCATCGCAGATATTCAAGCAGCTGAGAAGGAAGTTAATATTCAGTATTACATCATCCAATCAGACGCATTGGGAACTAGACTCCGTAATGCCTTGACAGAAAGAGCGAGGGCGGGAGTGAAGGTTCGGCTCTTATACGATGAGGTCGGGTCTAAAAAGACATCGCCTAAATTTTTTGATGAACTGCGGGCGGCCGGTGGGGAAGTCGAGGTATTCTTCCCATCCTTTTTCAGATTGATCAACTTCCGTGTGAACAACCGGAATCACCGGAAACTGGTCATAATCGATGGTCGTATTGCATACATTGGCGGATTCAATGTAGGGGACGAGTATCTCGGGCTGGACAAAAAGTTCGGGTACTGGCGGGATACCCACCTTCGCATCCAAGGGAAAGCCGTCCATCACATTCAAGGTAAGTTCATATTGGACTGGCATCGGGCTGGTGATAACAAGCCAGGTGAATGGGGAGAGTATACATTCAGTCAAGTGCCGGAACAGGGGACGAGCCCAATCCAAGTGGTTTCGAGCGGGCCGGATTCAGTCACGGAGCACTTGAAAAATATGTACATCAAACTGATAGTGTCCGCAAAGAAAAGTATTTATATCCAAACACCTTATTTCATTCCCGATACGAGCTTTATGGATGCGTGTAAAATAGCGCTGTTGTCCGGAGTCGATGTGCGAATCATGATTCCGTGTAAACCCGACCACCCCTTTGTCTATTGGGCAACATGGGCGTATGCAGGAGATTTGCTGGATTACGGAGCAAAGATTCTGCTTTATGAAAATGGGTTCTTGCATGCGAAAACAATTGTCGTTGACGAGGAAGTGGCGGCGGTGGGGACAATGAACATCGACTCGAGGAGTTTCCATTTGAACTTTGAAGTGAGTGCAATCGTCTATGATGAAAACGTAGCGAAACAGCTATCTGTATTGTTCTTGAAAGACATGGAAGTCAGTTCGGAACTGACGCCTGAACGGTATGCAGAGCGGTCAATCGTCATCAAATTCAAAGAAGGTATTTCTCGTCTTCTGTCTCCGGTGCTATAAGCTTAAGACATAAACCCGAAAGCTGTCCTCTATTTAAGAGTAGCTTCCGGGTTTTTCCGTACGTGGAGGTATGGAATAAATAGGATTCAAACAATGTGTATCAAATCGGTAAAAGTCTCTTGGTGAATTATTCTGGTTCGACATGGACATGAACGTCGTACACACCATATTCATTTATCATCACTTTTTCGACTTGGCTGGCAATATCGTGGGCTTCTTGAATATTCAAAGAGGAGTCCACGATAATAATAACATCCAGTACTTCATTGTTTCCGTAGTATCTGCCTTTGATTCCCTTAATAGCCGCAACGCCCTCTACCTCGTTAATCACCACACGGTATAGTTTGATTTTATCTATATCAAATCCATCTGAAAGTTCGTGCGAAGCGAGTTTGAAGATATCCCAAGCAGTTTTGCATATTAATAGGCCGACAATAATCGCGGTCAGCGTATCCAGCCATGGCATGTTCAATTGTGAGCCGAATATACCTACAGCTGTTCCTATACTGACCCAAGCATCTGATATGTTATCTTTTGCAGCTGCCATCACTGCTTTACTATTAATTTTTTCGGCTAAATGTTTGTTATACCGGTATACAAAGTACATCACAATTGAAGAAAAAACACCTACGTACGCAGCCCAAATATTTGGACTTTCTTTCCCCTCCTGAAACATGGAGGAGAATGCATCATTCAATACTTGAATACCAACGGCCAACATAATGAACGAAGCGACCATGGAAGCGATTGTTTCACTTTTCCAATGACCATAACCATGATCTTTGTCGGCGGGTTTTTGGGACATTCTCAATCCTACGAAAACAGCAATGGAGGCAACGATATCAGTAGCATTGTTCAATCCATCTGCCTTTAATGCAGCCGAGTCACTCATATATCCGAAAACCAGCTTCACTATGGAAAGAAATATATATGCAATAATACTGATCATAGCCCCGCGTTCGCCCAACTTAAGGTCTTTATACTTTTGATCTTCCAATACGTTCACTCCGTTCTAGTCACTCAATAGGTAACAAGCTATGTCTTAGACGATTGTACGATCACCTCATTTTACGAATATAATAGTTGTAGCCGAATTCTTTCCCTCACGAAACAAAAACCCTCGACTGATAATAGTCGAGGGTTAGGAGATTTAAAATATAGGTTAAGGTCAGATGTCACGTGTCTCATTTTTATCACTCTCTTGAGTTGAGGCGTTTTACAATTCTAGCACGGGCAGGAACAGTAGGCAATTTAAATGAACAGAAACGAATTGTATTCTGCGGTTAAACAAACACTAAGTTCAATTTGCCTTCTTTCAATTCAAGCATGGCATCGAATTTCTGGCCGCTGGAATTTGTAAATCCTTTGATCACATTCGTTTTACCGGTTGTACAAAGCAGTTTGACTTGTGCTTGTGTCAGTTTCTT
This sequence comes from Sporosarcina gallistercoris, assembly GCF_014836415.1. Lineage (GTDB taxonomy): Bacteria > Bacillota > Bacilli > Bacillales_A > Planococcaceae > Sporosarcina > Sporosarcina gallistercoris. Next base: position 157,788 of record NZ_JACSQY010000007.1, on the reverse strand, counting down.
TTTCAAAAACAATCCGGGGAACGTCTGTTTACAGCCGTTTTTATAGTTACTGCAGCCGTAAAATTCTTTTCTCGCGACGATCATCCCATTTCCGCATTTCGGACACGGGGCCACTTCAGTAGCAGTGTAGGATCTGCGGCTGGATGATTTCGACGGGGGCAGCACAATATCGATTTTTTGTTGTTCCAGCTGTATCGGAACGTCTTCGAGAAGTTTATAGATGAACTTCGACACGCTGCCTAAAAAGTGTTGGCCGGTCCCTTCGCCATTTCCTATTTTCTTCAAATAAGTTTCCCATTTGGCGGTCATTGAGGGGCTCGCAAGCAGGCTGCCTTCAATTGCCTGACAGAGGACGCGTCCTTTATCGGTGATCGACACAATGTTTTTCGTAACAGAAATATACCCATGCTTCTTAATCGTCTCGATAATGTTACTGCGCGTCGCTTCCGTCCCAAGCCCTTCGATTTCTTTCAAAATATCCGTTTCCGTCTGGTCTTCCACAAGCTTTCCGCATGTTTTCATCATCGCGATCAGCTGACCTTCCGTATAGGGCTTAGGCGGCTGAGTTGCCCCTTCCTTAATCCCGATTTCGCTTTGAACCGTTTCGTTCTGAACGAGAGGCGGCAGAGCAGGTTCTTCCGCTTCCTTCCCCTTTTTCGGAGGTGCAGCAAACAGTTCCTTCCATCCTTTGTCCACCTCCGTTTTCCCGGTTGTAAAGAAGGGAAGTCCATTGACGTCCGTCGTCACTTTTGTTTCTGTATATAAATAATCGCGATGGAACATCGCGAGTGCAGTCCGTACGACTTCTTCATATAAGTTGCGTTCCAATGGGGCCAGTCTTGCAATCGCGGCTGCCGTGGGAACTTTTTTCGTCGGGATAATGGCATAGTGTTCCTGTACTTTGGAACTGTCAACGAACCGCTTTTTCGGTGTCTTCGAAGCGATTTCGAAAGGCTGGCCGATGAGCTCTTGGTATTTCTCGACGGACGCCGCTAAGTAATTAAATTCACTCGGCGTGATATGCCGCGTGTCCGTACGAGGGTACGACACGAGTTTCTTCTCATAGAGCGTTTGCATCGTCTTCAGCACAGTGGCCGGACTTGCTTTCCAGCGTCGATTGGCAGTTGCCTGCAGCGTTGAAAGGGAATGCAGCTGGGGCGGCGGCATGCGCTTATCCGTTGTCTTCAATTCCGAGATAGTACCCGGTGTCCGTTTCGTGATACCGCGACTATTCAGCGCGTCTGCAATCAGTTCCCGCTTCGGCTCTTTCAACTTGGCTTTCCCTTTATACGTTCCATTCGCCGCTGTAAATAGTGCCTCTGCTTCAAAGAATGGTTCCGACACAAACGTCTCAATTTCACGCTGCCGCTGATAAATCAAATAGACGGTCGGAGATTGAACGCGCCCGATCGGGAATACCTCCTCGATTCCTTTCGCTTTCAATAACAACGTGTACAGCCGAGAACCATTCATGCCAACGAGCCAATCACTGATCTGGCGGGACTTCGCTTCTTCATACATCTGCAAGTCTTTCTTATTGTCACGCAAGTTCTCAAACCCTTTAATCACTTCATCGGATTCAAGGGAGTTGATCCACAAGCGTTTTATAGTCTGTCCGCGAGCTCCCGTCTGATCGTAAATACTATAGAAGATATTGGATCCTTCGCGATCCACGTCACATGCGTTAATGACAGTATCCGTTCCCTTAATAAGCTTCTTCACGACTTGGAACTGCTTGAATTTGCCCTTCGATACTTGGAACTCGTAGCGCTCCGGCAAAATCGGCAAGCTTCCGAGTGACCAGCGTTTCCAGGAAGGATTATAGGTATGCGGTTCTTTCAATTCCACCAGATGTCCGACACCCCACGTCAAAAAAGCCCCCTCCGGAAACGTCGGGCATGGGTGGATTTCCATGTAGCCTTCGTGTTTGCGGGCAGTGAAGGCATCAGCGTAGGCTTTTGCTTGGGATGGTTTTTCGGCTAGTATGACGGGTTTCATGGTGGCACCTCGATTTTCGTGTTTAGTACGTTGGTTCTGTTAGATTGATTATCTCACATATTGAAAGGGGTTGCTATTCAGCTTATATAGTTACATTCATGCAACACTACATATCTATGCTACAGCATGGTCATACAGGAACCGACCATTGACATAGAGACCGTCGACATTGCCGAAGCGCATCGGGTTTACAAAGGAACAACTGCAGTATAAGTATAAATGCAAGTACTCGCTGCCTAGGGTGAAACAGGATTTTATTGAAAAGATATACTGCTCAATGGATGGAATAATTTCAACTAAGTATACTTGACGGGTTAATTACTTCACACTACAATGAGTAATGTGAGGTGAAAAGCTAGTGAGGATAAGAAAGTTTAAAATCAATGAAAGTGGATTGAACCGCTTTTTTGGACCCCTTGAAGCGAAGATTTTGGACGTCTTATGGAATGACGGTGAGCGGACAATTAAAGAAGTTCAGCAAGTCCTTGAAAAAGAAAAACCGACAAACTTCAATACAGTCATGACAGTGATGAATCGGTTAACAGAGAAAGGGATTCTTCAAAAAAGACCCGAGGGGAGATCTTCCTTGTATAAACCGGTTACCTCGAGAACCGAGTTTTTGAATACGCAGTCAAAAGAGATGACAAATGAGCTGATGGAGGAGTTTGGATCGGTTGTTGTAAGTCATATGCTTGATGCGCTTGAAGACGTGGATGATGATCTGGTTGCACAGCTTGAAAAAAAAATTAAAGAATTGAAAAAGGACGTTTAAAGTATGTCCAAACGTCACTCAACCCTTATGCTTCTCGGATCACTTATCATCTCAGGAATGATAATAGTTCAAATGAGTATTTACATTCTCTCGATGTTTGCAGGCTGGAACGTCCGATTTAATGTTGTTGCAGTTTGTCACAGTTGGCTTAAAGTAATCGGTCTATCTTTTCTTGAATACGTTCTTGATGTGTTTGTTATATATACGCTGTTATTTTTGGTGTGGAAGATGGCATCGCATGGGTTCCATACAATGAGAATGAAAAAACGATTCGAGCTATATAAAGAAAATGCGCTCACAATCGAGATGAATGAGTCATACAGCAGTGGAAAAAATGCTTTCCTGGTGATCTCACATCCAGCGGCAATTGCAATTACAATGGGACTTTTTCGGCCTAGAATCGTCCTATCAACAGGTTTGATAAAAATTTTGACTGATGATGAACTTACAGCAGTTATGTATCATGAAATGTATCATAAAGAAAATCGAGATCCGCTAAAAAACTTTTTGATGTCACTATGCTCATCGACGTTATGGTATATCCCTATTCTGAAGTGGTTTAATCAGAAATATAGAATAGTTAAAGAACTATTGGCAGATGAATTTGCAATTGAAAAACAAGCCACATCTGTGAATTTAGGCAGTGCACTTCTGAAAATGTTGAAAGTGGGCAAGCAAGAAAAAATTCCTTTTGTCCATGCATCATTTGCAGATACGTCAGTTAATTATCGGATCGAATATCTTTTAAATCCGTTTATGGAATTTCAGATGAAGCTTCCGGTGAAAATCGCGTGTCTTTCATTTTTAGTTTTTAGTCTGATTTGTATGCTCTTTGTTTTTGTGCTTTTGTAAATTCTTTACTTAAATACACTACTAAATGTAGTTTGAAATGGAAGTGTTTGTGTTGTCGAAGAAAATTTTTTGGATTATCGGGTTAGTGGCTGTATGTATCATAGGGATTATCGTTTTAACCGATGTTAGCGAAAAGTCGGTTGTGTTGGATTATGAGGGTCAACCTTTTTTAGGTGAAGAGTCTGCGCCAGTTGAAATTGTTGAGTTCGGTGATTATAAATGTCCAAGTTGCAAAGATTTTAATGATAATCTTTTACCGATTATTTACAAAGAATTAGTTGAAACTGGAAAAGCGAAACTGTACTTTATGAATTATTCATTTATAGCTGCTGATTCAACGACAGCTGCTCAATTTGCAGAGTCGGTTTATCAAGAGCTTGGAGATGAAAAATTTTGGGAGTTCCATGAATTATTGTTCGAAAATCAACAACCAGATGCTGAACAAATCAACTATTTCACCGAAGAATTTCTGAAAGAACTTCTGGCTGATGTCGCAAGTTCCGAAGAGGTGGAAAAAGTACTTTCCGCGTATCAGAATCATGAAGGTGAAGCAGCGTTGAAGAAAGATATGAAAATGGCAGATAGTCTGAAAGTGTCTTCAACCCCAACGATCTTTATTGGTGGAAAAGAATTTAAGGGCCGCACTATGAATGACTTTACAAAAATGGTGGAAGAGGCGGCTGCGGATGGTAAGTAAACCATTGCTATTTGCTTGGTTAGCATCGCTCACCGCGATGATTGGAAGTTTGTTTTTTAGTGAACAGATGGGGTTCGTTCCTTGTACGCTCTGCTGGTATCAGCGTATTTTGATGTACCCTCTCGTTCTTTTCCTAGGCATCGCATTCTATAGGAACGATCGGGATATTGTTAAGTATGTACTTCCAATGTCGTTAATAGGTGTGCTAATGTCTGGTTATCATTATGCTTATCAAAAGATTCCTTCACTACACGAGTTTAGTGTATGTACAAGTGGAGTGCCTTGTTCAGGGCAATATATAAATTGGTTCGGATTTGTAACAATTCCTTTTTTGTCGCTGATAGCTTTTGTATTTATTACAATTATGATGCTCGTCCTCTGGAAACGGAAGTGATCGCTCGTTAGCAGTTTTTCGTGTCAAGTGCAGCTGCTGCACTTGACGGGCGATTGCATAGGGATTTGTCCTGTGGAAACCATCTATTTTGAAGATGAGGTGCCAGAAGAGCAATTGACATCAATTCTTATTGCTAAAGAATATTTTGAGGTTGCTGAATAATTGTATGGAAAGAAGTCTTTTACTCCTCCCAAGATAAAAACTTTCTTTTCTAGTAGTTGGCATACATCGATACTCCTTTCTGTTTCCTGACTCACTAGAATTAGTAGAAAGTTTTGGTGCTTGAAAATGTATCCTTATTTTCAAATATCTCTCCAAACTGCCTCACACCTTCATTTCCTCTATAGGAGTGGGGATGCTTCCATTTCTTGAATATTAATAATCAAATAGAAAGTAACTAAATGGGTGATGGAGGGAACATATGAAACTCATCGTATTTGGAGCTTCTGGAAAAACGGGGAAGTTGCTTGTTGAGCAAGCGCTTTCTGACAACCATATGGTCACAGCATTCGTAAGAAACCCAAGTAACTTAAACATTTCAAATCCGAACCTTACGATTATACAGGGAGATGCAACAAATGCATCAGCAGTAAAAAAAGCGATTCTTGGGCATGATGCTGTTATTTCAACACTTGGAACGGAGACTGGATTACGAAAATCGACATTACTTCATGAAATGACGCAAAACATCGTTCAAGGTATGAAGGAACAGCAAGTGTCGCGAATCGCTTACATGGCTTCCGCGGGAATTGATAAAGAAATACCAGGGATGATCGGAAAAATTACGATGAAATTGCTTGGAAATGTACTGGACGATCATCATAATGCAGTGGCTGTGTTAAAAGATAATGATTTACAATGGACGATTGCAAGACCTCTAGGACTCAACGACAAACCGTTGACAGGGTCATATCGCAAAGAGGCAACTGGGGTTCCTAAAGGCGGTCGCACAATTTCTCGTGCGGATGTCGCCGACTTCTTATACCAGGCTATTGTTAATGAAGAATTTATCCATCAGTCTGTTGCTTTAAGCGACTAGATAGCAAGAAAAGTAGAAGGCCAAGTACTAACACATTTTAGGGATGTGCCAGTACTTGGCCTTTGAGTGGTTCATCTATTAATGATGCATCGTATGCAAAAGACGGATTCTTTGAGCGAGCAATTAGAAGGCTGGGAGAACTTTTTGGATATGCTACGGATTAATAGAATACAGCTTGAGAACACATAAGGAGGGACAGTGAATGAACACGATGATCTACATCGATCCGGTCGTGGATTTGCATACGAAGGCATTTGTTCAAGTCATCATTGAATTCAGGATAAGTCCTGCACATGTTGCTGCAGCAGTGGATCCTTTTTTGCCTTTGGAAGAAGCGGAAGAACAAGTCGACCACAGCCATAAAGAATTTCAGAGCGAGCTTGCCACAATATTGGCGGAGAATCAGTATCCATATACAATCATGCACCTATATAAAAACAGTTTAAATGGTGTCGCTTTAGAACTTCAAGGAATCGCGATCCAGAAACTGTTATCTTCTCAAGTGATCAAAGCCATTTATCCAAATCGTGAAATGAGGATACCTAAAAGCTCTATAATGTGACAAATCATACATGATAAGAAATAGCCCATCTGGATGTGAAGATACACACAGATGGGTTTTTCGTGTGGTTAAAATGCTTGTTGATAATGGAATATTCGGATTAAATAAATTACCCCAATTTACAAGCTGACGATTATTGGTACGCTTAACATAGGAGTATCCAAATTGTTACTAGAAAAGGGTGTGATCTAAAAGAAGTGATTTTGGATAGAACGTAAAAAAACTCTGAAATCAGAAAGGAAGAAGATGATGAACAAACGAATGACGAAGCGTTTTATGACAGTGGCTATGTCTACATTTCTAGTTACAGCTTCATTAATAGGGACACATGCACTTCCGATTGAAGCAAAACAGAGTGCAAACAGCGCAAACAGCGCAAGGGAAATTTTGAGCAATCTAACTAAAGAGCAGCGTGCAGCCATCCAAGAACTCGATAAAGAAGTTGGATTTACGGTTCATCCGGCAATTAATCAAAAAAGCGAAGCGCAGGTAGAGCTCATTATTGAATTCAAACAAGATCCTGCTAAGGTAGCAGTCGCTAAAGGTCAGTTTCAGGAAAAACGAAACGCTGTCTCTTTAAAGGATGCAGAGAACAAAGTGGAGGCGTCCCACAGTGAATTTAAGAAAGTGATAAAGAGCTTGGAAAAGCAGCCTTACAATACGTTAGGCTCTCATTCTATTGAGAAGAACAACGTAGAAATTACGAGAGAATATCGTGATGCGTTCAATGGAGTGGCTGTTACGATGCCTGGCACTGCGATAAAGGAAATACTGAAGACTGGTTTAGTGAAGAGAGTATGGAAAAACGAAGAAGTGAAGGTAGATCTACCTGAAATTAAAGAAGAAACAATTGAACCCAAAATGATCGATAGTATCCCTCAGATCGGTGTGGATCGATTGCACGCGGATGGGATTACTGGCGAAGGTATCAAAGTCGGTGTCATTGATACAGGAATCGATTATAATCACCCGGACTTAGCAAGTGTCTACAATGGCTATCAGTCTGCAGAGGGGAAAGATTCGGCTACAATCGACCCGGATAGTGTAAAAGGTTGGGATTTTGTAGAAGATGATGCAGATCCAATGGAAACCACTTATAAAGACTGGTTGAAATCAGGTCAGCCTGAATTTGACCCGTATGAAAGCAGTTATTATACATCCCACGGTACACACGTTTCTGGGACAGTTGCTGGACAACAAGAAAACGACGTAGACTACGCCGTTAAAGGTGTCGCACCGGGGATCGAGTTATACGGCTATCGTGTCTTAGGACCATACGGAATGGGTGACATGATTGGGGTAATGGGTGGAATCGACAAATCGGTCCGTGATGGAATGGATGTCATCAACCTCTCTCTAGGAACTTCAGCGAACGACCCATTGTCCCCTGTGTCAATTGCAGTGAATAATGCGATGCTTTCCGGTGTAGTCAGTGTCGTAGCAGCAGGAAACGCTGGACCTAATGCACAAACAGTGGGAGCACCAGGAACTGCAGCACTCCCGATTTCTGTTGGAGCAAGTGATGTAGCACAAATCTCGCCAACGTATGCTGCATCGACTGAAGAATTATCGTTTAGTGACGTGAGATTATTGGCAAAAGACTTTTCCGATAAGATTGAGGAGTTTCAAGGTCAATCGTATCCGTTAGTTTATGTAGGTTTTGGTGGGGAAGATGGATTTGAAGGAAAAGATGTAACAGGGAAAATTGCATTGATTCAACGAGGGCAGCTTTCGTTTGGTGAAAAGTTCATGAATGCAAAGAATGCAGGCGCTAAAGCAGTCATTGTATTCAATGATTCAGAAGGTCAAATACCTTATTACGTGGGAGAAAACAAGTCCTATTTACCTTCCTTCCGGGTATCTAATGAAGACGGTCTGAAATTAGTAGAGTCCGCCAAGAAAAATAGTGATTTTACATTTGGAGAATTGAGCAATATCAAATCTGAAGGAGATTATTTGGCAGGGTTCAGCTCCAGAGGACCTGTCGCAAGTAGTTATGATATCAAACCGGATCTTGTTGCACCTGGGGTATCCATTTTCTCTACATACCCAGCGTATGTAAACGATCCCATTGACAATAACTATGAGAGTGCTTATGCACGAATTCAAGGAACCTCAATGGCGGCGCCACACGTGGCGGGAGCTGCAGCACTTATCTTGCAACATCATCCTGATTACACGCCGTTCGAAGTCAAGGCGGCATTGATGAACAGTTCAGTCGATATGAAAGAGGATTATTCAGTCTACGAAGTGGGAGCAGGGCGTATCAATGTGTACGATGCTGTATATGCAGACACAGCTGTAACTGTGGTGGATCAAATCAGCATGGTCGAGGATGATGAACCGACTACACTGGAACACGAAACAGGATCTCTTCGCTTCGGTAGTTATTATATTTCTGAAAGTGAAGCCATTACGAATACGAAAAAAGTCAAATTAGCTAACCATGCAGACGCGGAGAAGTCCTATTCGATTGAAGTGGATTTCTTACAAGCAAATGATAATCGACAAGATGCAGCTGCCAATGGCGTCGTATTGAATGTTCCAGATAAGATGACAGTAGCAGGCGGTAAAGTGGTGGAATTTGAAGCGGAAATTAGTGCTTCTGAAAAAGCAGCATTCGGAACGTATGAGGGGTATCTCCGAATTTCAGATGGGGACGGTGCAACCCACCAAATTCCATTTGCGCTTCGTATCTCCAGCAAAGGATTCGCTTCCATGGAATTCGATCGACCAGCAGTTCCGAACGTGTGGAAGTATCATCCGTTCTTGCTTCCATTTATGGGTTTGAAGTTGAACTTAAAAAGCCCAATGGAAACGGTTGACTTGGTTATTAAAGACTCTAAAACAAACGAGCCGCTAGGAATAGTTGGTACGTTTTATGACTTGAAGCCGGACCTGGATTATATTTCATCCAAAGGTTTCATGGGCAACATTCTTCCATTCACGGGAGATTCCAAGAACCCAATTGGCACTGAGTGGGTCCGCTTACCTGAAGGCGATTATCTCTATGAACTAATGGGTACGGATAAAGATGGTTCCGAATACTCAATGGAAAGAGTGGTAGTGGTAGACAACACGCCACCTGAAATAGAATTCCTAGATCATCAACCAGGCATTATTGAAGTTGATGAATCCATGTATACAAAAGAATTTGGTCTCGATGCTTTTTGGGTTCACACAAATATTTATGACTCGACGGTGGATCTCTTGAATGGGAAAGGTTTAACATACGACCAATCTGGCAACATTGTCACAGTTTATCAAAATAGCCCGTTTCCAAGTGCACTTGGAGTTGCTCCGGATGGTGCCATGAGTTTTGGTGTATTGCCGGAGGAAATTGAAGAGGGTCCTGTTGTAATCGATTTAGCACCTGTGGACTTGGCTTCGAATGCGGATACGAGAAGTCTAACGAGGTATACGGTCATTAAAAAAGGGACTTCATATGCGTTACAGACATACGACAAAGAAAAATTATATCTCGATGATCGATTTACGATGACGTTGAATCTGTCACAAGTTGAGAATTTATTGTCAGGAACATTTGGAGTGGAATATGATCACGAAATCTTTAAGTTTGAAGGTTTGACGTTGAATGATGAATTTAAGAAGTTTGCAGATGAAAATGGTATTGAAGTTCAGGTAGATGACCCTAAGATTGATAAAGGGCATTGGTATGACATGCTTCACGTTGGAGCGACCCTACAATCCAGTGAGGAATTCAATGGGTTTACGGGAGACAGTCCCTTCATTGACGTGACGTTTACAATGGTCAGTGATGCGTATTATGAAGGTGCAGGCGCATTAGGTGTTGATGCCTTCAAATATAAGAAACATGGTGAAACAGAACTGCAAGATTTACCGGTATTTCTTGCAAATCCATTTGAAGTCGTACCCAAGCATTCCATATTGTCAGGTTTCATCACACCGGAAGCGTTTACCCATGACGGATTTTTGGATATACAAGATTATGACAAAATGGGCGCCAAAGTATATGCAAAAGCTGAAAGTGGAAAAATCTATCATGCAAAAGTGGATGAATACGGTGAATACTTCTTCTACGATATGCCCGTATCGGACAAACAATATACTGTTTACTTTGAAGTACCAGGTCATTTGAACAAACAACGGACAATCCGTCCTGGAGTCGAGTACAATGGTGAATTTGTGGGGGAAGAGTTTTGGGTGAATGCTGTGCCAGCACCTGCTGGAGATGTTAACAATGACGGTGTTATAGATATAAATGATGTTATGCGTGTGGTTGCACAATACGGTAAGAACCATCTGAGTACAGACATTAATAAGGATGGAATTGTAGATGAAACCGATATTCGCTACATTGAAAAGAATTTCTTGAAAGTCGGCGACGATGCCAAAAACAAGAAGCCACTTGAAAAACTCGGTTCAAAAGGCTTGAATGATTTCTTAAAGGCATTAGGACTTGAGCCTATGAAGTGAAAAAAGTGCTTTATATAGTATGAAAACAGACAGGCAGCCCCCAATGGGGGCTGCCTGTCTTGCTAGGATAAGATCTAACAACGATTCGTACCAAATAATTTGTATGGCAACACGAAAAGCCGAAAACCTTGGTGATACTCCTGGAAATCATTCCATTCAAAAGGAAGCAAGGTTTCGAAACCAACTCAATGAATCCTTCCACGTCACTTCTGTTTATAAGAAGAATTTTCCGAAACTTGCTTTCTCTTTGATAAGGACTAAAATAGAAAAGTACTTTATTGGAGGAGAACCATTATATGAAAACTTTAATTCGACCTATTTTTCAACGGTATTGGAATCCTTATGTCGTTTTACTCATTGCAGGGGTTCTGAGTGCCTTATATTTTGGTCTGACTTCAACAGTTTGGGCTGTCACTGGTGAATTCACTCGACTCGGGGGGGATCTCCTGAAACTGTTCGGGGTGGATATTTCCGGATGGGCATATTATGACATGGTGCACCTGAAAGGAACGACTTGGAGCCGCCCGGATGGCTGGATTGTCTGGGGAATGTTTATCGGTGCTTTGATGATGGTGTTATTAAGCAATAACTTCAAAATCCGGCTTCCGCAACAGAAACGCCGATATGTCCAAGGGCTTGTCGGTGGAATCATTGCGGGATTCGGTGCACGTCTGGCACTCGGCTGTAACTTGGCTGCATTTTTCACAGGAGTTCCTCAGTTCTCATTTCACTCTTGGATTTTCATCGTGGCGACTGGAATCGGAACGTTCTTTGGGGCCAAATTGACAAAGATGCGCTGGTGGAAAGGCAAGCCGACGTTAACGCGCGGTGCTGCCAAACCAACTAAAGTGAAAAAACGGGTCATCCAGCCTTATGTGGGAGTCGCGATTGCAATTGTCTATCTTGGCTTGATGATCTATTTCTTCGCAACTGGACAAAAATTGCTTGGGCTAGGTGCGCTATTCGGACTCGCATTCGGAATTCTCATTGAACGCGGTCAAATCTGTTTCACTTCCGCTTTCCGTGATCTGTTCCTCGTAGGACGCAGTGTTATGGCAAAAGCGATTATCGTTGGTATGGCTATGAGTTCTGTACTAACGGTGATTATTATTTCCGTATATGACTTAACGCCAATCACTCAAATCGCAGCGCTAAGCACATTTGTCGGTGGCGTATTGTTCGGTCTCGGTATTGTCATGGCTTCTGGATGTGAAACCGGTATGATGTATCGGCTCATGGAAGGACAAGTCCTGTTCTTACCTGTATTTGCGGGGAATGTCATTGGTGCCACTTTGCTTGCGTATGCTTGGGATCATCTAGGCGTCTATAATACTTTGGTCAAAAGTGGAACGAAAATTAATCTGCTGGATTCGTTTGGCCCTGTCGGCGCTATCCTTGCAACACTCGCAATGTTAGGCGTACTATATGCATTAACGGTGTATCGGGAAAAACGCTATCATCGCCAATTGGCTATGAAAAGAGGAGGGAAACAACATGCAAGCTAACAAAGAAGCCGATTTCACACTCGATCTACGAGGGGAATCCTGTCCCTATCCGGTCATTTATACACTTGAAGCACTGGAGGGCATGAACAAAGGAGAGTTATTACAAGTCATCACGGATTGTCCAGGCTCTTTCCGTAATGTACCGGAAGAAGCGATTGCCCATGGCTACACATTTGCACAAGATCCTATTAAGAACGGTCAAGAGTATCTTTTTTATATTTATGCTTGATGTGAAACCGTGACCCCTCGGAAGTCCAAAAGAGGAAAGTGGCGGACTGGATGATCAAAAAAAGGTGAACCTCACAAAACCCGAACGACTAAGCAGGGGAATGGAGGTTCACCTTTTTTAAATTCAAATTAGTTCATGTCTATGAATACGGCGCGCATTTTAGGCGCATTTTGCTCATCCGTATCGGTATAACTACCAAAAACCGTCACATTAGTGCCTTCGGGAATTTCGGTGCGTTCACCTAAACGGAGATCATCGACCCAAAGTACCTCTTCAGAAGAATCGGTGATGTCCTTTTTCAGTCCGTATCGTCCTTCTTCCACCTTAAAAACCGTTCCTGTAAAACTTACTTTTTTATTAGCAGGGACGTCCCCTTTGGCTATGTCTTCATACTCGACTTCAGTAGAATCTCCTTTTAATCCTTCTTCCAATCCAACCTGCTCCTCATCTGCTGTTTCCGAACCTGATTGTTCCTGCGATGATTCCGTAGCTGCCGGCTTTTTATTGGAATCTGAAGTGTTCTCAGACTTGTCCTCATTGTTGCACGCAGCAAGCATGATGCTTGCTACTAGTAAAATGACTGCTTTTTTCATTTTCATCGCCTCCCTAGTTAATGATAATCAATTCTGCGTAAAAAGAAAACTGAAGAATGGGGTCGGTCCTCAAAAAAACTGTGAAGAGTATATCTTCACAGGAGTTGAGTTGCTGTGCGACCATCGCTATTCTTTAATCTGCCAGAACAATTTTGCATCCTTCGGTAATTTTCCGAAGATGAAGCTTGCAAAAGGGACGAAACGGTGGAAGAACCAGATGATAAGATAGCATAGAATAACCGTTATGAAATACTGCAAAAAGATTGTAATATGCCAAGATATCGGTGTTCCGCGTGTCGGCAAGTATTTCATCACTTGGAATAACACGAGTGGATGCATCCATCTGAATCACCTGCCAGTATACCGTAAAAATAGAACGAATTGCAGAGTAATCCAAGTTACAGGAAGAGAAAGTGCCAAGAGAGATTACGCCTTATGGTTCCTCTTCAACGTAGTAATAAATAAACCAAACTCCTGCTCAAAAAATGGGACGTCAGCAGAGCAGGGATTATGAAGCGGAAGTTGCTTTTGAAATTGTAACAGCAATGGCAGATGAAATGTTTTCTATAAAAAAGGACCCGCTGTGGGTCCTTTTTTACATCGATTATGGATTCGTAGACCACAGTCCCGCGGATTTCAATAATACGCGCGGGTGAAGTTTCAACTGTGCGACCATGACATCTGCTAAATCTTCCGGCTGCATTACTTTTTCCGGATTCCCATCTGTCAATTTCTCGTCAAATGCCAAATCCGTTGCAACAGTGCTTGGAGTAAGCGCACTGACCCGGATATTGTGTTTACGAACTTCGAGCATAAGTGATTCAGTAAGCCCGAGGACTCCAAACTTAGATGCGCTATAAGCACTTGTAACTGGAGCTCCTTTTTGACCGGCAGTGGAGGCGATGTTGATGATGTCTCCAGACTGTCTTTCAATCATTTCAGGCAGTACCGCTCTAGTCGTATAGTAAACGCCCATTAGGTTAACATCGATGATATTTTTAAATTCTTCTGGAGACAATTCCAGGAATTTCCCGAATTTCCCGATACCTGCGTTATTCACAAGGATGTCGATCGGTCCAAGTTCTGATTTAATATGCTGAACGGCCGTTGTGGTGGATTCCTGATCGGACACATCCGCCGAAGCGAATACAACGTTCACGTTATATTGACGCAACTCTTCTGCTACTTTTTCCAAGTTAGCTACGGTCTTTCCGATTAGTCCAACATGGATTCCTTCTTTTGCAAATGCGATTGCCGTAGCACGTCCGATACCTCGTCCTGCACCAGTGATGATGGCATTCTTACCTGTAATGGGTTGCATGGATTTGCTCCTTTTCATCTGTATTTCTGACTTATGAAGTATAGCAAATGAGATGGATGCATACTAAGGAAATGGCTTGGTTGCCATCTCATTCTTCCGTTGACGACAAGGGGTGTGACTTAAAAACCGACTGTCTTGGGATGAGGAACTATCCTGTTCTTTACTCCAGTAATCCGGCGTTTTCAAGAAACTCACGCGCCACGTCCTCTGGATTTTCCCCGTCGGAATTTACGCGGAAGTTCATGTCCCGCATTTCATCATCCGTCACTTTTCCTGCGAGCTTATTTAATACATCTTCTAACTCTGGATACTTCTCGAGCGTTTTTTCCAACAAGAGAGGGGCTCCTTGATAGGGCGGGAATAGTTCCTGATCGTCTTCTAGTACTGTCATTTCATACTCCTTCAATTCACTATCCGTCGAGTAGGCATCCATTAAGTTGATGTCACCGGTTTCAATCGCTTGATACCTCAATTTCGGTTCCATCGTTTTCACGGAAGGGAACTCCAGACCATAGAGCTTTTGAATTCCTTTATAGCCATCTTCGCGGTCATTGAATTCAAGAGTGAATCCAGCTTTTACATTCGCTTTGACTGAAGCCAAGTCCGAAATGGTCTTCACACCGGTCTGTTCTTCAAACTGCTTGGAAATCGCCAATGTATACGTATTGTTATACGACATCGGTGGAAGCAGTGTCATGTCAAATTGTTCGGCAAGGCCATCACGCGCTTGTTCGTACACTTCCTTGCGATCATTGCTGACAGCTTCTTCTTTCAGAAATTCTGAAAGAGCTGTCCCCGTAAATTCGGGATACATGTCAATGCTGCCCGATTTGAGCGCATTGAATACGAACGAAGTTTTACCTAGCCCGGGTTTCAGTTCGACAGTCAGGTCAGTTTCTTCTTCGATAAGAAGTTTGTACATATTAATGAGGATTTCCGGTTCAGCACCGAGTTTCGCACCGAGCACTAATTGCTTATTCGAACGTCCTGACAAAAATGGCAACACAATGACGAGCAAGGCAACAACGAAAAATACGATGAGAGCGGTAGCAGCCCGTTTGAATGAAAGACCCTCGAATTTCTTAAGCAAAAAGTCGAATGCGAGTGCTAGAAGTGCCGCAGGGATCGCTCCCATTATAATAAGTGACGGGTTGTTCCGGTCAATCCCAAGAAGGATCAAATCACCTAGTCCACCCGCTCCAATAAGGGCAGCAAGCGTAGCGGTTCCGACGATAAGCACCATCGATGTACGGATACCAGCCATAATGACAGGCATCGCAAGGGGAAGTTCCACTTTGATCAGTCGTTTCCACGTCGTCATCCCCATTGCAGTGGCAGCTTCTATCAATGATGGGTCGACTTCTTTGATCCCCGTATATGTATTGCGCAGAATCGGCAATAACGCATATGCAACGAGTGCGATAATGGCAGGTACTTTCCCGATACCGAGAAGCGGGATAAGTAATCCGAGCAAGGCGAGGGACGGGATGGTCTGTAACACTGCACTTGCACCGATGACGCTCTCTGCAATCCGTCTTTTGTTCGTTAGATATATTCCGAGTGGAATGGATATCAAGACTGCAAAAACGAGTGCAATCAAGGAAATTTGAATATGCTCTAATAGCGCACCGGCCAATTCTCCTTTTCGATCTTGGAACACTTCAAAGAAATGGCTCATACCGTCGCCGTCCTTTCTTTCTCCTGTGCCGCTAAAAAGGCGAGCAATGATTCACGGGATAACGTGCCGACGATGAATTCATTGTCTACGACAGCCACCACATCGGTGACCAATAGTGTATCCAGCACAGTACTCCATCCAGCATCGATTGCTAACGATGGAGCCCCGGGTGCAGGGATTTCAGACGCAGGTGTCATGTGGTCCCGGATGACAAACGGTTGAGTGCCGCCACTTCCGATAAATTGTTGGACAAACGGTGTAGCGGGGGCTGCTGTAATCTCTTCAGGTGTCCCGAGCTGTTCGATTTTGCCGTCCTTCATAATGCAGATCCGATCTCCTAGTTTCATCGCTTCTTGAATGTCGTGAGTAACAAATACAATCGTTTTTCTAATCGTCCTCTGTAAATGCAGCAAGTCTTCTTGCAGCTTCAATCTGCTGATTGGATCAAGTGCACTGAACGGCTCGTCCATCAAAACAATATCGGGATCTGCAGCAAGCGCTCGTACAACTCCGATCCTTTGTTGCTGTCCACCGGATAATTCACTAGGTTTACGTCCTCTGTATGTATCGGGATCCAACCCGGCCATATTCAGCAATTCAGTCACGCGCTTGTGGATACGGTCTTTTTTCCATTGTTTCAGTTCAGGAACAATCGAGATGTTCTCTTCAATTGTCATGTGAGGAAACAAGGCGATCTGCTGCAGGACATACCCGATTTGCCAGCGGAGTTCGTGAATGGCATAGTCACTAATCTTTTTATCATGAATACGAATGGTTCCGTCTGACAATGGGATAAGACGATTGATCATTTTTAGTGTCGTGGTCTTCCCACAGCCGCTTGGTCCGATCAGAACAAAAAATTCTCCTTCTGCAATTTCGAAATTCACTGATTCTACGACGTTCGTTTTTCCATCGTAGGACTTAGATACATCTTTAAACTGAATCATCGGCACCGCTCCTTATTTTCCACAAACTCTCTTACTCTCTATTGGCTAGAAAGTGCTCTATATACCTATATCCTTAAATGTATAAAAAAAACCTCCATCGTACAGATAGTTGTACGACTGGAGGGAGGAATCTATGCTATTATTTTTTTCTTTCTATCGGATAGAGGTTCGTAAAGTAATCATTTGTCACTTCACGCACTTTTCCACTCAAGAACAATACAGCAATAACGTTTGGTACGACAACGATTGCGAGCAGCAAATCAAGGAATTTCCAGACGAATTGGAGTCCGCCAAGTGCCCCAACGATAATGGCGATAATGTAAACGAGGCGCATCACTTTTGAAAATCCAGTACCAAATAGAAACTCCGCCTGCTTTTCTCCGTAATAGACGATGACAACGACGGTTGTGATGACGAAAAGGAAAAGGACAACAGAAATAATGATCCCGCCAATAGTTGCCCCAAAAACTGTGCTGTACGCTTCTGTCACCATGGATGAAGCATTATTAGCGTCAATGACTTTCCATACACCTGTAGTCAATACTACCATCGCCGTCATGGTACAAACGATGAGTGTATCGACTATGACTTCAAATACACCCCAAAAACCTTGCTTCGCCGGATGATTATTCACTGCAGCAGCGTGTGCAATCGGTGCGGTTCCGATCCCTGCTTCATTTGAGTATAGCCCCCGTGCCAGCCCCCACCGGATGGCTGCCGCAACACCAGCTCCTGCAAATCCTCCTGCCGCAGATAACGGTTGAAACGCATATGTAAAAATGAGTCCGAATGCCGCGGGCACTTCTGTGATATTGAAAGCTATTACAATAAGTGCGCTGACAATATATAAGACCACCATTGAAGGAATAAGTCGTTCTGTTACACGTCCAATTGCTTTAATTCCTCCGAAGGAGACAAGTGCTACTAAAAGTGCAACAAGAATTCCGGTAATGTAAGGAGGTAATCCAAACGAGCTTTCAATTGTAGTGGCAATCGAATTGGATTGAACCATTGTACTGGCAATAATTTCGATCATCAATGCAAAAGCAAAAATATACGCAACCTTTTTCCAGCCAAGTCCTTTTTTAATATAATACATAGGACCGCCTACATAATCCCCAGCTTTGTTCTTTTCTCGATATTTGATACCTAGTACGACTTCGGAATACTTTGTGCCGATCCCGATGAGGGCAACAAGCCACATCCAAAAAATTGCGCCTGGCCCCCCGAGAGCAATCGCAACAGGAACCCCGACAATGTTAGCAGCGCCCATCGTAGAAGCGAGTGCTGAAGTTGTCGCCTGAAACGGCGTTAGTGTTCCGTCTCCAGAGCCTTTCGACATGATCTTTCCGAAAGTCTGCCGAAGAATGTGCGGCATGTACCTGAATTGAAAGAAACCGAGACGGATGGTTAGAAAAAGTCCTCCGCCAATCAGCAGTACAATAATCGGTGCTCCCCATAAAAAATCTGAAATAACTTCTACCCATTTTGTAAACGCATTCAAATTTACCATCCCCTTTGCTTGAAATCGTGCGTGGAAGTTGCCGATCGTATTTACTGAACTAGTGGTGAATTTGGAATTGCCAATTGGTTTAAATACTATACTAGTGAAATAATAAAAGAGTTGTCAATTATTTATGTATAACAGAATATACTGTCTATTATTGTTCCAGTTATAAAAAAGCTATTCTAAAAAATGCAATATTTAAATAATTTTATTATTTAGTGCGAGAAAGGAAGTAAGGGTGATGGGAAAAGTTGTGCTGAAATAATTCTAGGTGCAATTCCAGTCCTAGGAGTAGCGGAGTATTCATCTTATCTCAAGAGCAAGAGTATTTGAAAACAGTATGGAAGCATGACGCTGAAATAATAGGTCCATAGAAACGCTTGTAGAAATTAGGAACAGCCAGTTGACTGGTTTTCAATTAATTGGGAGAAACGAAAAAGTGAATGGAATATCTATAAAGTCCCCATTAAAAGCATTTTTCTTGAATGAAACTACTACTAAGGGAATTCCCTATTTCTAACCAAATTACTTTAATATCATAGCTTAATTGTATTCTCTTTGATACAATAGTCACAAAGAAAGGGGGAGGTAAAAATGAGAAAAACCTCAACTTTAGTACTAACTGTATTGGTAGCTGTTTTTGCACTTACAATCGTTCTTATGTCTTTCCAATTAAAAACAAACAAAGCAGCTGAGGATGAAGGGATAGCAGATGTAACAGAATCCGGATCGGAAAGTGCTGCAAGTGGTGAAATCCAACATAATCCACCTTCCATGGATGACGTGCCGGATGATGAACTCGGAGATGCTATCAAGCGTGGATATGACCTGGTGAACGATACTTCAACTGTATTAAGAAGTGAAGCGCCGACTGCGGAAGACGGTGAGAAATTAGTGAACGAACTATCTTGTACGAGCTGCCATGCAGGAGCAGGCTTAGACAGTGAAGTTTCTTCTCTTGTAGGAATGTCTGCGGTGTATCCAATGTATATCGGGCGTTCTGGAAAAGTTGTATCTTTAGAAGATCGTATTAATGGGTGTATGGTACGAAGTATGAATGGTACGAAATTTGAAAGCAATGACCCGGATTTAAAAGCGATGGTTGCCTATATGACGTACATTTCTGAAGGGATCCCTGTCGGTGCTGAACTGCCTTGGCGTCATCAGAATAGTGTAGACGATATGCCGATTCCGAGTGTTGCAGATGGGGAAAAGGTGTACCAGCAATCCTGTGCGACATGTCATGCGGGAGATGGCAGTGGAACAGGTTCAAACACGGGCCCTGCATTATGGGGAGATGGATCCTTCAATGACGGTGCAGGCATTGCACGCTTGACTAAAATGGCAGGTTACGTGCATAACAATATGCCAGTTGGAAACCCAGGGAGTCTTTCTGATCAGGAAGTCTCAGATGTATCTGCATTCATCCTTTCACAAGATCGTCCTGAGTTCGCTAACCACGAAGGAGACTGGCCGAATGGCGGACGTCCGAGTGACTCGATGACAAAAGAACGTCGCGATGAAATTAAAGCCGGCACAATCGACTGGGAAGCAGTTATTGGTAAGAAAGAGTGAATAAGGAACCCCCGCTAACGCAAATAAAGCGATAGCGGGGGTTTTTGGTTGTATGGGATAATTATGCATGAATCGGAATGGAACGCTCAAGTAACTCTGATAGATCTTCGGCAGGCATGGTTCGTGCGCCGCCTCCTTGAACGGTGGACGCAGAGCCGCCTCCTTTTCCTTCTATTGCAGGCAGGGCGATGGATGAAACCGTACGCATATCCTGTACAAGAGAATTCGTACGCGAAACTACGAATTGAAGCTTCTCTCCATCGTCCGAAACAAGTACAACAATGGCCTTTTCACAAAGAGCGAGTGTTTTACGGGAAAGTTTCTGCAACTCCTGCATGGACCGATTTGTATAGATTTGTCGAATGACAATAGTCTTTCGCGCTGCAAGGGAGGCCGCTTCAACGTCAAGCAACTGTTCATTCGCGGCTTCTAACTGCTTTTCCAACAGATGCTGCGTTTCCAGCAGTTTTTGCGTAGCTTCAGCCGCTTGTCCTAATGGGGCACTCAGTAGTCGTGCAACAACTGAAAGTTCATCATGAACGGCACCAAGCTGATCGAGGACTCGTCCGCCGCATACAAAATGGACGCGTGTATTCTTTTTCTGCTTTTCAGTGGAAAGGATCTTTAACGATCCAATTTGTCCAGTGGAGCTTGGATGTGTACCTCCACATCCATTTGTGTCAAAATCCGGAATGATCACGAGACGGATTTCTTCATCGACACTGACTTGTTTACGTAGCGAATAGGCGGATAGCTCTTCTTGTGTCACCCATTTCTGCTCAATTGGACGATTCTCGAGGATGATTGCGTTGGCAAGTGTTTCGGCTGCATGTAATTCATCAGCAGAGACGTGTTCAGTCGCGAGGTCGATGGTTACTAGTTCTCGCCCAAGATGAAAACTGACGGTAGGATAGTTGAAAAGCTCGACGAAAGCAGCTGTTAAAATATGCTGACCGGTATGTTGCTGCATATGATCGAATCTTCGGGACCAGTCAATTTCTGCTGAAATCGTTCCGCCAGTGCTTAAGGGACTTTCCAAGTAGTGCCGAATTTCTCCGTCAACTTCTTCCACATCCACGACTGCAATATCTGCAATATATCCTATGTCATGAGGCTGCCCGCCACCGGTAGGGTAAAAAGCAGTGTTTTCCAGTACGGCGAACGGTCTTCCTTGTTCGTCGATGGCGTGCTGCGTCACTGTGGTCGTAAAGCTTGTGCGGTAAGGATCTTGATAATATAGACGATTTTGTAACATCCAAAAACTCCTCTCTGCCTTGACTCTTTTTGTATGTATACATTGTACGGGGTTGCTGTCCTATATGCAAAAACGTCTGGGCCGCATTAGAGCAGTCCAGACGTTTTGTGTGGAGGACGTTTAAGTCTCCGTTGGGAAAGAGAGGGTAACGTCATCCCGATTAGTATAATAAAGATCCCAATGATTTGTAAGAACGTAATATGCTCCCCGACCAATACTACAGAAGCGGTCATCGCGACCGGAAGTTCCATGGCACTCAGAATCGAGGTCATCGCTGTTCCAACTTTTGGAACAGCGATAGAAAAGAGATAGATGGGAATGATAATCCCGAATAAGCCGAGAACCAATCCGTATAATAAAAGGCTTGAAGTGAATAATTGTCCCGTCCAAACGATTTCGGGCGATTGGAAAAACAGGACAACAATTGCTGCAAAAAATGAAGTGAATAACAGCCGGGTAGTTATATCCATTCCTTCTATTGCTTTCTGGTTTGCCATCACAAATGAGGCGAAACTTGTTGCAGAAGCTAACCCGAAAGCCCAACCTTGCCAAGGAATCCCGCTTAAATCGACATTCAAGATCCCTGCTGCAAAAATTGTCCCTGAGAACAGGAAAACGAGTGAAATCACTTCTACCCTCTTCGGTAAACGACGACTTGCGATACAGTCAAACAGCATACCGATCCAAGTAAATTGAAAAAGCATGACAACTGCTAGCGAAGCTGGCATATACTCGATCGTTTTTCCGTAGACCATACCCGTTAAAGCAGTAAAACATCCTGCAAGTATGAGTGTCCAGCCTCCGCCAAAGCGGGGGCGTTTGTGTTGAATGATAACGAAAAGTAAAACAGCGATTAGAAAACCGATGAAGTACTGACTAGTAACAGCTTGAGAAGCCGAATAACCATCTTTAATGGCTAATTTGACAATAGATGAAAGAATCCCGTAACTGCTGGAAGCAACGATTACAAGTAGCGGATATATCCAGAATTTCATAAAGCATTTCCTCCTAAGCTAACTAGTATACCACGCAGATTACCAGTTTGATACATTAGATGTCAGACTTCATTGTATTTCCCGGGAAATGAAAACATGAAAAAACACCCTCCAACTGAGAGGGTGTCTCAGACTGTAGACAAACTCCAGAAATCATGGGGCTTACCTACAGTCTTTTTTCTTTTTCGAAGGAATTAACAATAAAAAGTTGATTTCCGCTGCGAGCGGACGCTTTCCGAGGGGCTTGCTCTCAGTCAATCGAACCACGAAGAGTTCGATTTGCCGTATTTTAGCGAACTTTGCTGAAATTAAGGCAGCACTCATCTCCCTCGCTTTGCTCAGTCCAGGGTCTTCGAAAACACGTGCTCCTAACGCTTCGCTTTTACTCGCAAAAGCTGTTCTTCGTCACAGCTTTCGCTGATCCCTCCGGAGTCGCCGCTCTCCGCTACAATCAACAGGATCTCCCAACTATCAAATGAGATGATGGAAATGATGACGAAGAATCAAGTTAATGAAGGGGAACAGATGGAAATGCTTGCGATCGAACAGGTAGTTTCGCAAGACCATATGGTTCGTAAAATAGATGCAGCCATTGGTTTTTACTTCATTTATCCGTTGGTTGAAAGACTATATTCGATATACGGGAGACCTAGCATAGATGCTGTTGTACTCAATAAATTCAATACACTAAGCGCATTTTGGGGTGTCCATCGCGTACTATGCTTCTCCTTAGCATCGGCGAAGACGCGTTCAACCATCTCATTACATTTCCGAAGACTTCTTTGATTTCATATAGGTTTCTCAAGTCTTCGGTTACATCTAGTTAGACTTGCTAGATGGACAAGGAGTCCGCAAACTACATTCTTTGCTTGAAAGATGTGAATGTCTCATGGGAAATTCAGTTGATTGAAGTGGAGGACGGCGACTCCTGGGGATCAGCGCAGCGCGAAGACCCCGCAGAAGCGAAGCGACGAGGAGGCTGAGGGCAAGCCCCCGGAAAGCGCCCGTCCGGAACGGAGATCAACGGCCTGTTAGCCTTCATTTTCAGAGTCAACGATGCAAAAAGACAAAAGGGTTGGAAATCAAATCGATTCCCAACCCTTTTGTCTAAAGTCTGAAACACCCTCCAACTGAGAGGGTGTCTGATGCTGTGATGATTAACTGTTATACTTTTCTTCACTCGATGATTGGTCTTTAGATTTGCGATGGTTTTCTTGCTTTTCTTCTTCCCATTCCATACGAGAGTCTTCAACCGGTACAGCATCGACTGTTTGCATATCTTCATGCATATCAAAAAGGGATTCTTTTTCAGTTTTTACCGCATCTGGGTTATCCAAATAAGGTTGAACAACCTCTTTTCGATCTTCGGATGTAAAAGACTTCTTCTTGTTATTCATGAATAATCCTCCTTTTAGGAGTTACTCCGCTTTGACGAGTTTTAGTAAAAGACTGGACAGTGCTTTTTGTTCTTCTTTGTCTCCGACTTTCCAAAGTTCTTGAAGTACGTATTGCTCGCGATTTTTAGGTTCCTCGTGCTTAGCCAAGTACCCTGCAACATATTCCGTTGCTTTTGTCAGCTGTTCCTCACTGAGTCCTAACTTTTCACCTTTGTGCACTTTGTCTGAGAGATAATCTTTGAACGATGTAAAGTTCTTTAGGATGTCTTCTTTCTTCTCACTGTCCATTTTGTTCAATTCGCCTTCAACTTTGCCTTTAACGTCCATAGGAAGCGTCCACTCCTTCTATTTGATACTATACAGTATTGACTAATCACCAAAAAATAAACCTTACAAAATAAGTGTTTCTAAAAGTGCTGTTATGGGGAATACATACGAACACAGGGACTGAACAATTTTGTGACGAAGGGAGGGAATGAGTCATGAAGCAAAAACGGTATGTGGGGACATTCCATTCTATTGATAATGTCTTGATTAAAATCACTGAACTGAAGTCGTTCGGCTACGCGAAAGACGAAATTTTGGCGGTGTCCAATTTAGAAGATAACGATCGAATGCTTGAAGACCAAACGGATATCGTGTTGGTGACTAGAGAACAGGATGGTTTTCTTGGCCGTATGAAATACTTCTTTACTAATGATCAGCCAGCGAAGGAAGCATTAGAGCAGCTTGGTTTTAACGAACAGCAAACGCAAGCGTTTTACAATGAAGTCAAAGATGGCGGAGTAGCATTGTTTGTATTGGATGATCCGAAAGCGCCGCGCTCTCCAGATCCATCCGGTGAGAACGCTAAGACGGAGGTTCCAAAATCAGACAGCTCTAGCGTGATTTCGGATAGTGGAGTCCCACTTGAAAATGCAGGTGAAGATGCGGAAACCGAAGAGAACGCCGGTAGGTACCCGCGTATTAATACGAATCATCTCTAATACAAAACCCGACTCGCATTAAGTCGGGTTTTGTTATGAAAACATATGGTGAGGTTGAAAAACTTTATTAACGGAAACCATTATCATTATAGAACATTAGTGTAATGTTACATGAAAAAGTTGCAAGCAAGTGGTATAGTACCAACCTGCTCACAACTACTTTTTTAACTTAATGGCGGTTGTCTTTCATTTCTCCAACTTTCTCTTGCACTTCGCCCTTCATTTTATCCAGTTTACCTTCTGCTTGCTTTTTAGTATCGCCAGTTGCATTTCCGTATTGGTCTTTTGCTTCGCCTTTTGCTTTGTTTACTGCACCTTTTACTTTGTCTGAAAAACCATGATCTGCCATATCTAAAAACCTCCTAAAGTTGTATGTGGTTATTTTATACCCCTGCTTGGGATAGGTTAAACACCGATTGGAAAAGGGTATAGATATTACCAACTAACAAAGTCCTTGAAGAATGCGCCTTCACTCTCAAGACAAAATAGTTCGAACCAAGCTATTGAAAACTTACGAGTATTTGTATACTTATAGATATACACTTTTTAAACTTTTACGGACTTTTCGGAGGTGATGAGATGATTCGCAAAGGGAGATTTGCACGATGGAACGGAAAAGAATACGAAATCAGTTCTAGAAACAAACAAATCTACTTAGCAACGACAAATCCAGATGAGCTGAGAAATGGCTTTTCACTTATAGGCGGCTCTACGACTTCACTGCTTCGACCCGTGGAACTGAAAGAGTTAGAAGACGCTTATGAAATCGTGCCTTATGCAATGCTGGGAGGACATCGATTTGCAATCGAAGGAATCGATTCTCACACTGGTATGGTAAAGCTGGTGACTAATAACGCTTTTGCTGTGAAAAAATTAGAATTGCAACCATACGGTAGTGAAGAATATATGATTGAACTTCCTTTTCATAGTATTAACGTAGAGGAAGACCGTATTCCGATACTAGGCTTTGAAAATCGATTCGTTTAAACAACCCGCCAACGCCTATTTAATAGGCAGGCGGGTTTTATTGTTTCAACAACTGTAAAACGGATTGGGCTTGCTGCATATGAAGAGACAATACATACTGGCCCACTTGTGCAAGTAAATTGGCCTTTGTCAGTGACATCATTTCTTTTGCGATATCCGCATCCCGGATTCTGGATTCCGCACTGGTCAAATTTTCTTCCATCGTCATGGCATTGTTATATGCATGTTCCAGTCGATTGCTGATCGCACCGAGCTTTCCCCGTTCGGAAGAAACAGTTTGAACTGCCTTATCCAACATTCCAATCGCTTTTTCCGCGTCCTGTTGAGTCGCAATCGACACGTCATTGAGTCCTAAAGAGACTGAACTCATGGAATGGATACCAATGGAGATTGCTTGTCCGGCGTTCGCTCCAACTTGGATCTTTAAATCTGTTTGGGAGCCATCTAGAAGTGGCTTTGTATTGAACTCCGTGTCTTTGGAAGTTCGTTGAATTTCCTTTTTCAGTTGCTGGAACTCTTCATCGAGCATTTTGCGGTCTTCATCTGTCAGAGTTCCATTAGAAGCTTGAACACTCAATTCACGCATGCGCTGCAACATGGCATGTGTCTCATCCAGAGCCCCTTCCGCCGTTTGAATCAGCGATATTCCATCCTGTATATTTCGTTGTGCCGTAGCCAGTCCTCTTATTTGACCACGCATTTTTTCGGAAATCGCAAGACCTGCAGGATCATCTGCCGCACTATTAATGCGTAACCCCGTGGAAAGACGCCGCATGGAGGTGGCAGCAATGGAATGTTGAGTATTCATGTTACGAATGACCATGAGACCTGTCGATTGCCATTGACCTAGCAAAGAATTCACCTTCCTTTACCTTAACATCGGTCAATAATCTGAATAATGAACACAAAAAAGCAACCAGGGATATCCCCCAGCTGCCTACAGCGAATCTAGAGCAGAGCTTACTTTGAAGAACTGCCTCCTGCAAATGAGTCAAGTTGATTCATCATCTTATTCCTGGAATCTTCGTTGCGCATTAAGTATGCCACTCCAAGACCGATAGCCACCAGTGCCGTCTTTTTCATAATGAAACACTCCTTCCCATAAACATTCGATTCTTCTATAACCTACCCACATTCGTAGAAAGTATACAAATCATTCGCGTTCTCACCGTTTTTTAATGGATCCTTCATGGAGTTCACATTTCGGTCTTGTAAAGTTGAATGTACAGAGGGAAAACAGTTGAAAGAGAGGGACTCACATGGCGATCGAGATCTTTAGCAGAAAAGAACAAAAATATTTGATCACACGCCGGCAGTATGAAGAATTGGTGGATCGTATTGGAACTAGAATGCGAAATGATAAAAACGGGACAGACGGAAGATATACTATTACTAGCTTATACTTCGACAGCCCCGAGAAATCGATTTATTTTGAAACGAAAAACAAATTGAAGTATCGTCAAAAACTACGTTTGCGTGTGTACGACGAGGCGGATTTGGACAGCACTGCTTTTTTTGAAGTGAAACAGAAACACAAAAATGTAGTCAACAAACGTCGGTTGCTATTGCCGCTTCGAGAGGCATACCGCTATCTTGAAGGGGAAGCAAAGGGAGATTTGTCAGATATGGAAACCTCCAATCTGCAAGTCATGAAGGAAATCGATTACTTCAAGAAACTTTACAACTTAAAACCTGAAATGGTGGTAAGTTATCATCGTCATGCTCTGCATGGTGTGACGGATCCTGAATTACGTATTACGTTCGATTTTGATTTGAAGTGTCGAAACGACGACTTACATATCGAAAACGGTTCTTATGGGAATCATTTCATCGACGAGGACCTCGTTGTTTTAGAAGTCAAAGTGGATCACGCCGTACCACTATGGCTGGCGCGAATCTTGCAAGACTTGAACTGCGAGCAACGCAGTGCATCCAAGTTCTGTACAAGTATTGAATTGTTGGATGGGGAAGTACTGCCTCAAACAGGATATTCGGAACCGAAAGAATTAGAACAACCAACAATTGGAGGAATGGAAGATGGATCAGATCACGAGCTTGTTTACATCTAATGGGTTTGAAGGTGCGCCGACTATCTGGATGAGTTTGGCGGCAATGGCATTGGCATTTGTACTTAGTTTAGTCATTACGAAAGTGTACCAAATCACGTTTACAGGAGAACGCTATTCACAAGCTTTTGTCCATACGATTATTATGATGAGCGTTGTCGTATCTGTTGTGATGAACGTCGTGAGCGGCAATGCAGGTGTTGCATTTGGTTTGTTCGCTGTATTCTCACTCATCCGTTTCCGGAGCGCCGTCACAAACGCGAAAGACATTGCCTACATATTCTTCGGTTTATGTGTAGGGATGACAGCGGGATTGTTCCAGTTTCCGCTCGCAATCGCATTAACACTATTCGCAAGTCTAATTTTCTACCTGTTGTACAAAGTCGATTATGGCAAAGGAAAAGATACGCAGATTTTAAAAGTGACTGTCCCCGAAAATTTAAACCACGAGAGCTTGTTGGATGATGTGTTGGAGGAAAAGACTGACTACTATCAGTTGCGACAAGTGGAGACAACAAATTTAGGTACGATGATCTTATATACATTCGCAATCCGCAGCAAAGTCGATACAAAAGACCAAGTATTGCTGGATGCAATCCGTGAACGCAATGCCAACTTGAAAGTCTCTCTTTCTTACTTGGAAATGCGCGACTAACCAAAACGAGGTCATCCCTTAAATAGGGATGATTTTTTTGTGCCGTGTTCGACACCATGCACGGAAACTCGTATACTAATAACAACTAAACAATATAGTAATTGGGAAGGAGGCTGTGTTTTGACGAAGAAACTGTGGTTTCAATCAGGCGTTGCCATTTTGCTGGCACTATTGATTATTAAATTCTTTTTAGAGATCAATTACATCTTTGCACCAATCGGCATTATTGCCAAAGCCATCATTCTTCCGCTAGTTCTGGGGGGTGTGCTGTACTACATGACCGAACCCATTCAACGTTTTCTTGAAAAGCGGAAAGTGCCGAGATGGGGGAGCATTCTTATCATCTTCGTCATTTTGATTGGCGGGGTTTATGCGTTCTCAGCAGTTGTCGGGCCTCCCATAACAGACCAGGTGAACACGTTGGTCGACAATGGACCTAAACTTGCGAAGGATTTTAACCATGTAGTAGATGTGGCACTCGAACAGAAGAAAGACCTACCCCCGAAACTTGAGGAATCTCTAAACAGTGCAGCGGATAAAATCCAGTCGTATGCGCTGAAATTTGGTGGTTGGATTGTTACATTTTTGCAATCGTTCGTCCAAGCGCTCATCTTGCTTGTCCTTGTGCCTTTCTTCTTCGTCTTCATGTTGAAGGATCATGAGAAATTTGCTCCTAAAATATACAAATACTTCAGCGGGAAGCGTCGGGAGTGGGTCAAGAAAACCCTACATGATATTGATCACGTGCTCCGCAGCTACATTCAAGGTCAATTTTTAATAAGTGCGATTCTAGCAACGATTATTTTAATCGGTTATTGGATCATTGGTCTGCAATATGCGTTGCTCATAGCCATTTTCACATTATTTATGAACTTGATTCCATTTATCGGACCGTGGATTGCTGTAATGCCTGCGATTTTGATCGCATTTACGCAAGACCCGAAATTAGTCATTTGGGTTGCAGTGATTACGTTAATCGCCAACCAAGTGGACAGTAACTTCATCACCCCGAACGTTATGGGGAAATCTCTCGATATTCACCCGCTAACCGTCATTACACTGCTGCTTGCAGCTGGTAATATCGCAGGATTTGTCGGAATTATCGTAGCTGTACCTGTTTATGGAGTGGCTAAAGTAATCGTTACTAATATTTACGCAGCAAGAAAAGACATACAAAAAACCGCTACGAAGACAGTGTGAAAAAACCTCTGCATCCCAAACTGGATGCGGAGGTTTTTTGTGCAATTGCCCACCCAGCCTAGTAGGCCGGTGCATAGATTGAGGTGAGGTGGTGAAAGTGACTCAATCAGGTAAAATTGTGCAAGATCCTGTGCGTGTGGAACGAGCAGAATGGAAACGTCAACAAACGAAAGCACGTCTGCAACAACTGCTCACGATTGTTTCTCCAGTCTTGTTACTCGTACTATGGGAAGTCCTCTCCCGAACCGGTGTCATGGATATCCGTTTCTTCCCGCCGCCGACCGCCATTCTGCAAACATTTTGGGAACTGCTGATGAGCGGAGCGATCGCTCAACATGTCGGTGTCTCCCTGTATAGGATTGCGCTAGGATTTCTCGCAGGGGTGATTCCCGGTATCATTATCGGTCTGATGATGGGGCTATTCACACCAATCCGGCACTTTGTCTCGCCACTTGTGATGGCACTCATGCCAATACCAACACTCGCGCTGCTCCCGATCATCATCATTCTATTCGGGATTGGAGACTTGTCGAAAGTCATCACAATTGCAGGAAGTGTGTTCTTCCCAGTTGTCATCAATACCGCTGCGGGTGTCCTCAACATCGATAGAATATACCTGGATGTCGCAAACAACTATGGGGCGAGTAAGTCTCAATTCTTTTTTAAAATAGCATTGCCTGGAGCACTGCCGGTCATGCTGGAAGGAATTCAGATGGGGCAGGCGATTGCGTTATTAACGATAGTGGCTGCGGAGATGATGGGGGCGACTTCAGGTATCGGCTATCTGATTTGGACGTCGTACAAAGCATTTTTACTCCAAAATATGTTTGTCGGGTTGATCATGATTTCGTTCTTTGGTTATTTGTTCTCGTTGCTGTTGAGGGGTCTTCAGAAAAAACTGCTGCCGTGGAGGTGAACAGATGCCCCCTAAAATTGAAATTGAAGATTTGACGAAAGTGTTCGTGAAGAAAACGGGAAGTGTGACAGCGTTACAAAATATTTCGCTCACGATCGAAGACGGTGAATTCGTCTGTCTGGTCGGTCCGAGCGGTTGTGGTAAAACTACACTATTGCGCATTTTAGCGGGACTTGAAAAACATAGCGCAGGAAATTTCAAGATCAATGCTGAACAGTCGAAGCGCCCGTTGCAATCCATGGTGTTTCAAGAAAAAGGGATTCTGCCTTGGATGACAGTGGAGGACAACGTGGCATTCGGGCTCGCGATGCGTAAAGCACCAAAAGACATCATTGCAAAACAAACCGCTTATTATTTGGAGAAAACCGGGCTCACACAATTTGCGGGTCTTTACCCAAGTGAACTGTCTGGAGGCATGAAGCAACGTGTCAGCATTGCTCGTGCGTTTGCAAATGATCCTGAGATCTTGCTGATGGATGAACCTTTTGCTGCATTAGATGAACAAAATAAATTCATCCTTCAAGAAGAATTATTGAGTATTTGGGCAGAAACGAAAAAAACGGTGCTGTTTATCACTCATAGTATCGACGAAGCGCTCATGCTCAGCGATCGGATTTTGCTCATGAGTGCGCAACCGGGGCAAATCATTCAGGAAGTTCGAGTCGATCGGCCGCGTCCGCGAAAGATCGAAGAGATTCGGAAAGATCCGGAACTGGCAGCGCAGTTTGTCGACATCTGGCAGCATCTGCAAAAAGAAGTGCAGAAATCGAGAACGTGACGAAAGGGGAAGCGTGTGAAACAGTGGATGAAAGTTGGTTGGCTTGCAGTTGTATTAAGTGTCGCTGCTGTACTTGGCGGATGCGCAGAAAAAGAGCAGTCGAAGCCTGAACCTGTTACAACGCCTAGCGAAGAAGCTGAAACAGGTCAGCTGACACCGCTTGAAAAACGGACGAAAGTTGTCATTGCAGAAGATGGGGCAGCATCTGGAGCTGGATTTTACATTGCGAAAGAACGTGGTTATTTCGATGACTACAACATTGACGTGGAATTTACCGATTTTGCGAATAGTGATGATATGCTTCCGGCACTCGCGGCTGGGGAGGTCTCAATCGCTGGAGGGGTTTCCACCGCTTCTTTCTTCAACGCAATCGCACAAGGCATTGACGTGCGGATTATTGCGGACAAAGGCCACAACATGCCAGGTGAATCGTATTTTTCCTTCGTCATCGGCAATCACATGAAAGACGTCATCAAAGACTATCCGGATTTTAAAGGGAAAAAGATTGCAGTGTCATCCCGCAACTCGATTGACGGATATATCTATGAGGAAATGCTGAAGCATGCAGGGCTCACGGAGGGCGATGTAGAGTACGTCCACATCGCGGATTTCGGCGCGATGCTCGGTGCGATTGACTCTGGAACGATCGATGCTGCACTCAATATAGAGCCATTGATCGCGCAGGGGATTGACAAAGGATTCCACGTACGTTTCGGAGATGCAACAGACTATGCTCCCGAATCACAGATTGCAATGGTTCTGGCATCGCCGCAGTTCATGGAGGACAAAGAATTGTCCCTCCGCTTCATGGCTGCCTACTTACAAGGGGTTCGGGACTATAACGACGCATTTTTCGAAGAGGTAGAAGAGGATGCGATCATCGACATCATGGTGAAGCACACAGCGCTGAAAGACGCAGAGTTATGGGATAAAGTCTTTGTAACGGGTCTCGATCCGGATGGCAAAATGTTCGTGGATGACATTAAAAAACAATATGATATGTATAAAGCGAATGGTGCGATTATTGGAGACATCGATTTCGATAAAGCGATCGATACGTCTTTAGCAGAAAAGGCAGTGGAATTACTTGGAGAATATGAGGCGGCTACGAAGTGATCAAAAAGACTGTCCGAAACGTCAGGTTGTCTGACGTTCGGGCAGTCTTTTTATGGGATTTCATGTAATTGCTTTTTCGCAGCAACAGCTGTTTGCCAACTATGAAGGGACATGCCGATAATAATGACTGCCACCCCCGCTAATGAAAGTGGACCAGGGAGCATCAGGTTAAGGAGTATCATTTCGCCAGCCATCGCAAATATGAGTTCCAATGACTGTGTCGCTTCAACCGCAGCAAGCCGTCCTTGGTCATGTTGGACGAGATCAGTTGCCATGAAAAACAAGGTCGTCGCAATGACACCTGAACTCACCCCGACGACAAAAGACTGACCGAGCTGGCTCCAAGATGGAAGCCCGACGGTAGCCCATGCATAGATGGCAAGTGCAATCCAAATAGGCAACGTCATCAGTGTCATGGCAAGCACCCGCTGGAACGTATCAAGAGACCCGCCCAGCAACTCCATCATTTTACGATTTCCAAGCGGATAGGCAATTGCGGCAACAAGGACAGGCAACGTCCCGAATGCCAGCGCTTTTCCTGTGACCGACTGCGCATGCGGAATTTGTATCAAGACCACACCTGCAAGAATGACCAGTGAAATCAGAAGCGAGGGTAAGGGAACCCGCTGTCTGACACGGTGTTCACCGTTAGCCGTTTCTATAGTAATGAAAAACAGAGGAGCTAGCAGGACCCCCGCAACAATCGTCAGTTGCCAAGTTCCCGCAAGAAGCCAGCCGGGCGCGTATGCTGCTGAAAACGTCAAAGGACCATAAAATAGCACGAACGCGACAAAACTCCATGCAAAAAAAGGCCACGGTTTGGTGGTCATTTCATGCTTAACCGCCCCGAGCCCCTTTCGTGCGCCAACAATTGCAAACAAAAACGGAACCATGAAGAAATAGCGGAGTGACGCACTCCACATCCAGCTGCCCCCTGATAACTCCATTGAGCGGTTCAGAACAAATGTAACCGCAAAAAATACAGCGGCCAGTACGCCGAGCCAGATGCCTTTCATGGTAACGTCCCCCTTATGCGCGAGATTCGTACAACTTTACAGTTTCAATAATCACTTGTGCCGCTTTTTCCATTGTTTCGGCAGAGACAAATTCATAGCGACCGTGGAAGTTTTCCCCACCGGCAAAAATATTAGGTGTTGGTATACCCATATAGGAGAGCTGTGATCCGTCAGTCCCGCCTCGGATCGGTTCAACGATTGGTGTAATCCCCAGGTTGCTGAATGCTTCTGAAATGATATCGACGATTTCCATATGCGGCATAATCTTCTCGCCCATATTGAAGTATTGGTCTTCTAATTCCAGTACCACCGCTTCTTCGCCATAATCCGATCGCATCTGAGCGACTGTGTCAAAGAACAGTTTTTTGCGTGCTTCATACGAATCCCTATCGAAGTCACGAATGATATAGTCCAACACGGTCTTTTCAACAGATCCTTGAATGTCCATTAAGTGGATGAAACCTTCACGCCCATCTGTCAACTCAGGAATCTCTAAAGCAGGCATTGCCGCTTGGAATTCTTGTGCACGTAAAATGGAGTTGATCATTTTCCCTTTTGCAGTTCCTGGGTGGACATTTGTTCCTTTGAACGTGACCCGCGCCCCGGCTGCATTGAAACTTTCATATTGTAACTCACCAAGCGGACCGCCATCCATCGTATACGCAAAATCGACGCCAAAAGCATCCACGTCAAATTTGTGGGGACCACGCCCGATTTCTTCATCCGGTGTGAAGGCAACACGAAGTTTACCGTGCTTCACTTCAGGATGCTCTTGGAAATAAGCCATCGCTGTCATGATTTCCGCAATACCTGCTTTATCATCAGCACCAAGAAGCGTCGTGCCATCCGTAGTAATCAATGTCTGTCCGATATAGTTTTGGAGCTCGGGGAATCGACTGACTGAAAGGGTTGTGTCTTCATTTAAAACCAGATCACTGCCGTCATAATTATCATGACGCTGTGGATTCACATTCTTCCCTGTGAAATCAGGTGAAGTATCCACGTGTGCTAGGAACCCGATTACAGGGATTTCCTTGTCTGTATTGGCGGGAAGTGTAGCGAATAAGTACCCGTTTTCGTCGAGCGTAATCTCTTCCATACCTAACGTTGAAAGTTCTTCCTTCAATAGATGCAACAAATCCCACTGATTCGTTGTGGAAGGTGTTGTCTGACTCTTCTCATCGGATTCAGTATCAATCTTTGCATAGCGAATGAAACGTTCCAATAATTGTTCTTTCATAATAGGACAATCCCCTTTCAATTCTATGTACTAAAGAGTACTCTCATGCGATCTCCATGAATAAAGCAGACGACAAAACCGACAGAACTGACTCAGTCTGTCGGGAGTTGAAGCCGGTACTCTCTAGATTATTCGACTGTGTAATTTTTGTGAGCGACAACGGTCAGCGTGGAAGCTGCTCCAATCAGATCGGCGTCCTCTTCAGAAATTTCAACAATTACTGAGTTCTCTAAGATTTTGTGGATTGTCCCAATAACGAAAACATCATTACGAGTGAATGAAATTTTTTCGCCGATCTTACGCGCTGCGATAAAATCAGAGACAGGATGTTCCTTACGCGGAAAAGCCAAACGAATCCCTCCTCTAGTCTGTTTCGATTTCTTACGAATTGTGAAGACCCATGGCCATTCAGAAAAACAGACAGTGTGTCGTGCGGTTGGCCCAATGGTGGGGAACAATAAAAATGTTAACACTTCTATAAGTATAGCATAATTCGAACAATTTCGCGCTTTTCTTGTCGAAGGAGGATGATTCATTGACCTCATACCGGAAGGGGTATATCATGGAGGTAATGAAGAGAGGAGGCCAGATCCATGGAATACGATGCAAAAGTAGTCAATCGTCTAAAACGAATAGAAGGTCAAATTCGCGGAGTCCTACGGATGATAGAAGCTGGTGATGAATGCAAAGATGTCATTACGCAGCTATCTGCGTCTCGCTCAGGAATCGATCGGACCATTGGGTTGATTGTCAGTACAAACCTGATTGCCTGTATGGAAAACGAAGAATTGTCGGATCATCCGCAAAAAAAGGAAGAGCTTGTCAAAGAAGCTGTCGACCTATTAGTAAAGAGCCGCTAACAGCAGGCTCTTTTTTTGTGGGATGAAACATTAAAGTCCGCTCGCGATTTTCTCATCAAGTCCTAATAATCATCTCAGCGTCTTCTCAGACTAGAGGGTTATGATATAAGTATCCCAAACGGAAAAGGAGAGGAACAAGATGAAAAAGACATTGATCACAGCAGTAAGCGCACTACTTATTTCCACAGGAGGTGCTCAAGCAGCGACATTTGCACACGCAGACCAAAACACAAATTCACAGAGCTCGTACGCACACGTTCAACAGAACTCCAACTACGGTCAGCAAGTGAACCAGGACATCACAGGTCTGGAAGAGTATGTATCAATTGCTTCCGTCATCAACCCCACTAGCTTCACTACGCGTGTAACAGAAGACAACGTGTCCAAACGGGTGATTCTATTCTCTGACAACTACGGCCGTACTCAGTACAAGAGTGTCTTCGTGAAAAAGACAGGGCTTCTCAAAGTCATTAACTTAAAAGGCGGTGTGGTTCTTGAAACGACTGTGAAAGCAAGTACAACGGCACCAGCCCCAGCCCCAGCACCTGAAGTGAAGCCTGATGCATCACTAACTAAGCCTGCAAACGTAATCAGCAATCTACCGGAATATAAAACACTCTCAGCACACGTCAACCTCAGCACACTTACACCTGTAGTGGTTTCAGACAACTACAACAACCGCACAATCCTATTAAAAGATGCAAACGGACGCGGACAATTCAAAAGCATCTACGTAAAACGCACGAATATGCTCAAAATCATCAACCTAAAAGGCGGCCAAATCTTCTACGGCGCAGCTCAATAATTAATACCCACCCGCTAGCCGATGTCTGCCAAGACTTTGGTTTGCGGGTTTTTCTTTATCCTTCTTGTTCAATGTAGTTGTATGTCCTATGAGAATCCGTTGATTGTAGTGGAAGACGGCGACTCCTGCGGAATCAGCGAAGATTGAAGACCCTGCAGAAAAAGCGTAGCGTTAGGAGCAATGGGATGCCTAATTTTCTGCAAAGAACGCAAAAATACGGCAAATCGGGCCCGCGGAAAGCGCCTGTCTGATTTGTAACATCATAACTATCTAATAATTTAGATTTAACTGTTGACTTTCTATTTTCAAGCACGTATACTCAATTCCAAGATGGAAAACTGAATAAGTCACATACTCTTATCAAGAGCGGCGGAGGGACTAGGCCCTGCGATGCCCGGCAACCGGCAAGCTTACCAGCTTGCAAAGGTGCTACTTCCTACAGATCCATTTTGGATCTGAAAGATAAGGGGAAGTGCCAGTAATGGCAGATCCTCTTCTTTAGGTAGAAGGGGATTTTTTTTAGTTTCCCCATCACCCGTCCGGTGTGCGCAGTTCCATCAATCTAATTTCCGGAGGTTATGTAAATGACGAATTTTCAACCCGAAACACTTTTGCTGCACGGTGGTCAAGAACCCGATCCAACCACAGGTTCACGAGCAGTTCCTATTCACAGAACGACTTCATTCGTATTTCGTGATACGGACCATGCTAAAAACTTGTTTGCGCTTCAAGAAGCGGGCAACATCTACACGCGTATCACGAATCCGACAGTCGCTGTATTTGAAGAACGTATCGCGTTACTAGAAGGAGGCGCTGCAGCCGTTGCACTCTCATCCGGTATGGCGGCAATTGCATTTTCGATTTTAAATATTGCTGAAGCCGGTGATGAAATCATTGCAGCAGCAAACCTCTATGGCGGTACGTACAACCTGTTCGCCACCACGTTGCCAAAGTACGGAATCACGGTGAAATTTGTCGACTCGGCCGACCCGGAAAACTTCCGCAGTGCCATTACGGAAAAAACGAAAGGTGTATTTGCTGAAACAATCGGCAATCCGAGCTTGCAAGTGCTGGATATTGAAAAAGTCGCTTCCATCGCACACGAAAATGGCGTTCCCCTTTTAATTGACAATACATTTGCGTCCCCATATGGATGCAATCCGATTGAATTTGGCGCTGACGTCGTTATCCATTCTGCAACGAAATGGATTGGCGGTCATGGAACTACAATTGGCGGTGTAGCGGTAGATGCAGGAAGGTTCGACTGGACGCAAGGGAGATTTCCTGGTTTCACAGAACCAGACGAATCGTATCATGGTTTACGCTATGGAATTGACACGGCAGGCGCTGCATTTGCGACAAAACTCCGTGTGCAAGGACTTCGTGATTTCGGACCCTGTCTCGATCCTGACAGTGCATTTAATTTCCTGCAAGGCTTGGAGACGCTTCATTTGCGGATCCAGCGTCACGGCGAGAATGCACAAAAGGTTGCAACATTCTTGAAAGATCATCCTTCTGTTGAATGGGTAACCTACACAGGTCTCAACGACCATCCAACGGCGGATCTTGCGGCGAAGTATTTGAAAAATGGGGCAGGTTCCATTATCGTTTTCGGAATCAAAGGCGGACGCGACGCGGGGCGCCGGGTAATCGACAATGTGGCCGTCTGGTCACATGTAGCTAACGTGGGTGATGCGAAGTCGCTAATTATTCATCCGGCCT
Source organism: Sporosarcina gallistercoris (assembly GCF_014836415.1). Taxonomy (GTDB): domain Bacteria; phylum Bacillota; class Bacilli; order Bacillales_A; family Planococcaceae; genus Sporosarcina; species Sporosarcina gallistercoris. The sequence continues at coordinate 119,667 of NZ_JACSQY010000007.1, read as the reverse complement.
CCACAACGCACCAGCAGCTGTCTGGTGAAGACTTGCAAAATTCAGGAGTCACTGAGGAACTCATTCGTCTCTCGGTTGGACTTGAAGCGGCAGATGACATCATCGCAGATCTGGCGCAGGCGATTGAAAAGGCTGTACCGATTAACGCATAATCTGCAAAAAAAACACCCGAATCCTCATCTGGACTCGGGTGTTTTGCTTATTTATGTTTCATATGCTTGTTCGTTTTAACTTCCTTTTTCAGTTCTTTGAAGAGTGAAACGACCATAAATAAGATGATGAACGAAAACGGCAAGGCCGCGATAATTATCGTGTTCTGCAAGGCGGATAGACCGCCTACAGAGAGTAAGATAACCGCAATTCCGGATTGTATGAACCCCCATACTATTTTCACACTGTTAGGCGGGGTTAACGAGCCATAAGTAGACTGCATTCCAAGTACAAAGGTCGCCGAATCGGCAGATGTGATGAAGAAGGAGGCGATGAGTAAAATCGCAAATGCGGAAGTAATCGTCGCCCATGGAAGCTGGCTAAACATCTGGAAAACCACAAGTGAAGTGTCAACAGATGCAAGATCTGAAGCGCCGGATTTCTGTATTTCAATCGCAGTTGTCCCGAATGCGGAGAACCAGACGAAACTGAGAATACTCGGAGCTAGTAAAACCCCTACCATGAATTCACGAATCGTGCGCCCTTTTGAAACACGAGCAATGAACATACTGACGAAAGGTGCCCAAGAGATCCACCAAGCCCAGTAGAAAATCGTCCAAGTATCGAGCCATTCCCGATTTCCTGCATTTAACGGCGCAGTACTCAAACTCAGGTCGATGAAGTGGGAGATATAACCTCCGATTGAATCTGTAAAGATGTTCATGATGAGCAAAGTAGGTCCTAAAATAAGCATGAACCCAAGTAATGCGAGGGCTAGTACAAGGTTCGTATTGGACAAATAGCGTATTCCTTTACTTAGTCCTGACCACGCAGACATGATGAACAAAACGGTAACGACTGAAATGATAATGAATTGGGACCGTATGCCGATTTCAAACCCGAACAGAAAGTTCAGGCCGGCATTAATTTGAACAGCGCCAAAGCCGAGAGATGTGGCGACGCCGAATGACGTTGCAAAGACTGCGAGAACATCGATGATTGTCCCCCAGAATCCTTTCATTTTATCGCCAAATATCGGCTTCAGTGTTGCTGAAATTAATCCTGGTTCCCCTTTACGGAATTGGAAATATGCTAAGCAGAGCGCAACAATTCCATAGAGTGCCCAGACGTGTAGTCCGTAGTGGAGGAAAGTTTGACGCATGGATTCTTTGAAAGCTGCATTCGTTCCAGCCTCTGCAGTTGCAGGGTCAATGGCGAAATGTGAAAGTGGTTCAGCAGCGCCATAAAAGACGAGTCCGATCCCCATTCCAGCAGAAAACAGCATGGCAATCCAGGTAATTGTGGAGAATTGCGGGCGATCCGTGTCTTTCCCCAGCCGGATTTTTCCATATGGGCTGAAAATCAAGTAGAGACTGACGCCGAATAGTAGTGTCATTAATAACATGTAGTACCAACCGAACGCAGTGGATACAAAGTTTTTGACGATGCCAGTTCCCGCTTCAAAACGTTCTGGATCAATAACTCCGTAGCCGACGGCCAACACGATCAGACCAATCGTTATATAAAAAACATTTGATATTTTTCTCATAGTTCCCCCTTAGCGAAGATAGTTTTCACAAGCAGTTTACCACTATACTATTGATTTTGAAGAAGTGCAACCGTACCGCCAGCACGCCACTGTAGGTTTCTAAGCTTATGAACTGTTTCTATTATTCACGGTATTCGATGAAGGTAAACCAAAAAACGGGCAATCCTATAACTAATGTTTCTGCGAGGTGCAACAACTTACGGGAATGCTCATAAATCATGAAAAGTGCTCATAAACATGGAGGAATGCTCATAAATCAGTGAAAGTGCTCATAAACGTGAAGGAACGCTCATAAATCGGTAAAAGTGCTCATAAACATGGAGGAATGCTCATAAATCGGTAAAAGTGCTCATAAACGTGAAGGAACGCTCATAAATCAGTGAAAGTGTTCATAAACGTGAAGGAACGCTCATAAATCAGTGAAAGTGCTCATAAACGTGAAGGAACGCTCATAAATCAGTGAAAGTGCTCATAAACGTGAAGGAACGCTCATATATCAGTAAAAGTGCTCGTAAACGTGGAGGAATGCTCATAAATCAGTGAAAGTGCTCATAAACATGGAGGAATGCTCATAAATGGCGAAAAGTGCTCATAAACCTCCAGGGAGCTCTTGAACTTCGTAAGCGACTAAAAAAGGCTTTTCACCTTAACCTGATGAAAACGAAAATGCGAGGCAATCAGTATTTCTGATTACCTCGCACTTTTTTAGTCTTCGTCTTTAATATCACGATCGGGTGGTATCGGCTCGTTGCGCCACTCGTCGATTTGTTGCTTGAGCTGCTCTAATTGCTCAAAGTAGAGACCGAATTGCTCCTCGTTTATCAAAAACTGCGTGCCATCGTGTACGGAACGAATTCGCTTGTCCAACACATATTGACGTACTTGTTCAACAGGCATTCCGAGTTTGACAGCAGTCTCTTCAATTGTCAGATACATACTTCAACCTCCGTCAAATCAATTTTGAGAGTGATATCCGTTTGTTCAATGTATGCATCAGTGGAATTCCAATCGCCATGACGATACATTCACTGATGGCAAGGAATCCCCACGTAGCCCAGAACGGCAAGCCTAATACTAGATACAACTGCCAAGAGATGATGCACATCGTTGTCGTAAATACGGCTGTATTGACCAGCATCCGTTTCACAGGGCTCGAGATGTTCTTTATAAGGAAAATGGTAATGCTTAATGAGAGAATCGTGTGGCCGACACCGAACAGAAGATCGATAGGGCCGACTTCCGAGAGTAGTAAGTTCGATACAAAGACACCGATGACGATGCCTGCAAAGTATTTCTTGTTGAAGACGACCAGGTGGTTAAAAATTTCGGCTAGACGGAACTGAATGTTGGTAAAGCCGAATGGTGCGATGACAATCATGACTGCGACGTAAAGTGCGCCGATGATGCCGTTTATTGCGAGTGTTCTAGTTTTCATTGCTGACATGCTCCTTAGTTTTTTTTCGTGGGAGGGTCTCGAACCACGTAATTTGAACGCTTCTCAGTTTAGCATTTAATAAGGAGTTCGTACAGTGAGCAAAAGAGATTGTTAGCGAGTGCATTGTCGGGTACACTTACAAGAAAACAGCTTTAGGAACAGGAGGAGCTGTATGACTCATATAGGTGGAGGACAGTTGGATTTACTGTCAGGCTACGACAATGTGCTGGTCGTGAACGATTTAGGAGAGACCCTTTACTATGACATTGCAGATTTATCGATTCTCGTGAAGCTCGGACATCGCCCTGAAGATTTCATCGGGCGAAATATACTGAGTTTTTACACAAATCTGGATGCGACGAATAGTACTGTTATGACAGTACTTCGAACAGGACAAGCCATGACGAACATTGAGCAACGTCTTATTACGAAAACGGGAAGCGCATATACTTGTAAGAGTTCCACATATCCTATCGAGGATGGTGGGAAAGTAATTGGAGCGATTGAATTTTCTACCCATTATTTCGATAAAGATGATCTTGAGCATGTTGAGGCTTATGCGGGACATCCTATTTATAGAAAAAACGGGACACAATACACAATCGATGACGTGATTGCGACAAGCCCGATCATGACTGCCTTAAAAGAGAGATTGCCGCGATTAGCAAAAAGTGATACGAGTATTTTACTTTATGGGAAAACGGGAACAGGGAAAAATGTAATTGCTCAAAGCATACACAATCTAAGTAATCGTTTCGCCAAGCCTTTTGTAGCGCTAGATTGCGGAGGACTCGCAGGAGAAGCGGTGGACCGCGTGCTGTTTGGAATAGAAAGCCAGGACGTCACAGGGTCTGTGTCCATCCCTGGGATTTTTGAAAAAGCACATGGAGGAACGCTGTTTTTAGATGAAGTCAATGTACTGCCGCAAGAGATGCAAGCACGCTTATTGAAAGCAATCGGAGACAAGAGGATACGCCGTGTCGGAGGGACAGAAGAAATTCCAGTCAATTTACGGATCATTTCAGCGATGAATGAAGATCCTGAAGAATTGATCCGAAATCAGCAGCTGCGTGAAGACTTTTATTACCGACTGGCAGTTTTACAAGTGAAATTACCTGAGTTGAAGGATCGCCGTGAGGATATTCAACCGTTCGTCGATTACTTCATCCATTTTTACAACAAGCGGATGGACATGCATGTATTGGACGTGGAAATCGGGCTGAAAGAACGCTTTATGACATATGAGTGGCCAGGGAATATCCGGGAACTTCGCAATGTAATTGAAGCTGCTTTCCATCATGTCAGTGGTGCGATGATTACAGCGGAAGACGTTCCGCTTATAGGAAATCGCCACACAGAGCTTTCAGAAACATCCGAACAATCCATGCGCACAGGAAATTTACGTGATGCGATAGACGAATTTGAACGTAGCCTTATTGAAAATGAATATAAAAAAGCAAGTGGTGTTCTCGCAGAAACAGCAAGACAACTTGGTGTTTCAAAACAATCGTTGAAATACAAACTGGACAAATACGGACTTCGCATATGATTTTTTACGAGGGAGGGGAAAATTTTCCCCTCTTTTTTTGTTTGCAGCAAACTGTTTATAATGATTATAACAAATATTTAAACTATAAATTGGAAGCGATTACAAGGGAGTGTTGTAGATGAGTCGTCGAGTTTCCCATACATTTATTTTAGGATTTGCGCTATTTGCTTTATACTTTGGTGCAGGAAATCTAATCTTTCCGCCTTCCATTGGACTCGAAAGTGGATCAGCGTGGATATCATCCTTGCTTGGATTCTCAATAACAGGTATTGTGCTTCCATTACTCGCGGTCTTCGCCATTTTGCAAGCGGATGGAAAGTTTGAAAATTTGACGAATCCAATCAGTCCTTGGTTTTATGCGGTATTCAATTTGCTGCTGATGGTTGGGATTGGAGTGTTTGTAACCATTCCGAGAATGGCAGCAACGACTCACGAACTAGGAGTTGGAGCGCTATTCCCTGGTGTTCCGTCGATTGTGACAATCATCGCATTCTTTGTGATTACATTCTTCTTTGCGAAGGATGAGACGAATGTTATTGATCGAATTGGACGTTATTTGACACCCGTTATGGTAGCTCTTCTTTTATTCATTGTCGGAAAAGGAATTTTCTCTCCACTTGGTACGCCTACGGATACAGGAATTACGCAAGCGTTTTCCAAAGCATTTGTCAATGCCTATCAGACGGGGGATGTCATTACAGGAATCTTATGTGCCCCGATTTTCATATTGGCAATCCGGCACTATGGCTATAAAGGGAAAGAAGCCAAGAGTATTGCACTAAAATCCATCGTCATTGCAGGCGCGGGTTTACTCATAGTATACGGTGGTCTACTTTATATTAGTGCTGGTGCCACATCGCTATTCCCGGCTGAGATTGAAAGCACGATGTTAGTGAAAGAGCTGATCAGCCGTCTGCTTGGAGGGGGTGGGGCAGTAGCGCTAGCTGTTGTCATTGCGCTGGCATGTCTTACATCGACAATCGGAGTCGTCGCAGTCATTGCGGAGTTTTTGACGAAGTTAGCTCGAGAACGTATTGCTTATACTGCTTGGGTAGCGATTATTTGTGTCATTTCGGCTTCTATAGCCACAATGGGCGTAGGTAAAATCGTGGATTATACGATGTGGATTTTCACATTGCTGTATCCAATCGCCATCGTTCTTGTCATGCTAGGTGTTTTCCATAAATTCATTTCAAGGGCTGGAATTTATAGAGGTGCGATTCTTATGACATTTATCGTCAGTGCTCTCGAGACACTTGCTGGATTCGGGATTTGGAATACGTTCATTCACACGGCGCTAGGATATTTACCACTAGGCACTAGCGGATTTGCATGGTTGGTCCCTGCAGTTGTAGGCGGGACGGTAGGCTATGTATTAGATCGTTTCTTTGAATCCGAAAAACGCCCTGCAACGAAAGTTATTCTGGACGATACTACTCCGGAAAAAGGCAACTGATCCATACATGCGTCTTTTGCTCCTCGCATTATAAAAAAATAATAAATGAAAACCGCACTGTTGGAACGACACAGTGCGGTTTTACTTATGCAATCAAGTTTGTTCTGAATAGAACTGGGAATATATTGAGTACCTATAAACAGAATTATTTTGAGAGGAGGACTGAAGATGACAAACCAACATAACAATGAAAAAATGTCCAGAGCAGAAGCGGGACGCATGGGTGGAAAAGCGACGGCAAAGAAGCACGATAAAGAATTCTATCAAGAAATCGGAAAAAAAGGAGGGGAAGCGACTTCGCAAAATCACGGAAAAGAATTTTATGAAGAAATCGGCCAAAAAGGCGGAGCAGCACGTGCCGAACATCGAAAAAATATAAAAGAATAAAAATCTAATGTTTTAAAGGAGAATATTCGGGCATATAACCAGTGTGCACCAAATAAACAAATATTTAGGAGGAATTACACATGGCTACTGATAGCAATGGTAAGATGTCTCGCGAAGAAGCTGGTCGGATGGGCGGCGAGCAAACGTCTAAAAATCACGACGACAAGTTCTACCAGGAAATCGGTAAAAAGGGTGGGGAAGCGACATCCAAAAGTCACGGTAAAGAATTCTATGAAGAGATTGGGCAAAAGGGTGGAGAAGCTCGTGCCAATCAGAACAATTCCGGCACAGACAAGATGAGTAAATCCGAAGCAGGGCGTAAAGGCGGAGAAGCACGCGCCGAGCAAAGAAACAATAAAAACTGATAGAACGTGAAAGCTGATTGAAACTTGACTAATTTGGTAGAGACTTTGGATATGACAAATAGACAATGAAAATACTATTATTAGGAGGAGTTACACATGGCTACTAACAATAATAACAATACGAATAACAACAATAAAATGTCCCACGAAGAAGCAGGAAGAATGGGCGGCGAGAAAACCGCTAAAACGCATGATAAAGAGTTCTACGAAGAAATCGGTCAAAAAGGTGGAGAAGCACGGGCTAACAACAATGACTCGGACTCAGGTAAAATGAGTAAGTCCGAAGCCGGCCGTAAAGGCGGAGAAGCAAGTAGTAAGAGCAACAACAAGAATTAATTGAACGCTATGGAAAAAGTGGTTTGGAGGAGTTTCTCCAAGCCGCTTTTTTGTATTGTGAGTGAATATCGTACAATTCGCAAGAAATTATCTTAATATGAAAAATTAAGTTTTATCAAGTTAGGCAGGGGAACAGTAAATGTAAGAACGTCTAGCCGGTTGGCGAACCTTATTAGACTACCAGTAAGTTCATCACTGGTAGCCAAATCATTGAAGGAGGAATTCGAATGACCCCTCAGCAATATGAGGAATGTTTAAAAGCGTGCATGGAATGTCTGGAGGCGTGTAACAATTGCTTTGACGCCTGCTTAAAAGAAGCTGATGTAAAAATGATGGCGGAATGCATACGGTTGGACCGGGAATGCGCAGATATTTGTGCATACGCAGTTCAGGCGATGACCCGCAACAGCCCATTTGCGAAAGAAATTTGTCAGTTGTGTGCTTATATCTGTGACCATTGTGCAGAAGAGTGCGGCAAACACGATCATGATCATTGTCAACGTTGTGCAGAAGCATGTAAGAAATGTGCTGATGCTTGCCGTAAGATGCTCGCGTGACTCATTCCCACATTTCCTGAACACAAAAAATGAATTTTACAATTAAGCATACCTCTTCGCATGGGTATGCTTTTTGCTGTTGCAATTACAGAATATCCAACGATTGCTTCGTCGAAGAAGGTGGAGCGCGGGGAGACCATCCTATCTGGCAAGCTGATCCCAACAGATGTTATGAACCATACCGCGCCGGATTCAATCGAAATGGATATTCGAATTGAACCGGATTACTATGTGGAGGTAAAAAGTAAATAGCCTTTAGAAAGAATGCCCCCGTTCAGACATACAAAACGGGGGCATTCTACTGATTAACGTTTCGATTTCTTCTTCTCCATACCTTGTTCAGCAGCTTTTTTCTTTTTCTTCGCTGCATCATTCTGTCCGATCACATCAAAATCATCAGGACTCAAATCCATTCCGTAACCGAATTCTTCACGGCCTAGCTGCTTCGCTTTCTGCTTCCTTTTTTCCTCATTTGTCATTGAATTCACCTCCATTGAGAAGTATGTGCATCCTTGAAAGAATCATCCCCGAACGCTTCTTAAGAATTTCTTCATACTTTCCCTTCTCAAATGTTAAGAAGTCCCTGTTACAATAAAACTATCGAGCAAGAAAGAGGTGCGGTTATGGCGGCGATGACGATTTTGGTGGCGGATGACGACAAAGAAATCCGTGACGGCATAGAGATCTATTTGAAAAATGAAGGATATCGTGTGTTAAAAGCAGCGGATGGGCAGGAAGCGCTGGATTTACTCAAAACAGAAGAAGTTCACTTACTCATTCTCGACATCATGATGCCTAATATGGACGGGATCACAGCGACGTTCAAAATTCGGGAAGCGCAAAACGTCCCAATTATCATGCTTAGTGCGAAAGTAGAAGAGTCGGATAAAATCCATGGACTTTCCGTTGGGGCGGATGATTACGTTTCTAAACCTTTCCAACCGATGGAGCTGATGGCGCGTGTGAAATCACAATTGCGTCGTTACGTTCAGCTCGGTACGTATGACGGCGATAAAACGCTTGAAATTGACGGACTGGTGCTGGATGAAGAAGCAAAAACGGTCACTCTCGATGGAGCGCCGGTCAAATTGACGCCAACCGAATTCAAAATTACAGAATTGCTTATGAAACACCCGGGAAGAGTGTTTTCCATCAACGAAATCTATGAGCGTGTATGGAATGAAGAAGCGTACAATGCTGAAAATATTGTAGCCGTCCATATTCGTAAAATCCGCGAAAAGATAGAAGCCGATCCGAAAAATCCGAGATATGTAAAGGTGGTGTGGGGTGTTGGTTACAAAATCGAAAAATAATAGCGCGCTGCTTTGGTCAATTGTTTCCATTGTCCTAGGATTCGGAAGTATCGTCTATTGCTTCCCGCACATTACAGATCTTGCAAGTGACGGCATCGCTAGAACGACCCGAACGGTAACGTACTTCATCCAAATTATAAAAGGGGGTACTGTGTGATGAAACGTTACACACCGATAATCATATGGGCATTGTTAGTCGCGATTGGACTGAGTGGACTTGTGACATTAACGAGCCAAGGACCTGAGATAATAGTTAAAAGCTATCCCCAATCCCAACAGTTTCAAAATCACCTGAATGAAATTTATGACGAACTTGGGCGGACAGTCCTGAACCCGATTGACGTGGAAGAAGCTGAGAAAAAACTGACTGTCTCTCCTGCTGAAATAGAAACCTATCGGACGTATTACGGCAGTTTGGCTGAACAAATCGATAACATCCAGATGCAATACGAAGACCGGATTCGAGAAGCGGAAGCGAAGGCGACAGTCAAACAGGCACTCGTGGACGAACGCGACGGGAGAATCGAAGATATCCGGAAGAATTTTGAGGATGACAGCTATGTAGAAAAGAAAGTTCTGAGCGAAAAGAAGCGACAGCTCGGAAGGCTTGTCCATAATTATAAAAACACCAATGCTATGATGGAAATCCCGCTGGTCTATAGTCTCTGGCCGGTTGGCGGTGGAGATGCCATTAAAGGTGGGGAAGTGAACGGAGCTATCGGTTATGAGCGTAAGTTCAATACAGAAAACGGTTACTTGAAGATTTCTGGTATGGACGCATCATTCAACGATACCAACTACTACGAAGAAACGACTGACTATATGGACAGTTCGGTACAGCAAGGGGAAGGTGTATCGCTTTCCAATGATGATTTACAAGCGATTGTCCAGCCAACGGTATTGTACGAAGGTATGGTGGCGGTACCTAAGTCTGTATTCCAAAAGGGTGGAGTTCTTTACGAAGAAGCGAAGACATACCAATCCATAAAAATCATGCTTATTGTATCGGGATTGGCAGCTATTGCAGCGATTATATCGCTCTTCACGATTTGGAAGTTCAAATGGACTTGGTTTGTCGATCTTCCATTCACGAAACGCTATGATGCGTTTCGAATCGATTTGAAGGTCGGAATTTTTCTCATCTTATTGTTAAGTCTTGTGAATTTCTCTCGGGAAGTATCCGGAAGACTGAATGCCATGGCAAACGGAGGCTATTCGTTTAGCATTCCGAATGCGGTAATCATGTTTGCTATGGGTGCAATCGTCATTGCTTTCCTTGCGTTCCAAATCGGAAATGCCATCACCCGCTATCAGCAACTGAGCAAATTAGAAAACGACTTACAGAACAGTTACGCCATGCAGCTCGTGGCTAGTGCAAAAGAGGTCTTCCTGAACCGCTCAATTGCAATCCAGACCTTCATTCTGCTTATCGGCTTCTTCCTTGCAGGAGCTGGATTCATATTCGGGCTGATGGAACCTGTGCTCCTTCTGATTTATGCATTTTGTGTACTATTTTTAGGTATGCCAATCCTGTTCATCTACATGCGGCGCATGGGGTACTTAAATAGAATCTTCAAGGCGACGGAAGATATGGCAGCGGGAAGGTTGAACAGCGATATCAAAGTGATCGGACGTTCCCCTCTAGCTGCACACGCCGTCAATCTGAACAATTTACGTGAAGGCGTGGCACAATCCTTGAGCAGCCAGGCGAAGAGTGAACGGTTGAAGACGGAATTGATCACCAATGTGAGCCATGATTTGCGAACCCCTCTTACATCGATCATTACGTACACGGATTTATTGAAAAACCCGGATTTGTCAAATGATGAACGGGCGGAATACGTGGATATATTGGATCGGAAATCCCAGCGATTGAAGACGCTGATCGAAGATTTGTTCGAAGTATCGAAAATGTCGAGTGGCACGATGGAATTATACAAACAGCGAGTCGACCTTACGCAGCTCGTACAACAGGCGATTGGAGAACACATGGAACAAATGGCTGAAATCCCACTCGACTTCAGAGTTTCAGTACCGGAAGAACCGATGCCGGCTGTGCTTGACGGACAACGGTGGTGGCGCATGCTCGATAATCTGATTGGAAACACATTGAAGTATTCGCTCCCGGGAACTCGTGTATTTGTTACGTTGCGTGAAGTTGGCGGAATGGCTGAGTTAGTCATCAAAAACATTACCGCGTACGAGTTGAATGAAAATGTGGATGAGTTGTATGAACGGTTCAAGCGTGGAGATGCATCGCGTCACACCGATGGCTCCGGTCTCGGTCTTGCGATTGCCCAATCGATTGTTGATATGCACGATGGGATGATGGCAATTGACGTAGATGGCGATCTGTTTAAAGTGACGGTTCGTGTACCGTTGTTGGTTTAATTTTAATTGTATCGGATATTTTAAGCGCTGCTTTTAGCAGTGCTTTTTTTTTTGCGGAATTTTTGCGTTTCCCTATGAAAACATACTTACAAAAACAAAACATAAACGAGGGAGGAGAAGCATAATATGGATTCGACAGTATCTATGAAATTCCTTCCTTCATAATTTCTTGAATAAAATGTATTTTTCATATAGAACAAGCAGTTTTATATGTTTCGTGTTGTTCATAAGTATACGTGGGTACTCTCCTATGATATTGAACTTAATGAGTTAGAACTTACCAAATGTCGGCTGGAATAATAATGGAACACAAGTAAGTACAACTTACTTTCGGTTAAACGTTTACTATTTTCTATTTTTATTTATTGGGGAAGAGGCGAAGGCGATGAAGGTACTGGTGACAGGTGGGGCAGGATTTATCGGATCGCATGTTACTGAGGAGTTAATTGCACACAATCATGAGGTTGCAGTGGTAGATAACCTTTCAACAGGGAAAATGAGACAAGTTCCTAAATCAGTAGTTTTTTATAAGGGAGATATTCGAAAGAAAGAAATAGAGAGGTTTTATGCTGACTTCCAGCCGGACTGTGTCATTCATTTAGCTGCTCAAGTCTCTGTAGCTAGTTCTTTACAGGCGCCATTAAACGATAGTGAAGAAAATATTATCGGGACGATTAATGTACTTGAGGCATGTGTGAAATATCAAGTGAAGAAAATAATTTTTGCTTCAACTGCTGCATTATACGGAAATCCTGGATATTTGCCGCTTGATGAGAATCATCAACTGCAACCTATTTCTTTCTATGGATTGTCTAAAAAGCATGCTGAAGCATATATAAGAATGTTTTCCAGCCTACACGGGATAACTTACACCATTTTACGTTATGCCAATGTATACGGTATGAGACAAGACTCGAATGGAGAGGCAGGAGTGGTGTCAATTTTTATTGATAAGTTTTTGAATAACCAACCGCTATCTATTCTGGGGGATGGGAATCAGACGAGAGATTTTATTTTTGTAAAAGATGTAGCCAAAGCAAATGTTGCCGCGTTAACAAATGGAGACAATGAAATTATTAACATTAGTACTCAAAACCAAACCTCAGTGAAGAACATAATAAATGAATTGAATGAGATCACCGGAACGAACTTATTGCCTGTTTTTCATGAGGAGCGGACAGGTGATATTAAGTACAGTTGCTTAGCCAACACAAAAGCAAAGACTGTACTTGATTGGGAACCAGTGTATTCATTTGCTGAGGGGCTGAATAGGACGATTAGATACTGTGAGCAAGAAATGCTTATCCAAAGCTGATGGAAGGTGACGCTCTTATGCAAAGAGAGATGACTCTAAAAGATTTCTTTCTTTTAATTAAAAAAAGAATTCTTCTGATCAGTGTGACAGCGGCGGTCTTGGTTGCCATTACCGCACTAGCTACGTTCTATATATTCAAACCGGTATATGAAGCAAGTGAATATATCCTTGTTGGTAATTTGCAAAATAAAAACCAAGAAAATTCCTATGAAGAAACTCAAAAGATTCCACGAATGTTGGCGTCTTCTGTAGATTTCATTAAAAGTCCCATTGTATTAAATGCAGTGAAAGAAGAACTAGGGTTAAAAGGGCAAACATTTGATGGAAAATTAGTGATTAAAAACAACAAAGACTCTCAGCTTATTATCATCACTGTAAAAGACCAAGACGAGGAATTAGCCAGAAGTATCGCCAATACTACAGCAGTTATAGCCATCGATAAAATGAATGGTCTCCTTCAATTTGATCAGGTGAAACTGCTAGGGAAAAACGATGATGTCATTAAAACCAATAATGAACTAGCTGCCCTAGCGATTGCCTTGATCATAGGGGTTTTAGCGGGTATTGGACTAGCAGTCATCCGTGAGCAATTGGATAGTTCTTTTAAAAGAGAAGGAATTGTAGAAGAGTTGCTCGGCATACCGCTTTTAGGGAATTTCAGTGTGAAATTAGAACTTCGAAAGAATGGCAGAGGAGCATATCTCACTAATGATCCTGACTATGAAAGGAGGTCATTCGTTGTTAAGGAAAAGAAAAAACAAGTGGATAAAGCAACTGAAGTCTCCTAGAAGATGGATAAGCACAGAGCAAATCAGGATGATCAAAATGAATACACAACATGTACTGAAGAACGAAAAGTCGATATTAATGGTAACTTCTCCAGAAGGTAATCCAAGACAATCGATGATTTCTTTAAAGTTGGCCAGTTCGTTTGCTGAAGCAGGAAAAAGAGTACTGCTAGTAGATATGAATTTCAGAGGACCTATCATTCATCATCTGTTTGACGTTCCAAACAACAAAGGATTAAGCAATATATTAAGTGGAGAACAAGGTGAAATTTCTAAAGTATTCATCGATAACTTGCATTTTCTTCCTGCCGGCTCAGTACCGTTTTACCTAGAGAGTTTAAATAAAATTGAACAGCTGCTAGTCGCATGGCATCGTATCTACGATGTCATACTACTGGATTCTCCACCATTTTTGATAGCTGCCGATTCTCAAATAGTTTCTACAGTTTGCAGTGGTGTGATTCTGGTGATTCAGGAAGACCAGACAAAAGAAAGGGATGCTTTGCAAGTGAAAAAAATTCTGGAAAGAGCTAACACCCAGCTATTAGGAGCAATATATCAAACAAGTTGAAGATGTGTGGGTGAGCATTGGTGAAACATGGTAAAAAGAACTCTATTGGTAAAAATGCAGTTTATTTGTTTTATAGCACAATCTTTTCTAGTGGACTTAACGCTGTAACACTTGTGATTTTGGCAAAGTATTTGGATTCTCAAAGCTATGGAATGTTTAGTATTGCGTTAGCTTATGCCTTGATTATGGGGTACTGTACGGATGCCGGAATAAGTGTTGCGGTACTCCGTGAAGGTTCTAAAAAAGAAGTGAGTCTAACTGCTCTACTCTCTTCCTTTGTTAAAGTCAGGCTTGTGTTATTGGGGATTACACTTCTAGCGGGGTATTTCCTAATCCAGTTGCTCTATCAGAATCAGCCAGAACTAATGAAAATTATGTATTATTTAATGTTGCCTATGGTGACAGGGTTGGCGCTTCAGAGTATTAGTATTACTTACTTTCAACTAATAGAAGAAATGCAATATTTAGGGCTGATTCGTATTTGTTCAGCCCTGCTGCTTGTAGTTTCTGTTTTAAGTGGAATGATGTTGTCGTTGCATCCGTTCTTAATTTGCTTGTTTTATGGTTTTTCGTATTTACTCGCAGGATTCGTAGGGATTCACTTGGTAGCAAAGAGGACCACGATCCACTTTAAGCATGCATTCCATAGAGGATTGTTAAAGAATGTGACGTCTTTCATTATTAGCGGTTTGCTGGTCGTTCTCCTACCACAGCTCGGACCCATTGTGTTGGAAAGGACATTAACACTAAAACAGGTTGGTTTTTTTGCTGTTGCCTATCGTATACCTTCTGCACTGTACCAAATTCCAGGCGTACTAGCAGGTGCATTCTACCCGGCACTGTTTAAGAGCTATAACGGCAAAGGTGAGGCGGAGCACTTGCAGCTAAACCTACTTCAACTAAAAATGATGGCATTAACAGGCATGGCGATGACAGTATCCTTTTTTTATATACCCGAACCCTTAATTAGTACGTTGTTTGGAAACGAGTGGTTATCCGCTTCTAACGCTTTGCAAATTTTGTCTTTAATGCTCGTACTGCAAAGTATTAATGTGGCGCTAGCTGATGGGCTGACCACGAAAGCTCTGCATTATCGGAGAACAGCAATTCAGGCAGCAGCACTTCTAATTGGAATTGGTTTCTATGTTGGATTTAGTCGTCAGTATGGTATAGAAGGTGCAGCATGTGCTGCAGTGGGGATCGAGCTGGTTTCCTTAGCAGGGTATTGGTTTTTAAATCCAGCTAAGAAAGCGTTGGCGGTGAACATGTTAATTCCTTATTTATCATTTTTTATTGTTTTATTTGTAATCATGAATTATTTCTTCTCCGAATCTCCTGTGCTAGCTGCAAGTCTTCATTTACTGTCGTTAACAGTGATCCTGGTAGCTGATAGAGAGTTACTGCATAAACTAAAGGGGTTCATATATAAAGAAAAAAGAGCGGAAGAAGAGACGACAGAGCGGGGGATAGGGGATGGGCTTTCTTAAATCTGTCACTCTGAAAGAGCGGCATACCGGTCTGTTTTTATTACTTTTCACCTTCATGTTAAGTAATTATAACGTATATATTGGTTTTTATTTAAAGCCTTATATGATCTTTTTATGTATTTTCTTACTCTTTCATCTCTCTTCATTTTCGTTTCAAAAGATGTACTCATACGAAATAGTGTTAATTTTATTTTATTTGTTTTACGTTTTCACTGGCGCTTTTTCAGCATATCCTTTTGCCAGCATTCGTATGATGGCGGGTATTGCTCTACTGATCGGCTTTTATTTTATATTGAAATTTGTCTTGAAAATGTATTCTAATTTCGCAATCCAAGAGGCGATTGCGAAATCCGGTTTGCTTTTTAATGCTGTCAGCCTGCTGCTGTATATAGCTGGCATCAAAAAAACGGGGTTACAAATGACGGAGGAAATGTCGGTTAGTTATGGCGTTCTCTTTGACAGGGATTATCCAAGGTTAGTCGGTCTGCTGCAAGATCCCAATTTGTTTGTGTTCTATAACTCTATATTTTTTGCATACTTCCTAACGAATATGACCACTGTCAGGAACAAAATCGGATTTACATTATGCATACTTACAACGGTCTTAACTTTTTCAAGAGGCGGTATTTTGGCAATGCTTCTCATAATTATGATCTACATTGTAATCAGCAATTCTTCTGAAAGATGGAGAACGATGACGACGATAGGCGTGATTTTCATACCAGCTGCGTACTTTGCAATATTCATTATGAAAATTGATGTAGGCGCGCTCCTTGTAGGAAGAATTGAGGACTTTTCGAATGATGGAGGAAGCGGCCGCTTTGAACTATGGGGACGGGCGTGGGAATACTTTTTAGCGCATCCTGTTATGGGAATTGGAGCAGATAACTTTATCGAATACAACAACGTTCATTATGGCGAAAATCTGTACACACATAATACGTTGTTACAAATTTTAACGGAATCCGGTTTGCTAGGATTTGTTATGTATTTCATATTTCTTCTCCTAGTATTTGTTCAGCTATTGAAAAGACGCTTAATGAAGCATCATACGTATTTACTTTTAATCTTCATAGCATTTCTATTGCAAATTATGTCCCTTTCTCTAATTATTCATGAAGTATTTATTCTTTACCTCGCTATTCTCTCGATAACTCTTCAACGGGAAGAGAACGTGCAGAGAAAAAATACCCCCTCAGATATCGAACGCTCAACTGACTCTCTAGGAGGATACTGGAAATGAATGTGTTATTAATGACGGATAAACTCACAACAGGTGGAGCTGAAAACTACTTTTGTAAATTGGAGAATCAGTTAAAGCATCCAGAGCTTGTTTTTTACACAGCAGCAGGACCAGGAGAGCTGTACGAGCAAATCAACAATAAAACAAACTTTAGTCACTTATCGCGCCATAATCATCTTGCGAACTTAATAACAATTATGAGAAGGGTAGTAGAATCCAAGATTGATGTAATTCATGCAAACAGCTTGAGAATGGTCTTGTATGCCGTAGTACTAAAAAAAATACTCCCTAAAAAGCTATCGATTATCTATACAAAACATAATATTACGATGATGGAAAAACGCTTTCGCAACATCTTTGTTTCGTTAGTAAATCGTCATCTGACTAGAGTTATAACAGTCAGTGACGATGAACGATTGAACCTGTTGCAACTGGGTGTTCAGCCAGGAAAAATTACAACAATCTATAACGGAGTAGACTTACAAAAGTTTATGTATCATCCGAAAAAACAAACAGACATCTTTAAGGTTGGAATTCTCGCAAGACTTTCATCAGAAAAAAATCATGAATTGTTTCTGGAAATTGCAAAGAAGCTCAACAATGATCAGCATATACAATTTTATATAGGCGGGCAGGGGCCGGAATATACAAAAATCAATCAAATGATTGAAAATTCGGGGCTGACAAAGCAAGTGCATATGATGGGAGACATAAAGGATTCAGAGAAGTTCATTAGAGATATGCATGTGCTTCTTTTGACTTCTCATCGTGAAGTATTCCCAATGGTTATTCTTGAAGCGATGGCTGTTGGAACTCCAATCATTTCAGTGAATGCAGGCGGCATTAAAGAAGCAATAAATAGCGACAAAATGGGATTTCTCGTATCTGACTACTCGGTTGAAAGTTTTTGTAATTACATACACGTGATGAAAAACAATCCTTCATTAAGATTGAAAATGGCGGAGGATGCTAACCAGCGGGTTCAGAAGAATTTTTCCTCAGAAAAAATGATTAACGCAACGATGCTGCAGTATTTATAGAAAAGATTAGAAACAAATGTTGTAACTATAATCTTAAAAGAGCGAAGTTGTCTAAATGGGTGGGGGTTGCAATGATAAGGAGTAGCGAAAGGCGAACTGGAAAAATGTCACTTGTGTTATTCGATATTGCGTTAATTCATTTAGGTTACTTTACTGCTTCTTTACTTTTGAATAGTGCTGCCTCTCCTTTAGATAATGCTCAATCAGTAACGTATATAGCAGCGTTGACGTGCGGTGTTTTGTATCTCTTCGGATTTTATTTGGATTTGAAGCGAAAAGGATTTACTCCGTTGATCTATATAATCCTATTTTCTATAACTATCGTTGCATTTCTATCGGTTTTGGGCGGCAGTTATTATCCTATGCAATATCTTTCACTCGAAGTCGTTTTAACCGCTAGTTTGATTCATGTCATTCTTTTGATAGGCAGTCGCTTCATTTTTTGGCGAATAGTCAAGGGCCTTCATGGGCAGAAAAAGGTGCTGATTGTCGCTAATGATGAAACCAGTGGAATCGCACTAGCTGACAAGTTTCTTTCACATCACAAAGGTTGGTATATCGTCACTGGTTTGTTTCTAGCAAGTGGAAAAAAAAGACTGGAAAATTCTTTGCAAGAAGTCGATGTAGTACTGATTAGCCCTTTGGTCGATGAAAAACAAAGAACGCGACTCGTTAGTTTATGTGTGAAGTATGAAAAGGAAATACTGATTGTTCCCCAGTTCTTTGAAGTGTTTATACAAGGATCCACTCAGCAGCAAGTGGATGATATGCTTGTTCTTTCCATTCCGGTGGTGGAATCTACCATCGTCAAACGAGTATTAAAACGTACTTTTGACGTAGTTGGTTCCTTTTTATTGGTGGTGGCCACTAGTCCGGTAATGATTAGTTTATGGATGTTAATCCGATTAACGTCTAAAGGTCCGGCATTGTTCAAGCAAGAACGTCTTGGAATAAACGGGCAGCCCTATCTGATTTATAAATTCAGAAGCATGGTTCAAGATGCGGAAAAAGAGACAGGACCAGTGTTGGCGACAGCGCGTGATTCAAGAATAACCCCTATTGGTAAATGGATGCGTGCTACACGACTGGACGAGTTACCACAATTGTACAATGTCGTGAAAGGGGAGATGAGCCTGGTTGGACCACGACCTGAGAGAAAGTTTTTTTGTGATCAATTCCAACGAGAAATGGCGGAATACTCTTACAGGATGACTGTGAAACCAGGATTAACAGGACTAGCGCAAGTAATGGCAAAGTACGCAACGACTCCTGAAGATAAGCTGAGATTTGACTTGTTCTATATTCGCAACTATTCACTTGGAAGTGATATTAAAATTGTACTGCAGACTATTCGAATACTCTTTCAGCGAGGGCAAGCAAGAGGAGTGGGAGAAATAAACAATCGGAAGAAAAAAGAAATTATTACAACTACTCGGTCATAATCAGGCTTCAAGTTTATAAAAGGGGATAGTACATGAATATCTTATTTATTACTCATCGAAAGCCGAAAGTTCCTGGAAAAGGAGATCAAGTGAGAGCGTTTCAGCAAATAAGAAGTTTATTGGGTAAAGGACATACCGTTCACTATCTATATCAAGAAAATGACGAAGCATACTGGTGCTGTGCTGCTTCTTTAATGAATGGTTCGAATGAAGAAAAGTTCAAGATGAAAGCAAAAAACAACAATTTTTCAATAATAAGAAGCTTTTTCCTTAAAAAATATCCATTAAGTGTATCGCTCGCTTCATTTCCTATTTTAAACGTGCTCCTTGAACGGATTTTAAGTGAAACGCATTATGACATCATACATGTTCAATCGAAAATGCTTCATAACTTCCCTTTATTAACCATTCCAAATTCGAAATTGATTGTGGACTATATTGATGCAATCAGCCTGAATTTGGAAAGAAGATACCGGTGGTCAAAAAATCCATTCGAAAAGCTGGTCGTTGGGGGAGAACTGGGGAGAATGAAAAAGTATGAAATGTTCATAAAAACACAAAGTTCCAAAGCCATTATCACCTCTCTGGCAGATAAGGATTTTCTTCATTCAAGACGGGTCAGTGAAGTAGATGTAGTTCCAAATTATATAGACTTGTCCTACTTTTACCGGAATCCTTTGGAAAACAGAAAGAATGCTTTAGTATTCACTGGAACTATGAACTATGCCCCGAATGTAGACGCAGCGAAAAGGCTTGTGAAAGAGATTTACCTTCCACTTAAAGCAAAAATCCCTGATTTGGAGTGCTGGCTAGTAGGGGCCAATCCTGCAGCTGACATAAAAAAATTGAACAAGATCCCAGGCGTTGTCGTAACGGGATTTGTAGAAGATATTAGACCGTGGCAATGGAAGGCGGCTGTATATGTTTGCCCTCTGCGTTTCGGTGCTGGCCAGCAAAACAAAATCTTGGAAGCAGCAGGTCTTGGCTGTCCGATTGTTATGAGTACGATAACCAATTCAGGAATTGGTTTTACACATCAGGAAGAGGCCTTTGTTTGCGAACATAATGACGAATTTGTAACGCAGATTGAACGACTTTTGCACGACCATGAATTGGCGGAAACTGTAACTGTGAAGGCGAGCGATTTTGTGTCGGAGCATTTTTCACAGAAAAAAGTGACTGATCAATTAATTGGAGCATATACAGCCTCGTAAACACCTTAAAAAAAGTGAATAGGAGAATCAGAATTGGAACTAATTTTACTATCTGGTGGATCTGGAAAGCGCTTGTGGCCATTATCAAATGAGTCAAGATCGAAACAATTTCTGCAAGTGCTTGCTGATGATGAGGGTCTGATGGAATCGATGGTACAAAGGGTGTGGAGACAGCTGGATAAGGCTGGTCTGCAACAATCTACAATGATTGCTACAAGTAAGTCCCAGGTAGATGCAATTCAAAATCAAATTGGTTCCGATATTCCACTTAGTATTGAACCGGAAAGAAGAGATACTTTTTCGGCTATCGCCCTAGCTGCAGTCTATTTATATTCTGTCAAAGGGATTGGGTCACAGGAAGTTGTTGCAGTACTTCCTGTGGATCCGTATGTCGAAGAAAGCTTTTTTTTAAGAGTAGGTGGTTTGGAAGGTGCACTAAAACACTCCAACGCAGATCTTGCGTTAATAGGGAAAAAGCCGACATTTCCGTCAGAAAAATATGGCTATCTAACTCCTAAAAAAGACTGTAATCATCTAGGCTATTTAGAGGTCAGTCACTTTAAGGAAAAGCCGACTCACCAGCAAGCAGCACATTTAATAGAGCAGCACGCTTTGTGGAATACAGGAGTGTTTGCGTTTAAGTTGGAATATATTCTTTCAATCCTTGAAGAACGGGGATTGCCAGTCGTATATGAGGAACTATACAACCAGTATTCGCTTCTGCCTAATCGCTCGTTTGATTATGAAGTTGTTGAAAATGCAAAAAAGGTAATTGCTATTCCTTATGAAGGGGATTGGAAAGACCTTGGTACATGGAACACGCTAACTGAAGAAATGTCTACAAATAAAATTGGTAATTGTGTAATGACTACAAATTCCACAAACACGCACTTAATTAACGAGTTGGCTATTCCTATTGCAGCAATCGGTGTGAATGATCTAATTATCGCAGCAAGCCCCGATGGTATTCTGGTATCGAAAAAAAGTGAAAGTCCGCGAGTTAAAGAACTTTTGGATGGCGTGAACAAAAGACCCATGTATGAAGAACGACGGTGGGGTTGGTATCGCGTACTCGATCATATGAAGGTGAAAGATGGGGCAGAGGTATTAACAAAGCGTATTTGTGTAAAGTCCTCTAAAAATATTAGCTATCAGAAACACAGCTATCGACAGGAAGTTTGGACAATCATTAAAGGAACTGGGGAGTTTGCGCTTAATGGCAAACTGTATTCCGTGAAGGCGGGAGATGTGCTTCAAATTCCAATAGAAGCAGAGCACGGTATAAAGGCAATGACAGATTTAGAATTTATTGAAGTTCAATCGGGTTCTAAGCTTATAGAAGAAGATATATTTCGCATATACATGAAATGGGATGAGGTGGTGGCGCATTGTAGTGTAGTTGTGAGCTAGGAAAGCAGATGATTCAATGAAAATTAAAAATGTACGAATTCGATATATGGCTATCTTTGTCATCAACATTACCATTGTTCTTTATTTAATGTGGAACACCGAGATATGGGGGAGTGCACATGTGGTACAAAATAACCTAAGTCAACAGGAAGACACGGTTGCGGTAGAAGACTTCATAACAAATGAGAGCGGTCAAACAGAAGATTACTCAAAGGCAATTCAGCAGGCTATCGACTTTTGTGCTTCGCAAAAGAAAGAGAAAGTAAAGTTGAGAGCCAATAAAGTATATACAATCAAGTCTGGCTTTACCGTTAAAAAAGGAGTGGAATTAGAGTTTGGAACGAATTCTGTCCTAGCGGTTAAAGGGAACTATCGAGTATTGACGGTTGAAAAGGATTCGGTAATTAGGAATGGAACGATTCAAATAATGGATCCAGTCTTTCAATCAGAAGTTATTTTTCTAAAAGGTAACGATCAGTACGATGCTTCGAATAAAACTCGAGTTGAAAATATGACAATCATTAATAAAAGTAAAAGCAACAAGGGCACGGGTCTTTCCCTTTATGCTAAAGGTAAATGGCACAATATTAGCTTTGTTCAGTTTGAAAACATCTCAATAGTGGGCTTTAAAACAGCCATCCAACTAAAAGCTGAGAATCCAGGAGCTGGGACATATAGTTGGATTAATGCGAATCGTTTTGGAAATATGACGATAGATGATTGTGTGATAGGGATCCACATCATAGGATCCATTACCATTCCAAATGAAAGTTCCGGGAATCTCTTCACGGGGCTGCAAGTGCAGTTGACGGAGCGATCTAAACGATTAGTACAGGCAGACAGCTCGTATAATAAGTTTGACGGGATGGTTTGGGACGCACAACGCGTTATAGGTTCCGAACCGCTTGTAGTATTTTCAGCAAAAACAGAAAATAATAAATTGGATATGAATGTAGCAGCTAATCGAATCAGTGATAAAGGGCGAGATAATAAGTATTGAACAGAAAACGATTCATAATTTGAATGGCTAAGTGTTCATAGAAGCATGATGATAAGCTGAAAAAGTATTGAAGTTACGTGAGTTCAATGAACTGAGACTTTAGGGAGTGCCGTTCCCTGAAGTCTCTTTTAGTTTAAAGTTTGAGAATTCAGGGAAAGATACAAGGATAGTTAGGAATATATATTAAAGTGAATGGGAGTGATTGAAATGACGATTCAAGATGGGAAGTATCCAAATAAGGAAGACTTAGAGCCTAAAGTGCCGAAGCCAGGGAAACCAGCAGGACCAACGGATGAGTTGCCGTTATCAGATCCTGCCGACTCAAATTTCACGCACGAATTCCGGGAAAATGAAAAAGACAAAACTGCGGAGCATGCTCCTTCTGCATATACGGAAAATGAAGAGAACCCCTCAGAACGGAACCACAACGAAAAAGCTCACACGGAATGGAACGAATCCAAACGGAACACATAAGCCAGCTGACACATCCAGTCAGCTGGTTTTTCTGTACGATTAAAAGGGGATTATTTCTCTTGGAAGTTTAAGACTAAGAGGTTTACCAATCTCCATTTGTAGGAATAGATGACTAGACTATTTACTGGAATGGAGGATTTCAATGTTCAGAGACCCGTACTATTCAAACCTTTTTAGCTGGCTACCTGACCTGCTGTTAGGCATTATCGTACTCATCATTGGTATTATCATTGCTAAAGTTGCCGAAGGTGCAGTTGTCAAAGCCATGAAGAAAGGTCGCATGAATGAAAGATTGAACATGCAACACCAGAAGTGGAGTGCCGACCGAATCGCTGGAAAAATTGTATTCTTCGGTATTTTACTGCTTACCATTCTCATCTTCTTTAATATGATGAACCTCAATACCATTTCTTCACCGTTCTTGAATGTATTTGCAGGACTTAGTGGTGCGGTTCTCGGTATTTTGAAAGCAGGACTCATCCTATTGCTTGCGTGGGCACTTGCAACTGTCGTGAAAAAACTGATTCTGTCTGCTGGACACAAAGTGAATGTGCATAAATATGTCTCTAAAGTAGGCGGATCTGCAGAGTCGGTTGATAAAGCACAATGGATTTCGACGACTGCGAACGTTGCCTTCTACTTGATTTTACTTCTATTCATTCCGGCAGTATTGAATGCGCTAGGGTTAAGTGGCGTAAGCGGTCCGTTTGAGAACTTGTTAACAGGGTTTGTCGCATTCATCCCTAAGCTCGTTGGGGCGGCACTCATCTTTGTAGTAGGTTTCCTGATCGCTAAAATTGTCCGCATGATTGTGACGAACTTGCTAGAATCGATCGGCACAGACAAAATTGCAGATAAACTGAAAGTGTCTTCTGCTGTGAAAGGGACGAGCATTTCAAAAGTGATCGGAACCATCGTATTCGTTCTGATTTTGATTCCTGTGACGATTTCAGCGCTTGAGGTTCTGGACTTGGAAGGGATTTCCCAGCCTGCCATTGCGATGTTGAATGACATCATGGTCATGCTTCCTAAAATCATCGTCGCGATTGCCTTGGTACTCGTAGGTGTGTATGTCGCGAAATGGATTAAAGGCGTTGTGGAAACGTTACTTGCAAATCTCGGTGTGGACTCCCTATCGAATAAGATGGGTGTGAAGACTAACGCGCGTGCCGGTAGTTTCACTGTATCCTCCGTCATTGGGACAATTGTTCAAATCGTAGTCATTCTATTGTTTGTTGTAGAAGCGCTTCAAATTGTACAACTCGCGTTCATGGTGACGTTAGCAACTGCAATTTTCGCTTACTTGCCAATGGTTCTTGCCGCAGTTCTTATTCTCGCAGTAGGTTTCTGGCTTGCGAACCTTGCTGAGAAGTTCATCGGAAGTGTGATGCAGACGAAGCAAGGGAATCCGCACATTCTCCGCTATGTTGCAAAATATGCAATTCTCGCATTTGCATTCTTCATGGCACTTAGTCAGCTTGGGATTGCACCAGCAATCATCAACGCTGCATTCATCCTGATCTTGGGTGGCGTTGCTCTGGCATTCGGACTTGCATTCGGACTTGGAGGACGTGATCATGCATCACGCTACTTGTCTAAAATGGAGTCGAGCTTGCAAGATGCGGATGTTTCCAAAGAAAATTGGGAACAGCAAAAAGAGGAAATGAAGCAAGATGCAGAACAAGCAAAGCAACAGGCGAAAGATGGAATGAATACTACAAAAGCTCAGATGCAACAAGAGAAACAACAGATGAAACAAGCAACTGAGCAAGCTCCGCCGATTCCACCCTCTGATAACATTCCTGGCGATCCTGAAGCCGGCTTAAGAGGACCTGTACATTCTGATGTAAATGACGTTCCACCAGCTGACAACTTCGGAGGGAATGATCCAATTACGTTCACAGAAAATGACGTCGATACAGGTTATAACGAAGTGGAACCAGGTGAAGAGTATCCATATAGTGACCACGAGGAGCGCAGCCGTTTCAACAAAGAAGCTCATGAGCAGTGGAACAACCAGAAGCCTAAGGACGATCATAATCATTAAATACGATAAAACGCGCAGTCGGGAAAAATCCTGGCTGCGCGTTTTTCATTGAACCAACTTATGATGGAAGGCATAAATGACCGCTTGAGTACGGTCTTGGACTTCGAGTTTTGAAAGTACATTACTGACGTGCGTCTTGACGGTTTTTAATGAAATGAACAGCTCATCTGCAATTTCCTGATTGGACTTCCCTTGAGCGAGGAGCAACAAGGTTTCGAGCTCGCGCTGCGTCAACTCTTCATGAAGAGGTTGATCAGATCCGCCACTCCGCATTTTGGCCATCATTTTCACCGTCACTTCGGGCTCCAGAACAGTTTGACCTTGGACAGTTTCACGAATTGCTTGAGCTATTCTTTTGGCATTGGATGTTTTCAAAATGTAACTGGCTGCCCCTGCTTCAAGCGCTGGATAGACTTTATCGTCATCCAGGAAACTTGTGACGACGATAATTTTCGCTTCAGGCCATTGTTGGATGATTGCTTTTGTTGCTTCTGCACCAGTCATGATCGGCATGACCATGTCCATTAATATGATGTCGGGCCGCAATTCAAGCGCTTTTTCAACGGCTTCCCCGCCATTGACCGCTTCCCCGACAACTTCCATATCTGGCTGAGTCCCTAGATAAGCAGATACACCAATGCGAACCATTTCATGATCATCTGCGAGTAATACGCGTATCATCGGCTTCTTCCTCCTCTGTCCGAATCGGTAATTTCACTTCGACAATCGTTCCTTGCGAAGGAACGGATACAATTTTGCATACGCCCCCGATTTCAACTGCGCGCTCTTTGACGTTCTGAAGACCGTAAGAACCACCTTTTCCGCCAGATTCACTGAATCCTATCCCATTGTCTTGTACTCGGAAAATCGCTAGACCATCACGTTCGACGCATACGACATCGACCTCCGTTGCTTGTGCATGACGGAGGGTGTTCGAAAGCGTTTCCTGTGCAATGCGGAATAAGTGATCTTCTGCACCTTTGGAAAGAGGGACGTCCTCGAGTCTGAATCGAATTGTGAACGTCACTTTTTCCCGAAGTTCGGTCAGCAATTCTTCAAGACCTTCTTTTAGCGACTTGCTATTGAGGACTGCTGGGCGCAAATGAAGGAGTAATGCACGCATCTCCAGTTGAGCTTGTTGCACCATCCGTTCCACTTGGAGCAGTGGTTTTTGGAGTGCTGTTTCATCGGGTCTTTCTGTAAGGGACGACAATAGCATGGAGGCTGCGAACAATTGCTGAGAGACGGAGTCATGGAGTTCACGTGCAAGTCGTTGGCGTTCTTCTATCAGCCGTTCTTGGATGATCTGATCTTGGTCCTCGGCCCGTTGATCAGTAATACGCTGCAAACTGCGTTTTTGTGTCTCCAATACTTCTGATACGGAAGCGATTGTCCGATTCAGTTTGCGTGAGATGTTTTTGTTCGAAGAAGTAAGTCCTTCTTCTGCGAGTTGGTTGAGTGTCCGTTCAATCGTCTTTTCCTTTGAGCGCGCAATGCTGTACATCCAGAAAGAAAACAACCATCCGATAGTGATCGGGAGCACGAGCAGCCAAATGCCGATTGGTACTTCGAGTAAATTCTCATTGTACAGGTGTTGCCATTCGAAGGATGGAGTGTATTCGATGATGTAAAATAATCCCCCGGCACAGACTGTGATGAATAGTGTTGATAGGAGAATCCCTCGCCAAAAGAGTCCGGTCATTTCCGAATCACCTCGACATCCCCGAATCGGACGGATAGTGAGATGATAAGTTCAGCTTCTTCGCCAATCGATCGGTCGTATCCATCTTTCATATGGATGGATTCGTTCAACAAGCGCTTTGGTGTTAAATCGAACAGACGACATTCACCGAACAAGGCGGAGCAATGGATACGCACAGGGAGGTCATATGGCAACTCAATTTTCACACGACCGAACCCTTGCCGGATGGAGATGAAAGAGGTCTGCTTTGGCAGCACCGTGTCGGTCACATCGATATAGAAATCGCCAACGATCCCTTGTACATGGACATCTTGCCATTCATAAGAAGTGAAAGGGGTCGACTGGCTGGAGAAAAGCCGGTCTTTCCAAATACCGTTCTGTGTTTCCCGCGTCGTTTCTTTCAGTGGCCGCATAATTTCTTCGGCAGGTGTGCCTTTCCATAAGCGGACAACAAGATAGAGCAGCACGCCGAATATGAGCAAACGCAAACTCCACAATGAGAGCAAAGCGATCACGATAAATATCCCGCCTATGATGACCAGCCATTTTGAGCGACGCTGCAGGCCGAAGTATAGGGCAATGGCACCGAAAAAGAAGAAGATGACGTTCCCGTTCCCGAACAAACCAGCTTCCACAAATACGATAAGCGCAAACGCCATGATCCATAACGTCATCCGTTCTGTTTTGCTCCGCTTCATTTCACTTCTTCTCCTTTCTCGATGTCAGTACTAAGTTATACGGGGTAACCTACCCATTTGCGAGATGAACCCGCTCGTTCCGCGTGACAACCCACTCATTCTACGTATCAACCCGCACGTTTCCGCGGTAATTCACCTTCTCCTACGCATATCCAAGGTCGCGACCAATTCTTCTTTCCCTCATTCAAAACCAAGCCTGATTGGTGTGCTCCGCTTCGCTGCGCATTTAGGGAGGAGGAGTGTAGGAATTCGGATTTCCGATGTAACCCGCTCAATTGTTCGGGCAACCCGCCCGTTTCCCCGCGGAACCTGCTCGTTTCCACGCTGAACCCGCTCATTCCGAGGAGGAACCCGCTCGTTCCCACGTTGAACCCCGCCCCCAAGCAATCCCGTGTCAGAAAAAAGAACTGCCGGGCGGTCAAGGATGTCCTTGATGACCCGGACAGCTCGTTGCCGTCTTTCCAGTTTACACGATTTTCTCGATGGTTGCTTCTTCTGCTGTCAAATCTTCTAGACGGCGACGCATGGATGCGATGTCATCATCCTTGGTCGTGGCACGATTTCCAGGCTCATCGGAAGAAGGCTCCAGATCTGCAGAGAAGATGCGATCCATCCGGCTGTTGGCGCGTTTTGCGTTTTCCTCTCCCATCAGCTTCAAACGGCGCACTTGCATGTCTTTCACTTTGTGTTTCATGCTTTCAAAACGGCGCTCCAACGCAATCATCGATTCCGTTGTTTCCACTTCAAGGGAACGCAATTCATCGCGGCGCCGACGATAAGCTTCTGCTTCGTCTTTCGCGTAGTGGATAAGCGCTTCATCTCCTGTCGCTTCCGCTAAAGAAAGTTGTTCTGTACGTTTTTCGGTGAGCTGTTCAGCTTCAAGTAGTTCCTTTGTGACTTCATCGCGCAAAATGCGTTGGCGCTCCAAAAGTTTCCCAACTGCTTTCGTTTGTTGCTCGGCTTCCTTGATGGTTTCATTCAATACATCTGCGGCATTTTGTGTCTTGTGTTTGGCAGTCAGTTGTTCAATATCGTCTTGAATTGCAAATTTTAGTTTGTACCATAGTTCGTTCATCAAAAGCCCTCCTTATTTAGTGAATTCTTTCCATTGTTTTTCAAACTTTGCAAAGGGATCTGCATCGATCACATTGCTATTCGTACGTTGGTTCAGTTTCCATTTGCGCCATGCATAGTAAGCTCCTGCTGCAGCAAGAAGTCCGATGAATGCGGGGATGTTGGAAATCCCTGTCAGGACTCCGACTAATAAGAGGGTTCCCCAGAGAATGCGGCCGATTGTTGAGTCGCTTTTGCGGAAGTAGTGCCATCCGCACATGGCGGCTGCTGCTGAAATTGCAAGCGCTAGAATTGAGCCGATGTTAACAACAGCGACAATTGCGGCAATAATTCCTAACACAGCGAGTAGAAATTTTTTCATGGTATGTGGTGCCTCCCTTCGTTTGTATCCTAATGATAAGATGGAATGGAATTTATCCAAACAGGCTTGGTGTGGAGATTTGTCTCATACTTTAGGCTGAGTTTCAATCAAGTCCACGAAGCAAAGATTGAAACCGCTTTCAAAGATTGGTATAGTTATTAGAAAACTAGGACTATTCTAACGTTAGGAAGTGTCATGATGAGAGAGACTGTAATTGTTGCAGGAGTGCGAACGCCAGTAGGAAGAAGAAAGGGGACTCTGGCCAGCACACGCCCCGATGAACTCGCCGCGCTTGTATTGGACGAATTGATGGAACGAGCGGGTGTTGCGAAAGAAGAAACGGACGATGTCATTCTTGGCTGTGTGACACAATCAGGTGAGCAGGGCGGCAATATTGCACGGACAGCAGCGCTGATCGGCGGTTTCCCTATCACCGTTCCGGGAGTCACGATTGACCGTCAATGTGGATCGAGTCAACAAGCGGTACACTTCGCTTCACAAGCTATTGCCAGTGGGGATATGGACGTTGTGATTGCAGGTGGAGTTGAAAGTATGACACGGGAGCCCATGTTCTCCAATATGCACGGATCGAAGCCAAGCGGTAAATTGACTTCTCAATACGAAATCATTAACCAAGGTCTATCTGCTGAGCGAATCGCATCCGAATGGAAGTTATCGCGTGAAGATCTCGATCAGTTCGCGTTTGAGAGCCATCAGAAAGCGATGCGTGCAATAGATAGCGGACGATTCGAAGAAGAAATCGTTCCAGTTTCCGTCATGGATCAGGACGGAAATTCAAAGTTGTTTTCCATAGATGAAGGACCTCGTCCCGAGTCGACGCTAGAAGCGCTGTCGGGATTAAAAACGGTATTTGATGAAAATGGCGTCATCACCGCGGGAAATGCAAGTCAAATGAGCGATGGGGCATCTGCGGTGCTGCTCATGAGCAGAGAGAAGGCAGAGGCGCTTGGCGTCAAGCCGATTGCGCGGATTGTTGCACGAACAGTTGTCGGTTCAGATCCGACGCTTATGCTCACGGGTCCAATTGAAGCGACCCATCAAGTGCTGAAGAAGGCTGGGTTGAAGATTGAAGAAATGGATCTCTATGAGGTGAATGAAGCATTTGCTCCTGTTCCACTTGCATGGCTTGCGGAAACGGGAGCCGATCGTACAAAGTTGAACGTCAATGGCGGCGCGATTGCGCTCGGTCATCCTTTGGGCGCAACGGGAACGAAGTTGCTCGTATCGCTGATGCACGAATTGAAACGTTCTGGAGGACGTTTCGGGCTGCTCGCGATTTGTGAGGGGATGGGGATGGCCAACGCGACGATTATCGAAATGATCTGATCCCACTATTGAGGGGGCGAGGCGGATGAAACGCTATCGTTTTGAAACGGAGGAACATGTTTTATTCAGAAAGACGCTGCGTAAGTTTTTGGAGAAGGAAGCTGTGCCGTATTACGACGAGTGGGAACAACAGCGTCTTGTACCTAAAACATTTTGGAGCAAACTAGGTGAGATGGGCTTTCTTAGTCCTCAAATTGAGGAGCGCTATGGCGGTTTGGGACTGGATTTCAGCTACGGGGTCATTATTGGGGAAGAGATGGAGCGTGTCGGTGCAGGCCTGACAGGAATTGGTTTGCATAATGACATCGTCGTTCCATATATTGAATCGTACGGAACAGACGAGCAGAAGGCACGTTATCTGCCAGGCTGCTTGACGGCGGATTTCATCGCGGGAGTAGCAATGACCGAACCGGGTACGGGGTCTGATTTGGCGAGTGTCCAGACAACTGCGCGTAAGGAAGGCGATTTCTACATTGTCAATGGACAGAAGACGTTCATTACGAATGGCATAAATGGCAACCTGTTCTTGACTGTCGTGAAGACGAACGTCGATGCGGAGCCGAAGCATCGTGGAATCAGTCTTCTGCTTATTGAAGAAGGAATGGAAGGATTCACGAAAGGACGTAAGCTGGACAAAGTCGGGATGCATTCCCAAGATACAGCAGAACTCTTTTTCGAGGAATGTAAAGTTCCTGTTGCGAATCTGATTGGTGAGGAGAACAAGGGGTTCCACTACTTAATGCAAAAGCTGCAGCAAGAACGGCTCCTCGTTGCATTATCAGCTCAAACGGCTTCAGAAGACATGTTGGAGATGACGCTGGACTATGTGAAGGAGCGTCATGCGTTCGGCAAGCCGATCGGTTCATTTCAAAACACGCAGTTCAAACTGGCCGAAGCCGCAACGAAAGTGGAACTTGGAAAGACATTCTTGGAGTCATTAATCGAAGACCACATGAGTGGTGCAGACGTCGTTACGAAAGTATCGATGGCGAAGTACTGGATTACGGAAAGTGCCCGTGAAATCGCCACAGAATGCATGAAGTTGTACGGAGGATACGGGTATATGGAAGAGTACAAAATCGCTCGCCGCTATCGTGATATCCCGGTGACATCGATTTACGCAGGAACGAACGAAATCATGAAAGTGATCATTGCTAAAAATCTCGGACTTTAATTCACTTATAAGTCACGCTTGACCAATTCAAAGGACAAAGGGAGATGGCCATTATGATGCAAACACCACTCAATTTAACGTCGTTCATCCGTCGTGCTGAACAGTTTTTCCCGGAAAAGCTCATCATTTCACGTACCGCAGCAGATACGATTCACCGCATCCCGTATCGTGAATTTGCGAAACGGACGCGTAAGCTCGCAGATGCACTGACAAAACTGGGTATGCAGCATGGAACGAAAGTGGCGACATTCGGCTGGAATCATCATCGTCATTTGGAAGCCTACTTTGGCGTGCCTTGTACGGGGGCGGTTTTGCACATGGTCAATATCCGTTTGTCTCCTGAGCATATTGCGTATGTCATCAACCATGCGGAAGACGAAATCCTGTTGGTCGACGATAATTTGTTCCCGCATCTGGAGAAGTTGGCTCCGCTTTTGAAAACGGTGAAACACTATATCATCATGGGAGACAGCAAAGAGGTACCTGAGACGAGCTTGCCGAATGTCCATGCATATGAAACGCTCCTTGACGATGCTTCGGACACTTTTGAATTTCCGGAGGATTTGGATGAAAACACGCCGGCGGGCATGTGCTATACATCCGCAACGACGGGCAATCCGAAAGGCGTTGTTTACACGCATCGAGGGATTGTGCTCCACAGTTATGCACTCGGACTGGCAGATGCAATGGGACTAAATGAGCGGGATGTCGTTATGCCCGTCGTACCGATGTTCCATGTCAATGCATGGGGGCTGCCGTTTGCCGCTGTGTTCTTCGGTTCCACACAAGTGCTTCCGGGGCCAGGGATCATCCCGGATTTGCTGCTCGATTTGATCGAACAAGAGAAAGTGACATTGACAGCCGGCGTTCCGACAATTTGGCTGGCAGTCTTGAAAGCGCAAGACGCAAATCCACGTAATCTGTCTTCGTTGCGTGCCATCGTCTGTGGCGGTTCGGCTTCTCCGAAAGGTCTGATTCGTGCATTTGAAGAACGTTATCAAGTTCCGTTCATCATCGGTTATGGAATGACAGAAACGTCGCCTCTCGTCAGTTTGTCGGTATTGACGTCAGGGATGGATGATCTGTCTATGGATGATAGGATTGACATTCGGGCGCTGCAAGGGCTCGTGATGCCGGGTCTGGATGTGAAGATCGTCAACGAAAATGGTGAAGTTCCATGGGACGGTAAGACGATGGGGGAGCTTGCGGTTCGAGGCCCCTGGATTGCAGATGAATACTATAAGGATGAGCGGACGTCCGAAGCGTTCCGTGACGGCTGGCTGTATACCGGTGATATTGCGGTGATGACAGAGTTCGGCTATTTGAAACTGACAGATCGGACGAAGGATTTGATCAAGAGTGGCGGCGAGTGGATATCATCTGTCGACTTGGAAAATGCGCTTATGTCGCATGATGCTGTGTTTGAGGCGGCGGTAATTGCAGTGCCTCATGAGAAGTGGCAAGAACGTCCTCTTGGCTGTGTCGTGTTGGCGGATGGACAGGAAGCGAATGAGGCAATGAAAACGGAACTGTTGGAGTACATGGAAGGCCAGTTTGCAAAATGGTGGGTCCCCGACGACATCATCTTTATGGAAGAGATTCCGAAAACTTCTGTAGGGAAGTTCTTGAAAGCCGCGTTGCGCAAACAACTGGTGGAAACGAAGTAAACAGGAGAGAAGTAGCCCGTCTGGCGGAGAGTGCTGGACGGGTTTTGTTGTGCTGCAGTCATAGAATGGAAGCTTGTTCCGTAAACTAATAGAGATTAGGCGGAACTTGTAGCGGGGAATGTCGTCTTTATGACAAGTTATGTGTGAGGGTTATGATCAGAATTCGAGATTTATGAGCGGAATGCGAGGGTTTATGATCAGAATTCAAGATTTATGAGCGGAATGCGAGGGTTTATGATCAGAATTCAAGGTTTATGAGCGGAATGCGAGGGTTTATGATCAGAATTCGAGATTTAGGAGCAAAATCCGTAGTTTATGATCAAATCAGAAGTTTTATGAGCATTTCACTATGATCTATGAGTAATAGTAGCGGGCGTTATGCAATTTAGTTTCAACTAGTGATGGGAGGGTGAGGATGGAAGGATGGATCATGGAGTTATTGGCGGAATATGGTTACTACGGCGTGCTGGCGCTTATTTTAGTGGAAAACCTGTTTCCTCCGATTCCTTCTGAATTGATTTTGACGTTCAGCGGGTTTTTAGTGGCATCACACGGTTTATCAATGGGCTGGATGATTGTAGCGGCTACGACGGGATCGGTGATCGGAGCGATGATGCTATATGGTATCGGCATGTTTCTTGACGTTCCCCGGCTTGAACGTCTTACAGATCGCTATGGCCGCTGGCTCAGGTTGAAGCGGAAGGACATCCGTCGAGCTGACGCATGGTTCCACAAGTATGGACCTTGGACAGTGCTCATTTGCAGAGTGATACCGCTTGTTCGAAGTCTGATTTCGATACCAGCTGGAATGTCTGGGATGAACTTTCCTCTTTTCATCCTGCTCACGACTTTAGGAAGTTTGGTTTGGAACAGTGTTCTCATTTTTACAGGTGTAAAGCTTGGGTCGCACTTTGAATCGGTCATCCGATATATGGACATCTATTCAAACGTTGTGTATATTTTAATAGGAATTGGCGGAGTGGCTGCATGCATGTGGTATGTAAGGCTTCGCAGAAAGCGGGTATACTAACTTATGG
This sequence comes from Sporosarcina gallistercoris, assembly GCF_014836415.1. GTDB lineage: Bacteria > Bacillota > Bacilli > Bacillales_A > Planococcaceae > Sporosarcina > Sporosarcina gallistercoris. The sequence goes on along the minus strand of NZ_JACSQY010000007.1, from coordinate 85,088 downwards.
ATTTATTTGAATTTCTAAAAGCGCTGATATTAGGATTTGTTGAAGGAATGACTGAGTTTGCGCCTGTTTCATCTACAGGGCATCTGATTATTGTTGACGACATGTGGTTGAAAAGTGAAGAGTTTCTTGGGAAATATCCTTCCATCACATTTAAAATTGTCATTCAGCTCGGTTCAATACTAGCCGTTGTCGTTGTGTTCTGGAAACGGCTATTCAGTTTAGTCGGTCTCTATAAAGTGGATGGCCAGAAAGCGAGCCAAAGTTTCAACTTGCTTCACGTCATCGTCGGTATGTTACCGGCTGTAATCCTTGGGTTTGCGCTCAAAGATTTGATCGATGATTATTTGTTCGGTGTTGAAACAGTCATCTTTGCGCTTGTTGCGGGTGCGATTCTTATGATTGCAGCTGATCGTTTCGGTCCGAAGACGCCGCGCGTAACGACGCTTGACCAAATTACATACCGTCAAGCATTCACTGTCGGCCTTGTTCAATGTCTGTCACTCTGGCCAGGATTTTCACGCTCAGGGGCCACGATTTCAGGTGGTGTATTATTTGGAATGAACCACAGAACCGCAGCGGACTTCACATTCATCATGGCAGTTCCGATCATGATGGGAGCCAGTCTCGTGTCTGTCTTGAAAAACTGGGAATACCTATCGATGGATCACATTTCGTTCTATATCGTAGGGTTCATAAGCGCATTCGTGTTCTCATTGCTGTCGATCCGATTCTTCTTGAAACTGATCTCGAAGGTCAAACTCGTTCCATTTGCCATCTACCGCATCATACTCGCGATCATTTTAGCGATTATCGTTTTCGTTTAAGAAGCATACCCGCTCAGCAAGCGGGTTGCTTCTTTTTTCATGCTTGCATTTAAATTCTCTTGCCAGATAGAAAACTGATAGAATTAAAGAAAACTTCCGTGAAGACGAAGTTCGCTTGTTGAAGTAAATAATGTCTAGCGATTAAGCGATGGAAAAGGTGATCTGACAATGGCTGAGAAACTATTGATTATAGAAGATGAAGAAAGTATCGCTCGCGTTCTGCAACTGGAACTTGAATTTGAGGGATACGAAGTGGCGACGTGCCATACAGGGACGGACGGTCTCATCATGTACCGTGAGCAGGAATGGGATCTTGTTTTGCTTGACCTCATGCTGCCCGGTTTGAATGGACTGGATGTATTGCGACGCATCCGAGCCGATAAAACGATGACCCCTGTAATATTGCTGACGGCAAAAAGTGATATGGAGGACAAAGTGACAGGGCTCGATCTGGGTGCCAATGACTATGTAACTAAACCTTTCGAAATTGAAGAACTGCTTGCACGGATCCGTTCAGCGCTCCGGTTTTCATTTAAAGGAGCACCTGTGGCAACGGATGTTCATCTGCATGAATTCAACGGAATTTCAATTCACGATCAGACGCGGGAAGTCCGGTGTGGCGGTGAACTAGTAGAATTGACCCCGCGGGAGTATGATTTGTTATTCCATATGTTGAAACATCCGAATCAGGTATTGACGAGAGAGCAATTGCTGGACGCGGTTTGGGGGTATGATTATTACGGAGATACGAATGTAGTCGACGTATACATCCGATATGTAAGAAAGAAAATCGACCCGGAATGCGGTCCATCATACATCCAAACGGTTCGTGGGGTTGGGTATGCGTTGAAGGATTCACGTCATGAAACTTAAGAACAAAATCCACTCCCTTTCTACTGTAATGATGCTGATTTTGCTCATTCTAAGCAATTTAGGGATTTACTTCACGTTCGATCGGACACAGCACAAAACTGAATACAGTCAGCTCCTTGGAAGTGCCAAGGAATTAACGGTTGCCTTAAGTAAAATGACTGACGAAGAGGAAGCGGAGATTATTTTGCGCGCATATGTACCGCCGAATGGAGCTCTTCGAGTTGTAGATGAAAACGGGGACGATGTTTTGACTGTCCAATCCATGGAAGGATTGGATAATAAATTTCCGGTTCCTAAAAAAGGTGAAGACTATACACTGATTCCGTACGATGGCTACGAAGCCCTTTCGATTTCCATTCCTACCATTTGGCCGACTGGGGAAGTGGTCAATCTGGAAGTCACTCAAGTATTAACGGACTTGAAGGCGAATTTAAGATTGTTGAAAATGGTGATGATCGGAATCACATTGTTTGCGATGATCCCGATCATAATTTCAAGTATTACACTTGGACGCATTGTCACACAGCCGATTGAAAAGCTGATCCAAGCGATGACAGACAGCCGGCGGTCAGGTACGTTCCAGCAAATTGCAGTTCCTGAACATGGAAAAGACGAGTTGGCACAAATGGGTCAGACGTTCAATGAACTGATGATCCAGTTGGAACAGAACTACCGCAAACAGGAAAAGTTCGTATCAGACGCATCTCATGAATTAAAAACGCCAATTACAGTCATAGACAGTTATGCAAGACTGCTGGAGCGTCGCGGAATGGACAAGCCTGAACTTACAGAAGAGGCGCTGTCTGCGATTCGCAGCGAGACGAAACGTATGAAGGAAATGGTTGAACAAATGTTGGATCTTGCCCGTAATAATGAACCAGCTGCTTATGTGTTTGAAGAGACAGACGTCCGCTTGGTTATAGAGGATGCCGCTCGAATGATTACGAGCGCCTATGGAAGAGCCGTTCGGATTAAGGGGCCAGACCAGCTGAACGTATCCACAGATGGAATTCATCTGAAACAGCTCTTGATAATCCTACTCGACAATGCGCGGAAATATAGCGAGCGTGAAATCGATGTTGAGATGGAAGAGCTAAATGAGTATGTACGGATTTGTATCCGGGATTACGGAAAAGGAATCCCTGAAAAGGATATCCCGTTCCTATTCGATCGGTTTTATCGGGTGGATGAAGACCGCAATCGTAAAACGGGAGGCACCGGTTTAGGGCTTGCCATTGCAAACGAAATTGCGATTGGCTTAGGAATGAAGCTCGATATTGAGAGTGAGGAAGGGGAAGGGACGCAAGTAACGGTTTGGCTACTGAAAACGACCGATTCTCAGTGAATTCTAATGTCCATCTGATACGCTATGAGAGAGGTGAACCGATATGAAAAAGGGCAAGAAGTTTTTGCTGCCATTCAGTCTCGTCCTGCTCATGGTCGTTGCAGGTATGTTTTATATGAAAAGCATCGTGTCTCACGCAGATACCATACCTTCCGATTCGATCAAGAACCAACTGGAAACGATGTACAATGGCAAAGTGAACGATCTATTATTGCAAAATGATATATATGGAGCGACGCTTACGCGGGAGGGATCTGTCTATGCGGTTCGTGTAGATAGTGAAACAGGCAATGTTCTATCAATGGTTTTAGAGAAGCCTTCTACAGAAATGGCAGCAAAGCAAGAGGAAGTTCCTGAAAAAGCTGAGAAGAAAAAGGACGAAGAAGATTCCAAAGACCAATCTTCGGTTGAAAAAACAGTGGAAGTGCCTGCTCAGCCAGCAGCAGAAGCGACTAAACCACAGCCTAAGACTCCGAAACCAGCTCCGGTTCAGCCGAAGCCGCAACCTAAACCGCAACAACAGCAACAGCAATCGCAATCGCAGATGAAACCGCCTGTTAGTAAGCCGGCACCGCAGAAAACAGTTTTACTTACAGAACAACAAGCTATTCAAATTGCATTGCGTCAATTGAAAGGTGAAGTTGATGACGTCGACTTTGTCGAAACATCAGAAGGAGGCTATTACCTCGTCGAAATTGAAATTGACGTTGAGGATGGCCCTGACCAAGCGACCTATCAAATCCACGCCATTTCTGGCAAGATCATGTCAGTTACATGGGATGACTGAGAGTAAATACATGAGTCTATGGAAACATACCGATCAGCCAACGCTGATCGGTTTTCTTATGAAGAAAATTGAAATTGGTGAGCGTATCTGAGAGGTTATGAGCACAATATGAGATTTATGAGCGCAAACCGGGTTTTATGAGCAAAATCCGAGATTTATGAGCGCAAACCAGGTTTTATGATCACAATTCGAGATTTATGAGCGCAATCCGGGTTTTATGATCAAAATCCGGGATTTATGAGCGCAATCCGGGTTTTATGAGCAAAATCCGAGATTTATGAGCGCAATCCAGGTTTTATGATCAAAATCCGGGATTTATGAGCACAATCCAAGATTTATGAGCATAACCCTCAATTAAGATCCCTTTTCACGGGCTGCCTGCCGCAGATCTGCCGACGGATGCATACAATTTGAGAAAAAAGGAAGAGAGCCCTCAAGCATGCACTACATGATGCCGAAATAGAGTAGTAGAGCCGCTTCGCACAGAACGGCGGAGCAGGAGCGAACGAGAAAAATTGCGACTATATGAAAAGGACTGATTGGAATGGCTTATGAAAGCGGAATATTATTAGAGAGCGGAACAAACGAACTGGAAATCGTTGAGTTCGAAGTTGCCGGTAGCCGATACGGCATTAACGTCATTAAAGTAAAAGAAATTATCGTACCCGTGCCGATTACGCCTATCCCTCACGCGGATCCTGCGGTGGAAGGGATTATTCAATTGCGTGGTGAAATTCTGCCGGTCATTAATATGGAACGCGTGTTAGGGGCAGGGCCGTCTGCAAATCCACAAAATGACAAGTACATTGTATCTTCTTTCAATCAACAACAAGTGGTATTTCACGTGCACAATGTGACGATGATCCACCGGATTTCGTGGGACGCCATTGAGAAGCCATCGGGTGCTTACTCAGCAGAAACTTCCCCTGTCATCGGGGTCATCAAGATTGGCGGAGACATGATGCTCTTGCTCGACTTTGAAAAAATCGTCATGGAAATCAGTCCTGAAACGGGAATTCGCCTCGAGCAAATCCAGAAGCTCGGAAAGCGGGAGCGTTCTGATAAGCGTATACTCGTTGCAGAGGATTCTCCTCTTTTACGGAAATTATTGCAGACAACCTTGTCAGAAGCGGGTTATGAGCGGGTTGAATTTTTTGAGAATGGGAAAGATGCGCTCGCCTATCTGGAGAAAGTGGCAGAGACAGGCGATGTTGCAGATACGATTCAACTCGTCATTACGGATATTGAAATGCCGCAAATGGATGGTCATCATTTCACTAGAAGGATTCGGGAGCATAAAGGTCTTGCAAAACTGCCTGTCATCATCTTCTCTTCTTTAATCACGGATGAATTAAAACACAAAGGCACAAGTGTAGGTGCAGACGAACAAATCAGTAAACCGGAAATTGCGGAGCTTGTCCTGAAGATCGATCAATACGTACTGTAAAAATATTCGGTGTATAGTAGTTTCTATTGCAATTCACGCAGTGTCGATGGTTTACTAAACCATCGACATTTTTTTGTCTATTGGATAAAAAAAGAGGGTACAGAAGAAACAAGTTGTTTAAAAAATTAATAGAATATAAAAAGTGGAGGTGTGACTGGATGTTTACAGATTTTTTAAATTGGATAACAGGCTCATTCAGTAATTATTTATGGTCTTACGTACTTATCGGCTTATTGCTAGTGCTTGGAGTTTACTTCACAATCGGTACGAAGTTCGTTCAATTCCGTCTCTTCGGGGAAATGTTCCGTTTGATCACGGAAAAGAAAGATAACGAAGACGGCGTTTCAGCATTCCAAGCGTTCACAATCAGTGCAGCCTCTCGTGTTGGTACAGGGAACGTGACAGGTGTCGCACTCGCGATAGGAATTGGTGGTCCTGGCGCAGTATTTTGGATGTGGATTATTGCGATTATCGGTATGGCAACCGCTTTCATCGAAAGCACGTTGGCACAAGTATATAAAGTACGGGACGGGGATACGTTCCGAGGCGGTCCAGCATACTACATGCAAAAAGCATTGGGATTGAGAGGTTTAGGAATCGTTTTTGCCATTCTTTTAACTCTATGTTTCGGTTTCATATTTAACGCGGTGCAGTCGAATACGATCAGTCAATCGTTTTCTGATGTGTTTGATGTTCCGGATTGGGCAGTCGGTATTGTTCTTGTTGTGTTAACAGCAATCATTATATTTGGTGGTGTTAAACGAATTGTAAAAGTCACTCAAGCAATCGTACCTATCATGGCTACCTTATATATTGTTGTCGCGTTGTATATTGTTATTATGAATATTACTGAAATCCCTGCAATGATTACCTTGATAATTGAACATGCATTCGGTATTAAGGAGATGGTAGGCGGTGGTGTTGGCGCTGCCATCATGCAAGGTGTTCGTCGCGGATTATTCTCGAACGAAGCAGGTATGGGTAGTGTGCCGAATGCTGCTGCGACGGCAAACGTGACGCACCCGGCGAAACAAGGTCTCGTTCAAAGTCTTGGAGTTTTCTTCGATACGATCATTATTTGTTCAGCGACTGCATTCATTATTTTGCTGGCTGGCCTTTACGATAAAGGGGAGACAGATGGAATCTTGTTGACGCAAGCTTCTATGGCGGAACACGTCGGTTCTTGGGCTCCTTATTTCGTAGCGATCGCGATCTTGTTCTTTGCATTCAGTTCGATCATCGGGAACTACTACTATGGAGAAACGAATATTGAATTCATCAATGCGCATAAAATCTGGATGACAGTCTATCGGATCGCTGTACTCGGCATGGTCATGTTCGGAGCAATGGCGAAAGTTCAGACAGTATGGGACCTTGCGGATGTCTTCATGGGACTGATGGCTGTATTGAACCTCATTGTCATTGCCTTATTGAGTAAGACAGCCTTCAAAGTCTTGGATGACTTCACGATTCAGCGTAGAAAAGGATTAAATCCTAAATTCCAGGCAAAATCGATTCCGGGTTTGAAAGGAACCGAATGCTGGGGAGAAGAACAGCCCAAATAACATTTAACTAATAATAGATATTAAGAGTCACTGGATGAAATACGATTCCAGTGACTTTTTTGTGACAATAGTTCTAAAAACTATCCTTCATATGTGCTAATAGGTATAATCACTAAGTCACATGAAATGGAAGGGATGTACAGAATGAAAAAGTCTAAAAGTGTTGTTTTTAAGCTGTCCTCGCTCATAATAGGAGTTTTTCTGCTATTATTTGTAATTTATGCATTAGGTACTATGGTTTACACTCATAGCATAACTGTAACGAATGCAGAAAAATTTGCAGAAACGGATACAGAGCGTGTCGCCTTAGAGTTAAGTGAACAATTTAAACAAACGGATGAGTCGTTGAATACAACTAAGCGAGTTTTGGAAGTGATGAACTCCAATTCGAAATTAGCTGCCGCAGATGTCTTATCTGTTCTGAGGGAGAATCTGGAAGGAAATCCGAATGCAGTGAGTATCAATGCCATATTTGAAAAAGGTGTGCTTTCTACAGAGGGGTTATCTGAAGCTGACAAGAAACTCATGGATTCGGAAGGGAGATTCATCCCGTTTTTTCTTAAGGTGGACGGCAATGTGAAATTACAAGCAGCAGTCGGATATGAAAACCCAGGTGAAGGTGACTGGTATTTGAAACCGAAAGCTGACAAGAAATCGCTCTTCCAAGAACCCATCACGTATGAAGTAAATGGAGAAAACAAAAGCTATACGTCTTTAACTGTACCGTTATTTGCAAAAAATGGCGATTTTGCTGGGGTTATAAGTGCCAACATGTCCCTGGACTTTTTAGGGGAATTAACAAAAGAAATCGCTCCTGAAGGCGGATATGCTTCTGTGATATCCGATGACGGGGTTCTTATACAAAACAGCTTGAAAGAACAGCTGAACAATTCTAATATGAAGGACGCCATTGATTGGCAGCCTGTGAAAGACAAACTAACGAATGGAAAAACAGATTCACTGTATGTGAACTCAAAAGCGTATAACGAAGAAGCATTCAACGTCTTTGCTCCGATTACATTGGCTGGATTTGATCAGACATGGTCTGTTCAAACGGTTTTACCCGAGACAGTGATTGTTGCACCGTTTACACGCATTTTAGTCTTCACGTTAATTGCCGCAGCGGTCATGGTAGTATTGATGGGACTTATTACAGCGTTTTTCGTATACCGTCAGATCAATCCTCTGTCACGCGTCCAGAAATCGATGGAAACGGCGGCTTCAGGAAATCTAACGGACCAAGTCGATGTGAGCAAGCTGAAGCAAGACGAAATCGGCTCTGTTGCGACTTCTTACAATCATATGCTTAACCAAACGAACCAAGCCCTGGTGGAAGTATTATCAGCTTCTTCTCGACTTACGGAGTCATCCGCCCGGGTGAACCATGCGTTTGAAGAAATTGTTGCATCCAGCCAAGAGGTCTCCGTTGCGACAGAAGAGATTGCTCAAGGGGCATCCAGGCAATCGGAAGACACGGAAGAAACGAGCCACCGCATGGGAGATCTTGCAGATCAAATTACGACAATCTCTGCATTATCCGAGAATATGGATGGCTTATCACGTCAAACAGTGGAGTCTACGCATAACGGACTTGCAGAGGTCGATCGTTTACGTGAACAAAATGAGATGGCGAACCGCATGAACGAACAAGTGGAACGACAAATGACCGCATTGACGGACAAAATATCAGGCATCAACCAAGTGATCACATCGATTCAGGACATCACAGCCCAAACGAACTTGCTTGCGCTCAATGCGAGCATCGAGGCCGCGCGTGCAGGCGAACACGGAAAGGGCTTTGCCGTTGTTGCGGAAGAAGTGCGTAAGCTTGCGGAGCAGTCAAGTAGTGAGACAGGAACTATTCAGCAGACAGTCCAGGAGATCTTGGATCAGTCGAAAGCGACTGTTGACGTGATTGCTCAAAACACGAAATCGATGAAGACACAGAGTGAGTCTGTCGCGAGTACAGAGAAATCATTTGTACTCAATGCAAAGCTCACAGATGAAATGAACAAATCGATCGCAGAGCTTTCTGCGAATTTATCCGAAATGATTTCGCACAAAGACCAGGCAATTCTTGCAATCCAGAGTGTGTCAGCAGTTTCAGAAGAGACAGCGGCATCTGCTGAACAAGTGAGCGCCTCTTCTATTGCGCAGCAGCAGGAACTCGAACGTGTTGCAGACTCCGTCCAACAAATGACACGCATTGCGAGTGAACTACAACAAGTCGTTGAACGATTTGAACTCGCAAAGGAACAATTGTAATAGGATGAACCAACATTCGAAACAGAGGACGGAATTGAAAAATTTCTCCTCTGTTTTGAATTTGTAAACTTTGCAAATCCATTTATCTGATAGGCGGAATAGGAAGAAAAAAGCAAGGATTTTGTTTCTAATGATTTGGAGCGGTACGAGTAACTGTCCGACACGGATGTGTGATAAACTAATATTTCGAGGGAAAATCCCGGGTGCAATGCACGTATAGGCGGCTAAGAAAAAATTACGTCACTTTTTGCCTATTTACTGTTTTGGCACAAGATGTTAGGGTAGATAAGTAAATAACACACTATATATAGTGCTGATGTCGAAATGCCGTCTTATAGGCTTTCGCAGGAAACGCCTTTGAAGCGCGTTTTCTCAGCTCTTTTTTAATTGCTCAAATATGAAAGAATATGGAAGGAGACGGTCGATATGACACTAACCCGTGAAACGAATGATACAACACGCGTGCTAGAAGCTTTACAGGAGGAATTTGGTGCGGAACGGATTGCACCACTGACGCAAGCAAGTGATAAATGGCTTTCAAAACATGCTGAGGGCGGATTTGCAGAATGGACGAATGCGATGGTTCTTGAGACATTGAGTCTGATCGATGAAGCATCCAGCTATTGGACGTTCGTTGCCGCGCGCCTCTACTTGCAGAAACTGTATGCAGACCAGCAGCAACATCGCGGGGAAGCGGTCTATTCGAACTTTGCGGGTCATGTCGCGTCTCTAGTCGAACAAGGTCTTTATACAGCAGACTTGACGAAAAACTATACAACAGACGAATTGACAGCAATCGGGGCTCTTATTAAGCCTGAGCGGGACAAGCTGTTTACATACATCGGCTTGAAGACGTTGATGGACCGCTACGCAGCTGTCAACTATTCGAAAGTTCCTGTTGAGTTGCCGCAAGAACGCTGGCTCGTGATTGCGATGACGCTTATGCAGCGCGAGACAGGTGATCGGATTGGTAAGATCGCCGAAGCGTATTGGGCAATGAGCAATTTGTACATGACCGTTGCCACACCAACCCTTTCGAATGCAGGAAAACCGCATGGTCAGCTTTCGAGTTGTTTCATTGATACGGTCGATGATTCATTGACTGGAATCTATAACAGCAACACGGATATTGCGAACTTGTCGAAATACGGCGGAGGAATTGGCGTATACATGGGCAAAGTACGCTCTCGCGGGTCGTCCATCCGTGGATTCAAAGGTGCTTCCAGCGGAGTCCTTCCATGGATCAAGCAGCTGAATAACACAGCGGTCAGCGTGGATCAGCTCGGACAGCGTCAAGGTGCAGTAGCGGTCTATCTGGATGTGTGGCATAAAGACATTTTCACGTTCCTTGATCTGAAATTGAACAACGGTGATGAGCGTCTTCGTGCACATGATATTTTCACAGGCGTTTGTTTGCCCGACTTATTCATGGAAGCGGTAGATGCCCGCGCCGACTGGCACTTGTTCGATCCACACGAAGTCCGTACAGTGATGGGATATTCACTGGAAGATTCTTATGACGAACAAAAAGGATCGGGTACATTCCGCGAACGCTATGAAGCGTGTGTGAATCATCCGGAAATTTCAAAAGAGACGGTACCAGCAATTGAAATCATGAAGCGCGTCATGCGCAGCCAGCTTGAAACAGGGACTCCCTACATGTTTTACCGGGATGAAGTGAATCGTGCCAACCCGAATAAGCACGCAGGGATTGTCTATTCAAGTAACCTCTGTTCAGAGATCATGCAGAACATGAGTGCAACTGAGTTTGAATCTGTCACATTGGAAGATGATATTGTCGTGACCCGTTCAAAACCAGGTGACTTCGTTGTTTGTAACTTGTCCTCTGTAAACTTAGGGAAAGCAGTTCCTGCAGGCGTGTTGGAGCGCTTGATTCCGATTCAAGTCCGTATGCTCGATAACGTGATCGATTTGAACAAAATTCCAGTCGTCCAAGCACAGCGTACGAACAGTCGCTACCGAGGAATCGGTCTTGGGACTTTCGGATGGCACCATCTCCTTGCTTTGGAAGGAATTCAGTGGGAATCAGACGAAGCGGTTGAATTCGCAGATCGTCTGTACGAACAAATTGCATACTTGACGATTCGTTCTTCTATGGAAATCGCAGGCGAAAAAGGTTCGTATCCTTTGTTCGAAGGCTCTGATTGGGAAACAGGCGCGTATTTCGACAAACGTGATTACGTTTCTGATGAATGGAACGAACTGCGTAAGAACGTTGCAGAAACCGGAATTCGAAATGGCTATCTAATGGCGGTTGCACCGAACAGTTCAACTTCTGTCATTGCGGGTTCTACAGCATCGATCGACCCTGTGTTCAAGCCGTTCTACCATGAAGAGAAGAAAGACTATAAATTGCCGGTCATTGCACCGGACTTGGATCACAATACGTATGATGTCTATCGCCGTTCTGCGTATATTGTCGATCAGCGCTGGTCGATTAAGCAAAATGCTGCGCGTCAGCGTCACATTGACCAGTCCATTTCATTCAACTTCTATGTACCGAACAATATCCGTGCGTCCGTATTGCTCAACCTACATTTGCAAGCTTGGAAATCAGGCATGAAAACTACTTATTATACACGTTCGACGGCATCGGAAATCGAGGAGTGCGAATGGTGTCATTCTTAATTGCCTATGCTTCTTGGAGCGGCAATACTGCAGAAACTGCGGAATTGATTGAAAAGGCATTAGCAGCAGGCGGTGCATCCGTTCAAATGCACCGCATCGGCCAAGGTCCCGTACCCGATTATCGTGATTTTGACGCGATGATCGTCGGTTCGTTTACGTGGGACCAAGGCTCCACGCCTGATGAAGTGAAAGATTTCGTATTGGATGTCGGCGCGAAGCCGGACCATGTATACGTTTTTGGAACGGGTGATACACAATTCGGCGGGGATGATCTGTTTTGCAACGCCGCGGTGAAATTGGCTCGTTTTTATAACTCGGCGCTTGAACCGCTGAAAATTGAACAAAGCCCGCGTGGCGCGCAAGAAATCCGCGTGACTAACTGGGCAGAGGGAGTGCTAGACCATTGGAGACACTTACACGAGTTAACGTACTGAATCCAGCAAATCCGAACAAAGCAACTGCGATCTTTGGCGGGGAAGCGAGCGGTATCCTGAACTGGAACAACTTAGCGCATCCGCATTTCTATACAATGCGTCAACGGATCCGGTCTTTGTTTTGGACAGCTAACGAAGTCGATATGACACAGGACGTGAAGCAATTTGCAAACCTGTCAAAAGCGGAACAAGACGCATTTTTAAAGATTATTGGTTTGCTGGCAACATTGGATGGTCCGCAAACAGTCGTGGCAATGAAGATTGCTGACTTTGCCACGGACCCATCTGTCAAGTCCATCATGGCAACGATTGCCGACCAGGAAAGCGAACACAACCATAGCTATGCATACGTATTGTCTTCCGTGACTACGTATGACAAACAAGTGGAATCGTTTGAAATGGGACGCAAAGATGATGTCTTAATGAAGAGAAACGAACGCATTGTTGAGATCTATAATGAATTTGCGACGAATCCGACGATTGAAACAGTGTTGAAAGCGATGGTTTATACGACCTTACTCGAAGGCTTGTTTTTCTACAGCGGATTTGCATTCTTCTATAACTTAGCCCGTCATCAAAAAATGGTAGGCACATCTACGATGATTTCATATATTAACCGAGACGAGCTGCAGCATGGCAAAGCAATCAGTGATATTTTCCGTGCAGCCCTTGCAGAAAATCCGGACTACAACACAGAAGAATTCACGGAATGGATCTATGACCAGTTCCGCTATTCTGTGGAACAGGAAACGATTTGGAGCCGCTACGTGCTCGCTGACATTGACGGAATCGACTTGGATGAAATGGACGGCTATGTCAAATACCGTGCCAACAAAATGCTTCGTATGCTCGGACTCAGTGAGATCTATCCTGAATTCATCGACAATCCCATGAAGTGGATCCGTGCTTATACGGACAATTTTGATGGAACCAAAACAGACTTCTTCGAACAAACTTCCCGTCAATACGTGAAAACTAGTGATTTGAACGGATTCGACGATCTATAAGCAACAAGTTAAGCCCGGTGTTCAGCGACATGCTGAACACCGGGCTTTTTTAATGGGACAAATGGAAGATGATGAAACGTATGGATACTCCTTTAAAAATGCATTTTTTGCTGCCTGCCTACCCTCCACTTCCCTAAGTCTTTTCAAAATATCACCAAAATCCTCGCAGTGAAATAGGACATCCCCTCATATATAACTAAGGAATTCACCGCTATACTCATATTAAGATACAATGCAATGCTCAAAAAAGGATTGGAAATGAAGGATATCTGGTGAGAAATGAGGTCTTCCATTACTGCTGAAATTAGCGGGATCGTTGTATTCCCCACTTATGAAAAGTTAAACTGATACTTTATATCAAAAATCCTGATGATAAAAAAGAACTGAATTCAGTAATAGGGAAAACCCTAATAGGAAATATTCAGAATACACTATAGGATAGTCATATAGGAAAATTCTGAAATGGTTTCGCAAGGCATATCCTGTTGGTCATTTAGGAAGGGAGCATGAAACTCAATGAAGAAAACGAAATTCAATTTGAATTACTTCAAGCCTGTTGAAAAGTATTCCGGTAATTGGTCTGTGCTTGAAGAAAAGAACCGTGATTGGGAAAACATGTACCGTCAACGCTGGTCGCACGACAAAGTAGTCAGGACCACCCATGGAGTGAACTGCACGGGGTCATGCAGCTGGAAAGTGTTCGTCAAGAACGGAATCATTACATGGGAGAACCAACAAATTGACTACCCTTCTTGTGGCCCGGATATGCCGGAATTCGAACCTCGCGGCTGTCCGAGGGGAGCTTCTTTCTCTTGGTACGAATATAGCCCGCTCCGTATTAAATATCCATATATCAGAGGGAAGCTGTGGCGTATGTGGGGCCAGGCACTGGCGGAATTCAAGGACCCTGTCAAAGCATGGGCGAGTATTGTCGAAAGTCCAGAGAGATCGAAAGAGTATAAACAAGCACGTGGAAAAGGCGGTCATGTGAGAATTCATTGGCGTGATGCGACGATGCTCATCTCCGCACAACTCATTTATACGATTCAAAAGTACGGTCCTGACCGAATTGCAGGATTTACTCCGATTCCAGCGATGTCGATGGTCAGCTATGCATCTGGTGCACGCTTCATCTCCCTCATCGGAGGAGAGATGCTCAGTTTCTACGACTGGTACGCGGATCTTCCGCCGTCCTCACCACAAATTTGGGGGGAGCAGACAGACGTACCTGAGTCGAGTGACTGGTTTAACGCAGGTTACATCATCATGTGGGGCTCAAATGTTCCGTTGACCCGGACACCGGATGCGCACTTCATGACGGAAGTTCGTTATAAAGGAACAAAAGTCGTATCGGTCGCACCGGACTATGCAGAAAGCGTGACTCATGCGGATGATTGGATTGCAGCAAATCCAGGAACGGACGCCGCTGTCGCTCAAGCGATGACACACGTCATTCTTGACGAGTTTTACGAACAGCGCAAAGAGCCGATGTTCCTGAACTATGCGAAACAATATACGGACATGCCGTTCCTCGTCATTCTGGATGAACACGAAGGAGCATACAAAGCAGGACGTTTCCTGCGCGCAAGTGATATTGGGCAAGAATCGCAGCACGCAGAGTGGAAACCGGTCATTCTCGATGAAAGCGTGAATGAAATCATCGTTCCGAACGGCACAATGGGACAGCGCTGGGAAGAGGACGTCAAATGGAACTTACTCCTCGACAAAGAAGATGGGACCCGCGTAGAACCTGCATTGTCCATTGCGGATGCAGACGCAGAGTGGAAAGAGATCCATTTCCCATTCTTCGATAATTTATCGAACGGAGTGTTCACGCGTCCGATTCCAACGAAAGTGCTAACGATGTCAGATGGCACAACAAGACGTGTCGCAACCGTTTACGATATCATGCTCAGTCAATATGGTGTGAAACGAGTCGGCAGTAACTTGGAAGCAAAAGATTACTTCGATAAAACGTCGATCTATACGCCAGCGTGGCAAGAAAAGATTACGAGTGTGAAACCGGAGCTTGTCATCCAGATCGCCCGGGAATTTGCACAGAACGCACTCGATACGGGCGGACGCTCGATGATCATTATGGGAGCGGGTATCAACCATTGGTTTAACAGCGATACCATCTACCGCGCCATCTTGAATTTAGTGACACTTACTGCTTCACAAGGTGTAAACGGCGGGGGCTGGGCCCACTACGTAGGACAGGAGAAATGCCGTCCGATTGAAGGATGGAGCACAATCGCCTTTGCAAGAGACTGGCAAGCACCACCGAGATTACAAAACGCGACGTCGTTTTTCTACTTCTCGACAGACCAATGGAAGTATGAAGAAGCAGGCACTCAATCACTCATGTCACCGCTTGGCGGGAATGCCAGATATGAACACCCAGCAGACTATAACGTACTCGCGGCACGCCTTGGATGGCTTCCTTCTTATCCGCAGTTCAACCGCAACAGTCTGCAGCTCACGGAAGAAGCTGCAAAAGAAGGAAAGACGACAACCCCTGAAATTGTAGGGTACGTGAAAGAACAACTGACATCAGGCAAGATGAACTTTGCAGTGGAAGACCCGGATGCTCCTGAGAACTTCCCGAGAAGTCTTTTCGTCTGGCGCTCGAATCTTGTGTCCAGTTCAGCAAAAGGGCAAGAATACTTCATGAAGCACTTATTCGGAGCATCTGACGGATTGCTAGCGAAACCGAACGAACGCATGAAACCTGAAGAGATCGTCTGGCGAGAGGAAGTCGAAGGGAAACTCGACTTGCTGGTTGCACTCGATTTCCGGATGACAACCACACCGCTGTATGCGGATATCGTACTGCCGGCGGCGACTTGGTATGAAAAAGTAGACTTGTCTTCAACGGATATGCACCCATTCGTTCACCCATTCAATCCGGCGGTTGACCCCCTATGGGAGTCGCGTTCCGATTGGGACATCTATAGATCGATTGCAGAAACATTTTCAGAAATGGCGAAAACCCACCTACCTGGTGTATACAAGGATTTAGTAACTACGCCGCTTGCCCATGACTCAGTCCAGGAGATTGCTCAACCTTATGGAGACGTCAAGGACTGGAAGAGGGGCGAGGTAGAAGCGGTGCCAGGGAAGACGATGCCTGGTATGACAATAGTGGAGCGGGATTTCACGAAAGTATATGACAAATACATCACGCTCGGCCCGTTACTATCTACAGGAAAAGTGGGTGCGCACGGTGTCAGCTTCTCAGTTGCTGAAGAATACGAGATGATGAAAGGCATTAACGGTGTGTATGAAGATGACACGATCAAAGACGGCTTGCCAAAACTCCATACTGCAAAGCATGCAGCAGAAGCGATGCTGACACTTTCATCGGCAACAAATGGCCGTGTCTCCCAGAAAGCATTCGTATCAGCAGAGCACGATACAGGGGTCGAGCTAAAGGATATTTCAGCAGACCGTGCAGCAGAACGATTCACATTTGCCAGTATCACTGCCCAACCGCGTGAAGTCATTCCGACGCCGGTCTTTAGCGGGTCCAATAAACTGGGTCGCAGATATTCACCATTTACAACGAATATTGAACGTATGGTACCGTTCAGAACGCTTACGGGCCGTCAGCATTTCTACTTGGATCATGAATTGTTCTTGGACTTCGGGGAAGCGCTACCGGTATATAAACCAACGCTACCGCCGCTTGTGCTCGGACCGCATGATCGTCCAGTTGCTGGAACAGAAGATTCGCTGGTCCTGCGCTATTTGACGCCGCACGGCAAGTGGAACATCCACTCGACCTACCAAGATAACCAGCACATGTTGACGCTGTTCCGCGGAGGTCCGACTGTATGGATCTCTGATCTAGATGCGATTGCCTACGATATTGACGATAATGCATGGCTCGAAGTGTATAACCGGAACGGGGTTGTCACAGCGCGTGCGGTTGTCAGTCACCGGATTCCTAAAGGCACGATGTTCATGTATCACGCCCAGGACAAACACATTCAAGTTCCTGGCTCTGAAATTACGGAAGAACGCGGAGGCAGTCACAACGCACCGACTCGTATCCATATGAAGCCGACTCAAATGGTTGGCGGGTATGCGCAACTTAGTTACGGATTCAACTATTACGGACCGATCGGGAACCAGCGTGATGAATACGTAGCCGTCCGTAAAATGAAGGAGGTCAACTGGCTTGAAGATTAAAGCGCAAATCGCAATGGTGATGAACTTGGACAAATGCATCGGCTGCCATACGTGCAGTGTGACATGCAAAACGACATGGACGAACCGCGAAGGTGCTGAATACATGTGGTTCAACAACGTGGAAACGAAACCAGGAATCGGCTATCCGAAACGGTGGGAAGACCAGGAAATCTACAAAGGCGGCTGGAACTTGCGCAACGGGAAGCTCGAGCTCAAATCGGGTTCCAAGCTTTCAAAAATCGCCCTCGGTAAGATCTTCTACAATCCGGATATGCCTGAGATGAAAGACTACTACGAGCCTTGGACGTACGACTATGAAAAATTGACGACCGCACCCGAAAGCAAGCATACACCGGTTGCACGTGCAAAATCGGTTGTAACAGGTGACTATATGGATCTTGAATGGGGTCCGAACTGGGAGGACCAACTAGCAGGCGGCCATATTACAGGCCCGACTGATCCGAACATCCAGAAAATCGAAGAAGAGATCAAGTTCAACTTCGAGCAAGCTTTCATGATGTACTTGCCTAGACTGTGCGAACATTGTTTAAACCCGAGCTGCGTCGCCTCATGTCCATCAGGAGCGATGTATAAGCGTGATGAAGACGGAATCGTGCTTGTAGACCAAGAAGCGTGCCGCGGATGGCGCTATTGTATGACAGGATGTCCTTACAAGAAAGTGTACTTCAACTGGAAAACGAATAAGGCGGAGAAATGCACATTCTGTTTCCCTAGAATTGAATCCGGACTGCCGACGGTTTGCTCGGAGACATGTACCGGCAGAATCCGTTATCTAGGTGTCTTACTGTATGATGCGGACCGTGTACTTGAAGCTGCTGCAACGCCTGATCCGAAAGATCTCTATAAAGCACAGTGTGATTTGTTCCTCGATCCGAACGATCCGGAAGTCATGGAGCAAGCACGAAAAGACGGTATTTCAGAAGACTGGATTTCAGCAGCGCAAAATTCACCGGTCTATAAACTTGCAATCGAATACAAGCTTGCATTCCCATTGCACCCTGAGTACCGGACATTGCCAATGGTTTGGTACGTTCCGCCACTAAGCCCGATCATGAACTACTTTGAAGGGAAAGATTCCATCCAGAATCCGGATATGATCTTCCCGGCAATTGAAGAGATGCGGATTCCGATTCAATACTTAGCGAATATGCTGACTGCTGGTGACACGGAAACGGTCAAAGGATCTTTGCAGCGGATGGCGATGATGCGTTCCTTTATGAGAGCACAGTCATCCGGTAAAGACTTTGACGAGACTAAACTCGAACGCGTCGGATTGACGGCTTCATCCACGAAAAAGATGTACCGCTTACTTGCCATTGCAAAGTATGAAGATCGATTTGTCATCCCGACTTCCCACAAAGAAGGCCAGATGAACGTGTACCGATCACAAGGTTCAGCAGGTTACACGGATATGGGGACCTATGGTGAAGCTGCACAATCCGATAACTATAGTTATTCCGTAATGGGATCGAATGGGAGTTGTGATGGATGTGGACCTGCATCCCCAGGCGCTCCTGTAAAGACAGGTAAGGAGATTTACGAAGAGAACTTCTATGGGGGGATCTGGCGTGATTGACTTAGACCTTCTCTATGAAAAGAAACAGATTTTCGGATTTTTCGCTAAGCAATTTTCGTATCCCGATAAGTTGACGTTTCATCCGAGTGTATTGGAAGGGTCGCTGAACCCTTCCGATCCTTCCTATAAAGATGTCAAAGAGTATTGGGACACCATGCAAACGTACAGTCTGGATGAAATCCAGGAGATGTACACCTACACGCTGGATTTTCAAAAAGATGCCACGTTGTTCATGACCTATGTGAAATATGGCGATTCCAGAGAGCGCGGTCAAACGCTGGCACGTCTTAAAGTGCTGTATGAAATGTTCGGTCTTGTCATGCCGGATAGCGAACTCTCCGATTCATTACCACTTATGTGTGAATTCATCTACGCTGCTGAGTGGAAAGGAGATCCTCGTGCACAACAAAGTTTCTCCATGCTTCTAGCTGTCCTTGAAGATGGCTCCTATCATTTGATGAAAGCGTTGGAAAAATACGAAAGTCCGTATCATTCGCTTGTGAAAGGAATGAGAGAAGAATTCAAAGCGTGTATCCGCAGGGAGGTTCCAGCTAATGACTAGCCAATTCCTATGGGTGATATTCCCCTATCTTTGTATTGCAGTATTCATAGTCGGTCATATTTTCCGCTACAGACATGATCAGTTCGGCTGGACGGCGAAGTCCAGTGAATTCATCGAGAAAAAGCAACTCATGATAGGTAGTTTGCTGTTCCACATCGGTATTTTCCCTGTCATCCTCGGACACGTAGCGGGGCTCGGGATTCCTAAAGAATGGACGCGTGCCATGGGTGTCAGCGATCATATGTACCATATCGGGGCAGTGTGGGGCGGCGGCTTTTTCGGGGTGGTGACGCTCGTCGGAATGATCATTTTGACAAGCAGACGATTTACCAATAGTAATGTCCGTCATTTGTCATCCGCTTCGGATTTGATCGTGAACTCGTTCTTGCTGTTCATCGTATTCATCGGTGTATACAGTTCGCTGATTACGAACACGACGACACCGGGATTTGACTATCGTTCGACGATTTCAATCTGGTTCCGGTCCTTGCTCATCTTCCAGCCCCAGGCCGAGTTCATGGCATCCGTTCCTATTGCATTCAAGCTGCACATTCTTACAGGTTTCCTCATTTTTGCAATGTGGCCATTCACAAGACTTGTGCACGTATGGAGTGTGCCGTTGAATTATGTAGGCAGAAGTTATATCCTTTACAGAAAGGATAAGAGAGACTGATGACGAGAGAGGCGGAATGAGCCCTTTCTTAAGATAGAGGGAGGATGTCTCATGGAAAGCCAGGCAGCATTTAACTATCAGCAGCAAGTTGAAGAGATTCGTCTAGCGATGGGGTGCGATTTCGTTGCATTGGCGCTCGTGCAATCCGAGGAGCGGCACTTTCAGATCCGTTGGGAGTTTGCTTCAGGAAATTTAAGTCAGCGCTTTAGACGTATCGTTTTACACTCCGGAAAAGGAGTGGCGGGGATTGTATTCAAGACAGGTAAACCGATATTCGTACCCGATGCTCATCAGTATTATAAAAAAGAAGACATGTATAACTATCCGATTCTCATTGCAGAAGAACTTGAAAGTTTCGCAGCGATCCCTTTGTTTAAATACAACCGTGTGAAAGGGATTCTGCTCGCCGGATGCCGAAAGCAGAAGTGTATGTCCATTGAGAAGTTTGAATTGCTGCAGTCCTTAGTGACACCTACATTCGGACCTTATTATAGTGAGGAGGTGACCGGGATTTGAATGGGCTCAGTCAAAGTGGTATTGGTAATTTGCTGGAACAGTTGTATGAAAACTCTACAGAGGCGATTTTCTTCTTCAGTCTTGAGGGCAGTGTTCTTTCGATGAACAAAGCCGCTGAACAAATTCTCGATCCTCAGGTTGCTCAACTCATGAAGTCCGGAAGTACAGAGGCAATCTGTATGGCATGCAAAGGATTCACAAGTGCAGAAGAAGAACAGACATGCATTTCTTGTTATATGTCCGATCCGGAACGGAATATCCCTTCCTTCCAAGTGTTTTTGGAAACAGTTGGCCGAGGGATAGTGCCGTATACAGGCAGTATTCAAATGATCGATGCAGAACAAGGAATTCGGGTATTCATGCTCCGTGATTTGACAGAGCAATTACAAACGTCCGAAACGTTGCATCAAAAAACGCTTGTCAAACGAGTCATTAAAGCACAAGAAGATGAGCGTAAGCGGATTTCTCGTGAGCTTCATGACAGTGTGGCACAAGAGATGCTGAGTTCTTTAGTGGATTTGCGCGTATTGAAGTATATGAACGTGGAAGACGACGTGCTGAAAAAGGTGAGACAAACAGAAGGATCACTCATGCGTCTGCTTGACGACATCCGTCATCTATCCGTTCAGCTGAGACCCGCAACGCTGGATGACCTAGGGTTGGAAGCTGCATTCCGCACCCACTTCAAATGGACTGAAAAAAATTATGGACTCCTCGTCCATTTCACGAGCAACATGCAATCCCGCCGTTTTGAAGGGGAGATTGAAACTGTCGTCTATCGGGTATGCCAAGAGGCGGTATTCAACGCATTGAAGTATGCAGAGGTAGATGAGGTCGATGTCGAACTTTTGCTAACTTCGGATGTTTTAACACTCACAGTACGGGACCATGGAGTGGGATTTGACTTGAATGCACCAACGTACAAAGGAACAGGCCTCGGATTATTCGGGATGAAAGAACGTGCGGAGCTGGTGGATGCTGCGTTAACGGTTCAAACAGGCATTGGAAAGGGAACGACAATTATACTCACCGTGCCTCTGAAGAAGGAGGAGACGGACATTGAAAATAATCATCGCGGATGATCATGCGGTCGTAAGAAGCGGCTTTATGCACATTTTGAATTTTCAACGGGATATGGAAGTCGTAGCGACAGCGGCAGATGGCTTAGAAGCTTACGACCTCGTTGCTAAACATAAACCGGACGTCCTTTTGATGGACTTGAGCATGCCTCCTGGCGAAAGTGGTCTGATCGCCACTGGGAAAATCAACGAAGATTTCCCGGATACGAAAATCGTCATTTTAACGATGTATGACGACGAAGAATATTTGTTTCACGTACTGAAGAACGGCGCCTCCGGATACGTATTGAAGAATTCTCCTGATGAAGAATTATTTGCAGCAATTCGTACGGTTTATGATGGTGGCACGTATATCCAACCTTCTATGGCGACTTCGCTCGTTCGGGAATTTGTGAAAAAAGATGGAGACGAAGTGGAAACGGATCCATTTAAAATCCTTTCTAAGCGTGAGATTGAAGTTTTGCCACTTGTCGCGAAAGGATATGGCAACAAAGAAATCGCTGAAAAACTGTACATCTCCGTTAAAACAGTGGAAGCACATAAAGCGAAGTTGATGGAGAAGTTGAACT
Organism: Sporosarcina gallistercoris; assembly: GCF_014836415.1. Lineage (GTDB taxonomy): Bacteria > Bacillota > Bacilli > Bacillales_A > Planococcaceae > Sporosarcina > Sporosarcina gallistercoris. The sequence continues at coordinate 62,702 of NZ_JACSQY010000007.1, read as the reverse complement.
TGAAGAGTAAACCGGAACTCGTTGAATACGCTCTGAAGAAGAAGTTCTTGAATTTCTAAAACTGATTTAGTGAAAACGGAGGCTTCGGCATGGAATCCAAGCGATTCAAATTCGATTTGCCTGCGTTGCAGGTGTTGGAAAACGAGCATCAGTACTTGACGTATCTAATGGATAATTGGCACCCGATTGTACTTGGATTTGAACGGAACATTTACTCGCTGGAAGAGGCTCGTGAAGCGATTATGACGTTGCGAAAAGCACTTATTGAGTTTATCGAGCCGTTTAAGAATCACACAGAGAAGGAAGAAGACATTTTGTTTCCCGAGCTTGCCCAATACATCGGAGGCGACCAGGGGCCTGTGAAGGCAGTCGAGGAAGAGCATGAAGAACTGGATGCCTATATCGGACACTTCCTTCATCATACACGAGGCAGCCTGGATGGTTTGTCACTGAATGATTTCAAAGCTGTGGCGAAAGACGCAGGAGAAGCCTATGAGGCGATAACTGTGCATTTCATCAAGGAAGAAGCGATTATTTTTCCGATGGTGGAATCGATGTTGCGTATCGAGCAGCAAGACGCATTATTCGAAAAGCTTTACACGCCAATTGCATAGCCAATTAGATTGTATGGACAAAGACATGGTAGCGAAAAGCCTTTCATCCCCTATAGAAATGGACTGATATGGATGATTAAAAAAGTGCAATTGCCGTTGCAAACGGCAAACTTAGTCGTAGGTTTCATGGTATGGGTACTCATTTCATCGTTGCTTCCATTCATTCGTGAAGATGTTGCGATTCCCGCATCCCGAGTTGCAATTGTCACTGCAGTTCCGGTCGTTCTCGGCTCGATTTTGCGTATTCCGCTCGGTTATTATGCGAACGTTTTCGGTGCGAGAATCATCTTTGCAGTAAGTTTCATCTTGTTGTTATTTCCGGTGTTTTACATAAGTGCAGCATCCTCATTTACGGACTTGATCATTGGCGGGACATTCTTAGGAATCGGGGGAGCTGTGTTCTCTGTCGGGGTCACTTCGCTTCCTAAATATTATCCGAAAGAAAAGCATGGTCTCGTCAACGGAATCTATGGAATGGGGAATGTGGGGACGGCTGTTACGACATTCGCGGCGCCTGTCCTGGCGGTTCAGTTCGGATGGAGTGCCACTGTTAAATTCTATCTGATTCTCTTGCTTGCGTTCGCGGCATTGAACTTCGTGCTCGGTGATCGCAAGGAACCGAAAGTGAAAACCTCCATGATCGGGCAAATCAAAGGCGTTTATAAAAATGAAAAATTATGGTTCTTTTCACTATTCTACTTCATAACATTCGGTTCGTTTGTGGCGTTTACAATCTTTTTACCGAACTTTCTGGTTGACTACTTCGAGTTGGAAAAAGTCGATGCAGGGATGAGGACAGCTGGCTTCATCATTGTCGCGACGCTGTTCCGTCCGGTAGGCGGATGGCTTGCAGATCGCTTCCAACCATTATTTCTACTCATGGGAGTTTTTGCAGGACTGACATTTGCTGCGGTTTTGCTCGCATTCTCTCCGTCGATCCTGCTCTATACGATCGGTATCATGCTCATTGCACTCACAGCTGGAATTGGAAATGGAGTTATTTTTAAACTCGTTCCGTTTTACTTCAGTAAACAAGCAGGTACAGCAAACGGAATTGTGTCCATGATGGGTGGCCTTGGTGGATTCTTCCCGCCGTTGCTATTATCCGCAGTACATTCCATGACTGGCTCGTATTCGATTGGCTTCATGGCGTTTGCCCAATTTGCACTCGTCAGCCTCGTCCTCGTCATCTGGCTCTATTACATGGATCGTCTGTCCACTGCAAAAGAAGTGTTTGACTCGACGGGTTCAGGGATTCTTGTCACAGATGCATCCGGGAAAATCCTATCGGTCAATCCTGCTTTTACTCGATTGACAGGATATTCTGCCGATGAAGTGATTGGGAAAAATCCGAATGTCCTCAGTTCAGGCAAACAATCCAAGGAATTCTACACCACTATGTGGAGTGTCATTGGTAGCGAAGGATCGTGGCAAGGAGAAATATGGAACAAACGGAAAGATGACTCTGAATACTTGGAGTTATTGACCATCAACGCCATTAAAAATAATGATGGGGATGTAACCCGTTACGTTGGAACGTTCAGCGATATTACCAAAGCTTAAAACGGGGACGGCTGGTCGAATCGACTGGCGGTCCTCTGCTTACTTTTCGCGAAAAGAAGGTGCGTATATTGGAACACCGTTACGCAAGACAAGTTTTGTTCAACTCGATAGGAGACACAGGACAACAAAAATTAGAAAATTCACATGCGTTTGTGCTCGGTTGTGGCGCACTTGGTTCTGCGATTGCAGAGACGCTTGTGCGTGCAGGAATTCGGAAATTGACGATAGCAGATCGAGACTATGTGGAACCTTCCAATCTACAAAGGCAGCAGCTATTCACAGAACAGGATGCCGTCCATGGGGTGCCGAAAGTGGTTGCTGCGGTTGCCAGATTACGTGCAATCCGCAATGATGTGACACTTGTTCCGCTGCTTGAGCATGTCGATGGACCGCTTCTCGAACACTATGCGCAAGATGTGGATATTTTACTCGATGCGACAGATAACTTTGAAGCAAGATTATTACTGAATGACTTCGCCTGGAAATACGGCATTCCATGGGTGTATGGGGCTTGTGTCGGAAGTTCCAGCAGCATATTTCCATTCATCCCAGGAAAGACGCCTTGCTTCAGATGCTTGTTGCCAGTACTCCCTTCGGTCAATGAAACCTGCGATACTGCGGGCATCATTGCCCCTGCCGTTCAACTTACAGCCGCACACCAAAGTACGGAAGCGCTAAAATGGTTAACCGGCAACCGAAAATCGATGCGGACGAAATTGCTGCACACGGATATTTGGCATAATACGCAAGTGGAAGCGGGCATCACCCGGTTGAAAAAGGTGACGTGTGAAACGTGTGGAAGTGCTCCTTCATATCCGTCACTGCATTCCGAGTCAGGTACTCAATATGCGGTATTGTGTGGAAGGGAAACGGTTCAAATCATACCCGCAGCTGAGCGTAAGTTAACGGATGATGATGTCTATCGCGTTGCGGAACGTCTCGGGACAGTGGAAAAGCGTACTCCCTATTTTGTTGAATTTTACGCAGAAGGCTTTCGGTGTGTAGGGTTCTCAAATGGTAGACTTCTCGTCCACGGGTTGAAAGATATTCAAAAAGGGCGCAAAATCTATCACCAGCTGTTTGGATAAGGAGGAGAATGGACATGCAAAAAGGGAATACGGACATGAAGAGGAAATTGAATGTATGTGTGTTGACAGTGAGCGATACACGTACGGAAGAAAATGATAATAGCGGACGACTGATTTGTGAAAGGGTGGAGGAAGCAGGACACGAAGTCATCGCCCGGATCATTTGTCCTGATGATAAGAATGCGATTTTGAAAGCAGTGGAATCATGGATCGGCAAGAAGGACGCGAATGCCATTATTATAACTGGCGGAACCGGCATCAGCTATCGGGACGTGACAATTGAAACGATCCGTCCGTTTTTTACAAAGGAACTGACGGGATTCGGTGAGTTGTTCCGCTACATCAGTTATGCGGAAGATGTTGGCTCGAAAGCGTTGCTAAGCCGTGCAGCTGCTGGTGCAGTAGGAGAGAAAGTTCTGTTCGCCTTACCGGGATCCGTAAAAGCGGTTGCGCTTGCAATGGACCGTCTCGTCATGCCGGAGTTATTGCACATTCACTATGAATTGACGAAGCACTTGTAAGGGATGAAAAAAGACGGATGCGCATTATGCGTCCGTCCTTGAGTAATCTCCGTTTTTCCCGCCTGTTTTGGACTGGAGCATCGTGGGGCCGATGATCATTTCTTTACCAGCTGCTTTACACATGTCATATACCGTTAAGGCCGTCGCTGAAGCGGCTGTGAGTGCTTCCATTTCAACACCAGTGAGGCCTGTCGTTTTCACTTCTGCGCGAATGAGCACTTCATAGTGGCCCACTGATTCATCAACATCCCAGTCGAATCGGATGTCGACGCCCGTCAGTGGAAGAGGATGACACATCGGAATGATGGTTGCAGTATTTTTAGCTGCCATAATCCCGGCGACTTGTGCGACTGCGAACACATCGCCTTTTTTGTTTGTTCCTTCTTTGATCTGATTGTAAATCGCTTCATTGACAAGGATCGATGAACTGGCAACAGCAGTTCGGGATGTTATTGGTTTGTCGGATACATCCACCATCCGTGCGCGTCCTTGCTCATTGAAATGAGTGAGTTCTGCCATTCGAATCATTCCTTTCAGCTCTGATAGATTCAGTATAACAGAAGAAAGCAGGTGCTTTTGATGGAGATGAGAAAACCGATACCGGTAGCCGAAGCAATATCCCGGGTAATGGAGCACGTCCAACCGCTGCGTGCAGAATCGATTTCGTTGGAACGATCGATGGGAAGAATTTTAGCTGAACCGATTGTTGCGCGTCATAGCGTCCCGCCTTTTGATCGGTCGCCTTATGACGGGTTTGCATTCCGAGCCGAAGACAGTGAGGGGGCATCAGGTGACAATCGCGTGCCGTTCACGGTCATTGGTGAAATCGGGGCGGGCTACGTAGGCGAACAACCGGTGGGCCCATATGAGGCCTATAGAATTATGACAGGGGCTTCAATACCTGAAGGCGCAGATGCTGTCGTGATGTTTGAGCAAACTGTTGAAACATCTGAAGGCTTTACTATCCGAAAACCTTTTAAAACTGGAGAAAACATTTCCTATAAAGGAGAAGATGCTGCCGAAGGGGAAACACTTATTGAATCAGGAACTCTCATACATGCTGGAACGATTGCGTTACTAGCGACATTCGGTTATGCAGAAGTGAAGGTGTATCGGCAACCCGTCGTCGGGGTTTTATCTACAGGGACGGAATTGCTGGATGTATCGGATGCACTCATACCCGGGAAAATCCGCAATTCAAACGGTCCGATGGTGAAAGCCCAACTTGCGCGTCTAGGCGTCCCGTTTCAATCATACGGAACCACTTCGGACGACTTGGACGCATGTACGGAAGTGATCAAGCGTGCTCTGGAAGAAACGGATGCACTCATTACAACAGGCGGCGTTTCTGTAGGAGATTACGATCACCTTCCTGCAATATACGAACGTTTAGGCGCTAAAGTGTTATTCAACAAAGTTGCCATGCGGCCAGGGAGTGTGACAACAGTTGCAGTTCTTCGGGACAAGTTCCTGTTTGGACTTTCCGGGAACCCCTCTGCCTGTTTTACAGGATTTGAGTTGTTTGCACGGCCAGCTTTGCTCTCGATGATGGGAAGCACATCCCCTTATCTGCCGCATTTAAAAGCCCGTTTAGCGGAAGATTTCACGAAACCGAATCCGTTCACACGTTTCGTACGTGCCGTTTGGCAAATGACGGAGATTGGTGTGACGGCAGCTCCAGCAGGATTCAACAAATCCAATGCAGTGTCATCGATTGCAAGAGGAAACTGTCTGATTGTCCTGCCAAGCGGTACAAGGGGCTATTCCAAAGGGGATGAGGTGGACTTGTTGCTGATCGGAGCCGAACAAGGTGTGGAGGAGTGGGTGCTTTGAAGACGCTCCATATTGTTGGGTATAAAAACAGTGGAAAGACGACGCTGCTGGAACGTTGGATTGGTGTTTTGAATGCGAGAGGGCTTGCGGTCGCTGTTTTGAAGCATCATGGCCACCGTGGACGGATTGAGTTGCCTTCTGTAGAAACCGATTCGGGTCGCTTTTTTGAGAAAGGCGCAGATGTGACATTAGTGGCAGGCGGAGGGAATGCTCAGCTTTTATTGAACAATGAGCCCTCTTTTGGTGCATTAAAAGCGCTAGTTACATACGATTCACCAGACGTATTGCTGATTGAAGGTTATAAGGATGAGCGTGGCGAGAAGGTTGTTCTCATTCGGAGTGGTGAAGACTGGGATACATTGCAAGAACTCGAAGGAATTCAGCTAGTTATTGGGGAAATCGACTCTGGCGAATATCCAGTTATCAAAGATAGAAGTGAAGGGGCGCAACTCGATAGTTGGTTCATAGATTGGCTGAACAAGGAGGTAGGACATGAAACCATTTGAAGTCGTGGAAACGCCGATTGACCCCCAAGTATATTCGGATTACGTGCTTCATGCCGGCGCCGGTGCAGTCACGTTGTTTACAGGACACGTTCGGGAATGGACACACGGCGTACGGACTGTATACTTGGCATACGAAGCGTACGTCCCGATGGCGGAAAAAAAGCTTGCTGAAATCGGTATGGAAATGGAAACGAAATGGCCAGGGGTCAAAGTCGCGATTGCGCATCGCATCGGGGAGTTGCACATATCGGACATTGCTGTTGTTATCGCTGTTTCTTCCCCGCATCGAAAAGCCGCCTACGAAGCGAATGAATACGCAATCGAACGCATAAAAGAAGTCGTCCCGATCTGGAAAAAAGAGATTTGGGAAGATGGTGAAGAATGGTTAGGCGCCCAAAAGAAATATCCTGACAAAGGAGTCGGTTCGGTATGATTCGTGTACAGTATTTTGCAAGGCTACGAGAGCTTACGGGTAAGGGCCAAGAAACGTTGGATCGGGATCAGCTGACAGTGCAACAGCTATTGGATTGGGCGGAAGAGACGTATCCTGGATTTGGAAAAGACGATATTCAAGTGGCGGTGAATGAAGAATATGCGCTTCCGGAAGATATCATTCGTTCTGGAGATGAGTGCGCGTTCATCCCGCCAGTCAGCGGGGGGTGAAGCCGTGATTGGCATCGTATTAGCAGGAGGGCAATCGAGAAGGTACGGTTCACCTAAAGCATTTGCACAGTATAGAGGAAAGTGTTTCTATGAATACGCGATTGCTGCATTAACCCCTCATTGTACGGAGATTGTCATTGTTGCCCGACCGCAAGACATTGACCGGTTTCCTAGTGGACTGCATGTCGTCACAGATTTGCAGGAGTATGCCGAAAAAGGACCGCTCGCAGGGATTTTAACAGGCATGCATACCATCCAAAGCGACTGGTATGCGGTGCTTCCATGTGATGTCCCCTTCGCGGATGACTCGATCATCCGCGAGCTGCAGAACTATAGAACGGGTCATATGTCCGTCGCGATTGAAGTGGATGGCAAGCCACATCCTCTGCTCTCCATCTGGAACGAGGGGACGGAACCGATGATCCGTGCTTCGCTCGAGACGGAGAATCGAAGCGTTCGTCCTTTGATCGATAACTGGGTGGATGGACAGGCGTTATTGGATGAGAAACCATCCATTTTTGACAATGTGAACAGCCCCGGACAGATTGAAGGGAGATGAAATAATGGAGCCGATAACAGATAAGTTTGGCCGTCCCATTCGCGATTTACGCATATCCGTGACAGACCGATGCAATTTCAGATGCTCCTATTGCATGCCTAAAGAGATTTTCGGAGATAATTACGTTTTCCTCCCGAAAGATGAGTTATTGTCTTTCGAAGAAATTGAACGACTCGCGCAGCTCTTTGCGAAGCTCGGTGTGAAGAAGTTACGGTTAACAGGAGGCGAACCTTTGATGAGGCGCGGACTCCCGGAGCTTGTGGGAAAACTCATGAAAATCGAAGGCATTAAAGATATCGGACTTACAACAAACGCCGTTTTGCTCGGTCAGTACGCAGAACCCTTATACGCAGCGGGATTACGTCGATTGAATATAAGTCTGGATGCACTCGATCCTGAACTATTCGGGGAGATGAACGGTCGGGGAGTGAAGCCTGAAGTCGTCCTTAAAAATATCGATAAGGCGCACGCTTTAGGATTTACAATAAAAATGAATATGGTTGTGAAAAAAGGGACCAATGAGCAAGAAATTTTGCCTATGGCTCAGCACTTCAAAGAGCGCGGCATCACGTTGCGTTTCATTGAATTCATGGACGTGGGCAATGATAACGGCTGGAGTTTCGACAAGGTCGTGACGAAGAAAGAAATATTGGAACGTCTGCAAGCTGTGCACATGCTTGTACCTGTGGAGGAAGAATACTACGGAGAAGTCGCGAAACGCTGGCGTTATGAGGATAATGAGGCAGAGGTCGGTTTCATAACATCGGTTTCCGAGTCTTTCTGTTCCACCTGCACACGCGCTCGCCTTTCTTCAGAAGGGAAGTTGTTTACGTGTTTGTTTGCATCAGAAGGATTCGACGTCCGGGCACTCATTCGAGACGGAGCAACTGATGAAGAACTCGCGATGGCGATTACAGGTGTATGGGAAAACCGTGCAGATCGTTATTCGGATGAACGCACGGAACAGACTGTGAAAAATCGCAAAAATAAAAAGATCAATATGAGTTATATCGGGGGCTGACCAACAGCTCCCCTGAATAGTCAGGGGGATTCACAACATGACAGGAAGAAACGAACCATGCCCATGCGGCAGTGGGAAAAAGTATAAAAAGTGCTGTGGGAAAGTCGGCGATGATTTACTAAGTGCGGTCGTCAATGAAGAGCTCGACCGTATTCTGATTCAATTTTTTGATACATATCCAACTGGCGCTGCCCGGGAGTCCATGATGCACCTTATGCACCAGTGGGCTGAAAAACTGCGCGGGAGCTGGGAACCGGCACACATTGAAGAGGCCGCTTCTGAATTTTATTTATTCATAGAGGACAATTCGCAATGGCGGGAGTATATCCGCAAGCAGCAGTCAGCCGCTGCAAGGGGAACGGTACAGGAGGTTCTTATGAAATGGGAAGAGCCTTTCATGCTGTTAGGTGAAATTACCGCTGCGAAGCCGAATACGTTGGAAGTCACGCAACTTGTGACGGGGGATGTCATGGAACTCGTTCGTATTGAAGGGATGCCTGCTGATGAAGGCACGCTGCTGTTTGGTGTCGTACTGCCGGATGCCCGACGCGGTGAAACTGCCGTAGCACCCGTATCTTCCATGCTGTTTTTAGCAAAATGGAGTAAACAGACGAAGAAATCTCTGCTCGAATTGCGAGAGAAATCCTCTGAAGAGTTGCCTGCAGAGTTCATCCGCAAGCATACACTTGAAATTTATGAGCTTCTTGTAAAACGAAGTATGGCTTCGATGAACGAAATGATTGAAGATGTGCTTGCCCCTGTGCAGTTGACCGCATTGAAACAACTTGATGAACAGCTTGCGACAGCTGAAGAATCTGCTGATGTTCGTGAAATGCTTCAGAAGTTGGCTGTTGCCTACTTTTTGAATACGGAAGTGAAAGAAGACGAGGAATTGGACGTGTCTGCATTTGTGCAAGCAACTCTTCAAATCGGTCAGTCGTTATCGCTCGTCAAATCAGAGGTTGCGCTTGAAACTGCAGAAGACGTTGCAGCTGTTGGGCATTTCTCAACAGAGCTGAGAGAGTTGTACGATGCGATGATGAAAGACGGAGACGCAGCCGCCGCTGCCATCTATGAGATTGGCACAGACCCGAGACCCACTGAGTCGGAGTTGTGGGAAACGGCTATGACGACTTCTGGAGTAGTAGAACCGGAGCGGCGACCAGGTGTAGATGAAGGGCGTGCTCAACGTCTTGCATATGAAGCATATCGCGCAGAAACTGAAGACAAGCGCCGGGAATTGGCTGAAACGGCATATTCCATTGCACCGGATTTGTCGGATGGTCTCTTGTTGAAAGCGGAAACGATTGAAGACGTGGGCAAGGCGAGCGGATTATATGAACGGGCAATCCAGGAGGCAAGCAAACGTTTTGAAGCAGGAGAAAACCCATGGCAGAATATCCCGAACCGGCCGTTCATGCGCGCTGCGTTTGCATATGGCGTTCATTTGTTCATGCATGGGGAGTTCAGCGAAGCGGCAGATGTGTTTATGGACCTCGTTCGTATGAATACGACAGATAACCAAGGCGCTCGCTATGAAGCGATTGCTTCTTTGATCCACGCGAAACGTTACAAGGAAGCAGGAGAACTACTGGTCCGTTACGAACGAGGATCAGAAAACGATGCCACTTATTTATATTTGGATTGGAAATTGGAAAACGAAGCAACAGGCGGTGCGTCGGATGAAGAGACCGGTATGCTGAAGAAAGCCTCTGCTGCAAACGGCAACGTCATGCACTTGATGGCTTTCCGTGCCCAAACAATTGAATACCCGCGCCACGAGCGTCTTGAACCGGGAAGTAAAGAGGAAGCTCGATATATTTGGTTACTACTGAACGGACCGAGTGGCGTGAAAAGGTAATGGATCAGATCGAATAATCGGATGAACCGCGGAAGTGATCATAAATCTGGGGATGTGCTCATAATGAGTTCAAAACGCTCATAAATAGGGTGACTTGCTCATAAACCGAGGAAAGTGATCATAAACCTAAGTAAGTGATCATAAACCTAAGTAAGTGCTCATAAAGCGTGAAAAGTGCTCTTAAATCTCAAAAAATGATCATAAGCTCTATACTCCACGAAATGCTGAATCACAATTACACAAAAAAGCTGTCCGCGTTAGCGGGCAGCTTTTCCTTTCCATCAACACTCATTTACCGCCTAACAAATCAAACAATCCGCCTGCGACACTGCCTTCACCTTTGGAACTGCCTCCGGGTATTTGAGGTGCAGAAGCGAACACCCGACTCGCAAGACGAGAAAACGGAAGTGATTGGATCCAAACAGTCCCTGGTCCGCGTAGTGTTGCGAAGAACAATCCTTCTCCGCCGAAAAGTGCGGTTTTGACACCTTTCACAGTCTCAATCGAATAATCTATATCGTGAGTCATCGCAACTAAACATCCAGTATCTACGCGCAGCGATTCGCCGGGCTGCAATTTCTTTTCAATGATGGTTCCGCCTGCGTGGACGAATGCGAGCCCATCGCCTTCTAATTTCTGCATGATGAACCCTTCACCACCGAAGAATCCTGTGCCAAGTTTGCGTTGGAACTCGATGCCGACAGAAACCCCTTTCGCAGCTGCAAGAAATGCATCCTTCTGGCAAATGATTTTACCGCTATGTTCACTTAAATCCATCGGAATGATCTTTCCTGGATATGGAGAAGCGAAGGATACGTGGCGCTTTCCGGTTCCAGTATTCGTGAAAGTCGTCATGAACAAACTCTCTCCCGTCAACACCCGCTTGCCAGCTCCCATGATTTTGCCGAACAATCCACCGCCATTGCCTGAACCATCCCCAAAGATGGTTTCCATTTCAATGTGGTCCTCCATCATCATGAGCGCACCGGCTTCTGCAACCACAGTTTCCTGGGGATCTAGCTCAACTTCTACAAACTGCATATCATCGCCGTGAATTTTATAGTCGATTTCGTGATTGTTCATGATTGGTTCCCCCATAATTCAAATTTATTACTCAGTTATACGATAGGACCTAAAGGAAGGTTTCAGTTATTCGTATTGCACGCGCCTTTTTTTCGTAGATCTTTCACTTCTTTAATTTGGAAACATAGCTTCGTGATTTCATCTGCATACGGTGTAGAAGAAAAGTGTTCCTGGAACGAGGAGGTTACGGATTCCAGAATGGTAGGACCACTATTTCCAGTAACGAGCTCTTCCAATAGAAACGTCACATATTCAATTCCTTTGTCTTCCCGATCTTTTTCAAAACGAGTAAGAATGTCCCGCAGTTTTTTCATTAACACTTCTTTTGTATCTTCATTGTCATTGTACGTTAACTTGTCAAGAAGCGCTTTGCCCAGTAACTTATCACCACTCGCCATCATGCCTGCCATGATATCATCGAGACGGCGTATTGCAAAAGGCACGAGTTGGTCGTAATTGAAAGAATCCTTTTCTCTTCCGCCAATTTTCACAAAATGATGGATATGTTGCATCATACCGACGAGCATAACGGCACCATCCGCATTATAAGGTTCAGAGTCGGGACCGTAGACTTCTAGCAACCGTCCTGATAGCCAGGAGATTTCAGATAAATATTGTTTTTTGACGAAGGTTCTCATTTCGTCATCTTTCGAAAAGAAAACCGCTTCATAGATAGGAAGTAAGTTCCGTTCCCGGTCTACATGGGCGCGAGTGACAATCTGCAAAGCGAAAATCGTCTTATCGGTTCGGTCTTGTCCAAGTAGCAATTTTCGGCGTCTAGTGATCGACTCCTCGTTTGCCATTTCGAGTATGGACAGCAGGCATTCATTTTTCGAACTGAAATAATTGTAAAACGTGCCTTTGGAAATTCCTGCGGCGGTCAAAATATCCTGAACAGAAGTTGCAACGATCCCTTTTTCTTGAAACACTTGCTGAGCAGCTAGAATGACTTTCAGTTTCCGCTCGTTCATCACATCACCTTTTTGTATGTTAGTATACTGACAGTCTACTCCCGAAACCTCTATTTATCAACGGAATTCAAACATCGAGATTTTTTTGTTGATTTTTTTGGACTGTGAGTATAAAATGTTCTTCATGATGTTTTTCGAGGTTCGAACTAAATAAGGAAATGGAGGTATTGCTGGATGGAAACTAATGAACACATTAAGAAGATGCAAGATAAGCCGCCATACGGCATAATCGCGATTTTATTCATCGGGGCTTTTGTTGCGATCTTGAACAATACATTGCTTAATATTGCACTCCCAACAATTATGGACGAATTTAAGATCACCCCTTCCCAGGTGCAATGGCTTACGACGGGCTACATGCTTGTCGGCGGTATTATGATGCCAGCCAGCGCTTTTTTCATTCTTAAATTTAAAAACCGACAGCTGTTTTTAACAGCAATGGCGCTGTTTTCAGCAGGAACATTTTTGGCGATTGTTACACCGAGTTTCTCGTTATTAGTAGCGGCACGGATGATTCAAGCTTCCGGTGCAGCGCTTCTAATGCCACTTCTAATGAATGTCATGCTCGTTGCGTTTCCTATTGAAAAACGCGGGCAGGCACTTGGTTATTTTGGACTCGTCATGTTTACAGCTCCAGCGATTGGACCGACACTATCCGGATTCGTCGTGGAGCACTACTCTTGGCGAGCGTTGTTCATCATCGTTTTACCGATTGCATTATTCACGATGGTGTATGCGTTCTTCAAACTGCACAACATTACACCGAATAAGCCAGTCAAAGTCGATGTCTTCTCTATCGTACTTTCAAGTATCGGATTTGGTGGATTGTTGTATGGATTCAGTTCCGCAGGGAGTAAAGGCTGGACTGCCATTGAAGTCTATGGAACGATTATTATAGGTGCGATTGGACTTGTTCTTTTCGTCACAAGACAGCTCAGAAAAAAAGATCCAATGCTCGACTTCAAAATCTACAAGCACCCGATGTTCGCGCTGTCCTCGATCATATCGGTTGTCGTATCCGTAGCTATGTTCTCAGGAATGATTTTGACACCGCTCTATGTACAGAGCGTCCGTCACATTTCACCGCTTGACTCAGGTTTGCTCATGCTGCCGGGTGCTGTCCTGATGGGAATCATGTCACCGATTACAGGTAAGCTGTTCGATAAATATGGACCAAAAGGACTCGCGATTACAGGGTTAACAATCACGATGCTCACAACGTATATGCTGAGCCAGCTGACGATGGATACAGGCTATTTTGAACTTATGGCGATCTACACTGCCCGGATGTTCGGACTATCCATGGTGACCATGCCGATCATGACGAACGGTATGAACCAGTTGCCGATGGTGTCAAACCCACATGGTACTGCCATGAACAGCACCGTACAACAAGTTTCAGGTGCAATCGGATCTGCCATTCTCTTGACACTCATGACAAAACGGGCAGAATCGACAGGAGCAGAGATTGCTGCAAACGCAGCAACGTCTGGAAAACTGCCGACAGACGCATCAGGTTTGGCGGAATTCAAAGTGCAAGTCGCCCAACAAGCTCAGCTCGACGGCATTAACCATGCGTTCTTCATCTCAACTATCATTGCTGGCGTAGCACTCGTCTTGACGTTGTTCATAAGACGCGTACTTCCTCCTAAATTAGAAAATCCGATGAATCCGGTGATGCCAGCGGAAACAAAAACGAATAGCGATAACGTATAATTACAAGCCCTTCATTGGAATGGAATTTCCGATGAAGGGCTTTTTGTTTGGAATCCATTCATTCGGGTTTTCCTTCTCCATAGAGTTAAGTAGCAACTAGATATCCTTCAGCAAGGTTAAAAGATTGATTGGTAGCGCTGCGCTTATTTTTAGTGACCATTTCATGCATAGGCTTGGGGTGGACTAAAAGATATCACCCAGATTCCCATTTGTCAGGAGCTTAGTCAATCAAGAGACAAAATAAAAGCTTAGTAATCGCTCCTATCTCAGGAAATTGTTCATAAATCTGATGAAGCGCTCATAAACCGTGGAAAGTGATCATAACCGCAGGAAAGCGCTCATAAACTGAGGAAAGTGATCATAACCGCAGGAAAGCGCTCATAAACCGTGGAAAGTGATCATAACCACAGGAAAGCGCTCATAAACTGAGGAAAGTGATCATAACCGCAGGAAAACGCTCATAAACTGAGGAAAGTGATCATAACCGCAGGAAAACGCTCATAAACCGTGGAAAGTGATCATAACCACAGGAAAGCGCTCATAAACCGTGGAAAGTGATCATAACCACAATAAAACGATCATCCTCAAATGCAACCAATCAAATTCTCCACGTATCTAATGAAAGGAAATCGTAAACTACTGTCGAATAGAGTATGAAAGGGCTTACAAATCTATCGATCTATCTGGAGAGGGGAATGCACTAATGAAACTGAACAATTACATCAATGGACAATGGGGAAACGAGACAGGAGCGGACTATACAGCAGTGAAAAACCCAGCGAACGGAAAAACGTTAGCGGACGTTCGCCTGTCAACAGCGGAGGACGTCAGCGAAGCGGTCGCTGCAGCGAAAGCGGCGCAAAAGAAATGGGCCCGGGTACCCGCACCGAAACGGGCAGATTATTTGTATGAAATCGGGCGAATCATGATTGAAAAGAAAGAGCATCTTTCCCATGTGCTTACAAAAGAAATGGGGAAAGTCATAGAAGAAGCGCGTGGTGAAGTCCAAGAAGGTATCGACATGGCCTATTACATGGCAGGTGAGGGCCGCCGTCTCTTCGGTGAAACCGTTCCCTCTGAACTCGATAACAAATTCGCGATGAGCGTTCGAGCACCAATCGGCGTTGTCGGGTTAATCACACCATGGAACTTCCCTGTCGCCATCGCAACGTGGAAATCGTTTCCGGCGATTGTGGCGGGCAATACATTCATCTGGAAACCTGCGACGGAAACGCCGATGATGGCGTATGAAATGGCACTCATCTTTGAAGAAGCCGGTTTACCTGCAGGTGTGGCAAACGTCGTATTCGGAAGCGGCGGCACCGTCGGGACTGCGCTGATCGAGCATCCGGATGTCCGTGTTGTCTCATTCACCGGATCGACGGAAACAGGACGCCGTGTTGCGGAACTGGGCGGACGTCATTTGAAAAAAGTCTCGCTTGAAATGGGGGGCAAAAACGCCATTATCGTCATGGACGACGCGGACATAGACCTCGCCGTTGAAGGCATTCTTTGGAGCGCATTCGGTACAGCCGGGCAGCGTTGCACTGCATGCAGCCGAGTCATTGCGCATAGGGATATAAAGCAGGAACTTGAGCAAAAGTTGCTGGAAGCGATGAAAGACCTGACGATTGGAGATGGGGCGGACGAATCGAACAAAATCGGACCTGTCATTAATGCAAAAGCACTCGAGAAAATTAGTTATTACGTCAATGTCGGTAAAGAAGAAGGCGCGAAACTGCTAGCAGGCGGAAACACATTGACGGAAGGCCATTATACAGGCGGGCATTACTTTGAACCGACCCTCTTCACAGACGTTGCACCGGATAGCCGGCTTGCGCAGGAAGAAATCTTCGGACCTGTCATTTCGTTGATAGAAATCAGCAGTTTAGAAGAAGCGATTGAAGTGAACAACAGTGTGGTGTATGGCTTATCCAGCTCGATTTTCTCAAGAGACGTCAACAGGATTTTCCAAGCACAACGAGATCTTGACACAGGGATCGTTTACGTAAACGCCGGAACAACTGGTGCGGAAATCCACTTGCCATTCGGCGGAACAAAAGGAACGGGCAATGGTCACAGAGACTCAGGTGTTGCGGCGCTCGACGTATTCACGGAGTGGAAGAGCATTTACGTAGATTTCAGCGGTAAGCTTCAGCGGGCACAGATCGATAACAACTAAAAGGAGGCTGATTGGATGAAAGTCGTCGTATTAGGTGCAGGGTTAATGGGGAAAGAAGCCGTTCGGGATTTGGTGAAAAGTGACGGGGTGACAGCTGTCTATTTGGCGGATCAAGACGTTCGAAAAGCGGAGAATTTTGCAGATGAGCTCTTGTCCGACAAACTCAGCATCTTAGTACTGGATGCTCGTAACGAATTGCAACTGAGTGAAGTCATTGCGCTCGGTGACGTCGTCATCAATGCACTGTTCTACACATTCAATGAGCAGGTTGCAAAACTGGCAATCGAAGCGGGCGTTCACTGTGTGGATCTCGGAGGTCATATCGGCGGAGCGACGGATGCTGTCCTTCAAATGAAAGAACAAGCAGAAGCGCGCAACGTCACGGTCATCCCGGACCTCGGTGTCGCCCCCGGGATGATCAACATCCTAACTGGCCTCGGAGCGGATAAATTGGATAAGGTCGAGTCCATCCGCTTGTTTGTAGGCGGCGTGCCCGTCAATCCCGATCCTCCGCTTAACTATAACATCGTATTTTCATTGGAAGGGGTCTTTGACCATTATACCGATACTTCTCGTGTCATCCGAGGCGGGGAAATTCTGGAATTGCCGTCGTTATCAGAAATTGAGACGGTTCATTTCGATGAATTCGGTGACATGGAAGCGTTCCATACATCAGGTGGAACTTCCACACTTATAGAATCGTTCCCCGATGTTCAAACGCTTGAGTATAAAACATTGCGTTATCCTGGACACGCTGAAAAGTTCCAATTGCTCGTAGACCTCGGCTTATTGTCGCGTGAATCAACCATCCAAGTCGATGGCAAGCCACTACGCGTCCGTGACGTCATGCGTGAACACCTCACACCTCAAATGCTGCTCGGTGACAAAAAAGATGCCGTATTGCTCCGTGTCCTTGTAAATGGCGAGGCTTCCGGCATGCCTGCAACTTTTGAGTACAACATGACCGTGACCAAAGATACGGATATGAACGAAACCGCAATGGCGCTCGCGACTGCGAATACAATATCCGTTGTCGCTCAGATGATCGGCAGCGGCACGATTACAAAACGTGGAGTTTATCCGCCGGAATTGATTGTTCCGGGAGATCTATATATAGAAGAGATGGGCAAACGGGGAGTTCACATTACAGAAGACGTACACACTGGTGAAGCTGCCCTCTAATCCGCTGGATGCGAGGAGGAACAGAGATGGATTTCAATTTTACGGAAGAACAGTTACTGCTTCGTAAAACGGTAAGACGATACGTCGATGATCGAATCCTTCCGAATATCGCGAAATGGGATGCAGAAGGCGGTTTCGATCCCAAAGTCTGGAAAGAACTCGCAGACCTCGGGTTCATGGGGACGTGTATTCCGGAAATCTATGGCGGCAGCGGTATGGATTATAACGCTCTTGCCATTTTGTGTGAAGAACTGGAACGCGGGGATACCGCGTTCCGAACCGCGGTATCTGTCCATACGGGTCTGAATTCATTGACACTCCTGCAATGGGGAACGGAAGAACAGAAGCAAAAGTATTTGACCCCGCAAGCAACAGGCGAGAAAGTCGGCGCATTCGGATTGACGGAGCCTGGTGCGGGATCAGACGTTGCAGCGATGGCTTCAACCGCTGTTCTTGAAGGCGATGAGTATGTGCTGAATGGGCAGAAAACGTGGATTTCACTATGTGATCGTGCAGATCACTTCCTCATCTTTGCTTATACGGATAAATCGAAAAAACATCATGGGATTTCTGCGTTCATCGTCGAACGTACAATGCCCGGGTTTTCATCCAAAGCCATCAAAAACAAATATGGCATCAAGGCGGGCAACACGGGCGAATTGTTTTTTGAAGACGTCCGCGTTCCTGCAGCCAACTTGTTAGGGGAAGAAGGTGAAGGGTTCAAAATCGCGATGTCTGCGCTCGATAACGGACGTTTCACAGTAGCGGCTGGTGCTGTTGGTCTGATCCAAGCTTGTATGGAAGCGAGTGTCGCTTATTGTGAAGAGCGTACTACATTTGGAAAGCCAATCGGTCAGCATCAGCTCGTGCAGCAAATGATTGCACGGATGGAAGCGGGCTATCAAATGAGTCGCCTGCTCGTTTACCGTGCGGGTGAATTGAAAAACGCCGGGCTGCGTAATACACGCGAAACGTCACTAGCAAAATGGCAGGCGTGTGATTTTGCCAACCAAGCTGCAGACGATGCCTTTCAAATCCACGGCGCATATGGATATTCGGACGATTATCCGGTCGCACGGTTTTTGCGTAACTCGAAGGCCCCGGTTATCTATGAAGGAACACGGGAAATCCATACGATCATGCAAGCCGAGTATGTGCTTGGGTATCGGCAAGACAAGCCTCTCAACAATATGTTGCCGTCCTGGCCATTCGAAGAAATCGTGTAACTTTCACATTCCCAATAAGAACAATACACAAAACCGTAAAATCAAATTTGGATGAAGCCTTGTTATGCGTCTGTTACATCCATTGCTGTAGATACCAAATCCGCGATATTGGGAGAACCTTTCGAAATCACAGCAGAAAGTCTCGAAGCCTTAACAGGTTATCGGGACTTTTCCACGTAAGTTCTAACTATTTTATTCTGATAAATCCAATAAAATAGTTTTTTGGTGGAAACTATGATAACATAAAGTAGTTGGAAGAATTCAACATTTTTCGCATTATATTGTGAAAGATTTCATAAGAAAGGGGAAATACAATTGAATATTACGATTGTCGGTTCAGGACACGGAGGTTCTACCGCGGCTGCTTGTCTAGCGCGAGATGGCCACCAAGTCAGTATGTTGAAGCTCAGCAATCAGCCAAACGAGCATTTTGCCAAATTGGAAGAAACGAAGTGCATCACATTGAAAGAGGGTGATGAACAACAAACCGTTTTGCTTCATGCTGTGACACGAAATCCTGCAGAAGTTATTCCACAAGCAGACATTATCCTCATCTATTACGTCTCGAATTACCACAAGTCCCTCGCGAGCGCTTTAGCTCCACACTTGCACAAGCACCAAACCGTCTACATTTGTCCGGGCTATCTCGGCAGCTTGTACTTTTTGAACGAATTAAAACGAATCGGCAGAACGGAAGACGCCCCGCTGTTCGTTGAAGGTGAAACGTTGCCATATAGCTGTAGGATCACAAATCCCGGTGAGGTCACTCTGTATTCAGAGAACTATGGACATCCCATTGCGTCACTCCCGGCAGATCGTGTTCAAGAGGCATGTCATACGCTAAGACCCGTTCTTGGCAACTGCATCCCGCGTGAGACCATTGCGGAAGTCGCCCTCCATAACCCGAATCTCATTATGCATACAGTCGGGATTGCGCTGAACGCAGCATATATCGAGAACTCTGAAGGCCAGTTTTCGATGTATACGGAAGGGTTCACTCCATCCACATGGAAAGTGGCAAACGAGTTGGATCAGGAAAAAATGGATATGCTCGAAAAAATCGGCTCCAAACGCCGATCCTATATTGAAGAGTTCAAAGTACGTACATTCACTAACCCTGAAAACCAATCAGATGACGAAGCATTTGCCATCTATGCGGACAGTGTTAAGGACTTGCATACAAAATCGGTCAACAACCGCTATATTACTGAAGACGTCCCCATGGGTCTCGGTCTCCTTCACTCACTTGGAAAGCACCTCGGACTGCCAACGCCTGTAGCCGATTCCATCATCACCCTCGCAGGTACAATGGTTGGAGACGATTACTTCCGAGATGCGCGCACAGTAGAAGAACTAGGATTTGAAAATGCCGAGGAATTATTGTCATCCATCAGTCCTAATAAGAAATCTCAAATTGAATAGAACAAGAATAACGGAGGTCCAAAGCGGCCTTCGTTTTTTCTTTGAGAATCTGGTCAAAACCCCTTGCAATCTTTTAAAAGGGAGAGTAGTATAAGGAATGACCAAATGACCGTAATTGAATTATAGTCATTTCACGATGAAAGAGGTGGGTACATGGATCGCAGAACGGAGATTTTGGAAGCCGCTGCAAAATCCTTCGCACTGTTTGGCTACAAAGCAACCACTATGGACCAAGTCGCCAAAATTGCAAACGTTGGGAAAGGGACAATTTATACATTCTTCGCCAACAAAGAAGAACTGTTCAACGCCATTGTTGTCGGAATGATTGAAGAGATGAGGACAAAAGCGGAAGCCGCCGCTATTGTAGGCGGTACATTTGAAGAAAATGCGCATGCTCGTCTCATGTCGATATTGAAATTCAGAACGACGCACCAACTGTACGCCAAACTGATTGATGAAGGTAAAGAAATCCGGACGCCCGCTGTACAAGAAGTGTTAGCGGATATCGAAACACAGATTGTAAAATTCATTGCTGAAAAAATCCAAAAAGGCATTGATCGCGGTGAAGTGAAATCATGCAACGTCGAAATGGTTGCCTATTTGTTATTCAAGTCGTATATGGCACTCGTTGTGGACTGGGGAAAAACCCACGGTCAAGAGTTGGATGAAACTGAAATCATCGACTTACTAAGTAATACCATCTTTAAAAGTCTCATAATCTGAGACTTCTTTTTTCAAGCAATAATGACCATAAAGCTAAAACGGTCAACCAGTCAAGGAGGAAAAATGATGAAAAAGACAATGACAGGAGCGGAATGGAAGCAATTATTGCGCACGCGCAAAATGATCGTACCAATGATTGCGATTTTATTCATACCGGTATTATATGCAGGAATGTTCTTATGGGCGTTTTGGGATCCATACGCCAATATGGATGCGTTACCCGTTGCAGTTGTGAACATGGACGAAGGGGCGGATTTTGAAGGAACTGAACTCGATCTCGGAAAGGAACTCGTCGACAAACTCGTTGATAGTAAGCAGTTTGACTTCCAAAGTATATCCGAGTCAGAAGCTAAGAAAGGTCTCAGTGACCAAGATTACTACATGACGATTGAAATTCCGGATAATTTCTCCCAACATGCAACGACGTTATTGGATGAATCACCGGAGAAACTAGCGCTCATTTACAAACCGAACGAAGGCTTCAACTTCCTTTCGGCACAAATCGGGGAAACTGCGATGGATCGCATCAAGGCTGAAGTGAATGAAAAAGTGTCCTCCACGTATGCGGAACAACTCTTTGACTCCATTAAAGAAATGGGGGATGGATTCGGAGATGCGGCAGACGGTGCAGGAAAACTGCATGACGGTTCTGGCAAACTTGTTTCCGGCACAGACGATTTAAAAGGCTATTTGGAACAACTTGCATCTAGTACGGTTACGCTTGCAGATGGCTCAGATAAGCTTAAAAAAGGTGTTATTGAAGCAGCAAATGGCGCGTCCTCTCTGAATTCAGGGCTCGGAACATTGTCGTCAGGCGTGAGTGAACTTCAAGTCGGCTCTCAGAAAGCATCTGCGGGTGCAAATGAATTGAATGCAGGATTGTCTCAATACACACAAGGTGTTAGTAAGCTCGCAAGTAGTTATCAACAGATTGGCGCTAAAGAAAAAGAATTCGGAGCAGGTGTGAACAACCTTGCTGAAAAATCCGGTTCTCTGAATGCAGCCGCTGGTCAACTAACAGGGGGCGCACAGCAAGTGAATGCAGGAATCGGGCAATTGTCCGAACAACTTGCACCGATTTTAGCTACACTGCCTGAAGAACAAAAAGCGGCATTACAAGGTGCACTCGGCGAATTGAAAGCGGGTAGCGCAAAAGTGGCTGGCGGGCTTGGAGAATTATCACAAGGAACCGCGGCGCTTCAATCGGGAGCGAAGGAATTGAACAGTGCAGCAGGGCAATTGGCAGGAGCGCACGCACAAGCCCTTGCAGGAGTGAACGAGTTAAATAGTAAATCGGGACAACTGCTCGCAGGATCATCAGCACTTGCTGAAGGAAATAGCGCACTGAACGCCGGTGTCGGTAAACTTGCTGCAGGCGCAACTGCTGCAAAAGAAGGTTCAGGTAAGCTGGTAGACGGACTGTCTGCATTATCAGCAGGTACGAAAACATTAACAGACGGAACAGGTACTCTCGCTTCTAAATCTCAAGATTTGGCAACTGGATCTAAAGCACTTGCTGACGGTGCGAAAGAATTGAACGAAGGAACGGGAACACTTCAAGAGAAATTGAGTGAGGCGAATGACACAGCTTCAGAAGTGAAGCCATCCGACAAAACATACGACATGGTAGCTGCTCCAGTGGATGTAGAAAAGTCAGCAGTCAACGAAGTGCCGAACTACGGAACAGGATTCGCGCCGTACTTCCTATCACTAGGATTGTTCGTCGGGGCGTTGTTACTTTCCATCGTATTTCCGCTTGTTCAACCAGCAATTTCTCCAACAGGTCCGTTCCGCTGGTTCGCAAGTAAAGTTTCCGTGCTCGCAGTAGTCGGGCTCATTCAAGCATTGATCGCTGTTGTTGTCATTAAATACGCACTAGGTATGGATACGATCAACACACCATTATTCATCCTCACGGCGATCATTACAAGTTACACATTCATCGCTCTCGTCCAGTTGTTCGTCACTATATTCAGTGATGCAGGACGTTTCATGGCAATTCTCGTGTTGATCATGCAACTCGTAACAAGCGCGGGAACGTTCCCATTGGAATTGATTCCGGAACCGCTTCAGATTTTCAATAAATTTTTGCCGATGACATACTCTGTCCAGGCATTCAAAGCATCCATTTCTACAGGAGATATGACGCATCTATGGACGTCAAATGGCATTCTGCTTGGTTTCATGGTCGTATGTCTCGCGTTGACAGCAGGCTATTTCGCATTGTTGTTCAAAAAACGCCATTCTGCAACTGAAGTTGTAGAAGCATAAGAAATGATGTGCAAAAGATCGGCAGACAGTAAGACGCGTCTGCCGATTTTTTGTGGATAAAATTCGAGTGCTTAGAAAAGTTATCGACGGACAGCGATGTAGTTATGCCCGGTTGGGGATGGAATGGGGGTTATCCACAGGAGGTTTTGGTTCGTTGCGTGACAATCGGATGATTGGAACAAGTTATCCACCGCTCAGCGGATGAATCGGCCAGATGGTGTAGGTTATCGGCCAAATCGCAGTGAGAATCGGCCAAATCGAAGAAATAACCGATGCAAGTACACAATTCATCGTCACCACGGATACCTAAAAAAGCAGCGACACCTTCAAATATGAGGTGTCGCTGCTTTTTAAGATTCACTTACGATCCAACAAAGTCCCCACCATCGACATGGATGGTTTGACCCGTCATATAGCTGGAATCATTTGATGCAAGGAATACGTACGCAGGTGCATTCTCCGCAGGCTCGCCGCGGCGTTTCATCGGCGTATTATCACCATGTTTTTTAACTGTCTGTGCATCGAATGTTGCAGGGATGAGCGGTGTCCAGATCGGGCCTGGAGCGACTGCATTCACACGGATTTTCTGGTCCGCCAAGTTCAATGCAAGTGAGCGCGTGAACGCTGTAATTGCGCCTTTTGTCGCTGAATAATCGAGCAGTCCTGGAGAGCCGTTATAAGCTGTTACAGAAGACGTGTTGACAATCGAGCTGCCTTCTTTTAAGTGAGGCAACGCGGCTCTTGTTAAATAAAAGAGTCCGAAGAAGTTCGTTTCAAATGTTTCTCGTAATTGATCACCTGAAATATCAAGCAGTGATTGTTGCGGGAATTGTTTTCCGGCGTTATTCACGAGCACATCAAGACCGCCAAACTGTTCAACGACTGCTTCCACCAGTGTTTCACAATTCTCTTCTTCACTAATATCAATACGTTTTGCAAATGCTTTTCCGCCATATTTCTCAATGAGCTCTACGGTTTTATCAGCATCTACATCTTCTTCCGGACTTAAATAAGCAATCGCGACATCTGCACCTTCCTTTGCGAAAGCGACGGCGACTGCACGTCCGATTCCGCTATCTCCTCCGGTGATCAACGCCTTCTTCCCGGCTAACTTGCCCGAACCTTTGTACATCTCGTCGTCGTAAATCGGCAGAGGTGACATTTCCGCTTCCACCCCAGGTTGCTGATCCTGAGTCTGAGGTTTTACGTTTTCGTCGATTTTTTCATATTTGTCTTTAGTCATGTGTAACATCCTCCTTAACGAGTATCTAATTCAAGTATTCCCATAAGTGATACTGGCAAACATGATGGTTTTTTGAATATACTAATAGGGAAGAGTATTACAAGATGGACGAAAAGAGTGGGGGTATGTAGAGGTGAAGGGCACAACTCTTTGGCAACGGCTTCAAATGCCGGTAGCCGCAGCAATTTGGTTAGCATCCGCTGTCGTATTGATAGGACTGCAAAGTGAGCAGAATACAGTGTACATATTGTTTGGAATTGTCGGTGCTGCCGTCCTCTTTTTCCTAGTGACAGACCGCGTGGCTTTTTTCGCTTTTATCGTATTGACGTTGACTACAGTTTTCTATTTCTTATACAGAGCCTTTGCAGCAGGGTGGTCCCCAGGTGAGCAAGCATCCGGGATCGGGATACATTTCCTATTTTTACTGCATCTCTTTGCGCTTTACAGCATTGCGAAGTATGTGTATTCGTATCGCTCAGAAAACACGTTTTTGAAAAATCGTCTCGAAGAGTTACAAGAATACATTTCCGAGCATGGCGTACTGACGAAAAGAGAATTTGAAAAGCAATCTGCCATCGTTTTGTCGACAATGGAACGGCACGGTGAGCCAGGATATTTCGTTCAAGTAAATCTATCGGAAATCCGGAAAGTTGCACGCAAACAAGCATTGATTGCTTGCTCATCTATTCTGATGGGTACATTGCGGAAGCATTATGATCTCGTAGGTCACTTCGATGACAAAACGATTGTCGTATTACTGCAAAATACGAATGAGGATGGATTCAAGATTGTAGAGGACCGATTGAAAGAAAAGATGAAGCTGCAAATTGAAGAGGGAGCTTATGAGCAGATCAACTGGAACATCCGGCAGATTGAAGGGGAACGTTCCATTGAAGAATTGTTGGTGATTCCATGAATAAGCGTCTCGTCATCTTGCTCGTCGTAGCAACCTTTTTTCTAGTAGGTCTCGTGCTGGCAGCGATTTTTAACGTGAAAATCCTGCTGTTTATCACAACTGCATTGTTTTTGACGTTGCTCGGATACTATTCACTTTTGACGCTCGCGGGTCTATATAATCGATTGAAGAAACAGGAGATTCCTGTGCTGGATTTTTATCCGGGCGTGGATATTCTGATTCCCGCGCATAACGAAGGAGTTGTTATTAAAGATACGATTGAAGCGATGACAGCGCTGAATTACCCCGGAGATTTACAGATATATGTGTTGAACGACAATTCGTCGGATGAAACCGGAGAGATTGCGGGAGATTTTGCGGCGACGTTCAAAAACGTCCACCACATTCAAGTACCTCCTGGTGAACCGCGTGGGAAATCCCGTGTACTCAATTATGGTTTGAGTATTTCATTGAACAAATACTATTGCGTCTATGATGCGGATAATCAACCAGATCCTGAAGCTCTCATCAAGTTAGTGGCAACAGCAGAGGGGAATGAGCAGTCTGCAGGCGCTGTAGGTTATGTGAGGACCATTAACGAGCAGCAAAACTGGCTGACTCGCATGATTTCAATCGAATTCCAAGTGTTTCAATTGCTCATGCAATCCGGACGCTGGCAGCTGTTTAAGACGGGCTCGCTAACAGGGACGAACATGCTCGTAAAGCGAAGTGTCATTGAGGAACTGGGCGGATATGATCCGTATGCGATCGCGGAAGACGCGGAACTGACGCTTCGTATCACGAAAGCTGGTTACTATTTACCGATTGTCCCGGATTCAATTACGTGGGAGCAGGAACCGGAAACGCTGCGTGTTTACTTGAAACAAAGGACGCGCTGGTTACAAGGAAACTTGTACATTGTTGAAAAAACATTAACGGAACCTGGTTATTTCAAAGGAAAGTTACTCGTTCACTCCATTCACCAGTTACTCGTGTACGTCATCTTTTGGCTGTTCCTTATCATTTCGTATGTATGGTTCGCCCTAGGGATTTTGGATATTTTCTATATTGAGTATACGTATCCACTATTGTTCATATGGTACTTGGCATATATCGTGTACACGACGCAGCTGTTCGCAGCACAAGCGACCCAGCGAACCTTCACGCCGCTCAATGTCTTCATCAGCGTCATTATGTATTTCACGTATGCCCAGCTGTTTTCGTACTTGTTCGTACGGAGTCTGATTCTGTATGTGAAGGCGAAAAAGAATCGACAAGTGATTGGATGGGATAAGACGCAACGATTCAAGTCGAAATGACTTACGATTCCATAAAAAAGAGCAGTTCCGTTTGCCCCAGAAGGGCGTACGGAAAAGCTCTTTTTGTTCGGTTCATTTCAATATGGTTTCTGCAGCTACAGGAGCCCCGATGTAATACCCTTGGACAGCGTCGATGCCCATCGTTTTCAGCAAGTCGTACTGTGCTTTATGCTCGACGCCTTCAGCGATTGTATACAATCCCATGGACTTGCTGAATTGAATCATTCCTTCGACAAGTTGCTGTGTTCTCGGGTGTGTCAGCAAACTGTTCATGTATACTTTGTCGATCTTCACTTTTGAAATCGGCAAATGCTGCATATAGCGGAATGACGCGTAGCCTGTACCAAAGTCATCGAGGGTGAATTCAACCCCTGCATGTTGCAGTTCTTTCATCTGCTGGACGATGGACTGCTCTTCTTCAGCCTGGAACGCGAACTTTTCCGTAATTTCCAGCTCAAGCTGATCGGGGCGACAAGATGTTTCTTGCAGTATAGCGAGAATGTTGTCTTTCATCGGATGGTTGGAAAACTCACGGACAGATGTATTCACTGAGACGTGGGGGGTTCCTTCCTGCTCTCCAAGTTTTACAGCTAACTGTGCGGCTTCGGTCAATACATACGAACCGATATTAGCAATGAGTCCGTTTGCCTCAGCAATTGGAATGAGCTCATCAGGCGTCACAGTGCCAAGTTCGTCATCTTCCCATCGGACAAGTGCTTCATAGACCACGATTTTCTCCAAAGCAATGTCATATTGCGGCTGATAGACGACTTGAAGGGCATTATGGTCAAGTGCAGTTAATAATTTGCGATTGATAAGCGAGCGGCGGTCGAGCACTTTGTGAGAGGAAGCGGACAATGACATGATTTTCCCTCCGCCTTGCTGCCGTACTTCCTCCAATGTCATGGCGGATGCATCCAGCAAGTTCACGAAGCTCTTCTGGTCTTCCGGGTAGCGGGCAATTCCACCGCTGATGGAAAGAGGCAATGCTTCATTTCCCACATAAATCGGTTGCTGTTCAAGGAACTCCAGGAATCCTTGGACGTACCAGTCGCCAAACGGAGTTAAAATGACAAACTGGCTTCCTCCGACTCGTGCAATCGGGTTATCTTGGAAATAGCGCTTCAGGCGATTCGCAAAGGCTTGGGTAAGTTCTGTCTCAGCAGTTCCTGCCTGAAGTTCTTTCAATGTGTAGTAGTGGTCAATCGACAAGTAGACGAACGAGAAACTCTTTTCATCCTGAATCATCTCGTTCACGAGCACTTCTAATTTGTGACGGCTCATTAAACCGGTTTCTACATCGATGAATGCAATCTGTTCAAGACGCTCTTTCAAATGGACTTCTTCAGTAATATCCAGTTCAAGGAACATCGTGCTTTTTAGCGATCCATCCGAATCCATGGAAGGGACAGCGAGTAAATTCGTATAGTACGTTTCACCCGTACGCTTCAGCTTTTGAGCAGTCCCGAACCAGGTTTTCCCCTCTTTTAGCTGTGTCCAAATATCGTGGATGTTGTCTTGTGCTTGCTCGCAATCATCAAACATCTGCCAAATGGTTTTGCCCAAAATTCGTTTCGGTGTCCAATTGCTGACGTTCAGAAAATTTTTATTTACCGAAATTACGAGACCTTCGGCATCAGTTCGGGTTACCATATAGTAATGATCGAGACTTCGACGGATATCGGGTAAGTCCAGATCAATCTGTTCATGTGAGGTTGTCATGCCACGTTCCCCTTTCAACTAGTTCATAAGACTAGTATATAGGAGAACCCGGAACTTTTCACCTATTATTGAAAATAAAAGTAGTGTAATTGGATATAGGTAGATTTTATAGAAGAGAAGGTGAAATAATGGAACGGATAAAAGGACTAGCGATGATTATAATAGGTGCGTCATTATGGGGGCTTTCGGGTCCGATGATGGAATGGACACTTGAGCATAGCAGCATGTCCGTTTCATTTTTACTGACAATCCGACTGCTCACAGCAGGTCTGTTGCTTATTACCTATTTGAAGATAAAAGGAAAACAAGTGACTCGACCATGGCGCCAAAAAGTATGGGCTCGGCAAATGGTGATATTCGGAGTTGCGGGTATGCTAGGTGTCCAGTTTTCGTTCACGTCAGCAATCGCACAAAGTAATGCGGTCATTGCAACACTCTTCCAATTCCTTTCGCCGATATACGTCATTCTATTCGTCTCGGTGAGACAGCGGTTCATCCCGCCCGTTGCTCAAATACTCGGTATGTTCGTCACGTTAGGGGGACTTTTCCTATTGCTGACAAACGGGTCGTTATCCGGATTCAGTCTAAGTCCGAGTGCTGTATTTTGGGGGATCGCAGTGGGATTTGCATTTACGTTTTACACGCTCTATCCAGTACGTCTCATGCAAGAATGGGGCGTCTTGCTATCAATCGGCTGGGCGATGGTCATTGGAGGAGCCGCTTTGCTGATTACGAACCCAGTCATGATAATCCGGGAGGTCCGATATCTATTTGACTGGAAAATTGCTTTGATGTTGATTGGCATCATCGTGGTAGGTACTGTCGCATTCTTGCTGTTCCTCGCTAGCATGAAGTTCATATCTCCGATCGAAACAAGCATTCTTTCTAGTTTCGAACCGTTGACGGCAATGATCGTATCGGTCATTTGGCTGGGCGCTGTTCTTGGGGCATGGCAGCTGACAGGGGCAATCGTGATGCTGGTAGGCGTTACCGGAATTTCCATTGCGGGTGGACGAGTGAAAACATGATTTAACGGAACGCTCTCTTTTGAGGGCGTTTTTTCATCGAAGCTATAGTAGAGCGGCTTGAGTTTTCGGTTTCAGATAATTCTGTTCAATAGCTATACAGTCTGTAAGGAATATGGCATACTAATGATAACTAAGTAGTTCGAGAAACGAAACAGTTCAGGAAGGACCATGCCGATGAAAACTGTATTTTCTTATGCAAAGCCATATAAGTGGCCAATCGCGATTGCGCTCGTTCTCATGCTGATCGAGTTAAGCGTCGAGCTCATTCAGCCTCTCCTCATCGCAAAAATTATTGACGACGGGATTACCGCTGGCAATCGGGAAACGATTATTCTTTATGGAAGCATCATGATGGGGCTCGCCCTTCTCGCATTAGTATCCGGTGTCACAAATTCTTTCTTTGCCGCCCACGCTGCCCAAAGTTTTGGGTTTGACTTGCGTCAGGCGCTATTCAAGCAGATCCAGGCATTCTCGATGTCCACATTTTTACGCTTTCCGACGTCCTCACTCATTACACGACTGACAAGTGACGTCACGATGGCGCAAAACATTTTGTTCATGGGACTCCGGATTTTACTGCGTGCGCCTCTCGTCGTAATCGGTAGTTTAGTGATGGCGATGCTCGTCAACGTGAAACTCGCATCATTTCTATTGATAGGGATTCCTTTTCTGTTCGTCTTTTTGTTTGTGATGGCGCGAAAAGGGGTCGGATACTTCTCGGACGTTCAGCGCCGCTTGGATCGCGTGAATCGGGTCATTCAGGAGAATTTGCAAGCTGTCCGTCTCATCAAAGCATATTTACGCGGCGTGTATGAAGGCAGCCGGTTCTCGAAAGTCGCAGATTCATTAAGAAAAGATACGGTGAAAGCATTTCGGATGATGGAACTCATTATGCCGATTCTACTTCTTATTATGAACGGAAGTCTGATGATCGTTTTGTGGTTTGGAGTGGATGTGGTCCGTGCAGGGGATGCACAGGTGGGGGAAATTGTAGCGATCGTCAACTACGCGTTCCGGATTACAGGTGGATTCTCGATGTTTTCCTTCCTGATTGTCGCGTTCTCACGCGCTCAAGCATCTTCCGTTCGAATGGAAGAAGTGCTGCTTGCAGAGGATGATCGTGAAATCATTGTGCCGGGCTTTTCAGAAAATGGTGCAGAAAAACGTGGGGCATTGGAATTCAATAATGTATCGTTCCACTATCCGGGTCATCCGGAACACGTGCTTTCGAGCGTTTCGTTCACCATCAATCCCGGAGAGAAGATTGCTGTCATGGGTGCGACCGGATCCGGCAAGTCGACGATGCTGAATTTGATTCCCCGGATATTTACAGCAACGTCGGGGGAAATCTTGATGGATGGGAAAAATATCGAAGAATGGCCGTTAGAAGAGCTTCGCAATACGATCGGTCTTGTGCCGCAGCAATCGGTTCTCTTTACAGGAACAATCCGCGAAAACTTAGCGTGGGGCGATCCGGAAGCTCGGGCGGACGAACTGGAAGCTGCAGCCGAAAAGGCTCAAATCCATGCCTCGATCTTACGTTTTCCAGCAAACTACGAAACACGCGTCGGCCAAAAAGGAGTCAACTTGTCGGGTGGCCAAAAACAACGCTTATCCATAGCGCGGGCGCTTGTCCGGAAACCAGCAATCTTGTTATTGGATGACAGTACGAGTGCGCTTGATGTGAAAACTGAAAATGCATTATGGGAAGCATTGGAAGGCGAACGGGCGACGATGATTGTCATTACGCAGAAAATCCATACTGCTCAAGGGGCGGACCGAATCCTTTTGCTGGATGAAGGGAAAGTTGCCGCGTATGGAACACATGAACAGCTCCTGAACCAATCGGAACTGTATCGGAAAATAGCTGAGTCCCAGTTGGATGAGGAGGTGGCGGACGATGGTGAACAACGTGAGGAAGCCCTTCGGTTACGAACCGATCATTAAGCGCGAAGACTTGAAAAAAGGTGCCAAACGTAAACGGGAAGAAGTCGGGGACTGGAAAAAGGCATTGCTGAACGTGTGGAGGCTTGTCGATGAACAACGAGGGCTGCTTATCACGGTGTTGTTCCTAGTGTTCGCGAGCTCCGGCCTTTCACTGCTCGGACCTTTTCTAATCGGAAGGACCATTGATAACTTCATCATACCGATGAAAACCGATGGGCTTGCTATGCAAATCGGTTTGTTGCTAGCAATCTATACAGGAACGTCATTGACGATGTATTTCCAGAACTTTTGGATGGTCGGTATCGCACAAAATACGGTCTATAAATTGCGTTCCGGTCTCTTTAATCATTTGCAGAAGCTGCCTGTCTCGTTCTTCGATAAGCGCCAGCACGGTGAGCTCATGAGCCGAATGACGAACGATATCGAAAACATTAGCCAGACATTGAATTCATCGTTCATCCAAGTATTCTCGAGTATTTTAACACTCGGAGGAACACTGGCGGTCATGCTTTATCTGAGTCCGCTGCTCACTGTACTGACGATGACAATCGTTCCGGTCATGTTCATTGCGATGCGGTGGATCACGCGCCGGACCGGCATTCTCTTTAAAGAACAACAAAGGGCTATTGGCGAATTGAACGGGATGATCGAAGAAACGATCTCCGGTCAGCGGATTGTGAAAGCTTTCTCTCAAGAGGAGCGGATGAAGGAAGAGTTTGCAGCCAAAAGTGACCGATTGAAACGGACCGGATTTTGGGCGTTGACGTATTCAGGGTTCATCCCAAAAGTGATGAATATGTTGAACAATGCGGCATTTGCAATCGTCGCAGGAATCGGTGGCTTACTCGCACTACGTGGTGATGGAGTTGTGACAATCGGAACAATCGTTGTATTCGCGGAGTATGCGCGACAATTCACGCGTCCGCTGAACGATTTGGCGAACCAATTCAATACGGTATTATCCGCTATTGCCGGGGCTGAACGCGTATTCTCGATTATGGGAGAAGACGTTGAGCGTGACGAGGCTGAGGCGAATGGAGATATCCAGCTGAAAGGGAACGTCGAATTCCGCAACGTATCCTTTGGCTATGCACCGGAAACGGATGGTTATACAGTAGAAGACGTCTCGTTGAGCGTGAAGGCGGGGGAGACGGCTGCACTCCTTGGGGCGACAGGTGCTGGGAAAACGACGCTTGTACAATTGATAGCCCGATTCTATGAAGCGGATAAAGGCACGATTTTGATAGATGGTATTCCGATTGACGAGCTTCCGCGCGCGACATTGCGCAGTCAGACGGCGTTTGTGCTTCAGGATCCGTTCTTATTTGAGTCTACGGTGAGAGAAAACATCCGATATGGGAAACTGGATGCGACAGACGCAGAGATTGAAGAAGCGGCGAAGAAGGCGAATGCTCACGAATTCATTAGCCGCCTGGAAGAAGGCTATGATACGCTGCTCACAGCAGACGGGAGTGAAATCTCGCAAGGACAAAAGCAGCTGTTGTCCATAGCCCGAGCTTTTGTCGCGGATCCCGTACTTTTGTTGCTGGATGAAGCGACGAGCAGTATCGATACGGTAACAGAGCTGGAAATCCAAGCAGCGCTTGAAAAGCTCATGGAAGGTCGCACAAGTTTCGTCATCGCCCACCGTCTGAATACGGTGAAAAAAGCGGATATCATCTATGTGATGGATCAAGGGAAACTGATTGAATCTGGCAGCCAATCCGAGTTGATTGCCCAAAAAGGAATGTATTATATGATGTTGCAGCAATCGAAGTTGTAACACAGCGGCGCTCCCGATTTAACTAGCTGGAGCGTTTTTTTTGTGAGGAATGTTTGGTGATGAGTGGATGAGGCGATCTATTATTGGCACCCGCCCGTTTCGCGTCTGAACCCGCGCGTTCCAGCGTGTGACCCGCTCATTTCCGCGGCAATTCCATTTAGCCCACGCCTATCCAAGCTCGCGACCAATCGTTCTTTCCCTGATTTTAAACCAAGATTGATTGGTGTGCTCCGCTGCGCTGCGCATTTTAATAAGGGGGAAGGGGGACGGGGACGGAGTTAGCATTTCCACATAACCCGCCCGTTTCCCCGCTGAACCCGCTCGTTCCGATGTGCAACCCGCTCGTTTCCCCGCTGAACCCGCTCGTTTCGCGTCTGCACCCGCTCGTTCCAGCCACGCATCCGCCCGTTCCATGCCCGAGCACCTCCACGCTAAAACCATCCCAAACAAAAAAACCACCAAATCGGTGGTTTTCGATCCATCACTTACTGTTTGTCCTCAAACTCCAACTTGGTGCCATCGTCAAAATCGACATCCAACTTAAACTTGGAATACAGGTCAATTTGGAAATACTTCAAAATTTTATCCCGAGCTTCTTCCGCTGACATATCATGTTGAAGGTTCACGGCATCGAACATCTTGTCGAGCTCATCCATCGCTTCTGCACCTTCTAAATCGATATTGGTCAACTTGTTCTGGTATTCCGGATTAAATTCCTTCTCGACTTCGTACTCGGCATCGATCGCGTCTTTGTTATCGACGTCAATCTCCAATTCGAATTTGTTGAAACCGTACGCGTCCCCGGTATCACGGTCGCCGCCTTCTTTTTGCTCGTTCGTAACAATGTCGGCTTCTTCCCGATTGTCTTTGTTTGCATCTTTCCCTGCGTTTCCGCACCCGCTGACAAATAGAACGCTCGCAAACACAACAGAACCCATCGCTGCTAGCTTATTCAACGTCTCACGTCCTCTCTGAATCATTCGATTGCTTGATACTACTGTACCTTTTTTTAAACGAAATTAAACAGCAGAGGGCGGAAAAAGCATTTTACCACTTAGCTTGGAACGCCTCACAAGATCCTAAGAGGCTGCGAATGGATAACCATTCGCCAGACGCTAATCTTACTTTCCCGTTAAAGTAGCCGAACATTTGAGTGAAATCCGCTTTTAATCCTCTTCTACGAGCAATCGCTTCGCGTTCGAAAAAAGGCGTAAATGACAATTCTACGCAATCTGTGAACTTAGTATGGATAGTCCATGGCTCCATCATACGTTCAGGATTAAAAGAAAAAATCACATCTTCATGGATTTTAGTCATCACACCATCGACAAACACAGCGTTTTCTGTCATGCCGGTGCCATCTGTCCACTTGCCGCCAAAATTCAAACCGATCCGGCGACCTCTTGAACGTTGGGAAGCCATTGCCCAATTCCATTCTGTCATTTTTGGCCATACACCGCGTGTATAATTCAATACCGTAAAACTGTAATCAGGATTAAATTCATATCGTTTTTCACCAATTTTCAAGAAACCCGAAGTTGGTAGCGTATGATGCTTTGCGGTATGTTGGAAGGTGTTCCGGTTTTTAGGAACGACCACATTCAAGGAATGATCCTCTGCAGGGTGACTAATATGAAGGTCAGCATGTAAGGTTTCATTGTCAAAATCGGCGATGGTGACATATAAGTGCGTCTCCTCATTTGTATAGCTCGAATGTATAGAAAGGCGATTGTCTACGAATTTACTATCTGTCAGTACATCTTCAGCCATCTTTACATGAGGTGCAAAGGGTAAGGAGATCCGCTTCTCGAAAAAACGCTCCGTCTCATAGTCAAGGAAATAGACGAGACACACAGCACCGATGTCGAAATGAGCAATCGTTGCGGTGAACAAGACTTCTTCCCCGTAGACGGTCCACGTATTCCATTTTTTCTTATTAGGGAACTGCCCCTTCAGATTACTTTGGATGATCGGCTTCTCTGCATAGCCGATCGCGTCAGGATTCAGTAATCCCTTGCTGTCACAAAGCAATACAGGCGAAGACAGTTCACGTTCTGCATGTTGCATAAGCCTTCCTCCTAGACATTGTCATCTATCGCATTTGTTGTTATACTTATAATTGTATCAGATTGGGGCAAAATTAGCGTTATTCAACAGTGCTGATTTTCAATCGATATTCCGTGAAATAACGGGGCATTAGTTCAGCGGGAGAATACTTCGCTGGCAGCGAAGGGGTCACCGGTTCGAATCCGGTATGCTCCATAGAAAAAGCGTCCGCTCAGCGGGCGTTTTTTATGTACAGTTTTAAGGATGAAACCTCAGACCTTCACATAGACTAAGCTGAGGAGGCGAATCGATGTATGACCGCGAAGCCGCAGTCTGGTATGCGGACAAATGGTGGGATGGCCGAAATCCCCAGTATCCTTCATTCGATGTCGATTGTACAAATTTCATCTCTCAATGCTTACGTGCAGGTGGTGCACCGATGCACGGCAGCCCCGTCCGAGATCGGGGATGGTGGATCACGAATACAAACTGGAGTTTCAGCTGGTCAGTCGCCCATTCGCTGCGCTGGTACTTAGCGGGTTCAAAAAAGGGATTGACAGCCTATCAGGTGCAATCGGCCGTAGAGTTGCAACTTGGAGATGTCATATTATATGACTTCCAAGGAGATGGGCGTTTTGACCATTCTACAATTGTGACTGCTAAAGACGGATCGTCACCACTTGTTAATGCGCATACCTACGATGTCCAAAGAAGAAGTTGGGATTACAAAGATTCCTACGCCTATCGTCCGAACGCAAAATACATTTTCTTTCGGATAAATGATGAATTCTCTTAACACCTGACATGCCAATGAATTAGAAACTAGCCGTCAAAATGATGTATACTGGAAGTTATCAATGACAAAAGGGGATACAAAAATGGATGAACAAGCACTATCAGTAAGAGACGCAATTATTTCGCGCCGTTCCATCAAGAGTTTTAATGGACAGCCTGTTGAACAAAGCGAAATTGACGATATCTTAGCAGATGCAATTTGGGCACCCAATCATGGGAATCGTAATCCTTGGCGTTTTGTACTTGCTGCAGAAGAGAACTACGAACAATTTCTAGAGGTCTTGCGTGAGTTTGGTGTACCTAAATGGAAAGAATTGTCGGATGAAACCTTGGCAAAACAAATGAGCAAGTTTACGAGCGCAAGCGCAGCGATGTTTGTGATTGTTCCGGAAGATACCCGGCAAAAACAACGTCATGAAGACTTCGCGGCTGCAAGTACGATGATTCAAAATGTCCAATTGCTTGCTTGGGACAAAGGCATCGGTACATGCTGGAAAACTCCAGGCTTCCTCGATGACCCTAAGTTCCGAGACGTACTCGGCGTCAAGCCAGGTGAACGGATCATCAGCATGCTTCAGTTCGGTCACTTTGATGAATTACCAAAATCGAAGCCGCGTACCCCGGTGGAGGACATCATCACCTACTGGCAAGCTGAACCGACCGAATAATACACTGCCTCTTCCAACTCATTGGAGGAGGTTTTTTCTTTACACTAATCTGACGGCAACCTTCAGATTGAATAGTTTCACTCATCTAGCGTAGAAGGATGAGGAAAGATAGGAACGGAACTTACCAAAGAAACCCGTTTGAACGAAGGAAGGCATTTCCCTATCCTAACCATAAACCCCCTATCGCGGGCAAGCGCAATAGGGGGCAAATTATTTACTTCTGCAATTCATCTTTAGTTAATGCAGAGAGCTCTTGGTAATAGTCACCAAGGACGCGCAATCCTTTGTCGAAGTTCTCGAGAGTCAAGTGTTCGTTTGGTCCGTGTAAGTTCTCGGACTCAAGACCGAAGCCCATGAGGACGACCGGCAATCCTAAGATTTCGTCGAAGTCTGCAACGATAGGAATCGATCCGCCGCCACGTGTATACACAGTCGGCACGTTGTACACTTTTTCGTACGAACGGCTTGCTGCTGTTAGTGCTGGGTGGTCGAATGGTGTAATGAACGGACGTCCCTGATCGAACGGTGTGACCGTCACGTTAACGCCTGCTGGCTTGTGCTTTTCAACGTGTGCTTTCAACTTTTCGACGATTTCCGCTGGATCTTGATCCGGAACAAGGCGGCACGTGATTTTTGCTCCCGCTTCTGCAGGCAGGACGGTCTTGATGCCTTCACCGCTGAATCCGCCAAAGACGCCGTTCACTTCAAGAGTCGGACGGGCAGAAGTGCGTTCCAGGAACGAATAACCAGGCTCCCCGAATAGCTCGGCAGCACCGATTTCCTGTTTAAGCGCTTCTTCGTCGAAGTTGAGATCTTTGTAAGCTTGACGTTCTTCTTCGCTCAAATTACGTACGTTATCATAGAATCCGTCCACAGCAATCGTTCCTTCTTGGTCATGGAAAGACGCCAAGATCTCTGCGACTGCATGAATCGGGTTTTGGATACCGCCACCGTAAACACCGGAGTGCAGGTCGCTCTTCGCACCGAAGACATCGATTTGTACGCCGCTCAATCCGCGAAGTGCATAGCAGATTGCAGGTTGACCAGGAGCGTGGAGCGCCGTATCCGAAATGACGATCGTATCTGCAGCGAGTTTTTCTTTATTGTCTTTGATGAACGGAACGAGGTTCGGACTGCCGACTTCTTCTTCACCTTCAATGATGAACTTCACGTTGATGGGAAGTTTGCCATCCAATTGCATAAGCGCTTCCACCGCTTTCACATGCATGAACACTTGTCCTTTGTCGTCAGTAGACCCACGAGCGAACATTTTCTCATCACGGATTTCAGGCTCAAATGGCGCACTTTCCCATAAGTGTAACGGGTCAACCGGCTGCACGTCGTAGTGGCCGTAAATCAGGATTGTCGGCTGGCCTTCCGCATGAAGCCAATCAGCGTAGACGACCGGATGTCCTGCAGTAGGTTCGATGGAGATGTT
This sequence comes from Sporosarcina gallistercoris, assembly GCF_014836415.1. GTDB lineage: Bacteria > Bacillota > Bacilli > Bacillales_A > Planococcaceae > Sporosarcina > Sporosarcina gallistercoris. The sequence goes on along the minus strand of NZ_JACSQY010000007.1, from coordinate 24,813 downwards.
TTCAAGACCTGCTTCTTTGAACGAATGCGATAACCATTCCGCAGCTTTTTGCATATCTGTTTTGTGCTCAGATAACGCACTGATGCTCGGGATTTTTAAAAATTCTTTCATCTGGTTCAAATGCGTGTCGCGATTCTTTTCAAAGTACTCGTTTAATTGGTCAAGCGTTGCCATGAAATTACCCCTTTTCGTTTTCATTTGGATGAATGGGACCTGCTGCAAAGATAGACCTGCTGCATCCCATCATTCGCCGTCAGTGGCTCCTGCTATTGGGCTGAACCCCCAAAAAAGTTTTTGTTCACTGAGACGGTGCTGATTCCTTTAGTATAGCAGAACTGAAGTGGAATCGAAAAAGAGGAGACTTCTGAATCCGTTTCTTTCTAGTACTTATGCTATACTATTTCAACAGCTATGAAATCGGATTCAAATTGTAGCCGTCTTAGGTTTGCAACTTCAACACCTGGACATACGTCTATATGTGCAAACCGAAACGAACCAGGAATTTTTCGGGAGGAATCGCTCTTGTTCATCGCACTTGCTTTCTTTTTGGCAATGTCCTTTTTCTTATCAGGAAGTGAAACTGCACTAACCGCCGTCAACCGGATGAAAATCCAAATGCGAGCAGAGCAAGGAGACCCTAAAGCAATTCGGCTCCGCGCCCTCGTTTCGAAACCGGATCGAATGATTACAGCCATCTTAATCGGCAATAATGTCGCGAATATCATGATGCCGACGATTGTGACCATGATTGCAATCGACAAGGGACTGAATGTCGGTCTCATGACGGGAGTATTAACCGTCATCCTGATCATTTTCGGCGAGGTATTACCGAAGACGATTGCCGCAACATTTGCGGACAAGCTGGCGTATTCGGTAGCCCCTGTGATCCGGGTGATTGTCAAGCTGATGACCCCGCTCACTTACCTGCTATCGCTTTTCACCAATCTGTTCATCCGCATCCTGTCTAAAGGGAAAGTGACAGAAGCGACACTGACTAAAGAAGATCTGCGTTCCATGGTCGATCTTGCGTCAACTGAAGGAACGTTCCAACAAGACGAATCCCTGCGGTTAAAAGGGGTCCTCGACTTTCCGGAAAAAGACGTATCAGACGTCATGGGAACCCACCGGACAGACGTCGTTGCCCTGCCACTGGATTCTAGCTATGAAGACGTTCGCAGTACGGTGCTCGAGTATTTCTATACGCGTTACCCGATCTATGAAGAAAGCATCGATAAGATTATCGGTGTGTTCTATTCCAAGCGGCTGATCGAATGGTCGATGACACCGGATGAACCATTCAAAGATATGATTGACCATGATCCATTGTTTGTTGTCCAGACAGCGAGTGTCGAAAAAGTGTTTAAAATGATGCTTGCGCATAAAAAGCATATGGCGATTGTATTGGATGAGTACGGGGGAACGCTTGGTATCGTAACTCACGAAGATATTATCGAGGAAATGATCGGTCAGGAAATTGAAGATGAAACCGATGAGGCCGAAGACGCAATGGTCTATGAACATACGGAAGACATGCTCGTTTGTCAGGGACGTCTCGAAATCGAAGAGGCAGTCAGGCTTCTAGGAATCGATTTGCCGACTGAAAACGAAACGATTGGCGGCTTCGCTTTCCAGGAGCTGGACCATGTTCCAGACCCCGGAGAACGATTCACATACGGCCCGTTACTGTTTGAAATCGAAGAGATGGATCGCAATCGAATCGTACGTCTTCGAATCATCCGCCGTCCAGAAGAATGGATAGATGATGAATCTTAAAATACAGCAACCTTACACGTTTGTAAGGTAACTGAAAGAAACTCCGATAGTTCAGCTGATTGTTCTAGTGCATACTTAACGTAACAGCTAGAACACGGAGGCGTTAACGGATGAAACCAACACTTAATGAATTACATGAAGAATATGGCAGATACTTATATCACTTATGTTTGAAATTGACACGTAATAAAGAAGAAGCTGAAGATCTCATGCAAGACGTTTGGGTCAAAGTAGTCCGCACGAGCGATCGTATGGAAGGTGTAGACCGCATGAAAGCCTGGTTGACGACGATTTGCATGAATACGTTCAGAGATCGTTATCGTAAGGACGTCCGTCGCAGCAAGTATGTCATGAATCAGCCGGATACGCTGGACATCCCTTTGCTCGACTTAGTGCCAAGCGGCAGTCCGCTGCCGGGTGATATCGTCGAGAAACAAGATCTTCGTGCTGCAGTCCGCAGTAAGATCGACGAACTCGATGGCATTTATAAGACGACAATCGAGTACTTTTATGTGAACCAATACTCGCTTATTGAAATCGCTGAAATGATGCAAGTGTCTATCGGTACGGTGAAATCACGCCTGTTCCGTGCAAAAAAGTATTTAAAAGAGCTATTAACGCAAGATCAGTCTATCAACGAACTTGTGATTGCGTGATCATAACGCTTTTGGACTTCCCCTGGATCAGGGGAAGTCTTTTTTGTGTTTGGTTGATTGGTAGACAGGGAATGTTACAGTGATGGATTTGGAGCGGGGGGAAGTCATGGGGAAGAAACAACCGAAACGAAAGAGATTTACAAAAAAGCAAAAACAAATATTGTGGCTCGCAGCAGCGGTTTTTCTGCTTATTTATATTGCTGTCATTTTGTATCATACATACAAACCCTTGCCGGAAGGTGTTAACTACAAAGGGGAGGTCCATTGGACTGATGATGTAGAAGTTTTTACAGATCTAACCTATTCGAAGACAAAGAAGAAAGACGACATGCAGCATGAACTGAATATTTTTGACGAAGTGTATTCAATGATAGAAGAAGCGGATGAATTCATCGTACTCGATTTCTTTTTGATGGATCATTATTCAGACGAAAAGTTAGACTTTCCGAAGATTGCTGAAACGATCACAAAGAAGTTGGTTGAGAAAAAGAAAGCTCATCCCGACATGCCGATCGTCTTCATCACAGATCCGATCAACAAAGGGTATGGGTCATACGAGTCGAAATGGTTTGGCAAGTTGAAGGATGCAGGAGTGGAAGTCGTATATACCGATTTGGAACCCTTACGCGATTCAATGCCGCTCTATTCGGGATTGTATCGGACGTTGTTCCGCTGGGGGGACATTGGCGGAAAGGGATGGATTCCGAACGCGATGGCTTCTGAAGCACCGAAATTCCGGTTAGCGTCGTATGTTGAACTGCTCAATGTGAAGTCGAATCACCGAAAAGTGATCGCAACGGAAAAAGCAGGTCTCGTCACCTCTTCCAATCCGCATGATGCGAGTGGTTTCCACGGAAATGTAGCACTTAAAGTATCCGGACCCATCATTAACGATTTGTTGGAAGCAGAAGAAGCGGTACTGAATTATACGACAGGAAAGACCGGGCAAACCTTGCCGAGAATTGAAGCGGAAGAGCCTGAGGACGGGGAATACGCCGTTCAATATGTAACCGAGAAGAAGATTAAAGACGTGTTGCTGGATCAGCTTACCGCTGCACAATCAGGTGACCGAATCCGGATGGGGATGTTTTTCATTGCGGAGCCGGATGTGGTGAAGGAAGTGACGGAAGCAGCGAAGCGCGGCGTCGAAGTGAAACTCATTTTAGATCCGAATCAGAATTCTTTCGGAAACGAGAAGTCCGGTCTTCCCAATCGTCCTGTCGTACAAAAGCTGGTAGAAGACAGTGAGGGAGCGATTGAAGTCCGCTGGTACAACACAGTAGTCGGCCAGTATCATACAAAACTCGTCATGATTGAACGAGGCGACAATGTGCATATTCTGAACGGATCTGCTAATTTAACGGAGCGGACTCTTGACAACTACAATTTAGAGAATGATTTATATGTCATCGCCCCGACAGACAGCGAACTGGCTGGTGAGTTGGGTGCGTATTTCGAACGATTGTGGAATAACGAAGATGCTCTGTTCACACTCGATATGGAAGAATACCAAAATACATTCACTCGTCCGCAGCGTGTCATCTATGCATTACAGGAGTGGTTGAAATTGACTTCTTACTAATCGAGTTGTAACGCTGGAAGACAAAAATCCTCTTACCTAATTGCAGGTGAGAGGATTTTAGTTTGCATCCACATCTGAATGTCCGGGTAGTGAACAGGGTGAATGCTCATCTTAAGGAAGGCGATTTCAAAAGGCAGCGAGCTGCTGGTTAAGCTCAGCGAGACGCTCTTCCATCTTCGCGAGACGCATTTCTGCTTTTTGCACGGAGTCGCCGTGACCTGTGGATTCCAGTTTTTCGATGTCGCCTTGGAGACTGATGTAGTCCATTTTGAGTTCTGCAATCTCGGATTCGATTTGTGATTTAGTCATGTCCGTGTTCCTCCTACTAGCTTTTCCCTCAGTTTACCACATCGCGTATGGGTTTGCCGGGGACTGAACGCTTCGGGTGATCGAGTAAGTAGCGAACTGTTTCAACTACGGTGTCTGCTTCTTCTCCGAGTGGCAAAGCGAGCTGACGATCGATGTCGCGCTTTCGGAGGGAGTCGTGCAGCAAAGGCTCCATAATCGCGTTCAAGAGGTTGGATTGCTTCACTTTGCGTCCAAGTCCTAAGTGGGAGAATCCATCCCGGTCAGTGGGGAATTGCAGCTCGGACTCGAAGCTGTTTTGTGCAAGCACGATACATGGCACCCCGATGCTTGCTACGTCATATGGCATGTAACCTCCACCGCAAAGGACGATATCCGCTTCTGCTGAGAGATCGAGGAAATCGTGTGGAGCCTTTTTGACAGTCGTATTCCTTCGGCTCAGCGCCATCATTTGAAGAGTGCCTGCATCGTGTTCATACGATTTCCCGAGCAAAACCGTTACATTGAGAGGTATTTGCAAGTTCATTACATGACGGAACGCACGGAACGTCAAGTTACCCGGATCTTTCTCGCCGAACGCAATAAGTAGTCGAGGAGGATCGCCAAACGTTTGCTGATCCCGCTTTGTGCGTAAATAAGCGCAGCGCGGATCTGGCATGAACGTCCGGATTCCCGTTTTGAATTGATCAGTCACGTCCGTCGCATTTTCTCCATATAATGTTTGGATAACAAAGTCAGCGGCATGTCCGCCTTCGCCGAAATCATCGAAATGTAAAATAGAGGGGACGATCTTGCAAATTGCCTCGACCTCTTCTTTTACTGTGCTGCCCGTATCACGAATGAGTAGGTCGGGTTTCAAAAAGGACACAACTTGAAGAAGGGCACGATGGTTACTCGCCTCCATACTTCGATAAGCAGTCGGCAGGTCGGGGTTAGGGGTATCTGTAATGAAAACAATCGTTGCTTCAGTAGATAGTTCTTCAGCAATTCGTAACGCTCTCCGTAAAGGATAGCCATTTTTTTCTTCTGTAGATGAAAGACAGAGTGCAATCAGCTTAGTTGTTTGAGTCGTAATAGGAATCATCCTTTCTATGCAGTCTCTTCACCTCCCAGTCTATGAAGAGGATACGGGAGTTATGAGGGAATGTATGGAAAGGATTTTTCAGGTGGGAACTGTGGGTGGATGTGGGTTTATGATCATTTTGTGGGAGTTATGAGCGGAATTCGGGATTTATGATCATAATGCTGGAGTTGTGAGCGGAATTTTGAATTTATGATCATAATGTTAGATTTATGAGCGGAATTTTGAATTTATGATCATAATGCTAGATTTATGAGCGGAATCCGGGGTTTATGATCAAAAAGCTGGAGTTATGAGCGGAATCCGGGGTTTATGATTATAATGCTGGAGTTATGAGCGGAATTCGAAGTTTATGATCACAAAGGTGGATTTATGAGCGGAATTCGAGGTTTATGATCAAAAAGCTGGAGTTATGAGCAGAATCCGAGATTTATGATCAATTTTCAAAGCTTATGAGCACCATCTGCGCCTGCTGTTGACTGGGCAAGAGATTGTGCAGTATAGAGCGTGTGATTTCCTCTGCGGAACCAGGGGTTGGACAGATTTCGGGACCCGTCATCCGAAAAACCTCAAAAAGTGGTTTCATAGAATAGTTGTGGTACACTAGTACGAAATTTCAACTCGATAGGAGTGGCGAAATCCCATGTTCGGATCTATAGCTGCAGACCTTATGCTCGTTGTTTTGATTGGTATCCTCTCGCAATGGGTTGCCTGGCGCTATCGCCTTCCTGCAATTGTCGTTATGGCAATCGCAGGTCTGCTCGTCGGACCTATATTCGGATTCATCAACCCGAAAGAAACATTAGGAGAGCTATTCAGTCCGATTATCTCATTTGCGGTTGCAATCATCTTATTTGAAGGAAGTCTGAATCTCGACTTCCGTGAAATCAAAGGATTCAGTAAGCCGCTCACACGTATCGTTACGTTTGGCGCATTCATCGCATGGATCGCCGGATCACTTGCGGCGCACTATTTGGCGGGACTTTCGTGGGCAGTCGCCTTCATTATCGGCGGGCTGTTTATCGTAACGGGACCTACGGTGATTCTACCGATGCTGAGACAGGCGAAATTGAAGCCGCGTCCAGCAGCCCTACTGAAATGGGAAGGGATTATTGTCGATCCATTCGGTGCGTTACTTGCTGTCTTCGCTTTTGAATTCATCAAATTCGTCAATGGGCAAGTTACTCTCGCAGCGCTTGGACTATTCGTAGTCGCTTCAATTTTCGCTGTATTCATCGGTTGGGCGTCTGCCCGGATTCTTGGTAGTGCGTTCGAAAAAGGGAATGTCCCTGAATTTCTGAAAGCACCCGTACTGTTTGCGGTTGTCTTGTTTGCATTCGTCCTATCAGATGAACTCATGCATGAAACGGGATTGCTCGCCGTCACTGCGATGGGGATCGTGATGGCCAATATGCACTTGACGTCCATCCATGATATCCGCCAGTTCAAAGAGAATATATCCGTGCTTCTCATTTCGGGAATATTTGTGATGCTTACTGCATCGTTAAACCCTCATATACTGATTGAAATTTTCGATTGGCGTATCATCACGTACGTATTGGCGATGTTATTCATCGTCCGCCCATTGTCGATTTGGGTGTCTACTATAGGTACGGATTTGTCGAACCGGGAAAAGAATCTGATAGGTTGGGTGGCTCCTCGTGGGATCGTCGCACTCACCGTATCGGGATACTTCGCATCGATATTACTTGAAAATGGTTACAAAGATGCTGAATTGCTTACAGCCCTTACGTTTGCACTTGTGCTTTCAACTGTTGTGCTGCATGGATTTTCGATTGGCCCGATTGCACGGCGACTCAATTTAACGACGACTGATGAATCAGGTGTGCTCATCGTCGGGGGGACGAAATTCGCGGCAGAACTGGCGCAGTCCATTCAAGATACTGGAAATGAAGTACTGTTGATGGATACTTCTTGGGCAGGCTTATCACATGCGCGGAAACTTGGGTTGTCCAGTCATGTAGGGGATATTTTGACGGAGCAAACGGAATATACACTGGATTTGTCACCGTATCGATACATGCTTGCGATGACAAAAGCGGATACGTACAATGCACATATTTGTGCGGATTTCCTGTACGACATAGGACGTGAGAATTTATTCCAAACAGCATTCCATGTAGGGGATGGAGTGGCATCGTTTAACGTCACAGGTGGACGCACATTATTCACTCCTGCGTTATCGATCTATGATTTGGAGGAACGTATGAATTCTGGGCATGTATTCCGTAAAACGGTACTCTCCCATCAGTATAGTTACACACAATATTTGCGTGAGCGGGACGATCGATCTGTACTGCTCTACATTTTACGGGAAGACGGTACCGTCGAATTCTACACGCCGAAAGAAGAGCTGCAAGCAGTAGCAGGAGACACGATTGTTGCGCTATCCCATCCGAATAAACAGATTGAACGTGCGATAGAGCGGATTGCTGAAGAAAAAGGTGAGACGGACGTTAGGCATGAGGAAATAGAGAAACGTTTCAGTGAGGATCATGGGAAAACGAAATCACCGATTCCGGGTGAAGCACCCCCTTCGATCCAAGCCGGCCCGACAAAAAGTCCATCAAGCTAATTGCAAGTAAATTCCCATACATTCTGATAGGATGTAGAGTGAGAATATAACTAGGAGGTACGGTTATTTTGAAAGTTTTGTTTGTGGACGGGACCATTATCGGCAACAAAACGGGTGTCGTACTCGAAGCGGTGCAGCAGTATATTGAAGAAACAGGCTGCGGTTTCGAGATAGAGAGATTGAATTTCTCGGAGTATGAACACCAGTTTGTCGATGGGCGACCTGCAGAAAAGTATAATGAAGATATGAAAAAGCTGATCCGCAAGTTTGAAGAAGCGGATGGCTATATTATTGCGACGCCTGTATTCCAAGGGTCCATCCCAGGGGTCCTGAAAAATGCGTTCGATTTGCTGCATCCGCATACGATGCGCTACAAACCCGTTTCCATCGTTGCAAACGGGGGGACGTATCAGCATCACCTCGTTGTAGAGAATCAGTTGAAACCGATTCTTGACTATTTCCGGTGCCTCGTAACACCGAATTATGTGTACACGCATCGTGATCATTTTGACGAAAACAGTAAAATTATAGATGAAAATGTGCACGATCGATTGAAGGAATTAGCACGTGTTTTCGTGAAATATACAGAAATGGGTAAAGAACTGACCCATGGCATGCTTGACGCACAATAACAAATTTGAACGTCCGTCCGAGCGGAATTCCGCGGGATGGACGTTTTTCGTATGGTCAAAACTGAAGAAACCGTCTAACTTGCGTATAATGGAAAGAACGAAAGGGGATTAAACGATGTCTAAATCACTCGTACTTGCAGAAAAACCATCTGTCGCACGCGATATTGCCCGTGTGCTCGGTTGTCATAAAAAAGGGAACGGATTTTTAGAGGGAGATCGGTACATCGTCACTTGGGCACTGGGCCATTTAGTGACACACGCAGATCCTGAAGGGTATGGTCAGGAATTCAAAGAATGGAAAATGGAGCATCTGCCAATCATTCCTGAGCCATTCAAGCTCACCCCTATCAAACAGACTTCGAAACAATATAATGCGGTCAAAGCACAGTTACGTCGCGCAGATGTAAAGGACGTTATCATCGCAACGGATGCAGGGCGGGAAGGGGAGCTCGTGGCTCGATGGATTTTGGAACTCGCGAAAAACCGCAAGCCGATCAAGCGGTTATGGATTTCATCCGTAACGGACAAAGCCATCAAAGACGGATTTGCCAACCTGAAAGACGGAAAAGCGTATGAAAACTTGTATGAAGCTGCAGCTGCACGTGCGGAAGCGGATTGGGTCGTCGGCATTAACGCAACACGTGCGCTCACAGTTAAACACAATGCCCAACTTTCAACAGGTCGCGTGCAAACACCAACGCTTGCGATGATTGCTGAACGCGAACGGGCGATTCAGAAGTTCCAGCCGAAGCCGTACTGGGGTATGCAAGCCCTAACGGAAGCTGGCCGTTTTACATGGCGGGATACGAAAGGTCAAACTCAACTCTTCGATGAAACCGTCATCGATGCGAAAATGAACGCGTTGGACGGCATCACAGAGGGCAAGATCATCGACCTGAAATCGACGCCGAAATCTCAGCCGGCTCCTCCGTTATTCGACTTGACTGAACTGCAAAAAGAAGCACATCGCCGTTGGTCATGGTCCGCCAAGGAGACGTTATCGACTTTGCAGAACTTGTACGAGCGACATAAGGCGGTTACCTATCCACGGACCGATTCCAAGCATTTGACTGCGGATATGACAAGTACGTTGAAAGATCGCGTCAAAGCGGTGGAAATCGGCCCTTATCGGAAAGCTGTCAATTTGTTGCTCCGAAAAGGACCTGTCAAACCACAAAAAGGTGTGATCAATGACAGTAAAGTGTCCGATCACCATGCGATTATCCCAACGGAGGAAACTCCTTCTTTGCATTCGCTTTCGGACAAAGAACAACGTCTCTACGACATCATCGTAAAACGGTTTTTGGCTGTGTTCTATCCTCCATTCCAATACGAACAATTGAGTGCTGAATTACAGGCGGGCAGCGAAATCTTTACATTGAAAGGTCGTACCGTGACGGACGAAGGTTGGAAGGCGGTCTATTCATCCGATGAAGAAGAAGCGGACACAGATGCACTTCCTGCAATGAAAAAAGGAGAAACTTTGCAGATCCGTGCGTTTTCAAGAACAGAAGGTAAAACGAAGCCACCTGCACGGTTCAATGAAGGAACGCTTCTTGCTGCGATGGAGAATCCTGCGCAGTTCATGGCTGGCGAGTCCAAGGAATTGATCAAAACACTCGGTGAAACCGGTGGACTCGGGACCGTTGCGACGAGAGCGGACGTCATCGAACGCTTATTCGGCATGTTTGTCATAGAGAAAAAAGGGAACGATATTTACACGACATCTAAAGGACGCCAGTTGTTGGAACTGGTCCCGGAAGATTTGAAATCCCCGGCACTCACTGCTGAATGGGAAAGCGACTTATCTAAAATTGCAGCTGGAAAACTGAAGAAAGATCAGTTCATCCGCACGATGATCGACTTCTCGAAGAAGACAATCGTGGATATAAAATCGGATGACACGAAATTCAAACATGATAACGTAACCGGGAAAATGTGTCCGGATTGCGGAAAACCGATGCTTGAAGTGAACGGAAAACGAGGCAAACTGCTCGTCTGCCAAGATCGTGAATGCGGTCATCGTCAAACGATCTCTACACTGACGAACGCACGCTGCCCGAATTGCAAGAAGAAATTGGAGCTCCGCGGACACGGTGACGGTAAGATTTTTGTTTGTAAGTGTGGATATCGTGAAAAGCTATCCTCATTTGAAAAACGAAGAGCCCAAACAACAGGTAAAAAGGCTGACAAACGTGATGTTCAGAAGTACCTTAAGAAGCAAGAGAATGAAGAACCTGAAAACACGGCAATGGCGGATGCGCTAAAGAAACTATTTGACAAGTAATAATTGAAATCGTTTGCCTCATGAATCGAAGGCAAAGAAGCTGTATAATTAACAGACTAATTAATGGCGGGGTGAGTTCATGGTCTCTATTTCAACAAATCCGGCAGTTACGGAAAATACAAGATATGAGAATGCAAAAAAGCGTTCTGCAGAAGTGGCTTATGCCCGTCACGCGGATTATACAGGTGGTAACGAAGCTAAACGGAATGAGTTGGCGCAACGGCTGACTGCTACTCAGGCAGATCCGCAGCCTCAAGAATTCCGGAAACTGGGTGCGGGTCAACTGAAACAAGTCGCACTTCCGCTCGGTGAAACATTGGAAGAAACAATTGCGAGCTGGCGGAATGTGCGCAGCGAAGCACTATCTAAAACAGATTCATCTGAAGTGGACCATCAGCTGGCAGCAGCGGCTTCCGCTAAAATCATGGAAGCTGAGGCCCAGCTAGCATTGGAAGATCGCCTACGCTCTGCACAACTAGCAGAAGCGAGTCGTGAAGCTTCATTGGTTCAGCCACAGCAGTCGAATTCGGCAACGGATTCCTCGCTGGCCGACGCAATGCGCAAATTATATGACCAAGCTGCAGCAGCTTATGCCATCCAAACGAGTGCGAAACAGCATGGATACATGGGAGCCAGCCCGGTATACTCACTTATTGCTTGATCAAAATCGACAACCCGCCTACACATTGGCGGGTTTTTGAATTGGAAAATGGGAGGCACTTATTATGGCGAAGAAGAATAAACATATTAAAACCAATGCGATTCGCATATTGGAGTTTGAAGGAATCCCCCATGAGTTGTTGGAACGCGATCTGTCAGAAGAGGCAAATGCTGCAGCAGACGGCGGGGACGAGATGGATGTCTACAAAACACTCGTAACGACAGCTGGAACGGCACGTCATTATGTGTTTGTCATTCCAGTTGTCTGCGAGCTTGACTTGAAAAAAGCGGCACGCGCAGCCGGAGAGAAGAAATTGGAAATGCTTCCGCTCAAACAACTGACAGAAGTAACGGGCTATATCCGCGGGGGATGTTCGGCAATCGGTATGAAGAAGGTGCTTCCTACGTTCCTGGACATTTCTGCCCAATCGAAACCGTTGATCTACGCGAGCGCTGGGAAACCAGGCTTCCAGATGAAACTCGCCCCGGCAGATTACGCGAAAGTGACGGGTGCTTCGTTTGTGGAATTGTGTAAATGAAACTTAAAGCAGTTAGATCAACCCGGGAAAAGCGCGCATAACCCAGCGGAACCGCTCATAAACCGAGAAAAGCGCTCATAACGCAGCGAAACCGCTCATAAATCGAGAAAAGCGCTCATAACCTAGCGGAACCGCTCATAAATCGAGAAAAGCGCTCATAACCCGGGAAAAGCGCTCATAACGCAGCGGAACCGCTCATAACCCGGGAAAACCGCTCATAACTCAGCGGAACCGCTCATAAATCGAGAAAAGCGCTCATAACGCAGCGGAACCGCTCATAACCCGGGAAAACCGCTCATAACGCAGCAGAACCGCTCATAAATCGAGAAAAACGCTCATAACTCAGCGGGACCGCTCATAAACCGAGAAAAGCGCTCGTAACGCAGCGAAACCGCTCATAAACCGAGAAAAGCGCTCATAACCTAGCGGAACCGCTCATAATCCGAAGAAATCCGCTCATAATCACCACTTCTAACACAGAAATCCCTCACCACAAGCGCCATACATGCTACAATTGCCTTTAGAGAATACGCCGCTACTTCAAAGAGCGGCTCGTGGAAAGAAGAATGTGTATGATGACGTTAAAACAGTGGAGATGGATCTTTTTCATAGTAGGGCAAATGATCCTCTCATTAGGGATTGCGATGACCATCAAAGGGCAATTGCTCGGTATTGGTCCATGGGACGTCCTGCACGTCGGGCTTTATCAAAATATCGGGTTGTCCATTGGATCGTGGAGTATCCTCACAGGATTGCTCATCGTTCTCATTACAGCAGCCGCGCAAAAAAAGTGGCCGAAGTATGGGACATGGCTCAATATGCTGCTGCTCGGCACTTTTATCGATCTATTCAATTGGCTGCTGCCGGATGTGACGTCAATTGCAGCACAAGTCGTGTTTTTCGTAACAGGCGTTGTGATCATGTCTTATGGGATCGGACTATATGTGTCTCCGAATATGGGGGCAGGCCCGCGGGATAGTCTGATGCTGCTCATCGTGCACAAGTTCAATATCAGTGTAAAGCTCGTGAGAACTTCCATTGAAGTTATTGTTGCACTGCTGGGGTGGGCACTCGGAGGACCGGTTGGAATCGGGACTGTGCTTATCGCCTTACTGATTGGACAATTCGTTCATTACGCAATGCCGCAATGCCAGCGGTTGTTACTTAAAGTGGCCAAGCAGGAAAATAGTGAAGTTTTATTATAATGAAGAGCATAGTCCTCCGTGGCTGTGCTTTTTTTCGTCGCCATTTCATAAGCTGTTCTGAAGAACACCAGAAAGGGATGGTCACGATGAACGGGAAATTAACAGAATCAATGGGAACGGCCTATACCGGAGGGGGACTGACTCATAAGTACGAGCATCTCATTCAACAAGCTGCGACGACTGTCTTCATAAAATCACCCCCCACCTTTGCGTTATCCAACATATTGAATGAGCTTGCAGTCTTCTATGTAAAACGAGGATACGATGTAGATCGTTTCCGGAGCCCGTTGCATATCGAAAAAACGGATGGGATTTACGTGAAGGGGCCCGAGCTCTTTTACGTTTCAGCTTCCTATCCAATTCCACTCGAGCCGACAGACCTTGGTGGAAAGCACCGCGTAGTCAGTTTTTATGATGTCTATGATGAAACCAAATTACGTGAAAACAACCCACAAATTGCGGGGCATCTCGAAGAGGCGGCCACTTACTTGGAAAAAGCACTTGCGTCACTCTCTGAAGCGAAAGCGATCCATGACGAATGGGAAACCGTCAACATCCGTCGTATGGATTGGCCAGCACACGAAGCAAAAATCCAGTCGCTCGCAAATGATTTATTCGGCTCACTGGATTTACACAAAAATGCCGCCGTTTCCCATCGCATCATTGGGTCATTATCTTCAAAAGGTGCGCACGACTTCATCCCGTCCATCACTAAATCCATAAAGCGAAGACTGTTGATCAAAGCCCTGCCAGGAACCGGCAAGTCCACGATGATGAAAGCGCTTGGAGAGGAAGCGGAAAAACGCGGGATAGATGTGCTGTATGGCTGGTGCGGGTTAGATACGGGAAGTATCGATCTTGTCCAATTTCCTGAGCTTTCCGTTTGTATCTTCGATGCAACGGAGCCCCACGTCTATGATGCAGAACGAGAAGGCGATGAAATCCTGGACCTCGTTGAGATGTGTGTGCCGAGCGAAAAGGCGGAGCAGGAAATCGATGGCATCCGCACACGCTACAAAGAAACAATTGCGAATGCGGCCGGGTATATGCAATCTTATGCACGTTTGTCGAGTCAAATCGACGCAGGGATGGACAGCGCGCTGGATTTGAAAGCGTTTCATGAAAAAGCGGAACTGCTGACAAAACTCATTGCACCTTAACACGCTTCAGTTAGGGGGAAGGGCACAAATATGCTACACTAAGAGCATTACGTGTCTGAAAGGAAGATGAGTTTGTCTAACATATTGAATGCATTTCTAGACGAGAACTTGCAAGAACTTCGTGACCAAGGTCTCTATAACGAAATTGAGCCGGTCGAAGGTCCGAATGGTCCGATCATTAAAATTAAAGGCAACGACCTCATTAACTTATCATCGAACAACTATTTAGGTCTTGCGACAGACGAAGACTTGAAAAAGCTGAATATTGCAGCTGTGAATAAATACGGTGTCGGTGCGGGAGCTGTACGTACCATCAATGGTACACTTGATATCCATATCGAACTTGAGAAAAAGCTTGCTGAATTCAAAGGGACGGAAGCGGCGATTTCATTCCAATCCGGATTCAATTGCAACATGGCCGCAATTTCTGCAGTCATGAATAAAAATGATGCGATTTTGTCAGATGAATTGAATCATGCATCGATCATCGACGGCTGCCGTCTATCAGGCGCAAAAATCATCCGTGTGAAACACCAGGACATGGATGATCTGCGTGCGAAAGCAAAAGAAGCGACAGAGTCAGGGTTATACGGAAAAGTCATGTACATTACGGATGGCGTATTCTCGATGGATGGGGATATCGCAAACCTTCCGGGTGCTGTTGAAGTCGCGAAAGAATTCGACCTCATCACATACGTAGATGATGCGCACGGTTCAGGCGTCACAGGTAAAGGGAAAGGTACTGTGAAGCACTTCGGTCTTGAAAAAGAAATCGACATGCAGATGGGAACACTCTCAAAAGCAGTGGGCGTCGTTGGCGGTTATGTAGCCGGAACACAAAAACTGATCGATTGGCTGAAAGTCCGTTCACGTCCATTCTTGTTCTCTACAGCAGTGCCACCAGGTGACGTTGCAGCAATTATGGGGGCGCTCGATAAAATCAGTGCGTCCACTGAACTGCACGATAAGCTTTGGGAGAACGGAGACTATTTGAAAGCGGGCTTGAAAAAACTCGGCTTCAATATCGGGAATTCTGAAACACCGATTACTCCATGTATTATCGGAGAAGAAAAACTGACACAGCAATTCTCGAAACGACTTGCGGAAGAAGGCGTCTATGCAAAATCGATCGTCTTTCCGACCGTGCCAAAAGGGACAGGCCGCGTTCGCAACATGCCGACTGCAGCCCATACGAAAGAAATGCTCGACGATGCACTTAAGATTTATGAAAAAGTCGGCAAAGAACTTGGCGTTATTCAGTAATGGAATTTGAATAAAAAAGCAGTCTGGAAAGGGAGTTATCCTTTCCAGACTGCTTTTATTTCGTTGGCATTTCAACACGCCGTGCGACTTCTTCGTGATACACAGTCGTCAATTCACCGTGTGCAAGTTCGATATCATATTGGGTGCGATCATCAGATCGGACAAGTACAATAAGTCCTTTACGACCGTCATGCAGCTCTACGTAAGTCTCTTCTTCGTAAATCATGGCCATCCCTCCTATTGAATAATGGGAGATACTTGGTCTTCGCGTTGGAACAGAGAAACCAATACATAATACTGAACACCGCGTGCGTTGGAAGTGGCTAATTCCACTTCCCGTCGATAGGCGGTTTGATCGCCCGACTCCTTGGCTATACTAGCTTGCAGCGCGTGTTTCATCCACGGTTTTTTAATAGAGGTTTGGAGAGTTTGAGCACGTTCCATATTCCCTTCCATCAAAAGTGCACTGGCCGTATAATAATTCACATAATCGGCTGTAGGCAGATGGATGGCGATTCGATGGAGTGCCTCAGCATCTTGTTGCCAAACAGCAAGATTCGCGCCATAAATTGCTTGGACTTTAGCTTGTTTATAGGTTTGTAAAATGGTTTCAATCGTCTCGATGATCTTTTCGTCAGATTCATGGGAGATTGCATAGCCATAAGCGAAAATGGCATTGGTACGATTCTTTGTTAGAAATGCATCGATCTTTTTCATATCTTTCGTCACGTAAATAATATAAACAGGCCATCCCATTGTGCTAGCCATATACACAACCATGACAATAACGAATACTGCCCAAAAAGGAATGTTCAGAAACAATAGAACGACGGTGAGGAGAACTCCGCCACCAAATAGTAACAGCCAGCGGGATACACCGCCAATGAGAAATGGATTATCTTTCAAGCTACATACCCTCCTGTTACCTTCATTATAACATACAATTCCGATAACGAGAGGGATTGCCAGTAGGAGAATTGTGTTTTTCAGCAGAACAGTTTATAATCAGTTTCAGCTATTGAAACTTGTTATTTTATTTGATGAATACCAACTGTCCTCTCCAAAAAGACAATCATTCATAGGGGGAATACATGATGAAAAAGATTATGGTGACTGGAGCACTCGGTCAAATCGGTTCGGAACTAATCACCAAGCTACGGGCTGAATACGGTACTGAAAATGTGTTGGCAACCGATATTCGTGAGCCGCAAACAGAAATGAACGGACCATTTGCAATTCTCGACGTCACAGACGGAGAAAAAATGACTCAACTTGCAAGAGAATTCGGGGCAGACACGCTGATGCACATGGCTGCATTACTTTCTGCAAAGGCGGAAGAGAATCCGATGCTCGCATGGAACTTGAACATGGGAGGACTCGTGAATGCGCTGGAGACAGCACGTGAGCTCGACCTCCAGTTTTTCACGCCAAGCTCAATCGGCTCATTCGGACCTTCTACACCGAAAGACAACACGCCACAAGATACGTTCCAGCGTCCTACGACGATGTATGGCGTCAACAAAGTGGCTGGCGAATTGCTATGTGATTATTATTATCAAAAGTTCGGCGTTGATACGCGTGGTGTCCGATTCCCTGGACTTATTTCATATGTTGCGCAACCAGGTGGAGGAACAACAGATTACGCGGTGGATATCTTCTATAAAGCTGTAGAAGAAGGTAAGTATACGTCGTTCATCGCAGAAGGCACTTACATGGATATGATGTATATGCCAGATGCGCTCCAAGCGATCGTGGACTTGATGGAAACGGATGCAGCGAACTTGAAACATCGCAATGCATTCAACGTAACAGCGATGAGCTTCGAACCATCTGAACTCGCGGCTGCTATCAAAAAGCACATTCCGACGTTCGAAATCAGCTACGACGTCGATCCGGTTCGCCAATCGATTGCAGACAGCTGGCCAAACTCTCTCGATATCTCTGTCGCAGAATCCGAATGGGGTTTCAAAGCCACCTACGATCTCGATTCAATGGTCGCAGATATGCTGGAAAAGATCCGCGAAAAAGTGAATGCCTAAAATATGAACCCCCGCTTGCCAGTTTTTACTAGCCTGCGGGGGTTTTGCTCGGAACAAGTATGAGGGAAGTGATCATAAATCGTGTAAAGTAATCATAACCTTTGTAAAGCGCTCATAAATCATGGAAAGTGATCATAACTGTGAGAAAACGCTCATAAATCATGAAAAGTGATCATAACCGTTGGGAAACGCTCATAAATCACGGAAAATGATCATACCCGTGAGAAAACGCTCATAAATCGCGAAAAGTGATCATAACAGTGAGAAAACGCTCATAAATCACGGAAAATGATCATACCCGTGAGAAAACGCTCATAAATCGCGAAAAGTGATCATACCCGTGAGAAAACGCTCATAAATCGCAGAAAGTGATCATACCCGTTGGGAAACGCTCATAAATCGCAGAAAGTGATCATAACAGTGAGAAAACGCTCATAAATCATGAAAAGTGATCATAACCTATGGAAAGCACTCATAGATCTCCCCTAAAACGACAAACTCCGCCACGCAGCCGCGTGACGGAGTTTCTAATTTCCATTAAAATAACAAGTGTGCAACGCCTGCTACGATTGGCAGCGCGATGACCGTACGGAGTAAGAAAATCACAATTAAATCCCAGATGTTGACCGGAATCTTCGTGCCGAGAATCAATCCTCCGACTTCTGACAAGTAAATGAGCTGAATGACAGAGATGGTCGCCACGGTGAATAGTGTAATCGGATCAGAGATCATACCTTCTGCCAGAAGAGCAGGCAAGAACATATCTGTAATTCCGACAACCATCAGAGAACCGGCTTCAGCTGCTTGTGGAATACCGAGAAGATTCAAATACGGAACGAATGGCTTTCCGAGAATCGTGAAAATACTTGTGTATTCTGCGAGCATCGTCGCAATCGTACCGAACGCCATAACAATCGGTGCTACACCGATCCACATGTCTAGAACGTTGCGGAACCCTTCATTCACCATTTTACCTGGAGAACGGTTTTTATCCGCAGTCGCGAGCGCATTTTCCAGTCCATGAGAGATGACATTATATCCTTCAGGCAGACTTTCTTCGGTTCCTGTCTGCGGCGAGCCATCGATGAATTCATCCGGTTTCTTCGAAAGAGGATAAATTCTAGGCATGATCAAACCGAGAACGAGTCCGATCAATGCAACCGTTGCGTAAAACGGTACGAAATAGTTTTCGAGACCGACAGTAGTGATGATAACAATAGAGAATGTAATCGAGACGATTGAGAACGTCGTCGCAATTACGGCTGCTTCCCGTTTCGTATAATGGCCATCCTCGTATTGCTTGCTCGTCAACAGGACGCCAATTGTCCCGTCTCCAACCCATGACGTCAAAGCATCAATGGAAGATCGCCCCGGAAGCTTGAACAACGGACGCATGACTTTCACCATCATCGTTCCAAAGAACTCAAGCAATCCAAAATTCAATAGTAACGGCAAGAACAAACCTGCGAATAGGAAAATGGTATATAAGAACGAAACCAGCCCATCAGGTGACAGTAACAATCCACCTGTGTTTTCACTCCAAATCGCTTCAGGCCCGAGTTTGTATGTCACCATGACAGCGAAAACCGCACCGACTACGCGCGTCAATGTCCAGAACGGTGTCACTTTGAACAACGTTTGAACGAAAGGAGGCTTCGTGCTTTCGTCTTTACGGATGAATAGGAAGATTACCGAACCTACAGCAGAAATGATAATGAGCACCATTGCGGCAAACGGCATTGCAGGTTCTACAAAACCAGCTAGTTTATCTGCCAGAAACGCAATCGGGACTTTCCAGCCGTCGCCGATCTTCAGTGGAATCATGAAGAGGATGACTCCGATAATGGATGGAACTAAAAACAATAGCCAGTTGGATAAAGACGCTTTTTTCATGAATGAGCTCCTTCTTAATTAGTAATGCATACTATGTATATTTATTCATATTAATGAATGAATATCAAAAAGTAAACAAGAAATTTTCTCCAAAGCCCTATATGTATACCCGGATTCAGTAGTTGAAAACTAGCGATCCGGGCGTGACCGCGTTTGAAAGCGGTTTCCTTACTTAAAGGAATATGTGTAGAAATGTTCTGTCTTTAACCATCTTAACGCATCAGGTTCCTGCGCGTCCAGACGTTTTTGCATATCTTCCATCATCCAAACGGTTTGAGATGCATGGGCATTCATGGCTCCCAGCTTTTTCTCAGTCACACCTGACACATCATGGTGTACATCGGGATGCCCGATTTGCTCAACTGTCTTGTTATCGAACGCAATCGTGTACAATTTCGGACGCTCAGATTCTGCCATTCTTCTAATCGCTTCGACTACAGCGCGTCCAGTAGCATCGTGATCCGGGTGAACAGACAATCCTGGATAGAACGAAATCATCAGGGAAGGATTCAATTCGTCGATTAAATCTGCAACGAGCTTCACCATTTTTTCATCATCCTCGAACTCTACCGTCTTATCGCGTAGACCCATCATCCGTAGATCCGTTAGTCCCATAGCGTCTGCAGATGCCTGCAGCTCTTTCTTACGGATCATCGGTAACGTTTCGCGGTTGGCAAATGGAGGATTTCCAAGATTGCGTCCCATTTCACCGAGTGTCAAGCAAGCGTATGTCACAGGGACGCCCATTTCGATATAAGTTGAAATTGTTCCTGAAACACCGAATGCTTCATCATCCGGGTGTGGGAAAATGACTAATACATGACGTTCTTTTTCCATCTCTATTGGACCTCCTTTTATTAATACGTGAACGGAGTTTCGCTAATTTCTAAGGCAACGGCCAATTTGCCATCCGGCCCTAGACCTGCCATTAGCAGACGTCCGTGTTCGTCCAATTCACAGTGTGTAATCCCTTGTGCGTAAATCCACCCTGAAGGCAGTTTTAATCCGATACGGTGAGGGGAGTCGCCCGCCACTTTTCCGAGTTCATAATTTACAACAATATTGCGGATGAACGCACCTGCGTTAAAGAAACCTTCTTGAAAATGCGCAGCATAGGAGCCGTTTGTCGTCTCCAAATGAATGTAGACATCTTTGCCCGCAAAGGAATCGATCAGGCGTTGAAGCTGATCTCGTTGTACAAGTTCCACATGTCTTCCTCCTCTGGCTGTATTTTTACTCTGCCTTCAATTATATCCGGAAAGAGAAGCAATTGCGATTATGCCGTTTCAGCAACAAAAAGCACAGAAGGACATGTCCCCCTGTGCTTGAAAATATTACACTTCAGTTGTCGTGATTTCAGATCCGCCAAAACGGTTTTTCGCACCGTGCATAACAGGTCCTACATACTCGTTCAATTTCCAGCCGTTCGCTATAGCAGCTGCAACGAATTCTTTCGCTTCAATCACTGCCTCTTTAATATCTTGCCCATTTGCTAGGTTTGCTGTAATCGCTGCGGCAAACGTACAGCCTGCTCCGTGGTTGTAATGGGTATCCGTTTTTTCGGATTCCAACAAAAGATGGGTTTTTCCATCGTAGAACAAGTCTGCTGCTTTATCGTGCTGCAGCTGCTTGCCGCCTTTAATGACGACATTGCGTGCACCGAGGGAATGGATCTTCTCAGCTGCCGCTTTCATCTGCTCGATTGTCCCGGGGGTTTTCATGCCAGCAAGCTGACCCGCTTCAAATAAGTTCGGCGTCACGATTTCAGCACGCGGAAGCAAGTATTCGATCATGGCATCTACAGTTCCGGGGTTCAAGACTTCATCCTCCCCTTTACAAACCATGACGGGGTCGATCACGACGTGTGAAAGCTCGGATTCTGCAATCGCTTCACCTGCAGTCTGGATGACTTCTTCCGTGCTTAACATGCCTGTCTTAATGGCATCGATGCCAGTGGAAAGGGCAGTTTTGATTTGCGATTTAATCACATCAATCGGAAGGGAGTAGACATTATGGCTCCAATGCTTGTCCGGATCCATTGTGACAACCACTGTCAATGCCGTCATCCCATATGTACCGAGTTCCTGGAAGGTTTTGAGGTCCGCCTGAATGCCGGCACCGCCGGATGTATCTGATCCTGCAATTGTCAATGTCTTTTTCAACGTCATTGTAGAGGACTCCTTTACGAATAGGGTATACTTAAGTGTACTCAAACAGAAAAGTAAATACAAATTGTGCGAATTATGCCCGTGCCAGCTTGAGGAGGATGAATCCAAGCCCCCCTCCTGCGACGAGACAAATTGCACTTCCTATATAATGGCCTCCTTGTGCGAGACCGATTGTTAGCGCAATGAGAAACAACATAGCGATGCCGAAGATGCTATAAAAGAAAAGCATTCCTGCACTTTTTGAGGACTCAGAATACGATTCTCCATCTTTTGCGGCTTCTGCAATACGCTTTACTTTTTCACGGATCGGAACGTTAGACAAGGCAATCCCTCCTTCGCGCCATCATACCATGCCGGATTGCTTGTCTGCACGGGAACTTTCCTGCAAACTGTACGTACTGATTAAGGCTGTTTTTTATCGACTATAAAGAAAGACCAATAGCTAGAATCGCTGTTGGAAAGGAGGGCTGACATGAAGAACGACAACAAATCGAATGACGAGCGGAAACTGGAAGAAATCGAGAAATTATTGAAAGAGTTGAAAGCCTCGGACAAAGAAAGTGCGGTCACGGTGGATGAAGCATTCGCCCGTCCGAAAAAGAAGCGCAGAAGTCTATGGCACATTCTCACACTTTTCTTCTCGCTATGGCGCAAATCGTTTCTCATAATTGCATTGATTGTCATTCTCTTTGTCGCTTCACTGCCGTTTATCGCTTTCTATCTATTGAAGCAAGGCAGCACATTCACCGAACAGAAAACAAGTTTCTTAGAACAAATTCAGGATTTGAATGAAATGGCGACGGCGGAAGCCTATACGAAAGTCATTATTGAACGTCAAGATAACCAGCTGTTCGGACAAAGTATCGGACTGAACCTCCCAGGGACACAGCGGCAGCTGCTCGTCGTAATCCCCGGAGCTATCAAAGCAGGCGTGGATTTATCGACATTAAGCAAGAAAGACCTGGACATCAATGAGGGGAAAAAAACCGCGACACTCACGTTGCCGAAACCCGAATTCCTTGGGGGCGCCGAAATCTTCTTTGACCAGGTCGAAGTGTACTCGTTTGAAGGGGTATTCCGAGAGAAAGCCGACATCGAAGAAGCGTATGAACTTGCAGAAGAAGCAAAGAGATTGATCCGCGAAGAGAGCGCTGGTCAAGGTGTGTTGGAAACTGCCGAAAAAAATGCGGAACAAACACTCCGTGAAATGTTTTCACTGGCGGGATACGACGTGACAATCCAGTTTGAGGAGTGATCAAGTTGAAACCACAATTCGGAAGTCAGTGGGATGCAGTGCTTCAAGAAGCATTTGAAGCCCCATCCTATGCGCAGTTGCGTGAGTTTTTGAAGAAGGAATATGGAGAGCACATCGTCTATCCGGAGATGGATCATATATGGAATGCATTTAAGCGTACCCCCTATGAATCGGTGAAAGTGGTTATTTTGGGACAAGATCCCTACCACGGAAAAGGCCAAGCACATGGCTTAAGTTTCTCGGTCCAACCCGGTGTCAAAAAACCACCTAGTTTGCGCAATATTTTTAAAGAACTTGCTAGCGATATCGGCTGTTCGATCCCTGAATCGGGTTCCTTGCTAGGATGGGCGGAGCAAGGCGTGCTTCTGATGAACACCGTATTGACTGTCCGGGAGGGGGAGGCCCATTCTCATCGTAAGCAAGGGTGGGAAGCGTTCACAGATGAGGTGATCAGGAAGCTGTCGGACCGCGACGAGCCGATTGTGTTCATCCTCTGGGGGCGCCCTGCGCAAGAGAAAAAGCGTCTCATCGATTTGACAAAGCATGTTACGATTGAGTCAGTGCACCCAAGTCCACTCAGTGCGAATCGAGGATTCTTCGGGTCGCGTCCGTTTTCGAAAACGAACGAACAGCTTGCTTCGTGGGGAGAACTCGGGATTGATTGGTGCAGAACAGAACTGTAGAAAATGAGTTGAATCCTGAATGAAGGAAGGGGGCCGCTGTCATGGCTGTGAATTGTTTTCAATGCCGTCATTTCTACGTAACGTGGGATCAGAAACACCCCCGGGGCTGCAAAGCGTATGGATTTAAAACGCGCGAGCTGCCTTCTGCAGTGGTTCTGCGTTCCTCAGGATTGGAATGCATGAAGTTTGAACCGAAGAAAGGAAGCGGTGGCGCATGATTTCAACAAATCGTATTCTGGAAGAACTACAACGTCAACTGACGAATGCGAAAACGACTTCTGATGAAGCCGCGATGCGCGAATCGATTGCTGCAATGCAGTCGCTATGCGGTTTGATACTTGGAGAGAAGACTCCACAGCCGCCATTCCGTGATGGTGAGTTGAAAGAGAATAGGCCAGTTCAGGGAGTGCCTCCAATCGGAATGTCACCCGCAAAAGAGGCATACTCCGCTCCTATGCAATCTGGTCTTGAAGGAAAAGTTTTAGACGAAGAAGATGCAAACGGCGGCTCGCTGTTTGATTTTTAATGTAAACTAATCGGAAAGAGGGATAACCTATGCCATTTTTCATTATTGCAGGTGCAGTAAACGGGGCGATTGCTGTTGCGCTCGGAGCGTTTGGCGCGCATGCACTAGCTGACAAATTATCTGCACATTACTTGGATGTTTGGGAGAAAGCGGTCCATTATCAAATGTTCCATGCAATCGCACTGCTCGCGATCGGAATTCTGATGAGTCCGGCGCTGTTCGGTTCATCGACCGCCCTATCATGGGCAGGATATCTCCTGTTAGCTGGGATCATCATTTTCTCAGGAAGCCTGTATGTATTAAGTCTATCGGGAATCGGAATCCTCGGTGCCATTACACCGATTGGCGGCGTTGCATTTATCGCCGGCTGGATTATGCTGATTGTGGCAGCTGCGAAGTTTGGAAATTAATGAAATGAAACCACCTGCAGCGTCGGCACTGACTAACCTTTTTGAGACAAGTAAAAAACACCTTATTATGCAGCCAATTGTCGGTATTGAACCGGCGAT
>NZ_JACSQY010000006.1 GCF_014836415.1 Sporosarcina gallistercoris | reverse complement strand
GAGAATTGATTGCTCAATTCGTACTGGCATCATTTAAGATGTCTATCAGATCCGTTAAGATCTGTTGTGTTTGTTCCGCCGGCAGAACCGGTTTTCCAAACGATATTTCGTTGACATTTTGCTGTTCAGTTTTCAAGGTTCATGTTGTCGTTCTCTCGAAGCGACTTGATTATCTTAACATGTCTGAGAAACTCAGTCAAGTTATTTTTAAAAAACTTTTTTCGTTCATCTCAGCGGATTTTGTAAGCTAGTTAGTTACCTCCGCGGCGACAAGATTTATAATAACATTGAATGCAATTGTACGTCAACACTTTTTCGAAAAAAGTTTCAAAAGCGCTTCACAACGGGGTTAAGAGATAAAAAACAGCCGTTGTGGACGGCTGTTAGTCAATCACACTATACCTACGATGGTAAAGGAAATCGTTTTTGGAGTCGATAGACAGAACCTTAATAATGTTTTTCTCTATTAAGAATTCAATCAGCATTTCAAGATCCACTGAGTACATTTTCAATTCCTCGTGCTCATGAAGTTCTTGAATCCTCCACGTCTCTTTTTGCGACATGACTTCCAGAATATGACGCGCTCCATATTCTGTACGGTTATGAATGAAGAACTCACTCGCAAGGAACATTAGCTCCAACCGTTTTTCAATCGCCTCATCACTCATAATAAGTTCTTCGTAGAGCTTATATATGGAAGGATCGATTTTTTTCACTTGGGACCAGACAGTTACTTCTGGAAGAATCCCTTTTTCGATGACTGCCAATCTCGCTAAATGATGAAGGGATTGGACAGCATGATGGTAGGCATCCATATAATGATGCTGTTCAAAAAACGACTTTCCTTCCATATAACGCCTGACTAGTTTTGCAAGCTCGATGCCCATCTTCAAATCTCTGCCGAAGAAAGGATGTTCGTGCAGTTCTCTTTTCAAGTCTTCTATATACTCATTTCGATCAAAGAAGACTTTTCCGTAAAATAGCCAATCTACAACTTTCCGTTTCGTTCCAAGAAGGAGCCATTTCTTCAGTTGGTTTTCACTAATGATATGAAGTGCAGCCTTCTCTTCCCCATCAGTATAATGTTTCGTTTGAATCGGAATCGTATTTGACGAAGAGATGATCAGCAGAATCTCATCAAATGTATCAGTAAGGGGATCTCCTTCCCATCGTTTGCTAACGAGTAGCACACCGAGTGTGTCAGGAAAACTTGCCCGTTCTTGATAGATAGGTCTGAGTGTTTGTTCCATTGTAATTCCTCCCTAGATGATATATAAGTTCGCCAGAGGTTCCGCAATTCCTTCTTCAAAAGACTCCTATGTTGCTCTAGTAGAAAATGTGCTATATTAAGGGAGCGAATTACAAGGAGGTCTTGCAATGAAACCTTATAAAAATAAAATCAATCGCATTCGGTCATTTGCTCTTTCACTCATCTTTATCGGAGTGATTGTTATGTATATCGGTCTGTTCTTCAGAAAATATGAAATCGTCATGTTGCTTTTCATGGTTCTTGGTGTGTTAGCTATTCTAGCCAGTGTAGTCGTCTATGCTTGGATCGGAACCCTTTCAACTCGAGCCGTTCAGATCGTCTGTCCGAATTGCGGTAAGGAAACGAAGATGCTTGGACGTGTAGACATGTGCGGCCACTGCAGAGAGCCACTTACAATGGATCCCACACTTGAAGGAAAAGACTTCGATGAAATCTACAATAAGCCGAACAAACGAAAAAGTTGAAATCAAAAACACGTACTTCTCTTCACACGAAAGAGAAGTACGTGTTTTCAATTTGCTTTAACAGCTTGTTTTTCACATGTAGGACATACTCCATACACTTCTAAACGGTGAGAGTTCACTTTGAAACCGGTCACGTAGGAAGCCAATCGCTCCACTTCTTCAAGCCCCGGGTGATGAAAATCGACAATACTACCACATTCATCACAAATGATGTGGTAATGATCATGTGTTACAAAATCGAATCTGCTAGAAGCATCGCCATACGTCAATTCCTTAACTAAACCGGAATTTCTGAAGACACGCAGATTGTTGTAGACTGTCGCCACACTCATATTCGGAAAATCGCTCTCGAGTGCTTTGTAAATTTCATCCGCCGTTGGATGGGTTTCTGAAGAGATGAGGAATTCTAAAATGGCATGTCGTTGCGGAGTGATCCGAACGCCACTTTCCTTCAATGTGACCAGCGCATCTTTAAGCATTGCACCAGACATAACGAACACCTCTATTCCATAAGGATTACTTCTTTATAATCATTATAATTAGTTTACTGAATTCGCTGTCTGGTGTCAAACATTCAGGGTTATAAAGCTAATGATCAGGCTTTAATAACCTCGCTTTGTCTCAATTACATTTTTAAATTCTCCGTTCTCTGCGAGCCAAACTTGAAGATTCTCTTTAAAAATCTCTAGAGCACGCTCCACATACTTGGCTGACAACGCGGAAACATGAGGAGACACCGTACAGTTTTCCAGATCCCATAACGGGCTTTCTACTGGTAACGGTTCTTGTTCGAAAACGTCAAGGACTGAGTGAGCAATCAAACCTTGTTGAAGTGCTTCCACGATCACTTCCTCTTTAACCAAGTCTCCCCTGCCGAAGTTCATAAATACTGCGGTCTTCTTCATTCGCTGGAAATGTGAACGGTCTAAAATCCAACGCGTTTCTGGAGTACTAGGCAATACGGAAATGATATAATCCGCTTCGGGCAGGCGTTCTGTTATATGTTCGAAGGAGATATCCTCATCCATGCCGTCATGAACACTACCTGATCGGCTACAACCAATCGTATATACACCGAAGGCTTGAAGCAACCTGCCGATTTCTCCCCCAATGGCACCTGGTCCAAGAATTAGCGCTTTCGATCCACGCAGTTCACTGGACTTCATCTTTTCCCATACTTTTTGCTTTTGCTGCTCATGGATTAGAGGAAGTGCCCGGTTAAGCGAAAGGATGTGGGCCAGTACTGACTCTGCCATTGGTGTCTTGTGGATACCACTCACATTCGTCACAAGGATTGCACGTTCTCCTAATTTTTCCAGAGGCAATTTATCAACACCAGCAGATGCGACCATTACCCATTTCAAATCTGTCAGCTGTTCCAAAATTTCTTCAGTCAAGTCACTGCCATATGTAACAAGGACTGTAACTTTTTTATCCCCTGCGCCTTCGATACTATCCGAGAAGTCAAAGTGGACTTGCGGGAACTTTCCGGTTAGCTCCTGACGAAACTTTTCCTTGATGGGAAACGTTATTAACACATTCGTCATTGTGACTCACCGTTTCCTTCATTAGATACCTGTAACAATGTTCGATATACCGTATCGATATGTCCATCCACTTTAACCTTGCGCCATTCTTTAATGACAGTGCCAGTTGGATCGATGAGGAATGTGGAACGCTCAACTCCCATATATTCTTTTCCGAAAGTCTTTTTCAACTTCCATACCCCATACAGCTCGCAAACAGTGTGTTCAGTGTCTGCTAATAGTGAAAATGGGAGTCCGTGTTTGTCGATGAACTTGAGATGGGATGCTTCGCCATCCGGGCTTACTCCTAAAATGACCGCATCCAGTGCACTGAAGTCCGAATGGCTCTCTTTAAACGTTTGTGCTTCCAGAGTACAGCCTGGTGTCGAGTCTTTCGGATAAAAGTAAAGAATTACATACTTCTTTCCTGCATAATCGGAAAGTGAAACCGGATTCCCTTTCTCATTTTGTAGCGTAAATTCGGGTGCATGCAAACCTTCTAGCGTTGACATTCCTCATTCCCCCTATCGGATTCTTTCCTATTATAGTATCGGACTACTCCGTCTTTTTCAATTCCTTTGGTGTTTCGTTCATTATTAGGTAAAATAGAAAAGAACTGATTTGAACGGAGGAATAGAAATGGAACGATCTAACTCAGAAACAATCTATGCAGAAGCGTGTGAACATATTGTAGGTGGTGTCAACAGTCCATCACGAGGCTATAAAGCTGTAGGCGGAGGAGCACCTACTGTTATGGAACGTGCAGAAGGCCCTTATTTCTGGGATGTTGATGGAAATAAGTATATTGACTACCTAGGTGCGTACGGTCCGATCATTACAGGGCATGCCCACCCACATATAACTGCAGCTGTCACGAAAGCTGCTGAAAATGGTCTGCTCTATGGAACACCAACGAAACATGAAGTGAAGTTCGCAAAAATGATCAAAGAAGCAATCCCTGGTTTGGATAAAGTACGATTCGTCAATTCAGGAACTGAAGCGGTCATGACAACAATCCGAGTTTCCCGCGCCTTTACAGGACGTACAAAAATCATGAAATTCGCAGGCTGTTACCACGGGCACTCCGATCTCGTACTAGTGGCTGCTGGCTCAGGACCTGCAACACTCGGAACACCTGACTCAGCGGGTGTCCCTAAAACCATTGCAGAAGAAGTCATCACAATTCCATTCAACAATCCGGATGCATTTAAAACTGCTATGGACAAATGGGGAGACGAGATCGCTTGTATCCTGGTGGAACCGATCGTCGGGAACTTCGGCATCGTGGAGCCTCAAGAAGGTTTCCTTCCACTTGTACATGAACTCGCAAAAGAAAAAGGTGCACTTATCGTATACGATGAAGTCATCACTGCTTTCCGTTTCCATTATGGATCAGCAGCTGAACTACTTGGTCTGGAACCGGATTTGATGGCTCTTGGAAAGATTATCGGTGGAGGTCTTCCAATCGGTGCCTATGGCGGACGCTCGGAAATCATGGATACTGTTGCGCCCCTCGGACCAGCTTATCAAGCAGGAACGATGGCTGGAAATCCTGCATCGATGCTTTCAGGCATTGCATGTCTGGAAGTTCTCCAAACGCCTGGTTTGTATGCAGAATTGGATCGACTTGGTGCTATGCTGGAAGAAGGGATTCTCCAATCTGCAAAAAAACACCATGTTCCGATCACCATTAACCGTAAATGCGGAGCACTTACCGTATTCTTTACAGAAGAGACAATTGTGGATTACGACCAAGCAGAAGCGACTGATGGAGAACGTTTCGGCAAGTTCTTCAAACTGTTGCTGAAGAACGGTGTAAATTTAGCTCCTTCTAAATACGAGGCTTGGTTTATCACCTCAGCACATACAGAAAAAGACATTCAAGATACACTAGTTGCCGTAGACCTGGCATTTGCAGAATTACTTTGATCGCAGACTGTTGACCAGCTCAGGTATTTATCGTAAAGTAGCGCAAAAGAGACCGTTAAAGAGAGGAATACAATCATGAAACTTGGTGCCCGCAGTTTGAAAACGGGTATTGCGATCGTCTTCGCATTGTTCGTTGCACAATTGCTCGATTTGCCAAACCCTGTGTTCGCAGGGATTGCTGCGATATTTGCAGTTCAACCGACCATTTACCGGTCCTATTTAGAGGTTATTGAACGAATTCAAGGTAACTTGATTGGTGCTACTATCGGGGTTGTCTTCATTCTAATTTTCGGCCATCAACTGGTCATCATCGGGCTCGCAGCTGTGATCGTGATACTGGTCATGCTGAAACTAGGGCTGGAAAAATCGATTGGCCTTGCGCTCGTCACTACGGTTGCAGTCATGGAAATCCAAGGGGATGACTTTCTTTTACTAGCGTCACTTCGTGTCTTAACGATTCTAATAGGAGTACTGGCAGCATTTTTAGTCAATCTCATTTTCATGCCGCCAAAGTATGAGGTAAAGCTATTTCAATCAATTCACCAAGTGCAAGACGAAATCATTCGATGGATCCGTCTGACTGGTCGGCAAGCATCTGACTTCATCGCAACCAAAAACGTAATTGTAAACTCACGCGAGCAATTGACGAATATCGATCAACTCTACTCGTTATACAAAGAAGAACGATATTATTTGAAAAAGAACCAATATGCAAAAGCACGAAAGCTCGTTATTTATCGGCAAATGATTGTTTCGTCGAACGCAAGTCTGCAAGTTCTAAAAAAACTCCATTTGTATGAAAGTGAGCTAGCTATGCTGCCGGATCACTTTAAAATGATGGTGCAAGAACGTTTGGATGCTATCCTTACGTATCATGAGCAACTGCACTTGAAATTTGTCGGCAAGTTAAAAGCGGATCAGTTAAGCACAGGTCTTCATGATGAATATATCCAGCGACATGAGGTAATGGAAATCTTCGTGAAAGAGATCGTCCTTTCCAAAGAAGAAGATGAAGAGTTCTCCACTTACTATTTACTTCACATACTCTCTGCTATCCTTAATTACGAAGAGCAGCTGGAGCATTTGGATAGTCTCGTCGTCACCTACCAGCGCAGATACGACAGTGAAGCCAATGCTAAATTCGAAGATGAAATCTATTAAAAAACCTAGAGGCGCAAGCAGCCTCTAGGTTTTTTAGCTCTTCATTTTCGGATCGAGTGCGTCCCGCAACCCGTCGCCCATTAAGTTAAATCCTAATACAGTCAACATAATCGCAAGTCCGGGAAAAATCATGGTCCACGGAGCGGATTGTAAATAATCCTTGGAATCCGCCAGCATCTTGCCCCACTCAGGTTGAGGGGCTTGTGCTCCTAAACCGAGGAATCCAAGTGCTGCCGCTTCTAGAATTGCAGTCGCAATCGCAAGAGTCCCTTGTACGATTACTGGTGCCATCGAATTCGGTAAAATATGTGAAAACAAAATCCGGGCGTCTTTCATGCCGATTGCTTTCGCAGACGTAATGTACTCATCCTCTTTAATACTGAGCACTTTCGAACGGATCAATCTCCCGAAATTCGGTACGTTAATCGTTGCAATGGCAATCAGTGCATTACGTAAACTTGGTCCGAGTACAGCAACGATCGCAATTGCAAGCAAGATTGACGGGAAAGCCAGCATAATGTCGAAGATGCGTGAAATAATCACGTCGACCCAGCGGCCATAATATCCGGCAATAATCCCAAGAATACTGCCAACAACGACCGAACCGATTACGGAGAAGAATCCGACTGCTAGAGAAATCCGAGCGCCATGGATGATTCTTGAAAGAATATCCCGTCCGAAATCATCTGTTCCAAACCAATATTCAGCAGAAGGTGGATGAAGCCGGTCTGCCATATTCTGATCGTTAATGCCCTGGGATGCGATCCACGGTGCCAAAATCGCGATAATGACAAAGAAGACAACGACCGCCATCCCTACTACTGCCACTTTACTTTTCCTGAAGCCAAGCCATGCATCCCGCCATGGGCCAGACTCTTTTTCAAGTTTCGCTTCTGCGATTCCGTCAACTTTTGGTGTCAGTTCAGACATGGTGCCAACCTCCTTCCTCAATCATATTTAATCCTCGGGTCAATAACGCCATAGAGTAAGTCAACTATTAAGTTGATCATCACGAAGAAGAATGCAACGACTAGAATCCCTGATTGAATGACAGGATAGTCCCTGTAGTTAATGGCATCGTAAATGTAGCGCCCGATACCTGGCCATGCAAAGATTGTTTCTGTAAGAATTGCTCCCCCAAGAAGCATCCCCATTTGCAGACCGACAATCGTCAAAACCGGAATAATTGCATTTTTCAAAGCGTGCTTGTAGACAACCCAAAACATTTTCTGTCCTTTTGCACGTGCAGTCCGAATGTAATCAGAACGCATCACCTCAAGCATACTGGAACGGGTCATCCGGGCAATGATTGCCATCGGAATGGTTGCAAGTGCAAGACCCGGAAGGATTAAGTGCTTGAACACTTCCCATAGCTGATCGAACCTGCCATTCAGCATGGCGTCAATCATATACAAATTTGTTATCGCTGAAACCGGATCCCTTACTTGTTCACGACCTGTTGTCGGAAGCCATTGGAGCTCAATAGCAAATGCCCATTGACCAAGTAAACCAAGCCAGAAGATTGGCATCGATACACCAACAAGAGCTAAAATCATTGCCGTATAATCGAACCATGAATTTTGGAACCAAGCTGAAATGATTCCTGCATTGATGCCGATTACGACTGCAATAATCATCGCGAACAAGGCAAGCTCGAGTGTCGCTGCAAGGTATGGCCAGATTTCGTCCGCAACCGGCAATCTTGTTCTCATCGATTCTCCTAAATCTCCAGTGAATAGACCTTTTAAATAACTGAAGAATTGAATGTACCATGGCTGATCGAGACCTAACTTCGCATTGAGTGCAGCAACCGCCTCAGGTGTTGCTTGTTGACCTAATATTACTTGAGCAGGATTTCCAGGGATTGCGCGGATCATCATAAATACAACAAACGTCATCCCTAGTAATACGGGAATAAGTTGAAACAATCGTTTTCCTATGTAACTGAGCATTCGGTTCACCTCTCATGGCTCTTATTTCGTTCGCATGCAGCACAATCTTCTTTAAAAAACATGAAAGGGGGATATGGCGAATGGCCTCCCCCTTTCACTCGTACATGTGCGTTACAGACTTACTTGAAGTCTACGTTTGAAAGCAAGTCAGAACCAGTTGGGTGTGGTACAAATCCAGTGAGATCCGCTGCTCCGCCAAGTAGCGGCGTTGAGTGAGCAAGTGGTACCCATGGTGCTTCTTCATGAAGGATTTCTTGAGCTTTCATGTAAAGCTCGTTACGCTTATCTTCATCCACTTCAGTTTGTGCTTCAAGGAATAGTTTGTGAGTTTCTGCGTTCTTGAAGTACGTGTAGTTGTTGCTTCCGATATTGTCTTCGTCAAGCAGGACGTAGAGGAAGTTATCAGCGTCTCCGTTATCTCCTGTCCATCCAAGCATGAAGGCATCCGCTTCACCTTTACTTGCTTTGTCGAGATATGTTGCCCATTCATAAGAAACGATTTTCGCTTTAATGCCGACATCCGCCAAGTTGCTCTGGATCACTTCCGCAACTTTTGTGCCATCCGGCATGTAAGGACGTGGAACCGGCATTGCCCATAGTTCCATTTCAAAGCCATCTTCAAGTCCTGCTGCTTTTAGCAATTCTTTTGCCTTTTCAGGATCGTATGCATATTCTTCAATCTCGTCGTTGTAACCGGAGATGGATGAAGGCATTGGGTTCTTCGCCGATTCTGCACGACCTTCGAAGAATGAATCGATGATTGTTTGCTTATCGATTGCATAGTTCATTGCCTGACGTACTTCTTTCTTATCAAATGGAGGACGTGTTACAGTAAGCCCTAGGTAACCAACGTTCATAGAAGGACGTTCGAACAATTGAAGTTTGGAATCGCCTTCGATTTTCGCTCCATCAGCCGGGTTAATGCCATCCGCCAAGTCGATTTCACCCGAAGTCAACGCGTTCAAACGTGCTGCGTTATCCGGAATTGAACGGAATACCACTTTATCAAGCTTCGGAAGTCCTTCTTGCCAATAATCTGCGTTTTTCTCGATCGTAATTGAATCATTCGGTTTCCACTCGACAAACTTGAATGGACCTGTTCCTACTGGATTACGCTCGTATTCGTCGTCCCCTTTTGCAAATGCTTCAGGGCTCGAAATCGCGAACATGCTCATTGCTAAGTTTTTCAAGAATGGTGCTTGTGGACGCTTCAGTTTGAAAACAACTGTGTTAGCATCTTCTGCTGTAACAGATTCGATGATGGCTTCTTCTTCCCCATCGAATCCGCCGAACATGGAGCTATAGTATGGGAACATTTCAGCATCCCCAGCTGACCAGCGTGCGAAGTTCGCGACAACCGCATCTGCGTTAAAGTCAGTACCATCGTGGAACTTAACACCTTCTTGCAATTTGAATGTATACGTCAATCCGTCTTCAGATGGTTCCCACTCTTTTGCGAGACCTGGCTGGATTGTCGTATCTTCCTCACCGAAGTTCACAAGTGTTTCGAATAGATTGACTGTAACTTTAAATGTTTCCCCTTCAGTAACACGAGACGGATCGAGAGAAGTTGAATCGCCCCCGCGACCAAATACTAACGTCTTCTCTTTCCCGCTCGCTTTCCCACCATCTTTTTCTGCGCCTTCTTCTTTGTCGTCGCTTCCACAAGCAGCGAGTGCTGTAGAAAGAACGAGAAGCATTACAAGCGCAAGTGACCATAATTTCCCTTTTCTCATAAAGACCCCTCCATCTCTTTTTCTTTCACTTCTATGTCAGTGTCTGCCTGCTCACTGTAAAGGTGACAAGCGACAGATTGACCATTCTCATGTTCTATCAACTGCGGTGAGACTTTCGAACAAATATCCATTTTAAAAGGACAGCGTGTGTGGAACGTGCATCCTGATGGCGGATTCGCCGGGCTCGGGATATCCCCATCGATCATTACTTGTTCTTTTACATAGTCGGGATCCGGTACAGGTACTGCGGACAATAACGCTTGCGTATATGGATGGAGTGGTTTTGCATATAACTGCTCACTCGGTGCAAGTTCCACCATCCGACCTAAATACATCACTCCGACTCGATCGCTAATATGACGAACGACCCCAAGATCATGGGCGATGAAAATATAGGTCAAGTCGAACTCTTTCTGAAGGTCTTGCATTAAATTCAATACCTGTGCTTGAATCGACACATCAAGCGCAGAAACAGGTTCGTCTGCAATGATCAGTTTAGGATTTGTCATAAGTGCACGCGCAATACCGATCCGCTGCCGCTGTCCACCGCTGAATTGGTGTGGGTAGCGTTTAGCGTGAAACGCGCTTAGGCCAACGATTTCCAAGAATTTGATAACCGATTTCTTCCGTTCTTTCGCATCTGAAATGCCATGTACTACAAGAGGTTCTTCTAGAATCTTACCAATTGTATGCCGAGGGTTCAGTGAAGCATACGGATCTTGGAATACCATTTGAATGTCACGCCGCATCTTTCTCATTTCATTTGTCGACAAAGACGTCAAATCTTTCCCGTCAAACTCGACAGTTCCTTCAGTCGGTTCCAATAGTCTCATGAGTACCCGGCCCGTTGTCGACTTTCCGCAGCCACTCTCGCCTACTATCCCGAGCGTCTCACCTTTATTTACATAGAACGAAATGTCGTCCACAGCTTTTACATGACCTACAGTTCTTCCTAGCAGCCCCTTCCTAATAGGGAAATACTTTTTCAGTCCTTCAACTTTCAACAAAGGCTTTTGGTCCATCTTCCGTCACTCCTTCCTCACTATATAAGAAGCATCTCGTCTGATGACCAGTTTCTGTGTGAATCAGTGCTGGATCTTCCACTAAACATCGGTCAAATGCAAACTCACATCGCGCTGCAAATTTACATCCTTTTTTAATGGATCCGGGTTTTGGTACGTTCCCCGGAATCGAATAGAGTCGATCTTTTTTATAGCGCATATCCGGTACTGATTGAATGAGCCCTTTCGTGTAAGGATGTTGAGGGTCTTCAAAGATCTTTTTGACTGAAGCCTCTTCGATCACCTGGCCCGCATACATGACAATCACCCGCTCGCACGTCTCAGCTACAACACCAAGATCGTGTGTGATCAGCATAATTGCTGTATCGAGCCGTGTGTTCAACTCTTTCATCAACTTCAAAATCTGTGCCTGTATCGTTACGTCCAGAGCAGTGGTTGGCTCATCTGCAATGAGAAGCTTCGGATCACAAACAAGTGCCATCGCAATCATTACCCGCTGCCGCATCCCGCCGGATAACTGATGCGGATACTCGTCAATCAATTCATCTGCACGGGGCAGTCCTACCAATTTCAACATTTCAACTGCTCGAGCTCTGGCTCTCTTTTTGGACCATTTCTTTTCGTGGATCAAAATTGCTTCAGACATTTGGTTTCCAATTGTAAAAAGCGGATTCAACGATGTCATCGGTTCTTGGAAAATCATCGCAATGTCATTGCCACGTATGTATCGCATTTCTTTCTCGCTTTTCTTCAGCAAGTCATTACCCTGAAATAGTATTTCGCCACCCGTTATTTTTCCAGGGGGTTTCGGTACTAGACCCATCACTGATAGCGAGGTCACGCTTTTTCCACATCCGGATTCACCAACTATACCAAGCACTTCCCCTTCCCTAACAAAGAAATCGACGTGGTCGACTGCCGGGATTGCTCCTGAGTCAGTAAAAAAAGTGGTTTGCAAGTCTTTGACATCTAAGACCTTTTTTCGTTCGCTCATGGTACCGCCCTCTCCCAATACTATTTTTCTCAAAATAACTTCTATTCAGTATTATACGTTTTTTTAGATGTAAATCAAGACAATTTTCTATACAATCAAAAAAAGCAGACAATTGAGAGATATCCTCATAATTGTCTGCTTTGATTTATATGGTCTGGACTTGAAACAGATCGTAGTAAATTCCCTGCTTTGCAATCAGCTCAGCATGGGTTCCTTGTTCCTTCAACTCTCCATGGTCAATGACTAGGATTTTGTCCGCATGTGTAATAGTGGATAATCTATGGGCGACAATCACGGTTGTCCGATTATGAGCAAGCCGGCTCAATGATTCCTGAATAAGCGCTTCGCTTTCCAGATCGAGCGCAGAGGTGGCTTCATCCAAGATGAGCATAGGCGGGTTCTTCAAAAACACACGTGCAATCGAAAGCCGCTGTTTTTGTCCACCTGAAAGTTTAACGCCGCGTTCTCCCACTTTCGTTTCATACCCCTCAGGCAGTTCCATTATGAAATCGTGTGCATTCGCAGCCTTCGCAGCTGAGACGATTTCCTCTTCTGACGCATCCGGATTTCCCATCATGATATTACTGCGTACGGAGTCGCTGAAAAGTATACTGTCTTGCAGCACTAGACCGATCTGGTCACGCAGCGTTTTTGTTTGGATATCCCGCAAATCGTGTCCATCGATTTTAATAGCACCACCAGTAACATCATAAAAACGAGGAATGAGGCTGACGATTGTCGACTTCCCGC
Organism: Sporosarcina gallistercoris; assembly: GCF_014836415.1. GTDB lineage: Bacteria > Bacillota > Bacilli > Bacillales_A > Planococcaceae > Sporosarcina > Sporosarcina gallistercoris. The sequence goes on along the minus strand of NZ_JACSQY010000006.1, from coordinate 176,686 downwards.
CGCCGCTCATTCCGACAAGCGCAACTGTTTCGCCTGGTTTCACAGTGAAATTCATATCGCGCAGGACTGGGAACCCTTCTTTTTCGTAAGCGAAGTCCACGTGATCGAATTCAATTTCACCTTGAATTGCCGGGAGTGCACGCGCATCTTTTTTGTCTGTTACTTCATAAGGTTCTTCCATCAATTCAAACACACGGTCCATCGACGCAAATGATTGTGTTAAAGAGGTCGATGCGTTGACAAGTCTGCGCAACGGGCTGTACAGACGTTCAATGTAGGCAATGAATGCCACCATTGTTCCGACAGACAGAGAACCATTGATAACTTGATATCCCGCATATGAAATGACCAGCAGCGGAGCGACATCCGTAATGGTGTTAACAACAGCGAATGCTTTCGCGTTCCATTTCGTATGTTCAATCGCTTTGTCGAGAAACTTGCCATTTGTCTCATCAAAGCGATCCTGTTCAATTTCCTCCAGTGAGAAGCTTTTGATGACACTTACACCCGCGACCCGTTCATGTAAATAACTTTGAACGTTTGCAAGCGCCTGCGAACGTTCGCCCGTAAGCTTACGCAGTTTACCGAAAAAGTGTTTAACGCTAAACGCGTAGAAGGGGAATGCCAACAGCGTTACGAGCGTTAAAGGCACGTCCATCGTGAGCATGATCGCGACAGCAATCAGAATCGTCGCCAAGTCTAGCCATACGTTCATTAATCCGATCATGACAAAATTTTTCGTTTGCTCAACATCGTTGATAATCCGTGAAATCACTTCACCTGCACGCGTTTCCGAGTAAAAACGCATGCTCAGTTTTTGTAAGTGCCCATACAAGTTTTGACGAATATCATATAAGATTTTGTTACTGACTAGCTGCGCGTAATATTGGCGGTAATATTCAACCGGTGGCCGTATTATGAAAAACACAAGTGCCGTTCCGCCAAGCCAGTAGAAAAGTTGTCTCGTTTTTTCATCTGCTGACATCGTTTGTGAACCAATAACGTCATCAATCACAATCTTAATAAGAAATGGGATAAATAGAGGAATCGCAAACTTGATGATTCCAATGACAACAGTCAGCACAATTTGCCACGTGTATGGTTTTACAAATTTCAAATAACGTTTAGTACTCTCACCCATTCCATCTCTCCTATCTAAAAAAGCCTGCCGCAAACATCGCAGCCTGGCTAATCACTTTTCGCTTTTCATGTTTTTATAAAACTCGTAACGGGATGTCCAGACGTCTATGAAATCAGGAGCAAATGGCCCTTTACGTTGTTTAATCCAACTTAGCAAGGTTTCCAGGTTCCGACGTAAGATTTTATCAATCACTTCAGGATAGCCCATCTTCTTTTTATGATCGGCATACTCGTCTTCATCCAAAATGAGATAGCTCATGTCCGGGAAAACTTTGACATCCAAATCGTAATCGATGTATTTAATGGCATTGTTATCAAAGACGAACGGGGAACTGATGTTGACATAATAGTACACGCCGTCTTCCCTAAGCATACAAATGATGTTAAACCAGCGCTCTGCATGGAAATAGCAAATTGAGGGCTCCCGTGTAATCCACGTCCTGCCGTCAGATTCAGTTACAAGCGTTCGATCGTTCGCTCCGATAATAATATTACGCGTCCCTTTAAGAACCATCGTTTCTTGCCAGACTCTATGGATATGGCCGTCATGCTTATAACTATGTACTTGTACTATTTCCCCTTCTTTAGGAATATCCATCTGTAAAACCACCTTTTCGTGACCGGGAAATTTACCGCTCCATTCTTATCACAACATTATACCAACCGTACCTGAAAATAGAAAATGTTTACCCCTGCTGGTCATAGAAAAACCGGCAGGGAGACGATTGCTCCTGCCGGTAGGTGGTGTCCATCCAATTATTTTGTCTGGTCTCCGTAACTATTTGCACGTTGCCCTGAAGCTTGACGTTTTTTCGCTTCAGCTTTCTGGTTTTGTTGTTTCACGTGCTGTACATCTGTTTCGGCTCCAAACTCTTCGTTCATGAGCGGATTGTTTTGTTGGTTCTGTTTGTTTTTCTGGTTCCGCTGGTTGTTAGTTGTCATGGATTTTCACCTCCGTAACAACTAGCATATCCAGTCGTCCAAAAATTATCCTGTCAGTGTTAATTATTTTTCAGGTGCATCAGCAGCTTGCTCATCGGTTTCGATTGAGGGACGAGCTCCAGTTCTTCATCTGAGAAAAACCGGTAACCTTCTGGAATTGGTGAAGAGTCTTTCAGCACTGCATGATATCCTTCAACATGCCAAGTGACATGCGAGAAGATATGTTTGAACTGAGCGAAGGCCTCTCCCTGTTCAATAACAAGTCCTGTGGCGCTCTTCAGGGCATCTGCGGAATCCATTGAAGGATTGCATTCAATTTGAGGGAATTCCCAAAAGTCTCCGAGGAGCCCTTGTGCCGGTCTCTTTCTTAATAACCATTTGCCGCCAGGTTCGGAAATCGCAAATGAATGGATTGTCATGACTTTCTTTTTCAGCTTTTTCGTTTTAACCGGAAGTTCTTCTTGTTTCCCCTCTTCAAAAGCAGTACAGAAGTCTCTAACTGGACAAAGTAAACAGCGCGGGTTCGGTGTACAGATTGTTGCACCGAGTTCCATAATCGCCTGATTGAAAGAGGATGGATCTGTTTCATCTATCACGTCCATCACTCGTTGTTCAAAGACCTTTTTCGTTTTCGGTAGTGCTATATCTTCCTCAATCATAAAAAGCCTTGAAAAGACACGCATGACGTTTCCATCCACTGCGTGTTCCGGTACCCCATACGCTATGCTTAAAACGGCCCCGGCAGTGTATGGACCGATCCCACGCAAATTCAGAATTTCAGCACGGGTACGCGGAATCTTGCTCTCATAATTTCCCACGACTTCTTTGACACCTGCTTGTAAATTCCTGACACGTGAGTAATACCCTAAACCTTCCCAATGTTTAAGGACATGCTCTTCTTCAGCTTCCGCCAAAGATTCCATCGTAGGAAACGAGGCAATGAACTTTTCATAATACGGGATGACGGTGTCAACTCGCGTTTGTTGCAACATCACTTCGGATACCCATATATAGTAGGGATCAGAAGTCCTTCTCCAAGGCAGATCTCTTTTTTCTTGATGGTACCAAGTTAGAAGTGCTTTGTTAAACTCTTCTTTTTGCGAAATTTTCATGGGCAAACTCCTTCTAACGGCTAATACTTTTAGGATATTCAAATTTGGGTATATAATTAAGTAACTGTTGAATTCATTTCAATGGATATGTCATTTTCAAGGAGTGATGGAGTGGACACGGGAACACATATTGCAATGGGCATCGCCATTAGTGGGCTTGCAATGGCCGACCCTGTCGTTGCCTCGCACTCAGCAACCATGGGGCCGGTTTTTGCAGGTATTATGCTTGGCTCACTAGCGCCTGACACCGATACCGTTTTAAAACTTCGCAATAATGCCGTTTATATAAGGAATCACAGAGGCATGACGCACTCCATTCCGGCTGTTCTGTTATGGCCGATTATTATTTCAATCGTTTTATCGCTTTTCGTGCCTGAAGCTAATTTCATCCACCTGTGGGCTTGGACATTTCTCGCTGTGTTCATTCATGTATTTGTGGATATCTTTAACTCATATGGTACGCAAGCACTTCGACCCTTTTCACAAAAATGGGTGGCCTTAAGTGTCATTAACACGTTCGATCCGATTTATTTCGGTCTTCACGTCTTAGCCATTGCATCTTGGGTTCTTGGAACTCCGCCAGTACAAACGATGGCAGTTCTCTATGGCGTAATATTCCTATATTACTTACTGCGCTTCGCAGTCCATGCCGCTGTAAAGCGGGCTGTCTACAACACAATTCCGGCTGCGACTGAAGTTTACATTGCTCCTACCATGCGTTTCTTCCAATGGCGTATCGCCGCTTCAACCGAAACTGATCATTATGTTGGGCGCGCATACGGTCGTTCTGTTAATATCTACGATAGATTCGATCGTAAACCATTGCCAAAATCGCCGTATGTAGAAGCCGCAATGACAGATCGCAACATAGCCGCATTCGTATCGTTTTCACCCATTTACCGATGGGAGATTTCCCAGGTCGATGTCTTGACCGAGGTTCGCTTAATCGACTTGCGATATCGAAGTAAAACATTTTATCCATTTGTTGCAGTTGCTCATGTAGACGAAGACTTCAACGTTGTGAACTCTTATACCGGCTGGATATTCTCTGAAGATAAACTGCGCAAAAAGCTGAACTTCATCCAGGAGTCGTAATAGACACGTTCTACTTACCCGTCTTGACGTATGTTAACATGGCGAGCGGAAGCGCTTCTTCAGCTTGCTCGCCTCCCATCCGATATCCCCAAGCAAAACGGCCTTTTAAGTAATCAACTTTAAAGAAGTACCCTTCGTCTCCTTGTATTCTATAAATTTCACCTGGCACGATCGAAGCGGGATCGATAAGGTATGATTGAGCCATTAACGCTTTACGTTGATAAACTGCGTATTCGTTCAAAATCCCCAGCTGTTCGGCTTTTCTTGCCTTCTCCATGAGGCGGGCGATTTCGGTTCTAAGCTCCTGTTCAGTCATCTGGCTATATTTTTTTTCATTCTCCATCTTCTTCAAGCTCCTTTTTCTCGATGAAAGCATCGATTCGATCAAACGGAATCCCTTTTTGATACATCGCTTGTTTCACCCGTCTTTTGCGATCATACCCTTTATATTTGATACTCACTCGGCGCCATGCTTTTTCACCGGTTGTTTCGGTTATGGAAGTCCATTCGTCTTCATCCGGTTCGAACTCAACTGCATCCATTGCTTCTTTGATGATTTCAAACCTGAAACCTTTCCGTTGAAGCGCATTTTGTATTCGCTGTTTTAGCTGAGCCGGTGCAATCGAAGCGTGCTTACGTGCTGCTTTCTCCACTAATTTTGTCGCTGTTGCAAGCTGTTCCTGTGGGTCGTATTCTTCTAGAACCGCTTCTTGGACGGACGGATCTATCCCTTTGTTATTCATTTCCTGTTTGATAGCATTCGGTCCCTTCCCTGATGTGTTTTTTTGAGTGCGAAGAAGAGCTTCTGAAAAAGCATGATCATCCAGGAAGCCCAGCTTTTTTAATTTTATAATGGCCTCCTGAATCACTGATTCACCGAACTCCGCTTGCAGCAGTTTCTCCTTCACTTCAAATTCACTTCTCATTCTGAATCCTAGGAAGTGGAGTGCTCGGTTAACGGCTCGCTGAATTTCTTCTTCATAAAGCAGGTTTTCTTTTTCCCAGCTATCGAGCTGCATCCCTTTTGTTAATCCGAACTTGACGAGATTCGACTCATGTACGCTAAACTCATATACTTCGTCCAAGAAAATATTATATCGTTCCTTGTCCTTTTTCTGCTGTGATATCTTCGTGATCACTGGCATGTCCATCACCTCCCGCTTACTATCAGTATACCTGTTCTCATTTGGCCGGTCAGCTGATTCGTTTGTCATCTTTGAAAGGAGCCTAATTCATGAATCTATTAATTACTGGCGGAACGGGTTTCATCGGTTCCCAACTCATTGAAAATCTGAAAGCAGAAGGTCATTCTATTACAGTTTTATCAAGAAGTGAGTCGAAAGAAAAGGATGGCGTTCGCTATGTCCAATGGCTGCATAACAATGCAAAACCCGAAGAAGAGCTTACGCCTCCGGATGCAGTCGTAAACTTAGCAGGGGTTTCCATAAATGAAGGCAACTGGTCAGAAGAACACCAAAAGAAAATCTACGAGAGTCGTATGGAAGCGACCGACGAACTCCTGCGTATACTTGAGGTCTTAAATGGTAAGCCGGATGTCTTTGTAAACGCTAGCGCAATTGGAATTTATCCTACTTCCGAAACCCATGTGTACACGGAAAATTCACCAGAAATCGCTCATGACTTTCTCGGGGAAACCGTTCATGAGTGGGAAAAGAAAGCATCCAAAATGAAAGAATTCGGTACGCGTGTCGTCTATACACGTTTTGGAACAGTTTTCGGAAAAGGCGGCGGTGCTCTGCCTCTCATTGCACTTCCATACAAATTGTTTGCAGGCGGCCCGATCGGCTCCGGACAACAATGGATTTCTTGGGTCCATGTTGAGGATGTGGCACGCGCAATAAGCTTTGTCATTTCGACACCTTCACTAGAAGGACCCGTTAACGTAACTGCTCCAGCCCCTGTCAGGATGTCTGATTTAGGGAAAGCAATCGGTTCCGTCACCCACCGACCACACTGGCTGCCTGTTCCCGGTATAGCTATGAAACTCGCACTAGGTAAAAAGAGTAAATTAGTGTTGGAAGGTCAACACGTATTACCGGAAAAACTTATTGAAAGTGAGTTTACTTTTAAGTATCCTGCGATTCGTCCAGCACTCGCAAACATTCTTGAGTAACGGATGTATAGAACCTTCACTTCGGCACACGCTATGAAAAAAGGAGTGTGCTCGAAATGATGGAACAACATGGTCCAGGTATCTTAATGGCAGCATTCGTGATTGTCGTTGGTCTCGCTTTCAACCCGTTCGCCGCCCACGCAGACGAATTCCATTGGGGCTTTAAGAAAGCGATCAATGGAGAGCCTCCCAACGCTGGAGCAGCACTCGAATCGATGCTGAATGAGTACGGAGCCATTTACAAAGGCAAACCGGACGAAAAGATCGTCTATTTAACTTTTGATAATGGGTACGAAAACGGGGAGACGGAAAGCATTTTGGATACCCTTGAGAAAGAAGATGCACCCGCTACTTTCTTTCTAACTGGACATTACTTGAAAAGCGCAGCGCCGCTTGTAAAACGGATGGTCAAGGATGGACATGGAATTGGAAACCACTCATATGATCATCCGAATATGGCTAAGCTGAGTCCAGAAAAGATGCAAGACGAATGGGAAAAATTCGATGCATTGCTTGAGGAGACGACGGGCATTAAACGGACGGTTTACGCAAGACCACCAGAAGGTATTTTCAATGAACAAGTGTTAGCTGTAGGGAATTCACTCGGGTATCGACATATTTTTTGGTCAGTCGCCTTTATCGACTGGTATGCGGATAAACCCAAAGGTCGCGATTTCGCTTACAACGAACTTATGAATCAGCTGCACCCTGGTGCTGTCATCCTCATGCACACCGTTTCTTCCGATAACTCTCAAGCACTGCCGGACTTCATCAGAGATGCTAAGAAACAAGGCTATACGTTCGGTTCACTGGATGACCTTGTGATGGAGTATGAAGATATTCAATTGGGATATGCTCAGTGAAATAATTTAAACCAAAAACAGAGACACCGATTCGTTGAACGGTGTCTCTGTTTTTGGTTTTATAGCACTTCTCGCTTCATATTTTTCTTTCCTGCTAATGTCAGCAAAAACAAAATTCCAAGAAACAGGCAAAACAGGTACAAATAGTTTTGCTGCGACACTTCCAACACGTATCCTCCGAGAATCGGTCCGGTCAAGCTGCCGAAACTGAAAAAGATTCCGCACAGCAAATTCCCCGTTGGTAATAGATGGTTCGGAGTAAGATCAGACATGTACGCAACGCCGAGGGAAAAGAGAGAGCCTGAAAATATCCCGCCGATGAAAAACATGATCATTATTGAAATGGCAGATGAACTTAACAATGCAGCGCCCGTAAACGCAAGCATCCCGCCTCCTAATCCAATAAGCAGAACTGGACGACGACCCATTTTGTCAGACAATATACCAAGCGGAACTTGAGAAATGATTCCTCCGAATGCAAACGCAGGAATTATGATAGCAACCATACTTAACGGGATTCCGTTTCGTAAAGCGTAAACAGGGAACATCGCATTCAATGAAGACTCCAAAAAACCGTAACCAAATGGGCCAAGAAGGGCAATCCAAGCAACCACCACTGTCGCTTTAACCCGTTTTCCGAAATGACCCGCAGCAGCGGTCCCTGCCATCACTTCCGGAAGGTCATTCTTCAATGTGAAAACAAGTCCCCATGCACAACATGTCAACAAGGCGGAGACAATGAAAGGCAATCCTTCAAAAATCGATACAAGGGGCACAAACATCGGCCCGATTGCGAACCCAATACCTACTGATAACCCGTAAATGGAAATACTTCTTCCGAGACGGTCTGGCGAGACAGTGCTTGTTATCCAAGTCTGAGTGGCAAAATGGAGAGCATGGTCTCCAATTCCGATAAACAGACGGAGTACAAACCAAAAGATTACACTCTTCCATAATGGGAACGAAAGTAGCGAAATGATAACAATCACACCACCCGCAATAATCACTGGTTTGTATCCGAACTTGCGCAGCGGTGCTTCCATGAATGGAGAGACTAAAAGTGTTCCTATGTATAATCCAGTGGCATTCAGACCATTTAAAGTTCCTGAAATACCATCTTGCTCAAAAATCGAAGAAATGAGCGTGAGTAGCATCCCCTGTGAAAAACCTGAAATCGAAACAATTATGACCAGCACCCAAAAACGATGCTGCTGCTGATTCTTTGTGATAGCCATTCGTCATACACCCCTTATTCAGCAAAAACCCTTATAATGATAGCATACAAAGGAGGGAATTTTAATGAAATTCGAAATGACAGAAAACGGCTTTGAAACAGAAACAGAATTCGGGAAGCTTGAAATCTCTTCCAATGAAGAAAAAGGATTCCGTCCTTATCAGTTGATGGTCGCTTCCATTGCTGCCTGCACAGGTGGAGTCATGCGTAAAATCTTGGAGAAGAAAAGAATGCCTGCTCAATCGATTCACATCGAAGTGAAAGAAGTGATTCGGTCACAGGATGACGCGAGTCGACTTGAAAAAATCCACTTCCACATTACAGTGCAAGCAGATGGGCTGACGGATGAGAAGATGCCGAAAATTCTCGAGTTAACCGATAAAAACTGTTCGATGTACCAATCGGTGGCGAATTGCATCGATGTAAGAAAAACATATGAACTGTTGAACTGATCCATTGCACATTAAAAGACCCGGCCTCTTGTGTTCCAATGAGAGCCGGGCTTTATGTTGGGATTAAATTGTTCATAGATTTACTGCGAATTCGCCAATAGAATTTCCTTTTCCAGACGTCTTCGAATCGCCTCCTTCTATTTTCAGAACTTGTTCAACTGCCCTCCTTCGTTTGAATAAATCTATCATATCATATTAACTTTCAATTGTGAATAGTTAAATTGAATTTTCTTTTCAACCAATTGTGCTGATCGTCTATTTCCGTTAAAATAAGCTTACAGAAAGAGGTGAACATGATGCAAAACTCACCATCTAACCAAGTTGATGATTTAAAGATCCGACTCAATCAGTTTTTGGAAACGCTCGATACAATTGAGCCTGAAACAGCTGATCTTGAAGAAATCGATCGTCTCATTAGTCTCGTTGACGATTTAGAAGTCCGTATGGGTAAGTTGAAATGACATTCCTGAAATCGAAAACGTTTCTCTAGCAGAGGTTTAAAAGCCTCTGCTCAGACTGTAGACAAAAGGGTTGGAAATCGAAATGATTTCCAACCCTTTTAGTTTTTGTTCGTATAAATCTGCAACTGGTCAAGAGCCGTTGATCTCCGTTCCGGTCGGACGCTTTCCAGGGGGCTTGCCCTCAGCCTCCTCGTCGCTTTGCTCCTGCGGGGTCTTCGCGCTGCGCTGATCCCCCAGGAGTCGCCGACCTGCTCTCCAATCAACTCGATATCCCATAGGACATTCCATATGCATGTGCATTTTCCCTTACAGATGGGATCCATGTCCAGCTGGCAAGTTTCTTCAGATTTTGGGCAGCGAAAGTTAGCATCGCCTGCATAGACATTTTTTTAAGTCCTCTCAGGGTTGTCCATCGCATACCATGCTTCTCCTCGGCGTCGGCAAAGACTTGTTCAACCGTCTCTTTGCGTTTTCCGTATATTTTTTTGATTTCATGAATGTCATTTTAATGAGTACAACTGGATCTATGCTGGGTCTCCCAAATAATGAATAGAGATCTTCAACTAATGGATAAATGAAAGAAAAATCAATTGCTGCATCTAATTTACGAACCAGATGGTCTTGTGGAACTAACTGTTCGATTGTAAGCATTTCCATCTGTTCCCGTTCATTCACTTGATTCTTCGTCATCAATTCCATCACCTCATTCGATAGTTGGGAGATTCCGTTGATTGTAGCGGAGAGCGGCGACTCCTGAGGGATCAGCGAAGCTCGAAGACCCTGGACTGAGCAAAGCGAGGGAAGCGGCTGAGAGCAAGCCCCTCGGAAAGCGTCCGCTCGCAGCGGAAATCAACTTTTTCTAGTTAATACTATTGTAAAAGAGAAAAGACTGTAGGCAACCCCCTGATTACTGAAGTTTGTTTACAGTCTGAGCAGAGGTTTAAAAGCCTCTACTTTTTTGTATACATAAAAATTATTCTTCTTTAAAAACAAAACATACTCTAACACTTTATTCTCAACTATGATATACTACTATTAATAGTTATTATAAAGTAGTAACAGATATTATTTAAGTCGGATTCCCCCATGGAATCCGACTTTGTGACTTTTATAAGGTAAATGAAAGTGAAATTCATTCTCAATTAGGAGGGGTATTATGACAACGCATGCAAACAGTGAACTGCCAAAATCAGCGGACTGGAAAGAACATATTGAACTCGCATTAGCTATTCTCTCGGGAATCCTCATTTTAGCAGCTTGGTTAAGCGGTAAAAACGGGGCTGAACTCTTTTCAATCGGTTTGTATGTAACGGCTTTTTTGATTGGAGGGTATGCCAAAGCAAAAGAAGGAATCGAAGAAACCATTAAAAACAAAGAATTGAATGTGGAAATGCTAATGATCCTTGCAGCGGTCGGTTCAGCTATTATCGGTTATTGGGCTGAAGGGGCCATCCTGATTTTCATCTTCGCGTTAAGCGGTGCGCTTGAAACGTATACAATGAATAAAAGCCATAAAGAAATTTCTTCCCTCATGGAGTTGCAGCCTGAAGAAGCCTGGCTCATTCAGGACGACGGTTCTGAAGTGAATGTGCCGACTGCCTCCCTGACAGTTGGTGACCGCTTGCTCGTTAAACCGGGTGAACGGATTCCAGTCGATGGGATTGTACGAAAAGGCAGTACGTCTGTCGATATGTCCGCCATTAACGGCGAATCCGTTCCTGCTGATAAGCGTGCGGATGATGAATTATTTGCAGGTACGGTAAATATTAGCGGTGTCATCGAAATGGAAATGACAAAGCCAAGCAGTGAGTCGTTGTTTCAAAAGATTATTACGATGGTGCAAAACGCACAAAGTGAAAAGTCTCCTTCTCAGCAGTTCATCGAACGATTCGAAGGCAGCTACGTCAAGGTTGTACTCCTTACTGTTGCCCTTATGATGTTCTTACCTCACTTTGTATTCGGTTGGGACTGGACAACAACATTCTATCGGGCTATCGTCCTTCTCGTTGTTGCCTCTCCATGCGCTCTTGTAGCATCCATCATGCCTGCTACTCTCGCTGCTGTCTCTAATGGAGCAAAGCGCGGCGTCTTATTCAAAGGCGGCATTCATCTGGAACATTTAAGCTCACTAAAGGCCATTGTGTTTGATAAAACCGGGACGTTAACGACGGGCAAACCTGTAGTGACGGATTTCATCGTACGTGAAGGTGCTTCTGTCGCAGACGCATTGTCCCTTTTAGCAGGTATCGAGTCTCGTTCGAATCATCCATTAGCGACTGCCATTACAGCATACGCCCTCACTCAAGAAGTTCCGATGCGACGTGACTTCGATATTGAAGAAGTTCCAGGTAACGGCTTGCGGGCATTTCCGCCTGAAGGCGAAGTGATCGTTGGTAGTCCGCGATTTGTCGGAATCGAAGAAGCTAAAGCATTTCATAATGGATCCGCCTTTGCTTTTGCTGAAGAAGGTAAAACGATTCTATTCATTAAAGATCAGGAAGGGATTCTAGCCGCGGCCGCACTACAAGACGTCCTCCGACCTGAGGCGATAGAAGCGATCCAAGAGCTTAAAAAGGCTGGTTTGAAAACAATTATGCTGACGGGAGATAATGAAAAAACTGCAAAAGCGATTGCTTCCCAAGCCGGGATCGATTCTTATACAGCCAACTGTCTTCCAGATATGAAAGTGAAGAAAGTGAAGGAATTGATGGAGCAATACGGAGCGGTCGGTATGGTGGGAGACGGCATTAATGATGCACCTGCGCTCGCTACAGCAACAAGTGGAATTTCGATGGGTGAAGGAACAGACGTCGCATTGGAAACAGCAGATGTGGTTCTCATGAAAAATGACTTGACGAAGCTCCCCTACACAATCAAATTATCGAGAAAAATGCAGCGTATTGTAAAACAGAATGTATTCTTCTCGATTCTCGTCATCGCGATGCTCATCATATCCAACTTCATGCAAGTCGTGGATTTACCGCTAGGGGTAATCGGTCATGAAGGAAGCACGATTCTTGTCATCTTAAATGGATTACGAATGCTCAATACAACAAAGTAAAAAGCAATGCTGCGGATTACACCGTGGCATTGCTTTTTATTTGTTTAATCCGTTCTGCCCGCTCTTTCATGACGGCATTGATTTGCCCGCCAATCATGAGAATGATGGCTGAGAAATAGAGCCATAACATAAGAATGATGATCGTTCCGATACTGCCATACGTATTTGCATAGTTTCCGAAATTGGAAACGTAAAATGAGAATCCGAGAGTAGTAATTATCCAACCTATCGTTGCAAACAAAGCTCCAGGGAGTGCCGTTTTAAACGGTAGCTTCACATCAGGCACTAACCAATAAATGAGTGTGAAAACGACTGCAATTAACACAGGCGGTATGATGAAACGCAACTGATTCCACAACGTATTGAAACCATCTTCAAATCCTAGATAGGAAAAGACGACTGAACCGATCTGTTCTCCAAAGACAGGTAAAGCGAGAGCCACTACTACTACAAGCACAAGCATGACCGTAAAGACAATCGACATTCCCCGCTGGACAACAAATGATCGGGAGTCCTCTTTAAAATAGGAACGGTTCAACGCTTTTGTCAGTGCATTCATCCCTTTGGAAGCTGACCAAAGAGTTGCTAGAATACCAACAGACAACAGTCCTCCATTTTTATTCGTCAGCACTTGGTCAAGTACATCACTGATCATGGATGCCACTTCTGCCGGTGCGTAATCCCTTATAAAGAGCATGACCTGATCCTGATCCAAATTCAAATACGGCAATAATGTGAAAAGGAAAATGAGCATCGGAAACATGGAAAGCAGGAAGAAGTAGGAGAGTTCAGCACCAAGCCCCGATACATCGACTGTTTTAATGCGCAAGATCAATTCTTTCAAAAAACCTTCTTTTGTAGTCACGTCGAATGTATGTATGTCCCCTTCTTGGATATCTGTGACAAAACTGCCTACTTTCGAATCCGAAAATTTGTTACCATCCTCATTGGAACGATGCGATAGTTCGTTTATGTACGGTTTGTCCTGATGGGCCTTTTTAAGTGAAGGCGACCCATCGGACAAGTTGTTTTTGTCTTCTTTCAAAACGTTTCACTCCTCTCACTTCATGCCTTATGAGGTGGCTGTTTGCGAATCCTTAATAATGGTTTCATACTCTTCCTTCGAATCTGCGAACGTCTCCTTCGTGTCCGTTACCAATTCCTTCACCTGTGGTGTCAGCGCTTTAAGTTCTTCAACTTGTTCCTTGATGTAAGATACATCACCGGATAATTGTTCATAAGCAGCTTGGAATTTGTCTTTCTGATCTACCAATTTTTGTTTCAAGTTTTCCGGATTCTTTGCGTAATACGAAATTTCATTTGCCGCCTTTTTCGAAGTGCCCATCAAAGAATCACGCGTGGAACGATCGAGCAGTGCAGCTGCGCCACCAAGCAAAGCGCCTAGAAATATGAATTTACCAAGTTTACTATTCCCCATTAAAATTACCTCCATTTAAATTACTTAATTGCTTACCGTATTATACCCGAGTAAGTAAAAAACAAACAAATCTGTCTGGCTAAAAAAAGTACTTGACGTATGCACAGAAGTTTCGCAATATTAGTACTTAATAACACGAACTAGTTACATTAGTTTGAATCTTTCTTCTCATAGGAGGTGACTACTTCTTTCTACGTACTTACAAACATATAGTTGGTCAAACAACAAGGGGGGAATTGGGATGGAACAAGTACAAGCAATTTTAGGAAAGATGAGCGATATCATTTGGGGACCGCCATTGCTGATCTTACTTGTCGGAACGGGGATATTTTTAACTTTCCGACTTACTTTCATTCAGATCCGATTATTGCCTTATTCTTTGAAACAAGTGTTTTCCAGGAATCATGATAAAAAAGCTGATGGCGACATCTCTCAATTCCAGGCGCTGATGACAGCTATGGCTGCAACTGTCGGTGTCGGTAACATCGTAGGGGTTGCCAGTGCTGTTGCTACTGGTGGTCCAGGCGCCATATTCTGGATGTGGGTTGCAGGATTATTCGGAATGGCAACAAAATATGGAGAAGCGATTTTGGCAGTTAAATACCGTGTGAAAGATGCCAATGGCCAAATGGCCGGCGGACCGATGTATTATTTGGAACACGGCCTTAAACAAAAATGGCTAGGTGTCCTCTTTGCTATCTTTGGCGCATTTGCAGCGTTCGGTATTGGTAACGGAACGCAATCCAAAGCCATTGCAGACGCTATGAACAGCTCGTTCAACGTACCTTTCTGGGTTACAGGAATCGCGCTCGTCATTTTTGGAGCCCTTGTCATATTAGGCGGTATCAAGTCAATCGGGCGAGTCACAGCATTCTTTGTACCGATTATGGCACTTTTCTATTTCATTGCTGGTGCTATTATCATTATTCTGAACTTCGACTTGGTTCCGGCTGCATTCGGTCTCATTTTCAGCGATGCATTTTCTGGTCAAGCACTTGCAGGTGGAGCAATTGGTACAGTCATCCGTTTTGGAGTAGCACGCGGACTTTTCTCAAACGAAGCTGGTCTCGGATCTGCACCAATTGCTGCAGCAGCAGCAAAGACAGATATGCCGGGACGTCAAGCGCTTATTTCCATGACGCAAGTACTCTTTGATACATTGATCATCTGTTCAATCACTGGTGTAACGATTGTCATGTCTGGTCAATGGAACAAAGGCATCGACAAAGGCGCTTTGACTGGTGAAGCGTTCGGCACATTCCTCGGCGGAGCCGGACCGATCATTGTTACAATCGGACTCATCTTCTTTGCTTCCTCCACCATTTTAGGATGGAGTTATTATGGAGAGAAATGCTTCCAATACTTATTCCCGAATCCAAAGGCTGTATTCGGTTACCGCGTCATTTTCGTACTTTTCATTTTCGTTGGAGCTACAGCTTCCCTCGACGTTGTGTGGACACTTGCGGACGTTCTCAACGGTCTAATGGCAATTCCGAACCTTATCGGCCTTCTCGGCTTGTCTGGTGTCATTGTAATGGAGTCTAAACGTTTCCAAGCAAAAATCCAGGAAGAGAAACGTCTGAAAACAGGTCTTCCTGTTGACAGTAAGTCTAAATAATGGAATGATTAAGTCCTAGATTGCGAAAGGCGGAAAAACTATGGACTTAACTCAACCAACTCCTGAAAATGTTGCGTATATGATTAATCAAATCAAAGAAAAACTTCGCATGGTGAATGTGGATGCGATGAAGTCCGAGAACTTCAGCACATCAAAATACGAAGATCTCCATTACATTTATGAAATGGTCATGAAGCGTGATACGATTACTCCGAACGAGATGCAGGCCATTGTGGCAGAACTCGGTTCGCTTCGCGGATGATTACGATAAGGAAACATACAAAAAGCGACCCCTTTGTAACGGGAGTCGCTTTTTGTATGGGAATTATTCAAATGCTGACCCGTCTTTTAATACAAGCGGTTGGATCAAGACTTCAACCCGTCTGTTTTTAGCTCGGTTAGCTTCTGTATCATTCGGGGCAATCGGACGGAATTCACCGTACCCTTTTGCACTGAACGTCATCGGATCCACTTTGTCATTTTCAGCGATGATCGATAGGAAATTGACCGCCCGCATGACGCTGAGCTCCCAGTTCGATTTATACTGGCCGCTCACCATAGGTACGTTATCCGTATGACCTGCAATTACGATTTGCCTAGGCTTTTCAAATACAAGTAACTTCGCAATATCCGCTGCAACCGAACGATATTGCGTGTCAATCTCGGCACTGCCTGTGTTGAACAGAACACTGTCACGTATAGTGACCAGTAATCCTTCTTCAGTGAGTTTTGTGTCAAACTGGCCTTCCAGTTCATTCTCAGCTATATAGTTCTCAAGATTTTCTTGAATCTCACCAAGAGATCGCTGGTCCTCTAAATAGGATGAATTTTCATTCCCTGCACCTGCATCTTCTTGCGGTACAGGGACAGTAGTTGGAGAAGAACTATCCATCACCCCTTTACCTCCATCAAAAACCTCACTAAACACTGATGAGATTTGACTGAACTTCGCCTCATCAATAGAGCTCGAAGCAAACAACACGATGAACAGGGCAAGTAGCAATGTTAACAAGTCGGAATAGGGTAAAAGCCAGGATTCGTCGACGTGACCATCATCTCTTTTGCGCTTACGCTTCTTCGGCAACTTCTCCCGCCTCCTTGCCTTTCGGATCTGCATTAGCAAGCTTGCGACGTTCCTCCATGGATAGATAAGAAGATAACTTCTGTTCTATGACGCGAGGAGCTTCTCCTTCCAATACAGAAAGGATGCCCTCGATCATCATATTCTTCTGTCGTACCTCTTCTGCGGACTTGCGCTTCAGTTTGTTTGCAAATGGATGCCAAAGCACATATCCTGTAAAAATACCTAGTAAGGTAGCGATGAACGCTGCCGAAATGGCATGTCCCAGTTTTTCGATATCATTCATATCCCCTAGTGCAGCAATCAGACCAATAACCGCTCCGAGTACACCGAGCGTAGGTGCATACGTACCCGCTTGAGAGAAAATCAGAGAACCTGCACTATGCCTATCTGCCATCGCGTCCACTTCTTCACCGAGAACATCTCGAATATAATCCGCATTTTGACCATCGATCGCAAGACCAAGTCCATTTTTCAAGAAAGGATCCTCGATTGAATCTGTTTGTGCTTCGAGTGAAAGAAGTCCTTCTCTTCTTGCGACATCAGCCCATGAAGAAAACATTCGAATAATATCTGCATCAGAAGATAATTTCTGCTCTTTAAAGATCACCCCGAAAAGTCTAGGGACACGTTTAATTTCATTCATCGGAAATGCGATGACAACCGAAGCTATCGTACCAAATATAATAATCAAAATAGCCGCGGGGTTAATCAGGCTTGAGAGTGCCGCACCTTTTAAAAACATGCCGACCACTAATGCTACGACACCGATTATTAAACCAAACACCGTTGATAAATCCATGCAAAGACCTCCATGTCTTTCATTCTTCTATTTATTTCGTCATAAATTGAGTTTTCTTTAGAGAATCCGGTCGAGAAATCTCGGTAATCTTTTCTTTCTTCCTTGTAAGCGGATTCAAGTCTTTCTTTTTGCACTTTTCAAATCGGAATTGGTACTATTAGTTTACATTGTGAAAGGGGAATGAATCTATTGAATACATTTGAGCAACAATTACAACATTACGCTGAACTTGCTGTGAAGGTCGGCGTAAATATCCAACCGGACCAAAGTCTTTTTATAAGTGCTTCTACAGACGTTCTTGAATTTGTCCGAATCATCGTCGAAAAGGCTTATGCAGCAGGTGCCCGACAAGTATTTGTCGACTGGAGCGACGATGTTGTATCACGGATCCGTTACGAACAAGCACCAGCAGATTCGTTCACGGAATTCCCTTCTTGGAAAGTTGCAGAGCGTGAGGAACTTGCAAAAAAAGGAACTGCCTTTATGAGCATTGTTTCTCAAAGTCCTGACTTATTCAAAAATGTTGATCCTTCACGAATCCGTGATGCTCAAAAAGCGAGCGGACAAGCTCTCGACGGGTTCCGTCAAATGATGCAGGCAGACAAATTCAGTTGGACAGTCGTTGCCGCCCCTTCAGCTGATTGGGCTTCCCTCGTCTTCCCGGACTTACCAGAAGCGGAACAAGTGCCTGCCCTTTGGAATGCTATTTTCAAAGCTGTACGGGCAAACACTACCGATCCTGTAACCGAATGGGAACAGCATAATCAGAAGTTACATGAAAAAGTGGATTATCTGAATAACAAGCATTACCACAAACTGCACTATACAGCTCCAGGCACTGACCTGACGATTGAATTACCGGAAAAGCATACGTGGTGCGGCGCTGGCAGTGTCAACGCAGACGGCGCAACGTTCATGGCCAATATGCCAACTGAAGAAGTGTTTACAGCTCCGTTAAAAACGGGCGTGAACGGCGTGGTTTCAAGTACAAAGCCATTGAGTTATGGCGGAACAATCATCGATGATTTCAAGATCACTTTCAAAGATGGAAAGATTATAGATATCGTTGCTGGTCAAGGGCAAGACGTGTTGAAAAATATGATTGAAGCGGATGAAGGTGCAAAATATTTGGGTGAAGTTGCCCTTGTCCCACACGAGTCCCCTATTTCAGCATCAGGACTATTATTCTATAACACACTTTTTGATGAAAATGCGTCGAATCACTTAGCAATCGGCAGCGCGTATGCATTTAACCTAGATGGCGGAAAAGAAATGAGCCGCAAAGAACTCGAACAAAATGGTTTGAACCAAAGTATCACTCACGTCGATTTCATGGTCGGGTCCGGTGAGATGGACATTGACGGAATCCTTGCCGATGGAACAGTTGAACCCGTCTTCCGAAAAGGGACTTGGGCATTCTAACTTTGAATTCTTTATAAAGTTCATGTAAGCTCTTAATCTTTTCATGTAAATGAGGTATAATGGTGGCAGTCACTGATTATCAATAGAGAGGAGACTAATAATGGCCTTACTTATCGTTACTATCCTCGGTTTTGCAGTTACCTTCGGTGCAGCTGCGATGTTCATGATTCATTACATGAATGATTCTTTAGTGTCGCACGATTCTGAAGTGATTGATCCGAAACCGGATGTCACCTACTGACCTTTATCCTGCAAAGGATTCTTGAGAGTATTAAAAGGGCTGCCAACTGGCGCCCTTTTTCTCTATACACTATTCATAACGGGGGATTTTACATGACAATTCTTTCAACTATATTGGAACATAACGAACAATTTGTAAAAGAGCAACAGTATGAAAAATATGCAACAACAAAATTCCCGAACAAACGAATTGTAATCCTGACTTGTATGGATACCCGTCTTACAGAACTCCTGCCAAGTGCTATGAACCTGAAAAACGGAGACGCGAAAATTGTTAAAAGTGCTGGTGCACTCGTTGCTCATCCTTTCGGTAGTATCATGCGCAGTCTGCTTATCGCTGTCTATGAGTTACAGGCGGATGAAGTATACATTATCGGTCACTATGATTGCGGAATGAGCTCCATTGATACAGACTCAATTATCAACAAAATGGTTGATCGAGGGATTGACCGTGACCTCTTTGACACACTTGCTTATTCAGGAGTTGACCTTAAAGGTTGGTTACATGGATTCAAAGATGTGACTGCTAGTGTTAAACAGAGTGTCGATGCAGTTCGTCACCATCCGTTAATGGATAAAACCGTTCCTGTGCATGGTCTTGTCATACATCCCGAGACCGGAAAACTAGATATTATCGAAGATGGTTATTCGAAAGTTTCTGCAAAAAACGACTGATTCCGTTTTATTTCCCGGGAAATAGACAATAAAAAACACATTTCCATTGTGCTTGCAGAAGCACGTGGAAATGTGTTTTTTATTAGTGAAGCCAAATCCGAAAGCGACTTTTCAAAAATCGCCATGCGGTCTTACCCTTTCAATAATCGTCTTCAAGTTGGGCATACATATAATGATCTTCCCAAACACCATTAATGTATAATAATTTCCGATGCAGCCCTTCACAGTCAAACTTCGATTTTTCAAGTACTCGGATGGAGGCAACGTTCCGAGGGGATACATACGCTTCCACTCGGTGCAAGCCAGCGGTTTCGAATGCGAATTTGGTCACAATTTCAAGGGCTTCCGTCCCGTACCCTTTCCCAGCAAAAGTATGGTCAATTGAATATCCTACAAAACCACTTGAAAAAGGAAGCCGTTTTATGCTGTAGAGCGAAATTTGTCCAACCAATTTGCTCGTTTCGCTATCAAAAATACCGAAATTATACTCACGGCGGTCCCTCATTTGATAAAGCGATTCCCGTATTTTCTCCCTTTGCATAGGTACTGTATAATAGCTGGCATCGTGGCGTGGTTCGAAAACCGTCCAATACTCTTTGTTCCGCGAAACCATTTCTGTGAAAATCACAGCGTCTTCTTCAGTTAATATGCGTAAATAGCATGTTGTTCCTTCAAGTAGTATCACGCTCAATTCCACCTTTGTACGGGTCGTTAGCCATTCCATTTTCTTAATCGTACGTACATGTTTATGTAATCATTTTGAATAGTATACCATGTTCTTCCCTGAAACAACTGCTCTATACCTACAAAAAACAGAAGAATTGTTGCGAAAACTTCATAATTGCTTTTTTATAGCTTCCTATTTACTAGTATACTGTTATCAGGAGGATATTTCATGAAAAAAATGATTTTAGCTTTTGTTTTTCTTCTACTAGCAACTGCACTTACAATTTCAAACTCAACACTGCTTAACGGGATGACTACAATAGAAATAGCCCATAAACTTCCGATTCTCCTTATGCCTGCAGATTTCACTTTTTTAGTAAGACCCGTTATTTTTCTATTTCTCGCTTACTGGATTGTTCAATTCCATTCCAACCATTCACATTCAGTAAAACGAATTGTCTTTTTCATCATCGCTTGCGTAACAAATGCTGCATGGTTTCCATTTTGGCATTATGGCTACTTTGGATGGGCTTGTCTTTCAACGCTGGTTGCGGCGTTCTCGCTCTTTGCGTTGTACCGTTCTTACCCAAAGAAGGAAAACGATTGGGGAGAGCGTGTTCCAATCGCATTGCTGTTTTCGTGGACCGTTGTCAGTTTTGTCATGAATGCCAACTACTTACTTGTATTGGATGAATGGAACCGTTTGGGTCTCAGTTCCGTTCTATGGACGATTATTAATTTAACAATTCTTACAGCCATTGCATTGCACTTCAACTATCATTATCGTGATTGGATCATTAGCACGATCTTCATTTGGGTATTTTTAGGAATCATTGTGAATATTCGTTTTGAAGAACTGTTCGTAACTTTATCCACGCTCTTTTTAATCGTCATTATGATCTTGGGCATGTTCATATTTGCACCATCAACTTCTGAAAGAAAAATGAAAGAGACGTCGTTTTAGCATCTACGGTTGCTAAAACGACGTTTTTCGTGATGAGTTAAACTTGTTGTGCTTTTAGGCTTCCATTTGGCAATACTGTGTATAATGACTTTTTTAGAAGGGGACTTTATTTTGGATAACTCTAAATTATTATCTTCACTCAGTTACTTCAGTGTGTTCTTCGCGCCTTTGTTATTGCCTTTTATCGTTTGGATGGTAGCTGATAATCAAGATGTCAAACACCATTCCAAACGCGCTCTCATCTCACATCTCATTCCGACTGTTCTCTTGGTTGCTGCAAGTCTGATCTCTTTTTTCCAGTTCTTTTCAATCCGCCAAACTTCAAACGAATTTCTGCGTACTACAAGTATGTCAGCTCCTTTTAACTCCATAGGATTTTGGGGAGCGGCCCCTATACTTTTCATGATGTTGTATAGCTTTTTGTTTGTGATAGTCCTTGTCTGGAATGTGGTGCAAGGTGTAAAAGTTTTTAAATAACCTCAAATCGTCTTCTCGGGTCGTCATCTTTAAATGTGGTATAGTTAAACATGACAAAGAAAGTACAGAAAGAAGGATTTCACATGATTGCAAACACAGAAGAAGAAATTGCTGCGTTGCGAAAAATCGGCAAAATTGTAGCCGAAATTCGTGAAGAAATGAAAGCTGCAGCAGCGCCTGGTATGACGACAAAGGAGCTTGACGAACTCGGAGGGAAACTTTTCGCTGAAAAAGGGGCGGTTTCTGCACCGATCGACCAATATGATTTCCCTGGTTATACGTGCATCAGTGTCAATCATGAAGTGGCTCACGGAATTCCAGGCAAACGAGTCCTCAAAGATGGAGATCTCATCAATATTGATGTCTCGGGTTCTTGTGGGGGTTACTTTGCGGATACTGGTATTTCATTTGTTCTTGGGACCGCTGATGAAGCGAAGCAGAAGTTATGTGACACTGCAAAAAATGCATTTGATCGGGCAATGACAAAAGTGAAAGCCGGTTCACGTCTCAACCAAATCGGTAAAGCCGTAGAACGCGAAGCGAAAGACAATGGACTATACGTGATCAAGAACCTTACAGGTCATGGCATCGGGACTTCTCTACATGAAGAACCCCAGCATGTGCTGAATTATTACGATGCTTGGGAACCTACCATCATGAAGGAAGGTATGGTCATCGCTGTTGAGCCTTTCATCTCGGAGAAAGCTGAGCACATTATTGAAGAAGGCGACGGTTGGACATTCATCACTCCTGATAAGTCACTCGTGGCACAAATCGAACATACGATTATCGTCACGAAAGACCAGCCAATCATTTTGACAGAACTTTAACCATAAAAACGTACGCCGTAAGAGTCATGGCGCCAGACTGTAGACAAACTCCAGAAATGATGGGGCTTGCCTACAGTCTTTTTTCTTTTTCAATGGAATTAACAATGAAAAGTTGATTTCCGCTGCGAGCGGACGCTTTCCGAGGGGCTTGCTCTCAGCCGCTTCCCTCGCGTTGCTCAGTCCAGGGTCTTCGAGCTTCGCTGATCCCTCCGGAGTCGCCGCTCTCCGCTACAATCAACAGAATCTCCCAACTATCAAATGAGGTGATGGAAGTGTTGAGGAAGAATCAAGTTAATTAACAGGAACAGATGGAAGTGCTTACGATTGAACAGTTAGTTCCGCAAGAACATCTCGTTCGTAAATTAAATGCAGCGATTGATTTTCCCTTCACTTATCCATTGGTTGAAAGACTGTATTCGATATACGGGAGACCTAGTATAGATACTGTTGTACTCAATAAATTCAATACACTAAGCGCATTTGGGGTTGTCCATCGCGTACTATGCTTCTCCTTAGCATCGGCGAGGACGCGTTCAACCGTCTCTTTACATTTCCATAGACTTCTTTGATTTCATATCGGTTTCTCAAGTCTTCAGTTACATCTAGTTAGTCTTGATAGATGGACAAGGAGTCCGCAAACTGCATTCTTTGCTTGAAAGATGTAAATGTCTCATGGGAAATTCAGTTGATTGAAGTGCAGGACGGCGACTCCTGGGGATCAGCGAAAGCCGTAACGAAGAACGGCTTTTGCGAGTAAAAGCGAAGCGTTAGGAGCACGTGTTTTCAAAAAAAACCGGACTGAGCAAAGCGAGGAGGATTAATGATGCCTTAATTTTAGCGAAGTTCACTAAAATACGGCAAATCGAACTCTTCGTCGTTCGATTGGCTGAGGGCAAGCCCCCGGAAAGCGCCCGTCCGGAACGGAGATCAACGGCCTGTTAGCTTTCATTTTCAGAGTCAACGATGCAAAAAAGACAAAAGGGGGGAATCAAATTGATTCCCAACCCTTTTGTCTACAGTCTGACGTACGCCATGAGAGTCATGGCGTACGTTTTTTATTTTTTCTTCTTTTTAGGGGGTGACGATTTTTGACCGCTTACCGTCTTAGAGTTCCCTTCAATCAGCTTACCGCCATGCCATACTTTTTGAACAGGCTTGTACCCTTTGGCAAGCTTCCGGTAATCCCGTTCTTCAGGGTAGGACAATAATGTAAGAACTTCTCCGTCAGATCCTGCACGTCCTGTTCTTCCAGATCGGTGCACATATTGTTCGACAGTATGTGGAACGTTGACGTGGATGACATGCGTGAGACCATCAATATCCAAACCGCGCGCTGCCAGGTCAGTTGCAATAAGGATTCGGATATCTCCTTTACGGAACTTATCCAGCGTTTCTTGTCGCTCGAACTTATTCATATCCGAATAGAGCACAGCAACAGGGGCATCTTCATATTGAAGTTTCATTTCTTTCATCCGCAACTGATCCACATTGTTAATGAATGCCAATGCTCGGAGACCCTGAACGTGGGACAAACCGCGTAATAGGTCCGTCTTATCACGTACTTCCGTCTTTACATAAGAGTGAACGACTTTTCCTGATTCAGGCATTTCCTCTGCAGTCACCTTCAAACGAACCGGGTCGTTCATGAATCGAATTGCAACGTCCTCAATTTCTTCAGTAATCGTTGCGGATACAACGGCTACTTGCCGTGTTGAATGTGCAGACTCAATCATATTTTTCACTGCTACACGATTTTCACGTGATAGCAGCTGATCGCCTTCATCGAGAATGATATGACGGATTTCTCCCATTTTCAGTTTCTTGTTTTTGATCAACTCTGCGAGTCGTCCTGGCGTTCCGACGACAATCGTTGGTTTCTTTTTCAACTTTTCGATTTGGCGTTGCATATTTGCGCCGCCAATCAGTTGCGTGACTGTAATTTGAGTCCCAGCCGTCCACTCACGAATCACATTTACAATCTGCATGGACAATTCCTGAGAGGGGGTCATGATAAGAACTTGAGTTTGCTGTTTCGTTCCATCCGCTAGTTCGAGCAATGGCAAGACATACGCAAGCGTTTTCCCTGAACCTGTGGGAGACTCCGCTACAACATCACGACCGTTCAACATTTCAGGTATCATTTGTTCCTGTATCGGCATCACGTTTTCAAAATTCCATTTTTCTTTAACTTCTTGACTCATTCCTTCTAAAAAGGACATTTCCATCCCCACTTTCGCTCTCTTCCTCTCAGTTTACCACAGATTGTGATCAGCTTGCTTATTTCTTCTGCGCTGCTCTTGGCTCCCGACGTGCTTGCACTTGTTGTTCAAAAGCGTAAGCGTACCCAAGTAACGAAGGTTCCGAAAAGGCAGGCCCTGTAAACGTCAAACCGAATGGCTCACCCGCTTTTGTCACTCCTGCAGGAACAGTTATGGCCGGATAACCAGCAGCCGCTTCAAAACTGCAGCCGTGATCTTGAGGAAACGCCAAAATATCGACGCCATTTTGTTCCAATGCCTCCCCGAGTGCCACTTTCTTTGCCAAGTGTCGATTGCGCAGCAATGCTTCAATGTAAGCTAGTTCGGTCAGTGTACCGCTTCGATCATTAATATTTTTGAGCAGTTCTTGTCCATATCGTAATGTCAGGTCGGGATGGTCGTTGTTAAACTTTATTACATCCTCTATGGATCGGATAGGATTTGTTTCCGCTGTTTTTCCTAAGTAATGATTTAGGGAAGCTTTACACTCATGTAACAGGACATCATACCCTAACTCGCTTTCTTTTGTACCTAGATCGATATCGGGAATGATCCGTGCACCGGTTTTTTCTAAAGAAGTTAATGAATCTTTGAATAATTGCATCCGCTCCTCAGTCACTTCATTTCTGAATATTGAACTCGGGATACCTATGCGTACTCCTTTTAAGGCTTCCTTGTCCAACAGATCCAGCCAATTTATAGACTCATATTTTTCTGAGTGGATCGTTATCGGGTCATCCAAATCTTTTCCGATTAACGCTTCAAAAACGAGTGCAGCATCCGTCACTGTTCGTGTCATCGGACCTGCAGTGTCTTGAGTCACTGATAATGGGATGATACCGCTTCGACTGATTGCCCCAACTGTCGGTTTCAGTCCGACGATTCCATTTTGCGCGGCTGGGTGAATAATCGATCCGGTTGTTTCAGTGCCAATTGATGCAACTGCCAAATTAGTACTTATTGCTACCGCAGAGCCTGAACTGGATCCCCCCACTTCGAACTGTCCATATGGATTAAGCACTTGACCTCCTCTAGAACTCCAGCCGTTCGGCATATCATCCGACATGAAGTTGGCCCACTCTGTCATATTGGTTTTCCCGAGGATGATGACTCCTGCCTTGCGAAGCTGTTTGACAAGAAAAGCATCTTGGGAAGCGTAGTGATTTTCCAATGCTAAACTGCCTGCACTCGTATGCATGGCATCGCCTGTATCCATATTATCCTTCAGCAAAATGGGGATACCGTGCAGCATAGAACGTTTTCCTGCTGTCTTTCTTTCCAAGTCAAGTGCTTGGGCGATTTGTAAGGCATGGGGGTTGATCTCCAGAATGGCGTTCGTTTGCTGCCCTTCTCTTGCAATCCGATCCAAGTAAAACAATACCAATTCTTCAGAGGTGAGTGTCCCTTCCTCAAGTGCTTGTTGAATGGTCGGTATGTCGGATTCGATCACCCATTCGATTCGGCTGCGAATTGATTGACTATCATCCATGTCTATTTCTCTCCTCACTAATTGAATACTATTACAAAACCGGCTAAGGAAAATCTCCTCAACCGGCAATCGACATTACACGTACTTATAATATTCTTTCATTAATAGAAGTAATGGTAGTTCATAAAGTTGTTTTCCTTCAATCTTGAAAATACCTCGTGCCACCAAACGCTGGATGACATCCTCACGCTTCATATCCATTTTTGTTTCTTCGATTTTCAACATGGTGCTTGTTCCTCCTTGAAATGCTCCTATGAAATGGAACTATTTTTCTATTCCTTTTTGGTTCAAAATGTAAACCTGTTAAGTATATTCTTTCCTAGGCTAACTGTTGTATACCAAAGCATATTCCATGTAATATAGAGGGTAGGTCTTTTAACAACGACAATTCCATTGCAATATAGGAGGACACAATGAATTCAAAAAAACTTCCGTTCTTACCAATCATTGTTGGTACAGATATGAACGCATACAACATGGCGATATCTTTTCACGAAGCTTATCGCATTAATCCTGTATTGATCGGAAAAGAGCCTTTATCATTTACTCAGCTCAGTACGATCCCTTACAAAATTGAACTCAATCCTGAGCTTTCTGATGAGAATAAGTTTGCTGATATTCTGATTAAAATTGCAGATAAGTACAAAGCGGACGGGCGTGAACTATTGCTTGTCGGGACGAATGATTTATATGTCCGGCTCATCATTGAACATGCCGACCAGCTGAGAGAGCACTTCACTTTCAACTATATCGATCGTGAGCTCATGGATAATTTGCAGATTAAATCCCATTTCTATAAGTTGTGTAAAGAACATGGTATTGATACACCATTAACATTTTTCTACGATTGCGAAGTGGATGGACCTTTCCAAGAAGATATGAATTATCCAGTAATCGTGAAGCCGAGCGATACAGTCGTATACAATCAAAATAAGTTTGCAGGTCAACAGAAAGTGTACAAAGTGAACTCCCTTGATGAGTTGAATAAAGTCATTGAAACGGTAAAGATGAGTGGATATAACGAGGAGCTCATCATTCAAGATTTCATCCCAGGTGATGATACGTATATGTGGGATTCCGTCATCTATTCAAATTCAGATGGACAAACTCAGCTCGTCACATTTGCACAAGTTGTTTTGCAAGAACATACCGTGACGGCAATCGGAAACTACACAGCAGTCATTACACGATACAATGAAGAAATGATGTACAAGCTGAAAAACTTCTTAGAAGCAGTAGGATATAGAGGGTTTGCCAACTTCGACTTGAAGTACGATCCTCGTGATAAGAAGTTCAAAGTATTTGAAGTGAATATCCGACAAGGCCGTTCCAGCTACTATACAACTGCACTTGGACATAATATGGCGAGTTATTTAGTGGATGATCTGATTTATAACAAGCAGAAGCCACTTGTCTTACTCAACAAGCCTTTCCTATTTACAGTGGTACCTAAGATTGTACTTAAGAAATTCGTGACGAACAAAGCGGTCAAGAGAGATATTAAGCGGTTATTGAAACAGAAGCAGTATGTAAATCCGTTGTTTTATAAAGGGGATACGCATTTGAAGCGGAAGCTTTATTTGTTCCTTCGTCAAGTGAATTATTATAAAAAGTATAGAAATAATAATTGGTGACATCAAAAAAGCGACGAGAGCGTAGGATTGCTCTTGCCGCTTTTTTGTATTATTCTCCAAGATCTACGTTATGGTAGACTTGTTGAACGTCTTCGAGGTCTTCGATTGCGTCGATCATCTTTTCGAACTGCTCTGCTGATGCCGAGTCCAGCTCAACGTCATTTTGTGCAAGCATTGTCAGTTCAGCGACTGTGAAATCTGTGATCCCTTCAGCTTTGAATGCTTCTTGAACTTCGTGGAATGCTGTCGGGTCCGCATATACGAATACTTGCCCGTCTTCTTCGCTAATATCATTGACGTCCACATCGTGTTCCATCATCAATTCAAGGACGTCATCAGCTGACTTCCCTTCGATTCCGAAAACAGCAGTATGATCGAACATGTAGGCAACAGAGCCGCTCACACCCATGTTCCCTCCGTTTTTACCAAATGCGGCACGTACTTCCGAAGCCGTCCGGTTGACGTTGTTCGTTAACGCATCCACAATGACCATCGAGCCATTCGGTCCGAATCCTTCATAACGAAGCTCATCGTAACTTTCTTCGCCGCCACCTTTCGCTTTTTCGATTGCACGTTCAATGATGGTTTTCGGAACACTGTACGTCTTTGCACGTTCCAAAACAATCTTAAGGGCTTGGTTGGATTCCGGATCCGGCTCCCCTTGCTTTGCTGCTACATATATTTCGCGACCGAATTTTGCATAGATCCGGCTCGTGTTGGCATCTTTTGACGCTTTCTTTTCTTTGATATTATTCCACTTACGGCCCATTGTGACCACTCACTTTCTGTTTGGATGAATCAGAGTGTAAAATCCTTTTCTTAGTATATCATGAGTAAATTCATTGCGGAAAGTAAAAAAGGCTGAAACTACGAGACTTGCTACTTACAGAAAAGTATGGCAAAGTAATAGGTGAACACCATACAACTTCATCACTGACAATATGTAGGGGTACCGGAGAACCGGTTGAGATGCATGCGACATGCAGACCCTTTGAACCTGATCTGGGTAACGCCAGCGGAGGGAACATATTCATTTCATTATGATTATGTGACGCGTACTTCCGAAAATCGGGAGTACGCGTTTTTTGTTGCAGTGTGAAACTCCAGGAGGGGAATTTCATTGAAACGAATACTCACAGTTCTGTTTGCTGCATCACTTTTGAGCGCTTGCGGCACAGACAAACAACCAAGTACGGAAAGCGGTGACGAGAGTGTAACCGCTCAAAAAGTCCATTTCGCTCTCGATTGGACGCCAAATACGAATCATACCGGTTTGTACGTAGCTCAACAAAAAGGATATTTCAAAGACGAAGGTCTCGATGTGGAGATCATGCTTCCAGGTGAAGCAGGTGCCGATCAGCTCGTCGCTTCCGGAAAAGCCGAGTTTGGTATCGGTGCACAAGAAGCTCTTACAGAAGCACGTGCAGGAGGGATTCCAATCGTTTCCATCGCCGCAATCATTCAACACAACACTTCTGGATTCGCTTCACTAAAAGAAAAAGGCATCGAGTCTCCGAAAGACTTCGAAGGGAAAAATTATGGCGGCTGGGGAGCTCCTGTTGAGCGAGCTGTCGTCAAATCGCTGATGGAAAAAGATCAGGCAGACATTAGTAAAGTGAACTTCATCAATATGGGTTCCTCAGATTTCTTCACGGCCATTCAACGTGATATCGACCTCGCTTGGGTATACTACGGCTGGACAGGTATTGAAGCTGAACAGCGTGGAATGGACCTGAATATGCAATATTTGAAGGACTACTCTGACAAACTGGACTACTATACACCCGTGATCACGACCAATGAAAAGCTCATTGCAAAAGATCCTGAAAAAGTGAAAGCGTTTGTGGCTGCAGTATCGAAAGGCTATCAGTTTGCAATTGACCATCCCGAAGAAGCTGCGGATATCCTGATTGAAGCAGTGCCCGATCTCGATCCTGAGCTTGTCAAGAAGAGTCAGCTATGGCTCTCCCCTAAGTACCAAGACGATGCCCCGCGTTTCGGCGAACAGCAACTTGAAACTTGGGAAGCTTATGCTGAATGGATGGATGAAAATGGCTTGCTCGAAGGTGAATTCAACGCAAAAGAAGCGTTCACAAACGAGTTTTTACCGAACTAAGGAGGAAAATATTATGGCTAATGCACTTGTAAGTATTCAAATCATACCCAAAACCCCGAATGGCGAAGATGTTATTCCGTATGTAGATGCAGCAATTGAAGTGATTAAACAATCCGGGGTACCTTATCGGGTCGCACCGCTTGAAACAACGATGGAAGGCGAACTCGGGAACTTGCTCAGCATTATCGAAAAGATGAATGTCCGCATGACGGAATTAGGAGCACCTAGCGTCATTTCACAAGTGAAGATCTACAGCAATCCCCAAGGGGCTTCCATGGAAAAGCTAACGGAGAAGTACAGATGAAATCAGCAGTGAACAAAGGATGGCGACCGCTTCTGGTCTTCATCCTTTTACTCGTGATCTGGGAAAGCGCTGCACGGATCTTCAATGTGCCAGCATGGCTGCTTCCTTTACCTACTCAAATCGCTGAAGAGGCAGTCACCGGCTATTCGCTGTACGCTTCCCATATCATTTCCACAATCGCTCTTTCAGCAACTGGCTATGTTGTAGGGATCACTGTGGGGATTGGTGTTGCCATTCTTCTATTCAGGATTCCGTTCCTTCAGCAAGCGTTTTACCCGCTCCTGATTGTATCGCAAAATATTCCGGTGATCGTACTTGCTCCCCTTCTTGTCATTTGGTTCGGATTCGGCATGCTTCCGAAAGTCATCGTCATCGTTCTTGTTTGCTTTTTCCCAGTAACGATTGCTGCACTGGATGGATTCAGACAAACGGATCGTGATATGCTGCACTACTTGAAGATGATTGGTGCAAGCAATCACCAGATTTTCTGGAAATTGCAATGGCCCCATTCCTTACCTTCGCTGTTTTCAGGATTAAAAATTGCAGCAACATACAGCGTCATGGGTGCCGTGATTTCTGAATGGCTCGGTGCGAACAAAGGAATCGGTGTCTATATGACACTCGCCTCCTCTTCGTTCAAAACCGACCGTGTTTTCGTTGCCATCGTACTAATCGTGATTTTGAGTTTAACGTATTTCGGAATTATTTCAGCTGCTGAAAAAAGCGTCCTGCGTTGGCGCAAACAAGGAGGGAATGAGTCGAATGGGTCAACTCACTCTTGAAAATGTAACGAAATCATATGGCGCTAATCACGTGCTTCAAGACATTACATTGTCTGTGGAAGAAGGCGAGTTCGTTTCCATTGTCGGACCTTCAGGCAGCGGGAAAAGTACGATCTTCCAGCTCATTGGTGGGCTCTACTCACCGGACGAGGGCAAGATTTCTCTTGACGGATCAGTTCTGAATAACTCCCGCGGACACATCAGTTATATGCCACAAAGTCCTGCTCTTTTTCCTTGGAGGACAGTTGTGCAAAATGTTGAAGTTAGTGCGGAGATTGCAGGTACTAAAATTGACCGTACTAAAACGCTTGAGCTCATTAAAAACGCAGGTTTGTCCGGTTACGAAGGTGCCTATCCCAGTGAACTATCCGGAGGGATGAAACAGCGTGTTTCTTTCATCCGCAGCCTGAATGCTCCGCAATCGATCATCTGTCTGGACGAGCCATTCTCCGCATTAGATGAATTCACAAGGCTGGAAATGCAACAATGGCTCTTGTCGATTTGGGAAACTAACAGAAAGTCGATCCTTTTCATTACTCACGATATTGACGAAGCGCTATTCCTATCCGACAGGATCCTCGTACTATCCGAAAAACCTGCAGTTGTTAAAGAAGAGATTATCGTTCCATTCAGCAGACCCCGCTCTGAAGAGTTATTGCTGAGTGACCCTTTTCTTGCACTAAAGCGAGAAATCTACAGTTTATTGCGCGGATAATATCTGCTGATAATGAGGAATAGGTTTAACTTTGCATACGAAGAGGGAATGGAATACTATAACTTCTTCTAAGGAGCTAAAAATTATGAAACTAACCAAAGTCGTTAAAACTGCTATTAAATACGGTCCGATAATTTTACCGTTCGTGATGAAATTCGTGAATGGCAAAAAACAGAACGGAACGATTCCTAAACGCAGATAATAAAAAGAGGGCAAGCCATGTTGTCGGCTGCCCTCTTCTTTATTGGGAAATTGGAACGAATTCTTTTTTCGCACCGCATACAATCGCATGTACTTCAGAACCGTCCAAAGTTTCTTTTGTATACAATTCATTCACTAAGTTCTCGAACTGAGTCGCATGCCCGCGGATCAATTCTTCCGTACGCTCAACAGCGACTTTGAAAAGTTCCTGCATCTTGATGTCTTTTTCAGTCTTACTGAACGTTAACGTAAAGCCATCTTGCAGTAATCCCGTATCGACCATACGCTCAATAATATCTTTTGCCTGTTGAACGTCCCCGCTCACACCAATACTATGCTCACCCAAATAGATTCTCTCAGCAATCCCCCCGCCAAGAATCATACTGACTTGGTCAAGAAGTTCACTTGCCGTTTGCAGATGAAGCTCTTTTTGAATAGGAGCTACATAGCCTAATGCCTGTCCTCTAGGGATAATGGTCGCTTTTCGAACAGAATGCGGCTTCGTGATCGCAGCTATCAATGCATGACCCGATTCGTGAATCGCAACTCGACGTTTCGTCAACGGATCATTCATGCTTCTGGACGTATTGCCTAGAATGGTTCTGTCAATTGCAAAATCCATGTCGTCCTTATCGATTTCAGAGCGTCCTTCTCGAATCGCCCGTTTACTTGCTGTTGTGAACAGCGCACTGATCTGTGCACCTGAAAAGCCTGATGTGCTTTCCGCCAGCATGTCCAGCGATGACGCCACATTAGGGGCCAATGCCTTCCCTTTAGTATGGATGTCCATTATCTCACGACGCCCTTGCGTATCAGGAAGAGGAACTTGGAAAGAATAATCGATGCGTCCAGGACGTAAAAAGGCTTCGTCCAACATGTCTTTCCGATTCGTTGCAGCAATGAACAAAACTCCCTCATTATCCGCCCCGCCATCCAGTTGTACAAGAAGTTCAGTCAACGTTTTCTCAGATTCTTCTCCGCCATGCGCTTTCCGTTTTCCAGCAAGCGCATCCACTTCGTCAATGAAGATTACCGCCATTTCTTGCTTGCGTGCATTTTGGAACATCGTACGGATACGGGATGCACCCACACCGACAAAGAGTTCCGTGAATGCAGCACCACTTGACGAATAGAACGCAGCACCGATTTCATGAGCAATCGCCTGGGCAAGTAATGTCTTACCCGTTCCAGGAGGCCCTTCAAGCAAAATCCCTTTCGGAGCTTTTACACCAAGTGCTTGCGATCGTTTCGGATCTTTTATGATATCCAATGTTTGGTGGATCTCGTCTTTCATCTCTTGTGACAGCCCGCCAATATCATTGAGGGTAATGTCAGGGAGTGGAGATTCTTTAGATGCGCTATGTTTCATGGACGCAGCTCCCACGCCCATTTTCCCTTTTTTCTGGAGGATGAAAAATGTAAAAACCCCAGCTAACAATAAACCAGCAACGAGATAACCTGATGTGTTTCCGCCGGAATACGTATAAGAAACATTGTATGTTTTCACGAGCTGTTCTGCCAATTCGCTCTCAGGGCGTACATTCGTTACATATATATTGTTTCCTGTTTTCAAATAGAGTGCGCCAGATGATGTTTCTTTTAATGTTGCAGTATCTGTTACGTTTGCTAGTTTCTGCTCTAATGCGGCATAAGACAGCGGAGTTGCTCGATGGGCATCACTAGTAAACCAAAACAAAAAAGATGCCGTGCCAATGACTAGGAGGGACAGGACGATCATTGCCTTTGAAGTAAACAACTTGCCAAACTTCAAATTCCCCAGCTCCTTATTTAAGATATCTCCATTATAGGGAGTTTTATTATAAAAAGACACTAAGTTATCTTACTATTTAGTGTCCATCTCGTGAACAGTATATTGGACAAATAACATAAAGAAGAATACATAAAACATGCGGACGAAGCCATACTAACCACGAACAGTGCCACTACATCTTAGGAGGTTTTAGTATGAACAAAGATAACCGTAAAGGTGCAAACAGCAACTTTCAAACGCTTTCTGCGGCAGAAGAAAAATCGGACAAAACTGTTCGAAAAATGAAGGAAGAAATTTCACTGGAGTTGTCCGAACTCGGAAATCTGAAACCGAAACACGAGCCGATGACTCCGAACCAGCGGGACAAATCAGAAAGTGAAAGATCTTATTAACTACAGTTATTGAACACAAAACAAGCGACTGTGAATGTACAGTCGCCGGTTTCATGCATACAATAACAATCCTTCCATGAGAAGAGGCACATTATCCGGCCTAACTACAACGTTTTCCATCATTCATTTCGTTTGTTACCTAATTACATGCTTTAGCATTGTAAAATCGTAATAAAGATAAGCTCACTTCCATACGCAAACATTACCATTGCATTTTTGCGCACGCAGCAGTAAGATAAGTACATAAGCTGCATTGTTCGTATTCCCATAAAGTTTTAACCTTTAAGCTGTAAAAGGGAGTTTTATATAGGCTGGAAATGACACGCCAATCATTTATGGTTGGACAGACAGGAACAGTTCTGCGAACACCCACTTTGAGGAGTGGTGGTTTAAAACTTTCTATGAATCGTAGTACGGCAAAGGCGGCCATAACGAAAACGCACCCTCCCATGTGGAAGGTGCGTTTTTTTATGATAAAATCAATATATTGAAGGTTCTTTTACCTGACATATAATCGCGTACTACTAACTTTTCCGAAAAGATTGGATGTGGCTGCATATGAAAAAAACTGTCTGTTATAAAAAAACATCTGCATATGAACTATTGGCTGACTTTTATCCAACTGATCGCGCTAATGCACCTGTCATATTGTACATCCATGGAGGAGGCTTCATATGGGGCGACCGTAATGACCTCAGCGAAGATCTTCGGAAACTTTATACAGAGGCTGGCTTTGCACTATTTTCCATTGACTATCGTTTAGCGCCCGAATCTCATCTGAAAGACATACTTGACGACGTTCAAGATGCCTTACAATGGCTCGCGCTAGAAGGGCGTGAACAGTTTTCGGTGAATGTTGATGAGATTGCTGTGATTGGCAGCTCGGCTGGCGGGTTTTTAGCCCTTTGCACCGGAACTCTTCCAGTAAAACCTAAAGCTATCGTTTCTTTTTACGGATATGGTGATCTCTTCTCTCCTTGGGCGAAGACACCAAGTGTACATTACTTACAAAAAGATCGTGTTCCTGAAGCGATCGCCCGTGCGCAAGTGACTTCGAGGATACCTACTTCAGGAAGTGTACACGAACGTTTTCTGTTCTACCTCTATTGCCGGCAAACCGGAAACTGGATCCAAGAAGTGACGGATCGGCAAACCGCAACAAGCGAGTCCGCACTTCGATCTCTCAGTCCAATCACTCAGATTGATGACTCCTATCCGCCCACCTTGTTTTTACACGGCACCAAAGACGCCGATGTCCCTTATGAGCAGTCTGTCTTCATGAGAGCAGCACTTTTACAAAAAGGTGTCCCTGCCAAACTGATTACAATCCCGAATGGGGATCATGTATTTGAAAAAGACTTCCAAGCACCGATTGTACAGAATGCCCTCCAACAGGTGATTGAATTTTTGTCAGAACAACTATCTCGCTAATCATCCCAAAAAGCAAAACACCTGTCGAGATGACAGGTGTTTTGCTTTTGAAACTAGAAACTAAAGTTATTCCGCTGAACCGTTCACTTTTTCAAAATGTGCCCAAAGATGATCGCAATCTTCACGGTCGTCGACTTTAATCATCTGAACGACACTATCGTCTTCACCTTTTAAATACTCACGTAAGTGCATATCCGAAAAACCATGTTCAGCAGCATCTTCCCTTGTGCTGCAATAGTGGACTTCCTTCACACCCGCCCAGATGATCGCACCCATGCACATCGGACATGGTTCACACGTTGCGTAGATTACGCAGTCGGACAAATCCATCGTCTCCAATTTTTCACATGCCACTCGGATTGCGACCATTTCTGCATGTGCAGAAGGATCCGTATCTTTCATCATCGTATTACTCACTGCCGCAATCACTTCGTCTCCGCGAACTATCGTCGCTCCGAATGGGCCTCCGTACTTCTTGTCCATCCCTTCAATTGTAGCGTCTACTGCGAGCTTCATGTAATCCATAAGATGACCTCCCAATTTTTCAAATGATATCCGTTAGTTAACTGTAGGTTTCCAAACTTTACTTAACACTGTATATAGGATGAATGAGACGATTAAACCTGCGAAAAATGCAAACTGATTTATGGATACTAAGAATGGAACACTCTTTAAAAACGCACCAGACATTGGAATGATGAAACTGATGGCAAGAACGGTCATAGCAACAGGATTGTAGCCATTTTTGTACTCTCCATTGTTACCAGGTGCTACGTAAATCGTATCCAAATCCAATTTCCGTTTACGTTGAATGTAGAAACTGGAAAGCATAATTCCTGCAATCGGACCAAACATGGATCCGATAAAGCTGTAGAAGTAAAACAGTGTACTTGTACTTTCAACTAACTTCCAAGGCAAGATGAGTGTTCCGATAATCGCAGTCAGCACTCCTGCTGTTTTCACAGTGAAGATTTTCGGGAACAATGAAGCCATTTGCATACCTGCCGGGAATAGGTTCCCGTATACACAAAACGCAATTGCTCCCACATTCAATGCCAATATCAATACAACGACTGAAAATGTGTTTTCAATTTTATCAATCGCAAAGACAATGTTGAAGATCGCATCACCAAAAGCAATTTCTGTTCCCGCGATCAATGCCACACACGTAATCGCAAAAAGAATGTACGATAGGATGAAGCCTAAAGGCAAACCGATGATCATATCTCGCGGGCGCTTTGCCCGATGCGTGAAGTCAGACATGTTGACAACAGGCCCAACCCAGTTTGAAACGAGCGCACTTACACAAGCGATGAACACCCAAATGCTTGGATTCGGGTTTGCAGGAACGTAGTCTAAAATCGGTCCAAAACCACCTGCGATATTGATCCCCCATATTGCGGCACCTGTTATGAATACGTACACGACAGGTGATGACCAGTTTCCGAACTTCCCTAACACGTTCATCCCCACTAGGAACAGGATGACGGTCACAGTCCAGAGAACTGCGTAGGAAATCATTGTAGGTGCAGATAATCCTAACAGAGAGAAACCGTTCCCGATTGACATGTAATCAGGTATGAAACGCGCGAATATGACGTTGAGGGATTCAGCACCTACAACGGTAGTCGTCCCGAAGAATACGACTCCTGCGATAAGCCCTCTGACAAGCGACGGGATAATGGCACCTTTGACACCGAATGAGTCACGAAGCAACATGGCGAACGGCAAACCGTAAAGGGATGCAGAATAGCCATTTAATACATAGAAAACAGAAACAATGACAGCGGATAGCATAACAGCAAGTAACACTTGTTTTGTCGTTAACCCAAGAACGAAGAATCCTGCAACGGTTAAGTACGATAGGATATTATGAACAGCCCCCATCCACAACGTCACATAGTTCGTCATTCCCCAGTCACGTTGTTCCGGAGTTTTAGGCAGCAAATCTTCAGAATAGCCATAGGACTCGTATGTTTGATAATGTTGAACTTCTTTTGCTTGCGACATGACCTACACTCCCTGCTTCTTATAATATGGAAGAGCCATATAGAATAGGTATCTTGTACTCGTCGAAATAAAATGGAAATGCGTCGTCCAGTTTACTCTCCTTGAAGTAATTCAATAGACTTTTCTTTGTGTGTCGTATATAACGGATTCGACGGATCATTGGCAATCGCATTTTCAATTGCGTCAATCGCTTCCTGATGCCGGCCGAGTGACCGAAGACTGTTTGCTTTGTGGAAAGAAAAATCATAGCGTGACGGTTCAAGCATAAGTAACTGATCCATCACTTCCACCGCTACTTCGTGTCGACCGAATTCCCGTAAGTAATTCGATTTGTGATACAAGAAAAACGTGTCCTTTGGTGCAAGCGCAATCGCTTTATCAAACTCAGCTAATGCTGAATCTTGTTGTTTCTGCAGACGATAGCAGTTTGCCATATAGAAATGGAACTGCAACTCCTGATGGTCGCTTTGCACCGCTTGGTTGTACGCATCGATTGCAGCAGGGAATTGCTTCATAAGTTGAAGGAAATACCCTTTATAATAGAGCAATTCTGTCGTGTCCTGGGTGTTATCTTGCAGCGCCTTTTCTATTACTGTCAACGCCTGAGAAAGTTGGGACTCGCTTGCAAATAGTTTCGCTTGAAGAATGGCGTCACTTTGTGCTAAACGTCCATTTTCGAATATGGAAAGAATCCGTGATTGTTTTTTAGCCTTTGCATGTTGTAGTGACGACACACCATCGCGATCCTGAATGTGAGGATCCGCGCCTGCACTCACGAGCGCCTTGATCACATCGGTGTATAAATAGCCGCCATCACCTAAAATCACGGCTTCCAGCAATGCAGACCAGCCTAAGTCATTTACGTGATTAACAGGAACGCCTGCTTTAATACACAATTCAACTGTTTTCAAATATCCTTTTTCACTAGAGGGCAAAAGAGCAGTTCCTCCAAAGCGATTGACACTCGCTAACTCCGCTCCCCCTTCAACCATCAAAGGAATCAGTTCATCGAACCCATTCGCAGCGGCGCATATGAATGGAGTAAGTTGTGTAATATCACGCGCATTCACATCACTTCCTGCAGCGATCAATTTCGCTACCATCTCTTTGTGATTTTTCTGAGTGGCTATCATGAGTGCTGTTCGACCTTGTGCATCCCGGGCTTCCAGTTCCGCACCAGAAGTCAATGCCCGTTCGAAGGATGTCAGATCGCCTTTTTCACAACTTCTGAGCAGGTTATCATTCTCCATTATTGACTCTCCTTTCGTACTTATGAGGCTACATGCTCCAGTTCGTCTTCCATTCGAAATGGAGCATGTAGCAGTAAAACGAAGTAAAAGATGTTATGCGCGTTGTGCCAATTCGAGCAACGCTTTTTCGAATGACTCCATTGGTGGATGTGTAATCCCCGCACCGATCATTCCGATTCCTGCATCTTTGTGGGCGATCGCTGTATTGATAATTGGCAGGACGCCTGATTGAATCACTTTACGAACGTCGATTCCAGATGGGATTCCCATGAAGTCGAGCATAGGTATTGTGACGTTCGGGTTTTCAGCTGTAGTAATTTCTTTCATTTTTGTCGAGTAACCGATCGCGTCGTCTACCGTACCGCCAACTAGGGCAACGATTGCTGGAGCTGTAGCCATTGCAAAACCACCCACTCCGTACGTTTCAGTAATCGCACTGTCTCCGATGTCCAAACCAGCGTCTTCCGGCTTGTATCCTGCAAACATCGGGCCAACCACTTTTTGGGCAGGGCCAGTGAACCAAGTGTTTCCTTCTGCACCGCTTACCCGAATTCCGAACTCAACGCCATTACGCGCCATCGTTGTAACGATTGTACTGTGCTCAATGCCATGCGCTGCGTCGAGTGCACATTTCGCCATCGCCATCCACGTAGGTCCCGAGAAGTAATCACTGCTCAGCACGAAGTCGAATACTTCTTTTTGCTGTTGGACTGTGTAATCCGTTTGAATGATATAGGGTGTCAATGCTTGAATGAGAAGCGTAGTGCCTGCAACATTCCGGTTATGACACTCATCTCCCATATGCAATGCCTGAGCAAGCATCAAGCGTAAGTCGATCCCTTCAGGATGAAGTTTCATCGCATCGCGCAACATCGGACCGAACAGGTCTCTCATCCAAACTAAGCGCTCAATTACACTTTCATCGTTAGCACCCATCCGAAGGATTTTGGACATTTGCTCACTCAAATTGGTATACGCGATATTTCCATATGTTTTGTTCTCGACAATGTGCATGTACATCGATGCAGATGTGACTCCAGCCATTGAGCCGACACAATTGTGTTCATGGCAAGGGGAGAACGTAATCTCACCAGATGCTGCAAGTTCCGCAGCTTCTACTAAATCACTCGCTAATCCTTCAAACACGAGGGCACCTGTTACTGCGCCTTTCATCGGTCCATTCATCTTATCCCAAGTGATTGGCGGTCCTGCATGAAGAATGGTTGTCTTCGTCATACCTGGTACGACATTGATGGCTTGGTCAAATCCGATGAGAATCGGTTGTGATTGAATAATTCGTTGAACCGCTTCAGCATTCGCTGCTTCAATTTTCTCAGCAATCCCAGCTTCCTCCAACTTATCAAGGGCCGCAATCAGCTCTTGGTTCCCGCCTCCAGGAGGTGCCCATTGTAAGTGGCTGACAGGTGTATTTTGCTGCTTGAGATCCTCACTAAACGACTCGATCCCTACGTTGATGACATTTAATTGCTCGTTAAACAATTCTTGAATTCTGCTCATAATTGTTCTCCTTTCACGACGAATTCTCTTGCTAACAAACCAGCGTTCTGACTGCTGCTTGCATGTGTGGCACCAGAAGCCACCAGCTTGCTAATTTGACCTTCCAAGTTCTGACTATCCAATTCTGTTCCAAGAATGTAACCGATGATTTCTAAATGACGTCCTTCTGCTTCAGCTGCTTGTTTTGCATCGATGATACTTGGAAGCATGACCCCAACCGGATCTTCGTGTGACCCAAATCCAAGGACGAAATCCATCACGATGACTCCGACTGAAGGATCCTTCGCCTCTTGTTTGAACCGTTCTATACGTGTAGATGGATCAATCATCGGATGTGGCTTCCCTTGAGTGAACTGATCGTCTCCGAAGTCGATGAACGTATGTGCTTCGCTAACCGAGACATCTTTCAAACGGTATTCAGGATCTCTTTGTATGTTGCTGTAGACATCGTCAAACTTTTCCATTGCGATATGCATCGCTTCGTCACATAACGTTCCGCCACTGAACAATCCGCGGATGTACTTTTGTTCTGGCTTTAACTTCCCACGGACTTCCTCTATCAATGGAAGATTCAACGCACGTTTGTTCAACTCATCCTCATTGGCACCCGCAAGAACGACCGCTTTCAATGCAGCTTCCTTCGACATTTTAGCGAAGTGGCCACCTGCCTCTTTCACTTTCTCCTCATCCCCGCCAATAAACCAAACCACTACTGGTTTCTTACATTGCTTAATTTGTGCAAGGACTTTTTCTTCAACACTTGGAGCAGGTGGTTTTGACACAACGACAATCACTTCAGTAGAGTCATCTTCCTCAAGCGCCCGAATGCCATCGATCATCATAATTCCGCCAACCGCTTCGCTTAAATCACGTCCACCCGTACCAATCAGCTGGGTGATACCGCCACCGAACTCATGAATACGGACACTGATTTCCTGACTTCCTGTACCAGAAGCCCCGACAATCCCGATGTTCCCTTTACGAACCGTATTTGCAAAACACAAAGCGACATTTCCAATGATTGCTGTTCCGCAGTCAGGTCCCATCATGAGCAGCCCTTTTTCGTGAGCCAATTGTTTAAGTGCAATTTCATCTTCAACGCTGACATTGTCGCTGAACATCATGACATGGAGATTTTGCTCCAATGCTTTTCTAGCTTCACGCGGAGCATATGCACCGTTTACAGCGATGACCGCTAAATTCGCTTCCGGGATATTCTCAGCTGCAGCAGAGATACTGGAATAGGTGATTTCACTGTTCCCTACACTTGCGTCTTTTTTCTTATTCATCAGCTCTTCAATTTCTTTAAAAGCGTTCTCACAAGCTTCATCGTCTGCTGCTTTCACAATGATCATCAGATCACTTGTTTTAGCGTCTTTCACTTCTGACGTCATAAGACCTACATTTTCAATCACTTCTTTATTCATTTCAGTTCCCATTGCTATGATCGCTTGCTCGATTCCCGCAATTTCGTTTGCCTTAGTAGATAAGGACATAAGAGATACCGAATCGATATACGTATTGGATTTTACAAGTACTTGAATAGTCATAAGTTACCTCCGATTTTCATAGTAAGTTCAATTCCTGCAACAATACCTAAAGCAATGTCTGTTCCTGATGAGGAGCCGATCTGCAGTACATCGTCCACTGCAAACAAGAATTCTTCTTCACCTGTCAGCAAATACGAGATCAGTTGGGCAATGGATTCTCTTACCTTCCCATTGGATGCCTGTTCAATCGCGCTAAAACTGATGATGTTGGTTGCTTTTTTTGCAATCACTGCGACTTCCTTCCCGAATTGCTGCAGCTCGGGTATCGGATGATTGTGAACCATGAAGACCGCAATCATCCCTGTTAAATAATCATCTCCTGATGGAGTCAGCCCTGGGCCTAATCCAAGAAGGGATTGTGCATCTCTCAATGCTCCTGCTACGTCACCTGCTGCGAGATGATCAACAAGAGATGCTGTATTTTTTGACAGCATCATACGTACTTCTTGTTCAAATGGTGTTGTTTGGTTCACTCCGGGTTTTATGCCCCCCGCTGTACCGACTTCACGAATTCTCTGCTT
This sequence comes from Sporosarcina gallistercoris, assembly GCF_014836415.1. Taxonomy (GTDB): domain Bacteria; phylum Bacillota; class Bacilli; order Bacillales_A; family Planococcaceae; genus Sporosarcina; species Sporosarcina gallistercoris. The sequence continues at coordinate 134,037 of NZ_JACSQY010000006.1, read as the reverse complement.
TACATACGTCAAGTTCTTGCTGATGCCATTCGTGTTTTGTGGATAGTCTGGCAGTCCAGTGTCCCAAGGCTGTGCTTCAGAGAATGAGATCCCTTGAGCAGTTCCAATCCAAACGACTCGCCCGTCCGAGTGAATTCGATCATTGACCGCAACCGATAAGTTCTCCATAGTTGTGCAATTCAGAACCAATGTATTCGGAGCGTTGTCAATTACCTCACTAGCGAACGTATATAAGTGACCATCATTCAAACACACCATATTAATCGTTCTTTTAAATATACTGTGGACGTATCCTGTCATTCTCCCTTCCTTCAAGTGCTGAAGGAAATGACGATCTCCGGTTAGCGCAAAGATCATGACGGTCACTCCATTCCTGAGGATTGGTTCATGACGTTTCACTGATTGAAGCACTACAAACAGTACTAAGTTTTATCAATGCCCCGCCTCCTTTTGGTTTTTCGGACGCTAACACGTTCTCGAAGCCCCGTTTAGGTAAACCTACAAAAGAATATCTTTTTAAAACTCTTTAACCTATACTGAATCTTACAATACTCACTATATTCCTAAGCTGACAATCGGTCATCGTTTACTGAAACCAAAAAACGCTCATGCTGATTGTGCATATTGCACAATCAGCATGAGCGGGCAGGAGTGAATAACATATGTTGAAAGTCAAAGACTTACTTACAATCAAGGCAATTGACGGTCTGCAAGTAGTGGCAGGTCATGCGGGCCTTGATAATCAAATTTCACTCGTGAATATCATGGAGAATCCAGACGGCTTCGACTGGCTCTCGCCCAATGAGCTATTGCTGTCTACCGGTTATATTTTCAAAGACAACGTTGAACTTCAAAACCGGATTATTCAGGAACTCTCAGAAATCAATTGCTCAGGACTCATTGTGAAAACAAAACGTTACTTCGACAAACTGCCTGATAATATGATTGAAAAGGCGAATGAATTCGGACTGCCTCTTCTGGAGTTGCCGTATAGCTATACGCTGTCCAATGTCATTTCAATTATTAACGAAAAAGCATCTGGTCGCTATGACTTGTTGAATCGGAAGACACTGGATATCCATAATCTTTTTTTCAAAACCTCATTAGAAGGTGGCGGTCTATCTTTAATCGCCTCTACACTTGCCGAAGCCATAGAAAACCCAATACTCATTGTAGATCAGGATTGGAGATATTTGACGAGCGCCGAAGCCGGTGGCAACCCAGTCCCCATGGCAGACTACTTATTTTTATCGAAGAGTGCTCCGCTATTTGACGAGTCGTTCATTCGACAAATCCCAAAAAACTTTAGCACGATGAAACGCTCCATTAAGCGGAGTTTTACAACAGACGAAACATCGATTGTCTGCAGAATTTTGCCTATTGCTGTTTCCAATAATGTATATGGCTATATTATTGTCTGGCAAACGATGCGTGATCTACTTGAATTCGATTATATTGTTTTGGAACAAGCTTCCACCATCATGGCACTCGAGCGCATCAAAGCAAAAGAAATCGAGGAAGTGAAATTGGAAATCAGACAAGATTTTTTCGATGATTTACTTGCTGGAAAAATCAAATCAGAGACTACACTTCAAACACTTTGTGACTTACATGGTATGAATGCACAATATCGATACTACTGTATGGTGATCAATATCAAACCAAGTGAAGTGGAACAATATGAGGATATGATTATTTGGAAATATAAAATGGAGAAAATCGCTAAAAAATGTGTGGATGTCGTAAATAGCCAATCCTATAAAGCGAAAGGGGAAATCACGTGTTTTTTCAGAAGCAACCGGATTATTGTACTGATCGGTCAAAAAGAGGATAGCCCTGCAGACTCTATTGCAACGATTAAAGCCTTTGCGCACGGGCTTCACCACTCACTATCCGAGAAAATAAAAGAACGGTGCATGATTGGGATCGGACGACAAGTTAAAGGAATCTCCTCTTTACATAAGAGCTTTTCCGAAGCGAATGAAATGATACGGCTCACACAACAGCTGAATGAAAAAAGCGACGTCGCCCATTTCGAAGACTATGCGGTCTACCATTTACTGGACTCGAACATTAAAGAACAAGCGCTTGAAGATTTTTTCGAAAAATGTTTAGGTCCGTTGCTGGCGCACGATCAGGAAAACGGCACAGCGTATATTGAAACATTCGAATACTATTTCGCTAATAACGCCAACGTCACAGAAACGTCGAAAGCGATGTTCATTCATCGTAATACACTCATCTACCGAATCGAGCGTATCCAAGAAATCCTAGGTCTCGATATTAAGCATTCCGAAGACGTACTCCGAATTCAAATCGCATTGAAAATTTTTCGTATTCTTGATAAACGTCTATGATAATAAGTTTCACCAACAAAACACACCTTCCGGAAAAGAGGTGTCAGACTGTAGACAAAAGGGCTGGGAATCAATTTGATTTCCAGCCCTTTTGTCTTTTTGCATAGTTGACTCTGAAAATGAAGGATAACTGGCCGTTGATCTCCGTTCCGGACGGGCGCTTTCCGGGGGCTTGCCCTCAGCCTCCTCGTCGCTTCGCTTCTGCGGGGTCTTCGCGCTGCGCTGATCCCCAGGAGTCGCCGTCCTGCACTTCAATCAACTGAATTTCTTAGGAGACATTCATATCTTTCAAGCAAAGAATGCAGTTGGTGGACTCCTTGTCCACCTAGCAAGTCTAACTAGATGTAACCGAAGACTTGAGAAACTGATATGAAATCAGAGAAAGTCTATGGAAATGTAAAGAGACCGTTGGACGCGTCTTTGCTGGTGCAAAGAGGAAGCATAGTTGGCGATGGACAACCCAGAACGCACTTAATGTATTGAATGTTTATCATTTTATTGAGTACAACAATATTTATGCTAGATCTTCCCTATACCGAATACAGTCTTTCAACCAATGGATAAATGAAAGAAAAATCAATTGCTGCATCTAATTTACGAACCAAATGGTCTTGTGGAACTAACTGTTCGATTGTAAGCATTTCCATCTGTTCCCGTTCATTAACTTGATTCTTCGTCATCATTTCCATCACCTCATTTGATTGTTGGGAGATTCTGTTGATTGTAGCGGAGAGCGGCGACTCCGTAGGGATCAGCGAAGCTCGAAGACCCTGGACTGAGCAAAGCGAGGGAAGCGGCTGAGGGCAAGCCCCTCGGAAAGCGTCCGCTCGTAGCGGAAATCAACTTTTCCTAGTTAATACTATTGTAAAAGAAAAAGACTGTAGGCAATCCCCGTGATTTCTGGAGTTTGTCTACAGTCTCACACACCTTCCGTAAAGAAGGTGTGTTTTATATTGTATTTCTATCCTATTCACATGAGCCATTTTGCTGGATCAATGAAATCTGTCCAGCGTGCATGCCGGTATGGTACATCAGACGTCCTACTGCTTCTAGCGGTGAAGAGACTCCCATAGGCGATTCTATAGGAGCCCTCCAATCTTCTTCAGGTAGTTCTTTCATTGCAGCTACGAAATGAGCATTAGAAGCTGCCAGTAACTCCACAAGTTGCTGTATCGAATCGGATGACGTTTGAGCAGGATATTCAGGTTTCGTTTTTCCGAAGAACCACTCTGCAAACATATATTCAACTTCAGCCGTATGATAGAGAAGCGCGCGGATCGAAGACTTTCCTAGCGTCAAATTAAGATCCGATTCCGGCAACGCTGAAGTTGTATGCGTAAATCGTTGTCGCAGTGCCTCCCATAGTGGGAGTACAGTCGAATAAGACATTTGGACATTCTCCTCTAGGTTAGAATTAGACGTTGGCTTTGTTCTTTTTGTCCACAACAACGTGTGTGAATACATCTCCAGAGATGTTCACATCGAATGCCATTCCAAATCCAACAACATAACGCCCCATTGATGGTGTCAGTTCGAATAGTGAAAAGTCGAGCCCACGGAGCACATCCAGCAATTTCGAATCGAACTGTTCATTGAACAAGTCGAAAATGTCATCGTGTCCATCGTTTCCAATATTTTTTGGTGTGCAGCGTAATCGTATACGCTCTGTTGCAAATGGATTTTTCGTTGTAGATTCATCCGCAATCAGCATTGCATCGATCCACTCACTATTCTCCATATGGTAATAATGTTCTGCAACTTGGCTTATGTAAATGTACAGGTTGCCATGCTTCTTCACAAATGGAGCACAACTTGTAAACGGTTTTCCTTCTCCATCTAACATAGATAGGACAAGACTTTTACGCGTCTCCATAAATTCCAAATAAGAATTTTTGTATTTTTCAAGATCGATTGCTTTCGCCATGTGGCATCCCTCCAATAAAGTAATTATCGTGCTGTCCGTAATAAATGAATACGTGGTTTTCGTTCTGCATGGCTATATATCACTTCAGAATCCATTCTATACACTTCCCGGATCATCTCCGTTGTCATGACCTCATCGGGCGTACCACACATCGCCTTCTTACCACTATGTACGACGATAACTCGATCGCTATAATGCGATGCCTGGTTTAGATCATGCAGCACCATGACGACTGTCATACCCATCTCTTCATTCAGTTCTCGAACAAGTTCAAGGACTTCGTGCTGATGTGAGATGTCCAGATATGTCGTGGGTTCATCCAAAAGAAGGATTTGCGGTCGTTGTGCGAGTGCCATCGCAATCCACGCACGCTGGGACTCACCCCCTGAAAGGGACACGACAGTTCGTTCTAGATAATCCGTTAAATGTGTTTTTTTAATGGCCCACTCGATAATGTCCCGGTCATCGTTGGTCAGTTTTTCAAACCAACGCTTATGAGGATATCTCCCGTACGATACAAGATCGTATACCGTCATATCACTTGGTGCCTGATTTTTTTGACTAAGCATGCACAGCTTTCGGGCAATCTGTTTCGGATTCATCGCCTTGATGTTCATTCCGTCCAGTTCCACTGAACCAGATTCGTACGGCAGCTGACGGGAAATCGATTTGAGTAATGTCGACTTCCCTGACCCATTCGGCCCGATAATCGATACCACTTCTCCTTCATCCACATTAAAGGAGAAATCGTTGATAACCTTTTTCTGTTCATATTGAATGGAAATTGAGTTTACCGTCAACATCTTAGAACACACTCCTTCTCATCAAATACAGGAAATAAGGTCCTCCAATTACCGCCATAAGGATCCCCGCAGGAATTTCAAGCGGTGAAAATAATGTTCTTCCACCAGTATCTGCAACTAACAATACCAATGCACCAAGTGCCATACTCATCGGCATCATATACTTGTAGTTGGAGCCAACTAAAAATCTAGCCATATGAGGTACGATGAGCCCGACAAATCCAATCATTCCAATTGCCGCAACAGAAATGGCTGCTAAAAACACAGCCAATATTGAAAGCAGAATTCGGATACGATTGACGCTTTCGCCTAGGTTGGCGGCAACTTGGTCTCCCATTCGAATCACATTTGCTTTTCTGATCGCAAAGAAGGATAAAATCCAACCAACGATTGCATAGGGAAGTATCATGGTAACGACTGAATTCCCCTTTGCTGCTAAACTTCCATTCATCCATTGGACGGCAGAAGGAAGGCGGTCACTGTAAATAATCGATAAATAACCAACCACCCCTCCACACAGTGCATTGACCGCAACTCCCGCCAAGATAATTGAAATAGGAGATATCCCGTTTCTTCGCCATGCTAGCGCATAGACAATCGTCGCTGCCAGCAACCCACCAATAAGTGCAGCGAGCGGCATGAAGTGGGTGTACTCAGGCTTCGCAAGCATAATGACTAGGACAAAAACAGCCGCACCACTCGTTACTCCCGTTAGACCTGGATCTGCGAGTGGATTTCCCATGACAGCTTGCAAGATTGCCCCGGAAATCGCGATATTCGCCCCGATAATCAATGCCAAAATCACACGTGGCAATCGAATATTGAAAATAATCGTGTCATTTACATTGCCCGCCGTTGAGTGAAGGAGTGTCTCTAAAATATCAGGTACTGAGATTCGAACACTTCCTAATCCGATCGCGATCACCGCTGCCGCAATTGCTAGAAGAAACGTAATGACAACAATGATTCCGCTTCGAGATTTAGTCATGCGACGCTCACCTCTCTTCATTCATAAAAATAAGTTGAGATATCGGTAAGCGCCTTTTCTGCATTTTTAATAGACGTGACACCAAATACTCCGTAGTCCAATACTTCGATTTTGTCGTTTTGATAAGCAGACAGTTTTGTCCATGTATCATTGCTTTCTACTTCTTTTTTGAAAGCGTCTTCTGAAGCACCATGATCTCCTGAAGCTAGTACGAGGATAATGTCTGGGTCTGCAACGACAACGTCTTCCATATTAATCGGTGAATAACGATCTTTCACTTTCAAGACCGACGTCGCGATATTGTCTGCACCCAGTTTTTTTACCAAGCTCCCAACATAAGATTCATCATTCATGACCATGAACGAATCTGCAGTACCGATAACGAGCAATGCACTAGGCAGTTCTTTCCCTTTTCCTTGCTCTGTTAATTCATTCTCTTTAGAAGCTAATTGGTTAAGTACTTTGTCCATTTCCTCCGTCTTATCGAAGTATGTTCCGAGTGCTTTGAAACTGAGTTTCAGATCATCGAACGAATCAGTTGGCAGATAAGCCGTTGGTAGATCCATGCCTTCTAGGCTTTTATCCAGCGTGCTACGTAATGATTCCGCCCCTAAGATTAAATCCGGCGTCAAACTCGTAACCACTTCAAGATCCGGCTGCATTGGAGATCCGATTTGATCGATCTTTTCAAAGTTCGCCGGTAGCGGGTTTGTCGAAGTTGGCACTCCCACTGGTGTGACATCCAGCAAATCAAGCATCTCTGCTAAAGGCACAGATGTGGTGATAATCCGTTCAGGTGAACCTTCCGGGAATTCGGCAAGTGTATCTTTCAGTTCCTTTTCATCCACACCGTCAGCTGTATTCGCATCCGTCTTCTCTACTTGCTCATTTTCGCCCGTTACAGGTGTTTCTTTTTCAACTTCCTCTTTCTCTGTTGGTCCACACGCAGTTAACACTGCAAGCAAACCAATGGATAATCCAATTAAAATCTTTCTCAATTCAGTTCCCCCTACATATGTATTGTTGTGTTTCCTTGGCATCCTCAGATTCTAATTGAGAATGAATTTCAATATCAATGATAACCATTCTCAATGTAACCTGTCAAACTATTTTTGTATCCTTCCAGCTTTTATGGCTCACGGATCTGTTATACAAATAATGAGTGAAAACGCATACTGCTTCTCGAACGCCCTTGAATTGAACGGTAACAGTTCTTCGTATTTATCGAAAACAGGATGAATTGGACGCAAAAAAACCTGCTATTGGAGCCGAAGCATAGCAGGTGCATTTTCTATTAGAATACATTTACAACGAAAGCTTATGAAGGATACATGAGTGATTTAAGATACAAAGGAACATCAACTTCTTCTAACAGCCCACAGGCTAGTAACCCTTTCATAATGCCGTCATTGGAACACGTATCTGTCACAAGGTCCGCTTTTTCCTTCAGTTCCGGTATGGCATTCCCCATCGCGATTCCTGTTCCAACACATTCAATCATCTCAAAATCGTTCGGCCCATCTCCGAAAGCATAACTGTTTTCAACGGTGATGTTAAGATGCTCCATCACTTTCAGGATACCGACCGCTTTAGATGCCCCTTTAGGAAGCATGTCCACCGCGTTTTCATCCCAACGGATAAATTCATAATCATTTTGATAGCGGTCCATATAGGGCTGTATGTCCTCCACATTTCCATATAGCTGGATCTGGTGAACAGGGGAATGTGAGTAGATGGCTTCATCCACACTCGGGTAATCCAGTTTCAAACGTCCTAAACTTCCCGCAACAAGGGGATGCTCTGCCTCGTTTACAGCAAATACTTCGGAATTGGAGTACGTGATCCCATGTCCTCTCTCTTTCGCATGCTTACTCAATTCAGTAAGGATTTCCTTATCCATCGGATTAGAGAACAATTCTTTCCCCTCATAGACTACATGCTGTCCATTCATCGAAATGTACGAATCGAATTCTAGTTCTGTAATCAGTTCCTGGAACATTCTAGGTGCCCGTCCTGTACAGATAACAGTAATAATTCCTTTTTTCCGAAGTGCGTGCAATGCCTCTTTTGTTGACGGTAAGATGGTTTTATCGTGACTCATCAACGTCCCATCCAAGTCAAAAAACACGATTTTTTTATTGGTCATTTCGATTCCTCCTAGCTATTATGAACTGAAAAAGATCAAGGTTCATCCAAGCTCATTTTGCACATGCTTCAGTCCACTTTCTCCACAATATACTTGTCTTTCAACGCTTGTTGCAACGAACTATGCGTGTCAATCGTTGAGAAATCCAATCCTAATTGGATGGAAGTCTGGGCAATTTCAGGACGAATTCCAGTGATGGTCGACTTAACACCAAGCAAGTTAAGCACTTGGATGACTTCGAATAGTTGGTTGGCAACCATTGTATCGATAATTGAAACACCTGATAAGTCGATAAATAATTTTATGATTCCCGCTTCCATACATCTAGCAGGAACAACTTCTAAAATCGCTTTTGCTCGTTCGGTATCTATATCTCCAACTAGTGGTAAAATCCCGATCGTCTCATTTATTTTTATAATGGGGGAACTCAGCTCAACAATTAGACTTTGTTGGGCATTTAAACGCGTTGTCATTAATTTGAAGTACATAGCAGAGAATGCTGTCAGTAATTCGTCGAAAGCTACATGGATTGTCTCACCCCACTGCAAGACAACCGTAACAGGAACTGTTTCAGTTTGCTGTCCGACAAATCGTTCCACTTGTCGCCAAAATACCTTTCGTACACGACTGAGGGCATCGACCACTTCAGCTATCGATGTATTGGATGCAAGACGGCTCTTCGCAATCAGTTCCGCCCATTCCTCTTTTTGTTCTTCAAAGTTTCCACTTGGACCTAACAAACTGCTGGCAATCGTTCGATTCGTCAAATTATTTTGCTCTCTTAATGTTTCCTCAGTGGCAGTTCCTGCATCACTGGAGTATATGGATTTCTTACCTGAGTCCCGGAGGTCAAGCCATTCATCTGTTATCGTTGTAATATTGTCCATTAAATAAAGATTCAATTCCTTATTCCAATCCATCATTTTTTCATACTCCCATCCCGTTCTGATATGTACATGCTTCACCACTATATAGTTTACATCAGAACCGCATTCTTTGCAGAAAAAACCGGAGAGTCTCCTCTCCGGTTAAGTGGTTAATGTAAAATTTTGACTCGAACTTTTTTAACGCCCCAAGCCATGGCAGAATCCAGCCCTGGTATGAACACATCAATTTTATGTCCTTTAATCGCTCCGCCTGTATCACCAGCAACTGCTTCACCATACCCTTCCACCCATACTCGGGAGCCAAGAGGAATGATGGATGGATCTACCGCAATGACTTTTTGGTTCGGATTTGCACGCAAGTTTATGCCGATTTTGGTCGTTCCGGAACATCCGTTGCAATATGCGGTATATGCAGTTGCAGTCATGGTAAGTTCTCTTCCTGTTTCCGCTGAAGCCGGAACCGTCTTAGGAACAGATGCAGTTTTGGTTGACACCACTTGCTTAGCTGCAGGTGCAGCATTCGATTTCTGTTTCGTTACCGGTGCAGCCGCGACAGCCTGTTTCATCTTCTTCATGTTCGTCGTTGAACCCGCCGCCTCTACGGAGACATTCAGCACATCTCCCGGGTGTATGAGTTCGCTTGCGAGCCCGTTCCACTCAATTAATGATTGCAAAGGTACAGCGTGCGCTATCGCAATTCGGTATAAATTGTCTCCAGGTTGTACGGTGTACGTAAGTGAGGGCTTCTCTTCCAATAGAGGGTTATCAGCAATAAGTTCCGATCCAACTGCTGGTGTAAATGGATACACTTCTCGACCCTCGGCCACTTCAGATTTGTCTGTTGAAACAGATCCCTCCGACTCAGCAGTAACGGGAGCTGTCAGCGATATGAATGCCAACAGGAAAACAGTTGCTTGTACAATCTTTCTCAAATGAGTTCCTCCTTCAATGATTAAAAATGCGCGTCGTCTATCCTAATTTGTCCGACGCTGCTTCTAAGTATTTCCACACCTATACTTTTTAATCATTCATTTGATAAATGAAGAGTTTCTCATTTTGCGGACAAACATGTAGCAGATTCCCTTTGTTTGGGAACCTGCTACATATTTAGTGATTGTTTACTATCATTTCATTAGTTTCCGGTTACGGAATCAGCCATATGGAATCCTGAATCGCCACACGCTAAATGGAATCAGCCGTATGAAGTCTAGAATCGGCCAGATGGAGCGTTGAATCGGCCAAATCCGAGGAAGTATCGGCCACGGGAAACAATTCCATAGGATTCAAGGAGTTTCTGGAAGAAAGTCACCCCTCTACTCACACGTCCATAAAAAAACTGTGAGCATACCAACATCCGTTGGTACACTCACAGTTTTTCCTATTAAAACATCTTTGTCGTCCATGTTTCTCCGTTCCACATTTTGTTTACGACACCTTCATAAAAATCCGGCTCATGGGAAATGAGCAGAACGCTTCCTTTGAACTCTGTCAGCGCGCGCTTCAGTTCAGCTTTCGCGTCGACATCCAAGTGATTCGTCGGCTCATCCAGCACAAGTAAATTCGTTTCCTGATTGACAAGCTTACACAAACGGACTTTCGCACGTTCCCCACCGCTCAATACTTTCACTTTACTTTCAATATGCTTCGTAGTCAGACCTACACGAGCAAGGGCTGCGCGCACTTCATATTGTGTAAAGTGAGGAAATTCACTCCATATTTCTTCCAAGCATGTTTTATCACTATCTGACTTCATCTCTTGTTCAAAATAACCGATTGCCAAATGTTCGCCACGTTCAACCGTACCAGACAATGCTGGGATTTCTCCAAGTAAACTTTTCAACAATGTCGTTTTACCGATACCGTTCGCACCAGACAGCGCGATTTTCTGGCCTCGTTCCATCTGCAGATCGAGAGGACTGGATAGCGGTTCATCGTATCCAATCACGAGCTGATTCGTTTCAAACAGATATTTACTTGGTGTTCGCGCCACCTTGAAGTCAAATCGTGGTTTCGGTTTTTCAGAATCAAGCTCAATCACTTCCATCCGATCGAGTTTTTTCTGGCGTGATTTCGCCATTCCGCTTGTCGCAGCGTTCGCTTTATTGCGGGCCACGAAATCTTTCAACCCTGCAATCTCTTTTTGTTGCTTTTTAAACGCAGCCTCCACTTGCTGTTTTTTCATTTCATGCACACGTAGGAATTCATCATAATCCCCGGCATAACGTGTGATCTCTTGGTTTTCCATATGATAAATCAAGTTTACGACACTATTCAAAAATGGAATATCATGTGAAATGAGGATGAATGCGCTTGGATAGTTTTGCAAATACGTCCGCAACCACTCAATATGCTCCACATCCAAATAGTTCGTCGGCTCATCCAATAGCAGAATATCCGGCTTCTCCAACAGCAATTTACCAAGCAGCACTTTCGTACGCTGACCACCGCTTAAATCGTTCACATCGCGGTCCAGCCCGAACTCATCCAGCCCAAGACCGTTTGCGACTTCTTCCACTTTAGCGTCCAAAATGTAAAAGTCCTGTTGCTCAAGGTCGTCTTGGATTTGGCCCGTCTCTTCCAAAATGGCTTCCAATTCGTCTGGATCTACATCCGCCATCTTCGCAAACAACTCATTCATTTCACTTTCCATATCGTATAAATACTGAAATGCGGTCCGTAACACATCGCGGATCGTCATTCCTTGCTTAAGCGCAGCATGCTGATCCAAATAACCGACACGGACACGTTTCGCCCAAGAAACCGTTCCCGCATCGGGTTCAAGTTTGCGCGTAATAATATTCATGAATGTCGACTTACCTTCTCCGTTTGCACCGATAAGCCCAATATGCTCGCCCGCCAACAGTCGGAACGATACGTCTTCAAAAATCGCACGATCACCAAAACCATGACTCAAATTCGTTACAGTTAATAAACTCATGATGTACACCTATTCTTTCTTCCCAGATTCAAGTGAAGTGGATATTTCACTACTTCACATCTACTCGCTATCATACTAAAAACAGCAAGCCACCGCCACCTTCTTAAGCAACACAAATTGAATGATGTGCTTCTATCACAAATCTCTTATGCTTCTTTCTCAACCACCTTAATGGTCTGTTTGTGAATAACATGGTTGGTTCCCCACTCGTGCATCGCTTCTAAAATCGGACTCAGCGTTCTTCCGTAATCTGTCATCGAATATTCCACTTTCGGAGGGACTTGAGGGTATACGACACGCTTGATGATGTCTTCCTCTTCCAACTCCCGGAGCTGTTTCGTCAGCATTTTTTGAGTAATCCCCGGCATGCTGCGCTTCAATTCACTGAACCGTTTTGTCCCTTCATGGAGCAGATACAGGATGATGACAGGCTTCCATTTCCCTACAACTATCCCGAGTGCCTCTTCCACTCTGCACTGTGAAACTTCACTTTCCACATGAACTCCTCCTATGGTATCTTTTCGGATACTATAGCACTTTCAAGTGCGTACTTCCATATAAGTCATCAGCTGACTATACTAGCAGAGAAGTGAAGAGGTATTATATTGACTCTTCACGCAAAAATAAGGGGGAATTCATCGTGTCTCAATCATTTTTGGAATCTGTAAAAAACCGGCGTTCCATTTATGCCATTACTAACGAACCGATCCTTTCCGATGAAAAACTTGAAGAACTTATCCAGCAAGCTGTAAAGCACACTCCATCTGCTTTCAATTCACAAACAGCACGCGTTGTTGTCCTTTTCAGTGAACAAAGCAAGCGACTCTGGGATATAACAAGTGATACTCTAAAGAAAATCGTACCTGAGGAGAATTTCGAATCGACTGCACAACGTATGACGATGTTCGGAAGTGGCTATGGAACGATTCTTTTCTTTGAAGATATGCAAGTCGTCGAGTCGTTACAAGAACAGTTCCAGGAATATAAAGAGAATTTCCCGACGTGGTCACAACAATCTTCCGGTATGGTGCAATATGTTATCTGGACAGCACTTTCTGATGAAGGATACGGCGCAAGTCTGCAACATTACAACCCTTTGATCGATGATGCAGTGAAATCGGAATGGAATCTTCCTTCTTCTTGGAAACTGATGTCGCAAATGCCATTTGGTAAAGTTGTCGCTCCTGCAGGCGAAAAGGAATTCCAGCCGATTGAAGAACGGTTGCATGTATTCAAATAAATCCAGACTCACCAAAGAGAATGCATCGACAGTCGATGCATTCTCTTTTTTCGCACTTATTGTGCTGCTATATGTTTAGCAGTCTCCCTGACAAACTGTGTATACGGTGACTCTGGCATCTGCGTCATATTGGAAACTGCACGTTCTGCAAGCTCGCGCGCGTGTGCTACTTCACCAAGCTGCTCTGCACACAATGCAGCGTAGGCATCCTTTTCATAGTAAATGGAAAGATCGAAAGGATGGTGCACATGCTCACTGATTGCAACTTGTTGCAACAAATGCATTGCATCCCTATAGCGGCCCACTCCGTAGAGGGCCTTTCCGCGCTCCAGTGCAAAGAAATTCGGGAAAAATTCATGTTCCGGCATCGGCCCCGTCAGTTTTGCTAGCTTTACAAGTGCCGTTTCATAGTCTTGATGGAACGAATTCAACTGATGGATACGAATCAGTTTCGTGTACCAGACTGCATGATTATCTTCTGCAAAGTCCCCGTATTGGAGAAGTTTCTGCTCATAATAATTGAGTTTGTCTTCATCATTGTCTATTACCGCTCGATAAGCTGCCATCCTGTATAACTGGTCGACTTGGTAGAAAATTGTTTTGTCTTTCGAATACCTAATCGCTTCATCCATTAACCGGGTTGCTTGTTCTGTATCGTTAACCGCAAAACGAAGAATCACTTCATAGGTGTATAAATCCAGACGTGTCAGAGGATCGATATAGCCACTCCGGCGTTCCACTTCAGCTTTCTCCTCCAGCAGTCGCGTGAGAGCTTCTTCATACCGGTGTTCCGTGAACAGAACCATCGCACGGAAAATGCCGAGTGCCGCCCGCCGAGGGAGGATATTGAGGGCTTCATACAGTTCGCATGCTTTTTCTTCCGCCGGTTTCCAATCCGGATACTTCAAGTGGAACGAAAGGCGGCTGTAAATTTCCAGCAACCGGGCGGATTCATATCCTCGGTTCAGTTTCGATATGAATGGACGTATGAGCTCTACCGCTTTCTCATAATTTGCTTCTATATCCGATTTGTATAGGACTTCAGCTTCATCCAGCAATGACCCGAGCTCACTGCCGCTCACCTCTTCCAGCAGTTCAGAAACTTCGACCCCAAGCCGCTCCGCTAAGTAATTGAGATTCTCCATTGAAGGATTTGCTTTATTGTTTTCTATCAGACTGAGCATCCCTTTGGTCATCTGCTCGCCTGCGCATGATTCCAATGTCATTTTACGTTCTTTTCTGAGCATGCGGATCCGCTCTCCTAATGTTTTCATCGCGTCTCACTCCTACTCTCATCGTTCAGTTTAATTATATTAAACTTTCTCTTGAAATGGAAGAGTGGTCGTGGTATTCTTTGTTTAATATCATTAAACTTTCTGAATGGAGTGATTATTTCGGATGTAAACGGTATGAAGCTAAAGCGCGCCACCTATCACTTGTGGACGTTCACTGCGAGTAAGATGATCAGTGCATTCGGTGCGCAGATTTACGCATTTGCCATCAGCTTTTACATTTTGCAGCTGACCGGTTCTGCCACGAGTTTTGCAGCCAATCTCATTTGCAGCATCTTGCCTCGCACCCTGATGGCGCCATTCGCAGGCTACGTTGCGGATACGTATTCTCGAAAAAGGATCGTTATTCTTGCTCAGATCGTCTCAACCATCGCTATCATTGGCCTCCTTATCATTAGCTTGACAAATGGATTATCATTGCCTGCCATTTACGCAACAACCGTGGTCCTATCATTAGCGTCCACATTTTCAGGCATCGCTTTCACATCTTCCATCACAGGTCTTGTCGATGAAGAGCGGATCCAAAAAGCGATGTCACTGAACCAAATGTCTGTCTCTTTTGCAGCGATTGGCAGTCCGGCAGTCGGCGGCCTGCTCTATGGTGCAGTTTCCATGCCGGTATTTCTCATCCTATATGCGAGTGCTTCAATTCTTGCTGTAGTACTTGAGTCGACGATGGATTTCAACTTATTTGCAAAGCGTCAAGTAAAGGAAGAAGGAACACCGAAAGAGAAGATGTTCGACAGTATGAAAGCCGGGTTAGCATATGCCCGTCTGCAGCCATTATTGATGGCGGTGATCTGGGTAGCACTGCTTGTCAACTTCCTGTTCGGTGCAGTCCAAGTCGGCTATTCGTTCATCCTCATTGAAAAATTGAAGATACTTCCCGCTCATTTCGGCCTGATTGAAGGGGGAATGGCGGTCGGGATACTTTTAATGTCCATCTATCTTGCAGCACGCAAATCGTTTTCCTCACCTTTGTCTGTATCCAAATGGGGAATTGCATCAATGGGTCTGTCGATGGGTCTAATCGCAGTGCCGCTGTTATTTTCCCTGCCATACGGCGGCATATTCACTTTTTACTTAACGCTTTCTTTCGTCAGCGGAGCCTTAGGGCCACTCGTTAACACGCCTATCCAAGTGTTCATGATGAAACGGATCGACGACGACTATAAAGGCCGTGTATTTTCCATCTTGGAAACGATGGCAATGGCGCTCATGCCACTCGGAATGGTGCTATTTGGATTTTTGTACGATGTTCTTCCGGCACCCTGGATACTCATCAGTTCCAGTGCATTACTGATCTTGACGGTGTTCATCCTTCTGAGAGCTTCTGTCATCCGACAAGTGACGGGTGCGAATCCTGAAGAGAGACTCGATACGGCATCCACTTAAAAATACCTGCTTCTGTATCTTCATGAAATTTCTATTTCAATTCCATCTAGCATAAGCTCTCTAAAGCTTCATTGGTTATCACTTCTTTTAGAGAGTGAGGAATTGCCGTTGAAATGGAAACTAATCATCGTTTCTGTTCTGGTTGTTACAGGATGCATCGGCTATAACATGCTAGTATCGGATAAATCCTTACATGGATTATGCTTTCCTTCTGCCTTTGAAAAGACAGACATCACCTTGCTGGATGCTTATTTTATTGGTATGGAGAAAGCGAAGGATTTCGATCCGAATCCTGAACTCGTCTTTATGAATAGTGTAAATGATGGTGAAGTGAGTGGAAGAGATGGGAAACGCGGGAATTGGCAAGGGTATATCTCGCTCACAGAAACCAAAAAAAGTTTAATTTTCGCTATCGAAAAGGGTAAGTTAATTAGCTATAGGGTTGGGGATATCTCCTATGAGAAGACGATCAAACCTTCTTCCATTAAAATCGATAGCAGTTTAATCGTGAAATCCGCTATCAAGGAATTCCATCTGGAACCTAGTCCTAAGAATGATTCGTTTTCCAATGGTTTTCATTACCGTCTAATAAGGGATGCTGAAAATATATTCATCTCCGTGGATGGACTGATCAACGGCAAGCAAGCAGAGATCTATTATAATCCTGAAACAGGTGAATATATGGGAAGAGTTCAATCCAACTAACTCCACAAAAAAGCAGAACCCACGTGGTAACCGTGTGGGCTCTGCTTTATTATTGACCTCATTTCACTCTTATTGCGACTCTTCAAGCGAAATCTCTTCCACATCACTTCCATCAGGATTCATCTTATACAAAGCATGATCCGGACGTCTTTCTCCAAACTGTTGATCGACCATGAAATAGACTTTACCGTCTGCTCCATAGATGGGGTAACCCGCATAAGCGTGCAGTTCTGTTAGCTGGTCAATACTTTGTGAATCCCAATTATACGAAAACAATTCGTATTCATAGGTGCCTTCTGAATCAGTCCCTGCTACGGCTTGATAAACAAGTTCAGAACGGTCAGGAATAAGTACAAAATCATATAGATCCTGGGTGTCTTCTGGAATACTGATGACCATTTGCCGATCCGGATTGGCTACGGGGATTTTAAAAACGCGCCCCTTTGTTTCCAAGAATTGGTCTTCTGTTTCACTATCTGCATCGTCATCCATTTGAATATAAATCGAGTCGTCTTCACTGGATACTTGGAGGGATGCCATACTGTATTTGTTCAGGTCCGTATGCTGCTGATGCTCGCCGCTCTTCAATTGGTAGCTATGTACGTCGAAGTCGTATGGATACAAACTTGCTCCAGGTGAATAGGGAGAGAATCGGTCTGCTTGGATATAAAATAGCTGGTTTTCATCTTTCGGATCAATGACGATTTCCATTACGATTGCCTCTCTAGTAAAAAGAACTTCATCCTCACCTGTTTCGATATTCACTTGATGGAGTGCGCTGTTGCTGTCTTCGTTCAGCTCTTTGTCCGAAGTTACATAGAGGACCGTTTTCCTATCAGGCATGATTGTGAGATCTAAGATGGATTGGTCCGCAGAAAGCTGGACGACTTGCCTAACGCGATCCGATTTCACGTACACTGTCGGTTGCCCTTTTTCGTATTGGACATACGCAATCTCCCCTTGTTTCGAAACGTCAAACAGGCCATTCAGTCCTTGCTGTTTTTCTTCGTCTGGAATACTATACGTGAAGCCAAGCAGCAAACAGGCCCCTGTAACGAGTACAATGACACCTGCGAACAAAATGGTTTTCCTCACAGCATTCCCTCCCCAGCAGCGAGCGCCTTCCATATTTGCAAAAGCACAATAGGTATCACGAGCTGAATGACCGCAACACTATACGCAATTCTTTTTTGCTGTGTTCCCATTACCTTCATTTGAACGATATAGGCAATTCCATAGAACACGAAAGGTACGAATAGTTTCCATAGATCACCGTTTCCATCTTCACTATACAAATAGAACAGATAGACGAAGTACCACGTACCGATTGCTAAAACGATGCCAATTGTAATATTGAGAGCGTGCAGCACGTTTACGCTGGCTGCCCGTTTAGGAATCAGACTTGTTTGATAGATCCCAGCGACGATTCCCAACAATAACAATAGACCGGCATTCGACAGAATAGATGAATAAGGTCGCGGCATACCAAGTGCAAGAAACGTGCCATAGCCGGCAAGCATTGCATGAATCACCAGAAGGATATTCTTTACACAGCGCCGATGCATCCGATTTTCGGGATGCGTTGAGCTGAAAAGGAGTGCGGAACTCATCAAGACACTGATGAGTAACCACCCCATATGGGCATCCCCAAAAGTGAATAATTGAAAAAGGTATACGATATATGTAAATAGAAGTGAGCTGATGGATAGGCAAAACGGCAGCTTGAGTAAATAAGACCCCATGGTTCGAACCCCCATAATACGATGAACACGTTTAGTTCCAGAATACCATTATGCACAAACTTTCAAAATTACACGTTCATAAAGATCCGATTGTCATTCAGGGGATTGATCTGTTCGTTTTTGCTTTCTTTCTAAATACTCCATCCTGATTTTCTCCAGTTGCTGCTTTTTATCGAAAACTTCGGGCTTGCGTTTTTCATGATACTTCGACACAGCCTTCAATCCTTTGTAATCCAATTGATATTTCCCCACTTTATCCGCCTCCTTTTCTTGTCTTTATAGATATTCTATTTTGCTCGTTCCTTGAAGACACCCGTTAGAAATCGCCCAATTATTGTTGTTTATCCATGGAAGCCTTGCTGAGCATGGCATGGTCTATCCCTCCATGGGCACCCATCTGAAAATGAGAGTTCAAGTGGTTGCACGTATCTCTCACTCAATTGTAACATTTATTACAAATAAGAATAGACATGAATGATAGAGGATCGTGATTTTTTTGCAGAAGCACTATTCGCAATGAACGTAAAAACCCGCTCCTCCTGAAATGCCAAGGAGCAACGGGTTGGCGAATCTATTATTGGGCTGACTCCAAAATATCCACGATTTCCAAATAGCCTTTGTCCTTCGCATGCTGCAATGGAGTCACGCCATCCTTGTCCGTAATCGACTGATCTGCTCCATGGTTTAGCAGAATCTTGATAATCTCTTGATGCTGTACGCCACCATCGCTCAAAATCACCGCTTCCATAAGCGCGGTCCATCCGAGTCGATTCACATGGTTCACGTCAACGTCCGTTTCGTTCAACAACTCTTCCACGACTTCGACATGTCCACGCTCCGCAGCTGGAATGAGTGCAGTTCCCCCATACCGGTTCGTAATGGTTGTGTCCGCTCCCCCTTCAATCGCAAATCGTAAAATATCCAAATAGCCTTCCGCTCCAGAATAGAGGAAGCAGTTGTTCTGCATGTTGTCTTGGATATTCAGATCCGCTCCCGCGTCAATCAATGCTTTCGCTGTATGAGGGTCATGATTGTACGTCGCAATCATTAGCGCTGTTCGTCCCTCGCTGTCTTGTATGTTCAAATCTGCATGCTGTTCAATCAGTTCCTTCACTTTCTCTGTATCTTGCTGACTGGCAGCTTCCAATAGTTCAGTCGTCATCAAATCTCCTCCTCGTCTTGTTTCCGTATTCCCGTCTTGCTCATCAGGCACACATGAAGACAGCAGAAAAACAGCTATGCCTATTGCTAACAGATTGCGCACTGCATCCCCTCCTGACTTATTCGTTTGGAGCAACTATTTCCACTTTCATTCGATCCGGATCTTCAAAATAGACAGCGTAATGGGATTCTCCACCTGCGTAAGGATGCATGTCAGGATAAAGGATTCGTACGTTATGCTCCTTCAATTGACTAGTCAGTGAATCCACATGTTCCCTGGACTCCGCATGGAACGCCAAGTGATTCAGACCAGTTCGACAGCGGTGATAGGGCACATCCAGAAAACGTTCTTCCGTTTGGACGAATACGAGATACGTCTCCCCCAGCTTCCAACTCTTCCCTTCTGGCCAGTCTTGGTACAACGTATATCCGAGTTCCCCGAGCAGCCATCCCCAAAACTCCACTGAGCGCTGCAGGTCAGATACATAGAATTCGATGTGATGAAGCAATCCTCTCATATGTAGTTCCCCCTTCTGAAAAGCGCCCGCTACTCATGCTGAATAGCGGACGCTCCGGATACCTTCATTATAACGCAGCTTGGATCGTTTTCCGATAATATCCGATCGTCAAGAACGCAAACACTAAATAGATGGCAATATAGACGGCCATGGCAATAACGGTAGGTACCGTAACATCGCTCATGAAAAGGAACGAAGCGGATTTCAATGCAAAAATCGAATGCAGCAATCCAATTGCAAGGGGCAGTCCGAATACGAATACTTGCTTCTTCACAACGCCTTTCATAATTTCTTGAACACTGAATCCTAGCTGGCGCAACGTTGTGTAACTTGCTTTCTCTTGTTCAGCTTCTGTCATCTGCTTGAAGTAGAGAATACTTCCCGTCGAGATAAGGAACACGAGGCCAAGGAATCCAGCTATGAAGATTAGCATTCCGCTGGATTGTAGCGCGATTTGGTATTGTGTATAGTAATCGAATCTTTTCCCAGAACTTTCGATTTCATTGTAAAGGCCCGTCGCTTCTTCAAGTTGTTCTTTATTTTGTAAATTGATGGCTGAAGTATGAGTCCGGGCCGTTCCATCTTGATCTGCGTAACCAGAATTAATTGCCTGGAATAGCTCATCTTTCACGACAAGTGTTGACGCAAAATCGACACTATTAAATGCATTTCCTTCTGCAAATCGTTCGATGGAAACAGTCTTGTTCAGCCCTTCAGGTTCAAGTATCAGGTTTACTGGAACATCCACAGATTTCAGCATCCAATAGATGGAACTATCCATTAAAATGCCTGAGTTTCGGTCTTTCACTTCAATGGGCAGACCAGCTTCACGCAATTGGCTCTCGCTTACGAGACGGATCTCCACGTCCGTGTAATGGAGCATCGGATTCAGTTCTTTCTCATACTCACTAACTACTTGAAGTCCCTCGATGTCAGATTCATGATATGAAATATTCGCCTTGTCAAGCATTCTCAGGAACTGATCAGCCGCAGGTGTATCTCCTACAATCATATAATCAAATGGCTGCATCAGCCGATTTTCTTTTCCCGATGAATAGTAGGTTGAATACGCAGCCGCAAGCATTGTCAGCGTCATTGCAGATAACACAGTAATGATGGTCAGTGAATTCGCATTCGCTTTTATCCGGTGCATTAATGGCGCTAAAGATAAGCTATTTGACAGGCCTAGATGACCGTTTTTAGAGCTTCGAATTTGGTAAAGTACCCATCCAATCGTAACTCGAAACAGCAGATACGTCCCGAGAATAACTGAAACCAGCACGGCGATCATATTGAAAAACAGCAAACTGTTGAGCATATGCCCCGATAGCCAATAACCGAATCCAATTAAGAGAATGCCTAAAATTCCTAGTACTGCAGAAACAAAAGGTTTCGCACTTTTAATGCGTTCTCCTGACTGGTCCACTTTGAACAGTTCAAGCAATGTACTGCGTTTAACCGTAATTGCCATTTGCAGAGAAGTTAGCGCTAGAAGAACGACAAACACGACTACTGTTTGCAGAATTGCAGCTACTGAAAACGACAACGTCAATACACCGTCTATTCCTACAAGTTTCATCAATAGAAGTAAGAACACTCTAGAAACGAGCAAGCCCACGCCGACTCCGATTGCAAGTGCGCCTGTTCCGAGCAAAAAATTCTCTGTCACCAGCATCCGGGTTACGTTGAATTTGGATAACCCGATCAGCTGATAAAGACCTACTTCCCGACTTCTCCGTTTCAGAAAGATTGAGTTCGCATAGAGAACAAATACACCCGAGATGAACAGCAATAAAATCCCAGCTACTTTGAAAGACGTTGACATGTTAAAAGAAGACGCCGTTCGTTCCATCACGGTTGTGTCATGCTGCAGCGATGCAAAGACAAAATAGAGCACAACACTTAAAATCAGAGCAAAAAAGTATAAATAGTAATGTTTCAAGTTTTTCCGCATGCTGCGGACGACAAGGTCAAAGAGCGTCAACGCTGTCACCCCCAAGAATCCCTTGCACTTTCAGGATTTCTTGAAAGAACTGCTGTCTCGTCTGATCCCCTCGATATAGCTCGGAGTAAATCGTACCGTCTTTCAGGAATACAACGCGATTGCAGTAGCTCGACGCGACAGGGTCATGTGTCACCATCATAATTGTGACATTCCGTTCAGCGTTTACTTGTGCCAATGTTCCAAGCAAAGACGCAGCTGATTTCGAATCGAGCGCACCCGTCGGTTCATCCGCAAACACAATTGAAGGTTCGTTGATCAAAGCCCGTGCTGCTGAAGTCCGCTGCTTTTGTCCGCCTGAAATTTCACCAGGGTATTTATTCGCCAGTTCTGTAATTCCAAGAGTCCGTGCAATCGATTTGAATCGATCTTCCGCCACTACTCGTTTCACGTTGCCAACCGAAATCGGCAGTAAAATATTTTCTTTCACGGTCAATGTATCGAGCAAGTTATAATCCTGGAAGATGAACCCGAGCTGATCGCGTCTGAATTGTGATAAATTACGGTTATTCATCGAAGAGATGTCTGTTCCATTTATCTTAATCGTGCCTTCAGTCGTACGGTCAATCGTCGCAAGTACATTGAGCAATGTTGTCTTTCCCGCACCTGAAGGTCCCATGATTCCAACGAATTCACCTTCCATCACACGGAAATCGATTCCTTTTAGAACGTGCTGTATTTGTCCGCGCGTTCCGAATGATTTTCGGAGTGAAGCAGCTTCTAGCATAGTTGTTTGTTGTGACACATAAAACGCCTCCTTGTTTCTATACACTCACTTTACTGCAGAAAAACAATGGAGTCGTTCGATTTGGATGACAAACACTGCGAGCAACCTTACAGTTTTGTAACTTACGGGTTGTGAAACACTTATTGCCGGTATCAGAGCTACGCAAATATCCTTCAAATTCGGATAACATGAAGTCTAGCAGTGTGCTCATAAAGCATGGAAATGTGATCATAAATCACCGATTGTGCTCATAAACTAAGATATGTGATCATAAATCCCGGATTGCGCTCATAAACCAAGAATTGTGATCATAAATTACGGATTGCGCTCATAAAACAAGAATTGTGATCATAAATCCCAGATTGTGCTCATAAAACAAGAAATGTGATCATAAATCCCAGATTGCGCTCATAAATCAAGAAATGTGATCATAAATCCCAGATTGCGCTCATAAACCAAGAATTGTAAGTACAAATCACGGTTCACGCTCATAAACAAAATAAATCGGGCTCAAAACTCACTATTTACGGGTTGCGTCAAAGTCATTTTCCGTTGGGAACGTCATCACCATATGTGTTCCCGTCGTTCCATCTGATTGTCCATGCAAGCGTACTCCTATTTTTTCAGCAGTCTGTTTGGCTAAATAGAGCCCCAGTCCTGTTGCAGCGTGCTGAATACGACCTGCATTCCCTGTAAATCCCCTATCGAAAATACGTGGCATTTCATGTGCTTGAATCCCTGGTCCTTCATCTGCCACAATCAGTGAAACGTATCCTGCCTCACCTACTTCAGCCTTAATGGTCACCGTACCGCCAGCCGGACTATATTTCACCGCATTCGTCAACAATTGCCGGAGGATGAAACGGCACCATTTCTGATCCGTCACGACTGCCACCTGTTCTCCTTCAATCTCGACAGCAATGTTTTTCTCCAAACACCACGGCATCAATTGACGCACTTCATCCGCAGCCAACCGAACGACATCGGTTTCTTCGACTACATAATCCGCTTCCAACGAAGGAAGTCTTGAGATATAGAGTTGCTGATCAATGAGCAAGTGGATCCGCAACCATTCCGTTTCAATCTTCCGAAACACAGGCTCTTGACGATTTGCATCAATCACTAACTTCATAGCAGTAAGCGGTGCTTTCACCTCATGTACCCAAGCTGCAGTATCGTTTTGCTCTGCATGCACAAATTCTCTCAAACGAGCCATCCGACTCCGATAAGACCCATCGACTTCACGGAACAGTTCAGTCAAAATCTTTTCTTGATGAAAGACAGGCATTGGAAGTCCCTCTTGCCAATCACTTGGCAGTTCGTTAACAAGCCGAGTGAGCGCTTGTAAATAGGCAGTCTCCTTGCGATAGCGCCATATGAAAAACAGAACAAAGATTACAAGTAATAATACATTTAAATATCCGATAGAGACACTGCTGATAGCGAGTCCTTTATCCAACACTAACAACAGATCCGTCAATAGGAGAGAACCTGCAAATAGAGCGATCCAGCTTTTCTTATCAGCAAGATAGGCACGCACCATCAGGATTTCCCCTGTAGGGTAATGGCCATATAGCCCATCCCTTTTTTAGTGACAATCGCTTCTTCCAACCCTAGCTCGCTTAATTTTTGCCGTAAGCGTGTCACGTTGACAGTCAGCGTATTATCATTGACGAAACGTTCATCATCCCACAACTTCCGGATCAGATCATCCCGTGACACAATTTCATCTTTTGACTCAACCAGAATGGAGAGGATGAAAAACTCATTTTTCGTGAGCTCGATCTCCTGGTCATCCCTTTGGATAACGCACCGCTTCAAATCGATCGTCGTCCCATTCCACTTTAGTTCATCTGTCGGGTCTTCCAGTTCTGCATACGAATACGCGCGTCGCAGTGTCGCCTGAATCTTAGCAAGTAAGACATCCATGTGAAAAGGTTTCTGTATGTAATCATCTCCACCCATGTTCATTGCCATGATGATGTCCATCGGATGGTCTCTCGAAGAAAGAAAGAGGATGGGCACGTTGGATACAGCGCGGATTTCCCGACACCAGTGAAAGCCATCATACGCAGGCAGTTGAATGTCCATAATGACCAGTTGTGGGTCCGACTTAGTGAATGGTTTCATGATATCGTGAAAGCTTTCTGGTCCAACTACTTTAAATGACCATTGTTCCAGTTGACTTTTCAATGATGAGAAAATCGCTTCATCATCTTCCACGATAAAAATAGTTTCTTCCATTTTATTCTCCTTCCTCAGAGCTGCATACGGCTTAATACATGCAACGTATCCAATACATGCTCTAAAAAGAGCGAGAGTTCAGTCATGTTATCTTCTGTGAGACGCGGTTTAAATTTAGCCTCGATGTCATTCAGCAACTCCGGGTTCTCTTCACCATACACATAACGAATCGTTTGTTTGAGTTCAATATCCTGTTCCCAGATCGATGCCATCACTTTTTCAATCCCCGTACATTCGACTTTAGGATCAACAACATTTTTTTGAAAACAGAGCGACAATGAACATGCCGGATTCGCATTAGGTTCCTCCATGATTTCACCCGCAAGATCATGGACACTAGCACGCAGCATGACTTCCACTTCAATTTCAGGGTGTTTACGAAGAACAAAACGTAATGCAAACTCGCGCGATAGTACCGCAAAGTCCATCACATCACGTCGATTTCGAATTTCAATTTGTTCTTCCAGTGTATCCAAATCATAGAGCTGATTTTCAAGAGCCACCTTCAAGTTATCAAATATCGTCGGATCGTACATCGTCCATCGGCCTCCCGTGAATTACAATTAGTAGTTAAAATTGTCTATCTATGTATCCAGAATCGTCTTACAACTGTGCCATCGTCTTCCGTAAAACTTTCGTCTTCTTGTCCGCCATTGTTCTGAATCGTTTTCGCCGACCCCATATTGTCATGATTACACGTAATGAGCACTGGATTTATTCCCAATGTATCTGTCACTTTCAATGCTTCCGAAAGCATCCAAGTCGCGTAACCTTTACGCCGTTCCGATGGTCGAACTCCATAGCCAATGTGGCCACCTACTTGGTGCAAATACTCATTTAAGTCATGACGGATATCAATCATTCCTACGATTCGATCCATATCGTCAACTAGGAAATAATTCGTACATGGAAGCCATTTCCCTTGCCCTTCTTCCCGCTTTGCTAGCTCCTCCAAATAGGATTCATAAGAACTCCCTTCCTCCAACTGAAAGCTGCTCGGCGTCATCCGGCTCTCATCCCATTCGTTCATATACGCAATGTGTTCCTCTTTCCATTTCAATGACGGTCTTTCAAGACGCATTACATCTCCTCCATTCCCTTTGGTTTCATGTCGGTTTTCAACAATTCAAAAGTTGGTTCTTCTTGCTGTGTATCTTCAAACCATTGAAACGCTATAAACTTGAATCCAAGCTTTTCTAAAATGTGGATGGAGGCAAGATTTCGGGAATCTGCGGAAGCGGTTATTCGTATTAGCGAAGAATGGGTCATGGCAATGTCTAGGCAAAGGGATGCAGCTTCAAAAGCAAATCCAAGACCCCATGATCTCTTTCGGAAATGGTAGATGAGCTCAGTTTCCCCAGGGTCCCCGTACCAGTTGAATCCAGCAGTCCCTACTAACTCCTCCGTTTTCTTATCCAGCACCCCATAGACAGACAAACCGTACTTCAATTGCTGTTCACTATACGCCTCGATCGTTTTGTGAAACTTCGAGAAATCCGACGCTCCCCCGCAAAGAGACATGACGGACTCATCACCCCAAATCTGTTTCAACGGCTCGATATGGGACGCCTCCAGACTTACGAGGCTGATACGCGGGGATTCCGCAATTACTGTTAGTTCTTTTGGATTCTTACACAAATCGTGAGTCCCCTTTTCATTCAGCAAAGAAACGGCCTGTTTTTAAAAATTGTGCGGTCATCACGGCCGTTTCTCGTTGGTGGTGAATCTCTTTATGTCCATATGGTAGCGTTGTAAAGTCTGTGAGTTCTTCGTAAGGAACAGACGAGACTTCTACGCGTCCGTCATTTTGTCCGTCAATCAAATGCCCTAACCATAAATTACTTTTTGTCCCTGCAATTGCCCCTATTTCAATCCCTGCGACATTAGTAAGGTTGAGCTGCTGAATGTAGGTTGCATGTAGAGACCGGACAGTACGGAACAAAGAGCAGTAGCCTTTTATGGACCCAGCAAGTTCCGCAAGTCGGCTTCCTTGGTTTGGTGTTGCAATTTGAACACACCGATCGATCCGCATGGACAGATCAAAATCACTAAGCACTTTTCGAATGAGCAATCCTCCTGTACTATGCCCGACGAGGTGGATTTTTCCAGAATGGTTCTTTTCTAATTCCTTCAACCTTTTTGAAACTGTGAGGACTGAATAATCGAACTCATGGCGGGTTAACGGGAGCGTGATGGAGTGACAGCGAAAATCTAGCATCTCCAGGTGATCAGCTAGTGCCTCCATGTCTTTTGCCGTCTTATTGAATCCATGTAACAATAAAACATTCTCCATTCTGTCCTCCCTTATCAACTGACTTCTAGCTTAAGCCGAATTTTTCACCAGTTTGTTCTATATTCAATAAAAATCCTTTCTCTGAACTTGATCGTTTACAAACAGACAGACGCCAAGATTTTCTGGATGTCATAAATACTTGTATCCTTTTTGAACTGTTTATTAATCAGAGGTTCCGTAGCACTCGATATCCATATTTTCAGTTCCGCATCCATATCGAATGTCCCTGCCGTTTCGATGCTGAAATGAGAGATACTTTTATAGGGAACGGAATGATACTCTGTCTTTTTCCCGGTCATCCCTTGTTTATCAACCAAAATCAATCGCTTTTCTGTAAAAACCATCATGTCCCTGAATAATTTGAATGCTGCTTCCACTGTCTCATCAGCAATTAAAATAGGTGCTAACTCTTTTTCGACAGTCGCCGTATCCACCGTTGATGCATTGCCTAGAAATGAATCTAAAAATCCCATTCTGATTCCTCCTTTGTGCTGATTAACTTATTATTTCATTTTTCACTTACTTGTATTGTACCATGGCAATTTAAAGCGGCACTGAAACTTCTTAAATATTTTCAGCTTACTTTTACCAACCGTTTTTTTGTCTAAACATGCTATAATTTAGTCATCCATAGAGGGAGGTGAAAATCATGAGTGAGGTATTGCTACAGCAAATACTTTCTGAACTTAAAGATGTGAAATCTGGTCAACGCAAGATGGAGGAATGCTTTGATAAAATGCAAACGCCAATGGATGGCATGAAAGGGCAGATGGATGGCATGAAAGGGCAGATGGATGAGATGCAAGGACAGTTGAATCGCATTGAAAACAAACAAGATGCCATTTTCGAGCAAACTGGGCAGTTAGCTGAATTTCGTCAGGAGACCCTTACAAAATTTGATGATGTCGTCAAAAAAGAGGACATGCAGTATTTAGAGTTCAAAGTGATGGAACACGACCGAGATTTATTCAATTTGAAAAAGCGGGCATAGCTGACTCCCCTATTACAGCTTCCATGAGCCCGCCACTTCCTCTTATACTTTTCAACGATGTATGATTTCCCATCTTTCCACGCATCTTACCTATTAGGAGGTGAGCCTGCATGGGAAACAAAAACAATCCAAAAACGATGAACGAACGGACGAATAATCCGTTTGATACGTATCAAAACAAAGACCTAGATGCGAGCAGCAGGAATAGTAACAATCCACTGGATAACGCAGATACGGAATTTGCTCCTGAATTTGATGCGAAAGTGAAAAACAAGAACAATAAAACCAATCACGACAAGAATCAGCAATCGAATAAGAAAAAGTAACTGCAAACGCCGTAAATCTTGTCATGAGATCTGCGGTGTTTTGCTCATTTCACTTGAATGATCACACCGTCGTAAGAGTCGGGGAATTCATTTTTTCCACGCGTGTTCATAATGGGTGATGTAATCATCGACCGTGATTTTTCTACATAATTCCGCTATCAATTCATAAGGAATCGTTTCCATCTTTTTGAATCGGATACAGCTTTTCGCCATATCCAGTTTCGTTTTCACATATTTAGGATATTCCTCAACGAACCAATCGCGCACTTCAGGAAAAGCGTAGATTCCCATATGATAAACACCGATGAAATTTTTTTGTGAGCCCATACTTAAAAAGGGAAGAGGTTCCTTCGGATTGCAATGATAGCCATCCGGATAGATACTGTGAGGAATTACATAACCAATCATTCCATACGAAAGTGTTTCTTCAAAGCCCGGCGGCAAATTCTCTTTAATAACCAGGCGCAGTTTTTCGATTGCGTGCTGTCGGTCTGCAGGCAATTGACCCACGTACTCTTCGATTGTCTCAGCTTCTATTTTCATATCGATCCTCATTTCGTTTTGTAGTAAGAGTACCTTATTAACTAATAAGAAAGCATCTGCCATCAAGTGACAGATGCTTTCCTTTATGTATGCAGTCCCCGAACCCACCCTCGCAAGAGCTGTAAATTAGTGCATGGTAGTTACAATGACAATCTATTTGTACAGGTGTCACGATACTGGGTATGAATGGTAGACGGTTATCACCCGCAAAGCAGACCCCACTGCTTATCGTTAATCCAACTTTCCCTGTTGGCGGGTTTGCACTCACCTTTACAACACCAAGCTACCGACTGTTAGCCGTTAATCCAGCAAATCGATGTTCCAATTCATCCCTTGTATTTTCGTATCCATCTCCCGGTATGCTTTTGATAAGTGATCCACTTGTTTTTGAATCGCTTTCACATTTACCGTACTGACGATACGGATTTCCGATTGGCTGTAACGACCGACTTGCTGGGATGCTTCATCCACCACTTTCGAAAGTAGTGAACGCTGGTCAACTAACTGATCGCGTTCCGTTAACGCATCTGCAAGGGTTCGCTCGTCATCAAATCGAATCTCACAATTGGTCCGATTAATTTTTTTGATCAGCGATGTGAGTTCTTGACGGATCTCAGCAAGTTCCGAAAGCATCTCATTCGGATCTTCCGAGGGCTCGTCGCCTTCCTGTATTTTCAAGTTCATATGAATTCTCTTCTTTAACTGTTCAATCCGTTTTTGGTAATCTGCACGAGCTATCAGAGCTTCTGCTAATTTCATTGTCTGCACCTCCTTTAGCTCACCTGTATAGTGATAGTATTCTGCATTCAAACGCATACTCCTCTTTTTTGGAAACCAACTTAAACGGTTTTAGTACTTCACCTGCTTCGTCCGACAAACCTGACAATCATTCCCGCAACAATCAGGCTATAGACCAAGTGGCTCGATGTCCAGTAGAACCAAGCCATCCAATCATCTTCTGCAGGTGGCCTTTCTGTAAGAAGAGTCAGGAAGTACAAAATACCGCTGCCTACTGTATACACTGCGAGATAAGGCCACATTCTGTATTGCCACCCGAAAAATTGCAATATGTAAAACAGCCCGATGACACTGGCAATACAAAAAACAAAGTGAAAGGCGATACCGAACCAGGCAACATCCTGGAAGACATGGATGATTGGGAAATAGTCCACATTATACAGCAGTACATACGCCTCATTTCCTGTCAGCGTATAGATCACCTGCATCAGAGCAGCTAAAACTGCGCCACTTACAATACCGATACCTACCAGTTGTAAAAACCGCTTCATCCAATTCCTCCCTTCCTTCGCTAGATTGTCCTCTATTCCCTTACTATCTAATCGATTAAACTATAGTCTCTCTAATTCTTTAATGAAGCTCTTATCAACAAATTCAGTTCAGTTCAGCTAAAATACCCGTACCCATCCTCTATCGATGGATACAGGTCAATCCTTTTTACCACCACGGTTCTTTAACCGGGTCATTCAGCTGCAATTCTACATAATAAGGGATAACAAGAAGGGCGAAAACGGATAAAAATGCGAGGTAGGCAACCACTCCAAGTATGCTGAGTTCAAATACATTTCCAACAACAATCATAAACGGAATAGGAAGCTGGAATAAGCTCGTCTTCTTCCTGGATTTCCTGCTTTGGTAATTACCTGCGCCACAATTCGGACAAGGGGTTTCTTCGTTTTTGAATGACTTTTTGAGAGCTAACTTACGATTCCAAGTTGTTCCGCAATGTGCACAACAAGGAAATTCTCTTCCTTGTTTCCTTACGTTGCGTTTCACCAATCCGTATACTAAGACAAAAAGGCACGCCATCACGAGCATTTTCACTGAATCATAAGCTAGTAAATCTAAGACTGAAAAACCCCCTTTCCCTTCAGCTTGTGTCACGCCTGGAGGATCCTGAATGTTGTTACTTAGAATTACTAAGACAATCGTCAACAAGACAAAGGATGAAAGTACCGCCCTATACATCCAGTCAGCCCGATGTGGTTTCTGTTTCCGGCTGCTTTTGACTTCGAGGATAAGTTCTTGTTTTCGTTTATCATCGAAGGCGATTTTGAGCAACTCCATTTTCATCTGCTCTTTAACCGAATCCATGCAAATCCCCCTCCTGCTCCTCTATTTTTTCTTTCAATAGCAAGCGGGCACGCTGTAATCGGGTCCGCACTGTTGCCTCCGGGCAATTTAGGATATCTGCAATTTCTACTGTCGAGTATTCTTCATAGTAATACAAAACCAGAACTTCGCGATATATGAGTTTCAAAGATAATAGTGCAGTTAACACAGTTTGTGAATTTTCGTATTCAATCATGTACCCTTCTGGTGTTTTACTCGTGTGATTCCCTTTTATTTTTTCTTTTAATAGAATGCGCCTATACGCCCAGCTTCTCAAAAAATCGTGACTTCGATTGACTGTCATCTTAACTAGGTACGTTTTCAACGAACTTTCTTCTCTAAATTGATCTGACCGTTGATCGTATCGAATGAGGACATCTTGCACAATATCTTCTGCAGTGCTTTGATTTTTAACGTAGACATAGGCGACACGGAGCAAATAATCCGCATAGTCGTCTATCACTTGTTCGATCATCACGTGCGTTCCCACCTGCCTTCCACTCTATAGACGAAGCCAACTTCATTTCCGATTCATCCTACACACACATAAATAAAAACCTGTAACATCCATCTCAGGATAGTACAGGTTACACGTTTATGAACAAGAAGCAACGGCCATATCGTTATCCCGCTTCTGGATTAGAATATTCTTTTGTGAATCGAGCTTAAACTCGATGCCTCTATCGTCCAGACAATTCAATAGGTAGTCTCTGGATATCTCGCTCATGTTTTCATGATCACGAAAGATGATGAATTCGCTTTCTTCATCCGCACAAGCCCCTAAAGACATCAGCGTCACTAGAGTGACAAAAGGAATAAAAAACAACTCCTTCTTTTTCATATGTTCTGCTCCTTTCACTAGTTTTCACTGACTCTTTTAATAAATGATTGTCCTGCTTATGATACACATTCCAGTATACGAACAAACTAGAGTGATAGCCATCTAATTTTGAGCATTTTTGTCATATTTCGTATGTATGAAGTATTTCTGCAAAGCAGATCAGTAAAACTACATTACCTGCATAGAAAAATCCGGATCCATCAGCTTGGACCCGGATTCTGCTTATGCTAGTTTTTTAGTATTGGCGGACGCATCGTGTCCATTCACGTTTTTTATAAGCCCCCTGATACCTGCTATTATTTCAGTCCTGCGAATTGAATTACACAAGACAGTCCACTATGACCTTCACCTTCTTCACGCACGACTTCTTTCTTTTCGAAGTGCAGATGCTCCCAATCCGAAAACACCTCAAAATCCGCCAGTTCATACAGATAGGAAAGCTCTTTCGGTCCGCCTGTTCCGTAGTCAATTTGTTCTTTTGCATAGACTTCCGTCACAAACAGTCCACCGGGCTTCAAAGCACGACGAATCCCTTCCAGTGTCCGCTTTCGCAATTCAGGACTAAAATGCCCAAACACACAAATGATTGAATCATACTCCTCACTTGGCCACTCCGCTTCTTGCAAATCCTGAACTTTCGTCTTCAGCTGAACACCTTTCTCTTCCGCCAGGGCGTGAGCTTTATCCAGACCGGATTGCGCAAAGTCCCAAATTGTGACGTCACAGCCTTGCTCCGCTAAAAAGACGGCATTCCGTCCTTCCCCTTCAGCCACCGCAAGGACATTCGGTCCAATTGTAAATCGTTTTGCAGCTTCTTGAATGAATTCATTGGCCTCTTTGCCAAATACATATTCCGGTTGATTGAATCGCTGCTGCCATTTATTCATCTAGATACTCCCCTTTTCGTTTTCATCCATCTCATTTTTCCATGTTAAGCCCTTCAATATACAGAAACAACTTAGCGTAATAAGCCTTTACCTTGGTGACTTCAATTCCTGATTCCTTTATTAAAGTGAGTGTCTCCCGATTCAACTGGCACCCATCACAAACCTTTTCCCACAGAGGATTCAAGAGATCCTGAGACTTACTTAGTAGAAACGGCTCCATCCGAACATGTTCAAAAAACAAGAGAACGGCTCCCGGTTTACTCACTCGTTGAATTTCAGCAAGCGCCTTTATTGGATATGGTATTGTACAAAAGACAAGTGTAGCAACGACCGTATCAAACGTATCGTTGTCAAAAGGCAACGCTTCGGCTCCGGTCTCATGTACCTGGATTTGGACTCGTGCATTCCGCAGTCTGTCACCTGCTCGCTTACTCATAGAGGGGTTTGGTTCAATCGCATCTACACGTATCGCGTTCTTGTAATATGGGAAATTGATACCCGTGCCTGAACCGATTTCCAATACCCGTCCTTTTGCCTTCCCGATTAGTTCTGTTCTCACTTGTTTAAATCGGGTCGCTTCCAACGGTTGCATTGCCGCATCGTATACTCTTGAAAACAAGGATCCCATCCAAAATCCCCCTCCTCTCATGTACCATGCTTAGTAGTCATTTTAATGGGATTATTCACTCCCATAGTAACATGAACGACAATACTTGCTTACTATACCTAATGCTTCACCTTACATCTGGCAACTGCAAATTGGAAATGATAGACTAGTTCATAGAGCGATTGGAGGAGAAGACATGACAACACATACAACGATGTCGATTCACCGGGCATTAGCTGAACTCAAAACATTGAATGATCGAATAGAGAAATCGATCCGGGAAGCAGACTTCATCGCAACCGATCGAAAATCCGCCCAGAAAGTCAATGGTCTTTCCATTGAAGATTACGAGAAAACAATTCAAGCGGGTTTCGATAAAGTCGTGTCTCTTATTGAGCGACGGAATGCCATTAAAGATGCAGTGGTCCAGTCTAACGCCGTAACACAAGTAACGGTAGCTGGTGAAACGATGACCGTCGCAAAAGCCATCGAGCGGAAAACTTCTATTCAACTTGAGGAGAGTTTACTTGCTGCAATGGTAACTGCACGCAGAAAGGCCATTAACCGCTTGTCAATGGAAAACGAGACATTGACTCCAAGGCTCGAATCTTATTTGACAGAGATCTTAGGCAAGAAAGAGAATGCAAAAAAAGAAGAGGTCGAACTCCATACGAAATCCTTCATCGAACGGAATGAGTTTGTTCTGATAGATCCGCTCCACCTCAACAAACGGATTGACCAATTGGAAGAAAGCATCTCTAACTTCAAAACTGAAGTAGATGCCGTTCTCTCGGAATCGAATGCAGTGACTCAAATCACCATTTAACTCGTCTGATTGCATGAGTAATCGAAAACGAACTCCACAAGACCCTTCTTTCCCGACTTTTCTTTGGGTCAATAAGCAAAAGCGGACAACCTACTTTAATTACTTTACTCACAAAATAGTAGACGTAACCTAAAAGCTTAACGCTCATCGCTCAAAGCTATAAAACTTACACGTTAAAGTTCTTACCGTTCAAATCTTAAAAGTTAACGATTAAGGCTCTTTCAAATCTTGGACTAACAGTTATGGGATTCTTGTGTGGCCCTTCGTTATCTGCCAAGCTGATTATGCCGTGCAATCCAGAAAAACCGTTGAGAGGCCATGGCCACTCAACGGTTTTCCTTTTTTCCAATCAGCTGAATATGATTGCCGTATTTCTTTGAATAATGCATTCCTTCTATCGAAAGAGTTTCCGGCAGGACATTGGATTTAAAGAGCAGCACTCGCTCATTAAATACCTTTCCATTCTCTTCTTCTAGAATATCAGACCTTAGTGTTGTATGGAGCGGGGTGGACTTCCCTTTTGACTGAATCGATACGCCGTCCAATAATATATCCAGTTCTGTCGCTATCGTTACTTGGATGCTGTCCGAAGTTTTTTCGACCTTGCGAATGAGCAGCTCTTTGCCAAGGATTTTTTCAGATTGCTCTGTATCGCCGTTGAGCGCAATGGTTTCATCCATCTTTCGGTAGCCCACAAATTTATCCACAACTACCTCCAGGGTCTCCATTTCCTGGGGTAAACGGTCATAGTAAATTTCAATGTTTTGCCCGAAAATTGCTGATTTGGAGCTAGATCCGGTCAATTCAACCGGTTTTCCATTCGCAAGCAATTGAATGCCTCCCAAGCCTAAGTCAATCCGATCAAAGTTATCCACACTCACTTTACCTTTAATCGTTGTGCGACTAGGTGTCGCTATAATTGAGTCAAAACGGATTGTCCCTTGGTCAACCTGGACTTTTTTACGAATTGACTGTTTCAGTTCAGTTTGCATTGCTAGCTTAGGATTATAAGGGAATGTAATTTCTTCCTGCTCAGTTCCTTGGTTGTATCTATACTCTAACGTTAGTTCTTTAGCAAACGGACTTACTGCTTCGAATGCTTGAATACCTTTAATTTCTGTTCCATCCTCATTCTTGGAAGATGTACCATAAGTCGCAAACGCTTTTGTCCATGAACCGCGTATCCCATCAAAATAAGATTCTTCCCCGACTCCTTTTGGATTTTTCACTGTGTAATAGAGAATGGATTGGTTTTCATCTGTCAGCAACCCGTCCAAGTAGATTTCAGTTCCATCCGGGAGAATTACCTTTTTCCCAATTGACTGCCCGCTGCCTTCTTCGTTCAATTGAGCTAGCGTTTCCGTCATTAATTCATCATAACCAAGTAACTTTTTGCTATAGTAAGCAAATGCATTGTAGTTATAGCTTACAAAGGATAGGAACATTATGGCTGCGGCGAAAGCTATCCATTTAGGGGCTTTGTTTCTACGGCGCGGAGGGGTTTGTTCTAGTGCTAACCGTAACCGTTCGTTTAATTCTTCAGGAGCATGACGATTCTCTAAACGCTCTCTTTCTTTTTCTAAATACTTTTCCAACTCATTCATTCCATTCACCTCCGAATTGCTCACGCATTTTCTTTAGCCCTTGAAAAATACGGGATTTCACGGTTCCGATTGACACGTTCGTCATGTCGGCAATTGTTTGAAGGTCCAAATCATGTAAATACTTTAACTCAATCGCTTCATGCTGGTTTGCATTTAGCGTACTCAACATGTCATTCAAGTCCATCTGTTGTTCGGTCTGTGTAAAAGAGTTAGTTGCATCAGCAGTAATCATAGGGATTTCTAAACTTTCATCCGTGTTCTCCATAGGAACGATTTTGTTTTTCTGCTGCAACAGCTTTTTACATCGATTCACAAGAATCGTTTTGCTCCAAGTATAAAATGCGTCTTCTTTTTTCAGTTGAGGAATTGAATGATATAGGCTCACAATCATATCTTCCATCGCATCCATCGCGTCATGAGAATTGCCCATATACGTTAATGCCAAACGATAGTAAGCATCTTGCTGCTCGCTAATTAGTTGCAGCAGTGCTTCTTTATTTCCTTTTTTCGCTTTCTTGACCAACCTGACAATCCTCATTTCTTCACCTCTCCCTTATAAGAGTTTCCAGATTGATAAAAAGTTCATTTTTACATCTATGTATTTACATCTTAGATAACCGCTACCCCGTTTACATGCTAACCGCTAATTGTTATAGGTTGTCAGACGTCTAACCCTTGCCAACTTCCATTTTCCGTGTTAAATTGTTGAGAAGGAAAAATTTCATACTAAAAATCAATCTGTATAACCTCGATAATATGGTTCGAGGGTCTCTACCAGGATCCGTTAAGTCCTGACTACAAAAGAAATTTTGTAGTCGGGACTTTTTTATATTTTCAAATTCGATAAAGAATAATAATAGGAGGAGATTAGTTGGACGTTCGTGTATTTTTATTAGCCATTTCAGCCATTACAGTTGGCTTAGTCGAGTTGGTGGTAGGCGGTATTTTGCCCGTAATTGCTGAAGACTTGCAAGTTTCGATTGCATCCGCTGGACAACTCATTACTGTATTCGCATTGGTCTATGCAATTGCAGGACCCGTGCTGCTCTCACTTACAGCTAAAATAGAGCGTAAGAAGCTTTACTTAATCACATTATCGGTCTTTTTCTTAGGAAACGTATTCACATATTTCAGTACAACCTTTGCAATGATGATGGCCGCTAGAATTTTGACCGCGGCAAGTGCAGCGTTAGTCATCGTCCTTTCGTTAACAATCACTGCACGTATTTCAAAACCTCATGTGCGTGCAAAAGCATTAGGATATATCTATATGGGGATCAGTTCTTCACTTGTACTCGGAGTACCAATTGGGATCGTCATTACAAATGCTTTCGGATGGCGCACAGTTTTCCTCGGAATTGCCATCCTGACAATCGGTACCATTGTATTGATCAGTAAGTTTTTCGATGAAATCCCGACCGGCGAGGTACAGCCGCTTCGTGAACAGCTGAAAGCATTGGCAAACAAGAAAATCGTCTTTGCCCACTTAGCAACGATGTTTATGCTCGCTGGACATTATTCTGTGTATGCATATTTCACTCCGTTTCTTGAAACGACGATGAATCTCAGCTCTTCGTGGATCAGTATCTTTTACTTCTTGTTCGGGATTGCTGCTGTTGCAGGAGGCGCTTTCGGTGGAGGGCTTGCGTCACGTATTGGTTCTCAGAAAAGTATTTTGATCATTTTAGGAACGTTTTCACTTAGCTTGTTTGTTCTTCCTTACTCAACATTTTCCATGCCGGTTTTCATCATTGTCATGATGATTTGGGGTGCGCTCAGCTGGGCTCTCGCTCCGGCACAGCAAGACTATATCATTCAAACAGATCCAGTCTCCTCGGATATTCACCAAAGCTTTAACAACTCTGCTCTTCAAGTAGGAATTGCGCTAGGTTCCGGTGTGGGTGGGGTTGCGTTCAGTCATACAGGCAGTGTCACCAGCATGCCTGCTGTCGGTGGATTCATCGTCATTATTGCGTTTGTCTGTGCCGTAATTTCGCTATCCATGGCAGTCCAAGAGAAGAAAACTCACACAAAAAAACCTCAGCAAGTTTCTGAAAGAACTCACTAAGCCGTTAAAAAGAAACCTTCCATCAGCAATTGGAAGGTTTCTTTTTCGTTCCAGTCCATACGTTTTCAATTCCCGATTCTTACTCCGCTGGCATCATCCCGCAATGCCTCTAAAATACTTAAAGCAGCCAGATAGCTCGTCTTTGGATTTGCAGGCATTGGATTGTTTGCAATATGCAGCTGCATTTCCCCAAAATCACCATCCGCTTCTATTGTATGTGTGTTCCTTTTGATTGCAGGATCGACAATGACTCGAACTTTCGTTTTTTCAGCTCCTATTCCAGCAAGCGCAAGTAATAGTGCCACGTTTACATTTCTCGGGAACTTTTGGATCGCCTGTAATGCTGAGCCTTCAAAAAGCAGTTCCTCTTTCTGTTCATAGGGAAGCCCAAGTGAAGCAGGCGATTTCCTAGTGGTGATTTGGACATTTTTCAATCCATTGACAGCATTCGCGGATTTCAACAAATCCAAGCCGCCGATTGCACCTGAAGGAAGTGTTATCTGCACGCCATTTAACTTAGCAAGTGCTGTCATTTCGTTGAGTAGATGGACGTCTTGAAATACCCCCACACTGCTTATCATCATATTCTTCTTACTCGCAACAACGTCTTTCATATAAAGGGCGGCAGCTTCAATCGTTGCTGCCTCCACTACCATATCAAGAGGAGCACTCAGAAACTCTCGGATATCTGTATGGAAATCCACATTATAACGAGAAGCAAGACGTTCCCCCACTTCTATATTACGCCCTAGCAGTGCAGTGATTTCACCATTCAATACGTTGGCATCTTTTAACTGTTCCAGTAAATATGCAGCGATATTGCCCGTCCCGATGATTCCTATTTTCATATGATCTCTCCTCGTATGCATGGTCCTTGTAAAAGCCTATAATCTAATCATATCTATTTCCTAGCCAATCCCAATATAATTCGACTTGAAATTGTATTTTAAAAAATTATCTATATAATAGAAGACAAAAAAGTAATGAGGTTTTTAACTATGAAAAACTATCTGTCCTTAACAGATCATGTTTATAACCATATTGTAGAGCAAATCAATAATGGGACGCTCACTTCAGGTAATAAGGTAAATGAGAGTGCACTATGTGATGCGCTGAAAGTGAGCAGAACTCCCGTCAGAGAAGCATTGATTCAGCTTTCTACAGAAGGTTTGCTTGAGAATATTCCGCGTAAAGGGTTCATCATCAAAAGTCTTACGACTGAAGAAGCGAAAGAAACGTATTTGATCATCGGGGCGCTCGACGGCTTAGCGGCTACCCTGACCGCACATTTACTCACTGAAAAACATTTGAAGGAAATGGAATTCTACATTGAAAGTATCGACTTGGCCATCAATACAGGGAATTTCTCCATGTACCACAAAATGCAGGAATCGTTTCACAATGTCTATTTGTCCATCTGCCCGAACAAAAGTCTGGTCGCGCTGCTTCTGCAGCTTGAAAAGAAATTTTTAAAGACTTTCGACTGGATGGAAGACCCCGAATGGACAGCTAACAAACTAAAGGAAACGAATAATGAACATCGTAAAATGCTAGAACTGTTCCGTGAACGGAAGACTTCAGAATTGGAAAGCTATCTGAAAGACGTCCATTGGGATGTAAACAAGGCAGAGCTTGTTCCCTTGTGACGCAAAAAATCCCGCAAAAAATTCTGCATCCCATTGCAGAATTTTTTATTGTAAATAATTAAATATAATGTACAATATATAATATACTTAATTGACTAATAGTTCCGTCTCAAAAATTCTGTTAGGACATTAAGAAACAGCTAGGAGGTACATACCGAGTGAATAGTCAAAATTTTGAGTTAGCCAAGCAACTGCGCCACGAGTTACATCAACACCCCGAACTGTCGAACGAAGAAGTATGGACCAAACAACATCTAATGTCTTTTTTGAAAACGCATACAACAAATTTCGAAATTGTAGATAAAGGAACTTGGTTCTATGCCATGTATCGAGTGGGTGATGATAAAAAATCAATCGCTTTCCGAGCTGATTTTGATGCACTTCCAATGGACGAAGTCATCGATCTGCCTTGGGCTTCCCAATATCCGGGTAAAGCTCACAAATGTGGGCACGATGGACATTCAGCTACTCTTGCCGCATTTGCCCTTGAAATTGATAAAATCGGGTCAGACCAAAATATTTTCTGCTTATTTCAGCCTGCCGAAGAAACGGGTGAAGGTGCTCAACAATGTGTGGAATTCATCACAGAACACCAAATTGACGAAATTTACGCCTATCATAATATGAGCGGTCTCCCATTCAAAACAGTTGCAGTTAAAGATGGAACCATGTTGTGTGCATCCAAGGGCATGTCCATTCACCTTACAGGTTCACCAGCACACGCAAGTCAGCCTGAAAATGGGGTCAACCCATCTCTTGCAATTGCGGACCTCGTCCAAGAGATTCCGAAATTCGTTTCGCCGGAACTGAATGATGGACTTGTTCTTTGCACGGTTGTCCAAATCGATGTAGGCGAGAAAGCATTCGGTATGTCGGCATCTAAAGGAACGATCCGCATGACCATTCGTGCGCTTTATGAAAAAGAGATGGACCGTCTACAAGAAAACTTGGAAACTTATGCAAAAACTCTCGCAAAAGAATATGGTTTGCAAGTCGCATTCGACTATCAAGATGAGTTCCCTGAAACAGCGAATGATAAAGAGTGTTCCGACAAAATACGTCAGAGTGCAAAGGATAACGGGATGGACATCATCGAATTGGACGATGCATATCGCGGTTCAGAAGACTTCGGACATTTTACAAAGCTGACTAAAGGAGCCTATTGCTTCGTTGGTAACGGTGAAAACTATCCGAACGTCCATACGAGCGAGTATGACTTTAGAGATGAACTGATTGAAACTGGGGTTGCATTATTCAAAGGAATCGCAAAGATCGAAGGGTAATTTAAATTGGGAATCGGGGGAACTTGCATGTCATCGAAAGGGAAAAGAAAAGGATTCAACTTTCCACACGTCTATATCATGTTTTTACTCGTCATGCTGCTCGTTGTGGCATTATCATGGGTCGTACCAAGCGGGCAATATGAGCGGACGGTCGATCCGGAAACCGGAATCGAAAAACTGAACACAGACGTCTTCAATTATGTGGAACAAAAGGATGCTATCGGGTTCATGGACTTCTTCTCAGCATTGCACAACGGAGTCGTGCAATCAGCGGATATCATCGTCATGCTGCTTTTCGCGAGTGGTGCTCTCTATCTTCTTGAAAAATCGGGTGCCATCGCTGCGGGTATCCATACCCTATTGAGGGTTGCTGCCGGTAAAGAAAAACTGATTATTTTTGTTTTGCTCACCGTGTTTGCCATCATGGGGACAATCGGGTTTGGTGAAGGTGGAATTCCGTTCATCCCACTTGCGATGGCTGTCGTCATGGGGATGGGCTATGACCGGATTACTGCATTTGCAACGTCAACAATGGGACTGGCCATTGGATTCACAGCAGGCGCGGTCAACTTCTATACGACAGGTGTGAGTCAATCCATTGTTGGCTTGCCGATCTACTCGGGGCTTACGTTCCGGATCATCTCACTTGTCATCTTCATTGCCATTACGATCGTGTACATTTTGCGCTATGCGAACAAAACAAAGGCTGATCCGACGAAAAGTATTGTCGCAGACGAATACTTGGAACACTTGGAAGATGCAAAAACGGCTACTTATGAAGAAGAACCGTTCACGTTGCCGAGAAAAATCGCATTGCTTGGCTTAGTGGCTGTGTTAGTGGGAAGTGCATACGGCGCGATTCAACTCGGATGGGGAATGCCTCAATTATCTGCCGTCTATGCCATTTACGCAATCTTCTTAGTCATCATTTTACGATTGGCTCCAAGTGAAGCGGCTGCTGATTTCGGGATTGGTGCAGCGAGACTTCTTCCAACTGCACTTGCAATTGGATTTGCACGTTCTGTTATGATTTTGATGACGCAGGCTGAAATTATCGACACAGCTGTTCACGCATTAGCGGGTCTCTTGAGCAATACAGGGTCTATTGTTACGTTGTTTGCGTTATTCGTAGTCGTCATATTCTTCAACTTCTTCGTTGTTTCTGGAAGTGGAAAGGCATTGATACTGATGCCGATTATGGGGCCATTAGGAAAAATCCTTGGTATCAATCAACAAGTGATGGTCGTCGTCTATCAATTCGGAGATGGGTTCACGAATTATTTGTGGCCGACTTCCGGCGGACTGATGGCAGCTCTCGGAATGTCCAATGTGAATTATGCAGACTGGGTGAAGTTCTCATGGAAATTATTTATGATTCTCCACTTTGCAGCGTTCATCTTAATTATTATTGCTCAATATATTGGACTCGGACCAAGCTAACAAGGTAATCGTTAGACAGTAAACAAAGGGGGATATTTTCATGACGAACAGTTTAGAAACTGCAAAACAGGTTGAAGAACAGATTATCGAGGATCGTCGGTATTTACATCAGCATCCGGAAATCGGATTCGATTTACCGAACACGCAACGGTACATTCAACAACGGTTGGACGAAATCGGAATTGCACACAAGTCGTGTGGAAAAGTGCCTGATGATGTAAGGAAAAAATATGCGCGCGCTGGGTTTGCCGAGCAATCGAATTGTACAGGGATTGTGGCGACAATCGGACAAGGATCGCCTTGTATTCTCCTTCGTGCGGATATGGATGCCCTACCGATTGAAGAAGAAGTGGAGTGGGAATTCAAGTCAACTAAACAAGGGCTTATGCATGCGTGTGGCCATGATTCACACGTTGCGATGTTGCTGGGCGCTGCTCAAATTCTGAAAGAACAAGAAGCGCAGTTACAAGGAACTGTCAAATTGTTTTTCCAACCCGGCGAGGAATGGGGTTTTGGATCCAAGTTGATGATTGACGATGGTGCGCTTGAAAATCCGAAAGTGGATGCAGCGTTCGGCATTCACATCATGCCTGACCAGGAAGCTGGCACCCTATCCGTCACGAAGGGTACGATTACGCAAGCGATGGATTCGTACATCGTTGACATAAAAGGATACGGCGGACACAGCTCACAGCCACACAAGACGATTGACGCCAATATGATTATGAACCAGCTGTATACGAACTTGAATCTGCTGATGACACGCGAAGCGGATCCCAAACAGAATGTAACGTTTTCCGTTGGTTCGATGAGTGGAGGCACTGTCACCAATGTCATTCCTGAAAGAGCTGTGTTAAGTGGGAACATGCGCAGTTTCGACCAAGCAACACGCGATCATTTGTGCGAGAGGATTCCGGAGATGGTGGACCATGTGGTGAAAGCATGGCGTGGAGAGTATGCCATTACAGAATTCCATACTCCGACGACCTATAATGATCCTGCTTTTGTCGATCAGATCAGTGACTCTCTCTCAACCGTAATGGGATCAGAAAACATTGTGGACTTAGGAGCCATTAACGGTTCTGAAGACTTTTCATATATTTCTCAGAACGTCCCATCTGCATTCGTCATATTAGGAACAGGCAAAGAAGGAGAAGCACCTGTCCATAATCCACGGATGACACAGAACGAAGACATTTTTAAATATGGTGCTGCTTTGCATGCGCAGGTTGCCATGGACTGGTTGAAAAATCAGCAGTAATTCAAAAAGGAACGGCAATTGCTCTCACAGGAGCAATTGCCGTTCCTTTTTTTATATTGAATGACGCAAGACATACCGGGTTACTTAATGACAAATTGAATCGATATGATAGATGATTGTATTTCGTACACGTTCTGGGTCAAGCCGATCAGGATTCAGGATTGCATGTATAGCGAGACCATCGATCAGCCCGTATAACCGTTCGATCTCCATCTCTAGCTGACACGAAGATTTCAGTAGACGGTGCTCCTGAAGAAATGCGAGTAATCGTTGCGTCATCTCTAAGATTTGATCCTCCGGAACGTCAATGGTATCACTTCGATGCTTGACATAGGTGATGAATGCAAACCATACCTCCATCTCAATTCTCGTTGTTGTATTGACAGGTACAATCTCTAAAATCATAGCAATTACTAATTCCCGTGGAGATAATGACTTATGCAATACAGCTTCTATCCGTTTTGTTGCGCGTTCTTGAACTAAATCCATCGCATATACTAGCAAGTCATCTTGGGTTTTAAAATAATAACGAAGCGCTCCTAGTGATAGACCCGCTTCTTCCGCTATAT
Source organism: Sporosarcina gallistercoris (assembly GCF_014836415.1). Classification (GTDB taxonomy): domain Bacteria; phylum Bacillota; class Bacilli; order Bacillales_A; family Planococcaceae; genus Sporosarcina; species Sporosarcina gallistercoris. Next base: position 89,653 of record NZ_JACSQY010000006.1, on the reverse strand, counting down.
TTCGTACCGTTGCCCCTTCCATCCCCTTATCCAAAATGACTCGCCACATTGCTTCTGCAATCAAATTTTTTCGTTCATCATGATTCACAATTTTAGGCATATCTTAGTTTAGCATAGGTAAATAAAACAGTTGTACTAAAAAGAATCATCCTGTATACTTCGTTTTAATACAACTGTACTAATTAGGAGGTTCTTCATGAATTTTGTTGCATACATTATCATTGCATGTGAAATAAGCTTCTGGGCCGTCATCGCCCTTGGCCTCACAGTTCGATATGTGTTCAAACAGAAACAGCTTGGTCTCTTTATTCTTGCTCTCATCCCTTTGATTGATGTGATTTTGTTAGTGGTCACAGCAATCGACCTCTACCATGGAGCAACAGCCACCGTCGCACACTCCATCGCTCCACTTTACATCGGAATTTCACTGGCATTCGGGAAAAGTATGATCCAATGGGCAGATGAGCGCTTTCAATATTACGTAACGAAACAGGGGCCCAAACCAATTCGGAGAACAGGCTATCCACATGCCATGCACTCTATGAAAGGCTCGCTTCGTCATGTACTCGCTTTCGCCATAGGGGGTCCGATGATCTTATTCGTCAAATGGTACATCGATTCCCCTGAGCGAACCCTCGAGTTCGATAACACACTGCGTCTTTGGACGATCATTTTAGTTATTGACCTTCTCATTTCAGCAAGTTATTTCATCTGGCCACGTCCTAACCGCAAAACTAGCAAGTCGTGAATTAAAAAGGAACAGCCATTGGTAGCAAACCAACAAAGGCTGTTCCTTTTTAGTACCAACCATCCTCAAGTACAGTCAAAACTTCCACAAATTCTATCTATATTTATACAAAAAGTAAACTCTAAATTTTCACACAATATGTACGGAATAAGATATACTAGTAGCAGGAGGTGCATTTACAATGAAAAAGTTCGGGCTATCGCTACTCGGTGGGAGTGTACTCGGAATCATTCTGTCTGTCGTCTTCATGGACTATCAAAAAACGAGTTATGAAGTCCTGCACCAAGCGGGCGTTGAAAAAAGAACGGTAAAGGACTTGGACTTCGAATTCGTATTCAATGCCTCCCTGCTTATACTCGGATTCACAGTAGTTATCTATGTAATTTGGACGTATATCGAAAAGAAAAATGACGATTCGTTTTACAATGAATTCCATAAAAAATAAGGGGTGATCCAAAAGGTCGTATAAAGACCTTATGGGATCACCCCCTATCTTTTTGAAGAATTCGTTATACGTATGTTGCAATGGCCTCCAGAACAACTGATTGTTTGATCTGATAACGGGTCGCTTGCCAAATGGCTTTTTTGCCTTTAATAATCAGCAGTTGTGGGGTTTCGTGTTTAACGCCGGTATCTTGTTCTACAGCATTCGATACGTTCTTATCCAGCTGTGAAATCACTACATATCTTGGTAGATCGGTGACCAACGACTCCATTTCCTTTTTGGCGGTTACACTGCTTAAACTCGTTATGCTCAATTTAAAGAGAAGAAACGGCTGTTCATCAGATTTCTCCAATAGCGTCTGCCATTCTTCTATCGTTTTCAGTCGATTCACTATGCATTCTCCTCACGTTCAATTCAACTGCCCAGCAGTCAGCAATTTGAGTTGGTCAATCTTTTTTCAGATGACAGTACCTGCTGGCAGGAACTAAAGGGCTCAGTTCCCACTGCATCACCTGCATTATTTCAATTGGTTATGTACCCACGCTGCATTATACTTGTACAGTTTCGATGGTCGGTATGCGCCGGTTCTCAGTTCTCTTCCTGTGTCCAACACCATATCTTCCACATGGCGGCGGAACTGCACTTTGTTTAAGTTCCTGCCTAAAATCACTTCATATACTTGTTGTAAATCCGGTAATGTGAACTCTTCTCCCACAAGATTGAATGCGATATTCGTATAATTCACTTTCCCGCGCAACCGCTCCAGGGAATACAAAATGATTTCCGCATGATCAAAGGCAATCCCGTCTTGCTTCGTCACTTTCACTGCCGTTTTAGTGTTTGCCCCTTCTGTCACGGTGACCCTTTCTATCGTTGCCGATACGGTGATTTCCCCAGAAGTCAACTCAAGCTCAATTTCTTCCGTCCGTCTGATGGTACTTCCGCTCTGCTCATCCCAGGAGTCCACTACTCTATCTTTTACAGTGAACCACCTTACATCGTCTGCATCGTCACCTGCTCGCAGCGGCGGTAACTTTTCTTGGTCGACGAGTGCCAAGTAACTGACACTCACTATCCTCATCCGGGGGTCCCGATTCACCGCACTCCACGTGTACAGTTGCTCTGCGTAAACCCCATCCACTCCTGTCTCCTCTTTCAATTCCCGTTGGACAGCAGTATCGACGTCTTCGTCAATCCCCATGAAGCCGCCCGCCAATGCCCAATCCCCCTTATATGGATGACCTCCGCGCTGAATGAGCAATAACTGAAGTTCTTTCTCCGCTTTTTTCCTCTTGTCCGAAACCTTTTCTGTATCGATTGTGAAGATGACCATATCGGTCGTTATGGACGGTTTTTCATACTTATCCTTTTCCGTCTGCTGATACTGCTCGATAAATTCCTTCTCACTGAGGTTCTGCAAGTCCCGCTCTTCCATTACGTTCTTCTCCTTTCAATTGCATGACTTAGTCGCATTTTAATACTATCCATTCCATATGACAAGTACAGGCACTCAGTTTGAACGTTCGTTTTCACAATGCTCACGCCTACTCCAGCAAACGAAAGAAGCAGGGAATAAAGACCCCTTCTTCGATTAGTTCGCCATAAGTTTAGTGATCTGTTCTATCGATTTGTCCAAGCGTTCCTCGTAGTTGCCGCCAATAGACACATATTCGATCCCTCGCACATCGAACATTTGCTTCAGGATCTTATTTGTATGTTCTCGTACTTCAGGATCATTGAACGTCCTGTACCCATCCGCCACCCACTTTACATCCGGTTCAAGGAATAGGTACAGATCATAATCCTGTGACTGAATCACTCCTTCTATGAAATCCAGCTCCTGACCTAGATACATCTTCGCATAATACTGTGATACGACCGCTTCACTATCGATGAACAATAGCTTATTTGCTTTCTTGATCTTTTGAAACTCCATATGCTTATGCCCGAACACGATTTCCTTGTAGTGCTCTTCCGTCAGCAACGAACTCCCATCGCCGATCTCCTCACTGACCGTGCGTCCGTACTCCTCCACATATTCCGTACCGAAAAGTTGTGCTAAATTTCGTGTCAAAGTAGACTTTCCGCAAGATTCCACCCCGACAACCGCAATTTTCTTGGCATAATATGGCTTCGCTGCCTCCGGAATCATATCCCAATTTGCAAACACGCCTTCGTTCCGAATCTTCGTTGCACTAATTGGGAAAATCCTTCGGGCTTCGTCAATGATCACATGTTGGATATCCTCTCCATAGATCTTTCTGAACCAGTGATCATAACTGCTTTCCGAACTGAAGATATGGGTGATCTTTTCCGGAATCGCTTCAATCATTCTCCTCCCGCCTTCCAGCCACATATGTTCTTCGTTCTCCCATGGCGGGTCTTCCACAGCTAATACCGTCACATTCGACATTCCTTTCGTGGAAGTCATCATCCACTGCTGCCGCCTTTTAAAGTCCATATACTCCAAGCCTGCATCTTTACAAAGTTTCCTATCCCGTGATTCGTCATAACTGACGACGACATATAAGTGATCCACTTGGGACGCCGCTTTCGTGATTGAATACAAATGCCCTTTATGGAAGGGGATGAATTTCCCTCCATAATGTCCTACAGTTCTCTCTTCCATTTTCATCTGCTCCCTTCAGTTTTTATAGGTTCACCGATCAACCTTCCGATTTCTGCACTTTCGATAATTTCACCCAGTTTACGTAACCGTATATCGAGTTCACAAGGAACGCTGTCCACATGATCACCATGTTCCAATCGTTACCGCCTGTCTGCATTAAGGTGATGACCCATAGAGTGATGGTCAAGATATTGACCAGTATCCAGATCACCCATTGTTCCGCATATCTCTGAACCATGAGAATCTGGGCGATTACCGAAAGCACTACCGCCATACTATCGATCCGTACTTGCTGGGCAGATAACAGCGTCAAAAGTTCTGCATACACCAATGCCCCTGCCAGGAAGGAACCGGCGACAAGGAACCACCCTTTTCGTGTCAGCCGCTTCACATATACGTTTTCCCCTTGCTCTGAATCCTCTTTTTTCTTGAAGTGATTCATCCACATCCAGATCCCGATAAATTGCGTCGGGAAGTAAAATAACCAGTTCAACATCGCTTCCCCATATAATCCGTATCCGAAAGCGATATAGCCGTATGTGACCGTCTGCACGATTCCGAATAGATAGTTAGACACCTTCCCTTTCGCCACAAGTACGACGCACAGCATCCCAGCTATTGAACTGACCAATCCGAGAAGCGTGTCTTGGAAGGCAAAATATAAATACACTGTAATTGCTGTGAAGACCGAAATCCATATCCTCTCAAATACCGACCATTCCGCCAAATGTCCTTTCAATTTTTCATTCATCTTCTCCACTTCCTCCACTTAGTTTTATATTGTTACTAACTATTAAACTTAGTATACATATGTATCTATGTATTGTCAATGAGTTTTATCACATAAAAAAAAGCCCTCGCCGTTGCGGTTTAACACCGCTCGACGAGGATAACAGTAGATGTAGTTACATTCGATGGAAGTGCACTTAAAAAGATGACACTTTAGGAATCCCGGTATATTTAGTTTGTTGTTGGATGGTGAATTACTTTGTAACCTGCTTTGTTCAAATGAATATTTCACTGATTCTATCCAGATATTTTAGTACAGCAAATACTTTTTGCGTACTTTCTCAAATCCTTTCAACTCTTTCTCCCAACGCGATTTCATCTCTTCGACTGTCATACCATTTTCAATTCCCTGACGAACCCAACCGTTTCCAATTAAATTATCAAAGAAAGGTGTGAGTTGAACTTGTTCAGGATAAAGATCTTTAATTGTTTTCACAATGTGCAGCCCTGTCTCCACTGGCTCATACTTATTTCGGTCCGTAATATGGATTTGAACTCCATGAGAAAGTTTTCCGCTATGCTTTGAAAATGTTGGCGTAAAGGAAGCAGCTCGGAAAGTCACTCCCGGGAGATTCAGTTGGTTTAACCGCGTGACAAGTTCCGGACTACTAATGAACGGTGCGCCAATTAGCTCAAATGGCTTTGTCGTTCCGCGTCCCTCCGATACATTTGTCCCTTCGATAAGTGCTGAACCTGGATAAGCGAGTGCAGTTTCCAATGTCGGCATGTTAGGAGATGGCATGACAAACTGAAGTCCAGTTTCTTCAAAATATGCATTTCGTTTCCAGCCTTTCATTTTCACTACAGTCAAATCCGCACCGATATCAAACTCTTTGTTAAAAAGTTTTGCTAGTTCTCCCACTGTCATCCCGTGGCGCAGTGGAATTGCATATTGTCCAACGAATGACGCAAACTTAGGATCGAGGACAGGACCTTCCACTTTTTTACCGCCTAATGGATTCGGTCGATCCAAAACAATGAAAGGAATTCCTTTTTCCTGTGCTGCTTCCATAGCTAGAGCCATCGTATAAATGTACGTATAGAACCGAGTCCCCACATCTTGAATATCAAAAACGAGAACATCGATATTTTGTAGCATTTCAGGTGTCGGTTTTCTGGTTTTCCCATACAGACTATAAACCGGCAACCCTGTAACTTCATCGATATAGTAGTCAACATATTGTCCAGCCTGCGCATCTCCTCGCACACCATGCTCCGGACCGTAGAGTGCTTCCAATTGAATCTCTGGATCATTATTTAAAATGTCGACAACACTGTTCAAGCTTTGATCGACCCCAGTAGGATTGGTAATCAAGCCGACTCGCTTGCCTTTAAGCAACTTTTTTTCATCTTTCATCAGTCTCTCTACACCTAATGCGAATTTTTGATTCCCTTTGTCGTCCGCCTTTGAGTTCTTATTGCCATTGGTGTAGGTGTTATCCGCAAATGCTGCAGTGAATGTCGTCATGATAAGCACAGCTGTGACGACTACCATCAACCACTTTTTCATAATCTTATCCCTCCTTATTTGTTATAAGTTAACCCGTGGCCAAATGGATACAATGTTCCTCCTGCTGGATTAGGGATTGTCACAGGAAGTTTACCCGAAGGATCAATCTCCCCAAAAACAATGGATGCAGTCGCTTTAAAACTGGCTGACCTGAACCCATACTGCGCCAAATATGCATCGACGTCCGGATACGCCATGATGTCATAGGGATTCCTGACACCAACTGCGATGACAGGTACAACTGTTTGTTTTAACAAATCATTGACCATCGCCATTTGTGGATTGGACGTAGATCTGCCCGCTACAGTGGATGTAGTCGTGCCGATGATAATCGCTGAAGCATCTGATACTTTGGATAACTGATCAGTAGAGAGTGGCTCTCCTGTTTTCACCAAGACTGTGTTCTCATGTTTACTTTTCACAGCTTGGTATAGGTCATCGATATATGAGCTGCCAACGACTGCGATTTTCTCCGAAGAATTCACCTTCAACGGTAGTACCTCATTGTTTTTCACTAGAGTCACTGACTTCTCGGCCACCTCCTGCTCAATTTTTTTATGTGGAACCGAGCCTACAGTTTGCTTTGCAGTTGTGATTATTTCATCAATGGACTTCGGATTTTCTTCTTTAATAATTCCTCTCTTTAGCTTTAATGACAAAATTCGTTCGACTGAACTTTCAATGCGTGATTCAGAAATTTCTCCAGCACGAACTGCCTCCACCAAACTAGTTGCAACACTTTCCAACCCGACTGGCATAAGCACAAGATCTGTACCAGCCTGCACAGCTCGGATAACGGAATCTACTGGTCCAAAATGATCCGAAATCGCACCCATGTTCAGCGCATCTGTTGTAATTAAACCGTCGTATCCCATTTCTTCACGCATCAGCTCCGTAAGTACCTTATAGGATAACGTAGCGGGCACATTGATTTCAGTTCCATCTTTTTTGGAGATGACAGTTGTTCCATCGATTTTAGGGAACGTCACATGCGCTGTCATGATAGCGTCAACGCCTGCTTCCATCGCTTTCTGGAACGGATACAACTCGACTTCCTTTAACCGCTCTTTATCATAAGGAACCTCGGGTAGTCCTAAATGCGAATCCACTGCTGTATCACCGTGACCTGGGAAGTGTTTTGCTGTTCCTGAAGTACCTGTCCCTTGAAGCCCCTTCGTATAGGCAACACCTAATTGGGCAGTTAGCTCCGGATCTTCACTAAACGATCGGACTCCAATTACAGGATTATCCGGATTATTGTTAATGTCAAAAGAAGGTGCGAAGTTCATATTGATGCCCAACGAATGCAGTTCCTCACCAATTGCCTCTCCCACTTTAGCTGCAAGCTCTTCCGATCGTGTAGCCCCTAATGCCATATTCCCTGGCATATCTGTTCCTGATTGAAGTCGTGTTACGATTCCCCCCTCTTGGTCAATTGACATGAGGAGACCATATTTTTCAGACGTTTTTTGATAATCTGATACTAAACGTGCCGTTTGTTCTGTCGTGACTACGTTTTCTCTAAACAAAATCACTCCGCCTAAATGATACTTTTTTACAAGTTGTTCAATTTCAGGAGTTAGTTCTGTGACATTTTTGCCATTCATATTTCTGAAATCCGGCATAAGCATTTGTCCTACTTTTTCTTCAAGCGTCATGCGACCGATTGCTTTCTCAATCAGGTTGTATCGTTTCCCATTCATCTTTTTCACCTGGTACGTAACTGTTGGTTTCCCCTTGCCTTTCCCGGATGACGGATCCGGCTTCCCTAATACGCCAATCTGGTCGACTAGTTTCCCCTCGCTCACTTGAATGAAAGCCATTCCAGGTTTACCAGTTGTCGAAACTAAACCGTTTTTATCAACCGTAGCAACTCTTTCATTGGTTGATTTCCATTTCAAATTTTTAGAAGTTCCCATGAAATGTCCTTCTTTATATACGTGAAGTGGGTTAAGTTGAATAGTTCCTTTTTCAAATTGAGTATCCGATTCAGGTACATTTTGTAAAAGAATAAGGTCTTGAATAGATGATTTGGTTGAATTAGCCATAGCAGTCTGACTAGAAATAGCCGTTGTAAGTACTAACACTCCAATCAATAACGGCATTAAAAAGTGAGTACGGATTTTTTTCATCAACAAATCTCTCCTTTAATAATTTCGATTTTCCCAATCTGTTGCATCTGATTCCGGATTGACAAGTTGTCCATTCAGTTTGATATTTCCTACATACCAGCCCCGTCCGTTAACAGACGCGTCTGTCTCGTATCGGAAACGGATCTGCTTCGTCCCTTCTGGAAGCATAACCGTCAAATTACTCCACTTGTCGTTTGTACCTGTAAGGCGTGTTCCTACTTCACTCCAAGAGATACCGTCACCAGATGCTTCAACCACTCCAAAGTCAGAGTCTTTTTCCACTTCATACCACGTATCAAATGATACTTCGTTGACTTCTTTTGTTGCCTTCACTAGTAGGTCACGATGCAGTTTGTCCCCGTATCCAGAAAACCAAGCGTCTGTATTTTTAGGAATAGGTGCGGGGATTGCATCTGCCACTCGTCGTACAAAATCCCTTCGAACAGAGTTTAACGATATGGTCTTTCTTGTAGGATGTACACGGTTGGTTAATAAAATAGCGATTGTTTTATTTTTTTGGTTGATGACAATACTGGTTCCTGTAAACCCAGTATGCCCTGCTGATGAAGGACCTGACAGAGCGTCCATATACCAGCCTTGGTTCAGCTCCCAGCCGAGTCCATGATCATCCCCGTCAAATTCCGGGATTTGGTTTTCACTTAACAGTTGAACTGTAGCCGGTTTTAAAATTCGCTTCCCTCCGTATTTACCTTCGTTTAAAATCATATGTGCAAATATCCCCAAGTCTTTTGCTGTGGAGAAGACTCCAGCGTGACCTGCAACGCCGTCAAGTGACCAGGCATTTTCGTCATGGACTTCTCCCCAGACGAGTCCTCTGCCAATCTCCGGTTGGAATTCTGTCGCAGCGATTCGATTTTTAAGCGAAGCAGGAGGATTGTACATCGTGTCTTTCATACCAAGCGGTTTAGTAATTTCATCTTTCACAAACTGATCCAAGCGTTTCCCCGAGAGTTTTTCAACAACGGCCCCCAGCGTAATCATATTCAGGTCGCTATAGGTATAGACACTTCCTGGTTGTGCTTCCAACGGTTGTGCAAATACAAGCTGTAGGCGGTCTTCCCGTGTTTCTCCTTGGGAATGGAGTGGAATCCAAGCGGTGAATCCTGATGTATGTGTCATTAACTGTCGTATCGTAACTGTTTCTTTTCCACTTGCAGCGAATTCAGGAATGTATTTTGCTACAGGAGCGTCCAATTGAATGGCTCCCTTTTCATACAATTTCATAGCTGCTACTGTTGTAAAGATCTTACTAATCGAAGCAACATCAAATATCGTATCCGTTTGCATAGCGACCGGGTTTTCCATTTCTGTGTAAGCGTCGTCCACATATCGCGCCGCATCACCATAAGCTTGCTGCTTCACAATATGTCCATTGCGGGCAACAAGAACAACCGCTCCTGGAGTGGTTTTTTCTTCAATCGCCTCGTGAAGGACTGCATCGATATCCTGTAGAGGTTGCTGTCTCATACCTGCCCCCTTCACTGAACCCTGATGCAGTACAGGTGCTCCATGGCCAGGATCATTCCATGCCTTATTAGGAATCGAATAGCTATGAGCACCAGCCGTTTCTGCAAAAACAAGTCCACTTGCTAACGAACATACGAGTAACGCAGTTAAGAACTTCTTCTTCGATTTCACCATCTACATCTTCCTCTCCCATATGATGTAAGCCCTTTCACTCTATCTGAATTATTAGTGAATTACTATACTTCCTAAGGGCTTTCCTTTTAAGAAAAATTGGTAATTTAGTGCGTGTAGCAGATAGTATAATTGACTGATTAATCAAGTATATATTCTGAAATATTTTGATAATAAGTGTGTAAATACGACAAAAAAACACCCTTCAGAGAACTGAAAAGTGTGGTTTTCCTGCTTGTGTACTATATCGTTTATTATCCCGGATGACCTAGTCTGTTCTTGTTTACACGACAGGAATGAAGTGGAAAGGACTTGAGAGATAAAGGCCCTTCTTAAAAGAATCAGCTTCATTCCTTCAAGGCTTGCTGTGAAACCAAGTCTCTCATAAAATGGATGAGCAGCAACTCGCTGTTTGTCAGTGGTCAATTGCACGATACCCGCTCCCTCAAACTTTGCCATGGCAATCGCGTGCTCAAGCATTCTTTGACCGATATCGTTGTTCTAATGAGTGAATCGTATCTTAACTACATGAAAGTTCATTGACCTACTTTTTATTCATGGCTGCCCTGCGTAAAGCAGAAAAAAACCAATAGACTTGTAACTATTCAAGTCCATCGGTTTCTCCTACTAGTTCATCTTATACTCTTTTCGTATATCGTAATATAGGCAATCCTTCATTGACGGAGTATTCTTCTAGTTGCAGTGGAATCATTCGATCGTTCTCATCAAACAGACGGATTCCAGCGCCAAGAATCATTGGGACGATGCCGATGATGAATTCATCGACAATGCCTGCTTTCAAAAAGGCGTTGGTCAACTGGCTGCCACCAAAGAGCCAAATATCTTTTCCTTCTTCCTGTTGAAGAGACTGGACATGAGAAACGATGTCCCCTTGGACGAATTGCACATTTTCTTCGTCCTCTCTCTCTAAAGAGGTCACGACGATAATTTTGTGTTGTGCCACCATATCGAGTGTAGAATCCTCGAACGATTTCCGCCCCATTACAACCGTATCGACTTGCTCTAAGAAATCATGGAAACTAAATTGAGCGGACGTATCCAGCTCACTATGCCCATCCCCTCCGATCCAGTCGAACCCCCCATTGTCATCTGCAATATATCCATCCAAGCTCATCGCCAAATTCATGATTATTTTTCTCGTCATCCTTGCCCACTCCGTTCTGAAGACATATTTAACGATGAGCAGTATACCACGAAATCCATTGCTTTCCCCTGTTTGTTGTCTCTAAGTAAAGCTGACAAATTCTATCTCACTTCTTTTGATTTTGTTAACTTTTCCTTAGAGTACGTGCTGTGTTTCAAATATAGTTCAAGTAATCCTACTTCGGAATTCCTACCTTTTACTACCGAATAATCGGCATGAAATCCATCGCTCACAGCAAAACTACCTCAGGCAATTTAATTCCACTAAATATGGACATAAAGAGCAGTGTCCGAGTGAGTCGCAAAGCAGTTCCTCTTTCAGAAAAAATGGGTGCCATATACGTTCACCGCCGCCAACCGTCCCTCCTCCCCATGTAGAAAAGAAAGAATTTATATATATCCGTTTTATCCTCCATTGGCTTATTCCTCCCTCAAATTTGCGCTAAAACTTAGCTAATACTAAGTTAACAAGGCTTCTTATTGTTTATATTGCGGTACTTACTCTTATTCATAAGCGTCAGGACAATAGTTGATTATTTTTTCGAAATATATTGACACCTAGATGAATTCGGCATATATTTTATATAACAAATTTCCTTACAACGGAAATGTTTTCCGTTGAATAGAAAAGGAGGTGCGGTAGACTTCTGATTCCAATGTCTGTACAAGGATATTTATTTCATACAAGTTGTGCATTAGGAGAGGATGCCATTTTAGTTCCCTAGACAATAATAGTTAGTGATTGTCTACTACAAGTCGAAATGATCACTACGAATTCGTATAGCCTCATGTGGAAGCGCTTCCACAAAAAGTCATATTCAAAACATCCTATAGCTGGTAAGGAAATGAAAGCTATGTGATCAGTATGACAAAACAAAGATACCACTCGCATTAAAAATCCGGATGTATGAAGTGGCGCGTCCTTTCAGCGGCTACACCTGAATGATCAGGATTTCAAACGAACCGCATGCAAGTCTAGAACTGCTTATTATCTTGAAGAATTCTGCAAAAGGACAGGTTCAGCACTTTCACATATTCGTTATCCTGGGGGGGATATTATGACAAAGCCAACGAAAGACTACTTGAATCATCAAGAACAGGAAACACCTGCGAAAGGGATCAATGCATTCGCTCTTATGTTCATCGTCATTATAATCATGACCATTCTCACGTATATCGTGCCTGCCGGACATTACGATCGAATTGAAAAAGATGGTCGGACACTTGTGGACGCGACATCATTTGAATTTGTCGAGCGTACACCTGTTGGCGTGCTTCAAATGTTCAATAGTGTGCATTTAGGTCTTATGGAAGGCGCACATATTATCTTGTTCGTGTTTTTATTTGGTGGTGCGCTAGGGATTATGCAAGCAACAGGGGCGATCGACTCTTTCATCAAAGTCGTTGCAGCGCGATTTGGGAAACGGGAAATTGTTCTGATTCCAATGTTGGTTCTAATATTTGCGTTACTCGGTACGTTGATAGGTTCTGCTGAAGATACGCTCGTCTATATTGCAATTATTGTTCCGATGACGATGGCGCTTCGGATGGATGCGTTGACCGGTTTTGCCATTGTCATGCTTGGAACGATGGCAACAGGATTTGTGACGGGTATCACCAATCCGTTTAATGTAGCTGTGGCGCAAAGCATCGCCGAACTCCCGATCTATTCTGGCATGGGATTACGGATTGCGATTTTCATTGTCTTCTACTTACTTACCGTTATCTTTATCTATAGGCATGCCATGAAGGTCAAAAAAAATCCTGCAGCAGGTGTCTACGGCAAATTCGATCCAAAAGATCAAGTGGCCATTGATATGGACTTCAAGATGAGTAAAAGGCATTTCCTTGCATTACTTGTCCTGCTTGCAAATTTCATCGCACTTGTCGTCGGGGTCATTAAATTCGGATGGTACATTAGTGAAATCGGTGGAATCTTCCTTTTCAGTGCAATCATTATGGGCATCATCGGCAAGCTCTCCATGAATAAGATGGCAGATGGCTTCGTATCCGGAGCACGTGAGATGGTGGCTGGGGCTTTGATTATCGGGGTTGCGCAAACGATTCTGGTTGTTACAAAAGACGGTGGCTTACTCGATACGATTTTGTATTTTGCAGCTGGATTAGTTGGTCAGCTACCTGCATCCGTCAATGCAATCGGCATGTTCTTCATGCAGCTGGTGATCAACTTCATCGTCCCTTCAGGAAGCGGTCAAGCAGCCCTGACGATGCCACTTATGACACCACTCGCTGACTTGATTGGAGTGACTAGACAAACTGCGGTATTCGCTTTCCAGATGGGTGATGGAATTTCGAATACGGTCATTCCAACCAGCGGGGTTTTGTTAGCAGGACTTGCTATTGCGGGGATTCCGTTCACGCAATGGGTCAAATGGGTATTCCCATATGTGTTAATACAAATCGGTATCACAGTTATTTTCCTCATCATTGCTCAAGCCATTAACTACGGACCATTTTAAACAATCAGGGGGTTATACAATTGGTTTTGAATCAGGACACATTGCAGAAAGAAGTCATTTCGTGGAGACGCCATTTACACGAACATGCTGAACTATCCCATCACGAGTTTAAGACATCAGATTATATCTATGAAACGGTGTCCAAATTTCCAGGGCTGACCGTGACGAGACCGACTAAAACGAGTGTCTATGCTGTTTTGAAAGGTGAAAAGCAGTCAGCTGCAACATCTCACACGATTGCGTTTCGTGCAGATATAGACGCCCTCCCTATCCACGAAGAGGCAGATATCGATTTCCAATCCAAAACACCAGGCGTCATGCACGCTTGCGGTCACGACGCACACGCATCTATGTTGATGGGCACAGCAAAAGTATTATGTGAGAGACGGAACGAATTCAGCGGAGAAATCCGTTTTATCTTCCAACATGCAGAAGAAGTGACGCCAGGCGGTGCTCAAGAACTTGTCGACCACGGCGTCATGGAAGGTGTCGACTACGTTTTCGCTTTACACGTCTATCCTTATGAAAACGCTGGTAAATTCTCAATGCGTGCCGGAAAAATGAATGCAGCGGGTGATGATTTTGAAGTGAAAATCATTGGACGAGGAGGCCATGCTTCCACTCCTGAACTTGCAATCGACCCACTCGTTATCGGTGCAGAGATTGTCACCAATATACAGCTGATCGTCTCTCGGAAATTGCCGATTTTACAGGCGCCTGTCATCACTGTTACGAAGTTCAATTGTGGAAATTCCTTGAACGTCATCGAAGAAACTGCATCTTTTGGAGGCACGATTCGATCACATGATCCTATTGTTCGTGTACAGGCCAGGGATTATTTGGACCAAGTGGTACATGGCATTGCAAACACGCACGGTGCAAAAGCGGAAATCAAATGGGATCTTGGCTGTGCCGCGGTTCACAATGATACGGAAGCTACTGAAATCACTCGTCGCGCTGCAGCTAAGTTAGTCGGAGAAGAAAACGTAATCGACTTGCCAGAACCCATGTTTGGCGCTGAGGACTTTGCTGCATATTCGGAAGTAGTACCAGCGTCTATGCAATTCATCGGTGTTCATAATAAAGACTTCGGCAAGGCGTATCCCCTTCACCATCCTAAATTCAAGATTGAGGAAACGGCATTGCAGTATGGTGTGAATTACTTTGTAAATATTGCGGAAGAGCTTTGTGGGGACTAAAATTGAATCAGCAACAGGCGGCTGCAACAGGTCTTGAAACATGACTTGTTGCAGCCGATTTTTGTTTTGTGCCGGCACCCAACTTCGAGCGCATTCCGTGAATGACATATAGGATATATGGGGAAATCAACTAGGGAAGGTCTAAATCAGCAAAAAAGGATTCTCCTCGGCAAGCGCTGATTGGAGTTGTCACGAACAGGGTAATTCAATTGAGGATGGAAAGCTATTGAGGAAAGCTAGACAAGTCCTTACAATGAAGGAAGATGAATTACTGTATGTAAGTAAACTTTGAATGAACTTTCCATACGAGCAAATAGATAATCCTTTTCCAAGGGTTAAGAATAATCGAGGTCTGTCTAATGTCCATCTTTCTTTTTTGTACTCTCTTACTTATCAACTTGGTGGTCGGCATTTTTTTAGGAATATCCGGAATTGCTGGATTCCTGCTGCCCTTGATTTACGTTGGGTTCCTAAACATGCCTGTCCATGACTCCCTTGCACTGAGTTTTTTAGCGTTTGCGGTCTCGGGCGTACTCGGAGCCTATTCTTATTGGAAGATGAAACATATGGATTTGAAACTCGCCATACTATTAAGTATCGGCAGCTTGCCAGGAGCCTTTTTAGGAGTTCAGATCAATGTCTTAACGTCGGATTTCCTAGTGAAGTTCTTCCTTTATCTCTTTGTATTGTTCGCAGGGTTATCCCTTCTAATTAGGAAAGACAGAGACGAGATGGAGCAAAAACGTTCCTTTCTGTTGAATTCTCATTTATTCGTTATGCTCCTTGGATTTTTGACAGCAGTCATCTGCTCACTTACTGGAGCTGGCGGACCGATTTTATTAGTCCCGTTACTGGCAAGCCTTGGAGTCCATATTAGAGTGGCGGTCGGCGTGAGTCTTTTAAACTCTGTTATCATCGCTCTTCCCTCCATGGCCGGATACTTCTCCCGTGCCAATATGGACTCACTCCCCGTACTAATTATCGCTAGTTTACTTGGAACTGTCATCGGAATTCTAACGGGCACACGTATAGCGGACAAGGTTCCAATACCAAAGTTGAAATTACTGATTGCCGTCCTCACGATCGTTTCTTCCATCTATATGTTGGCTGTATTGGTTTTGAGTGTTTGAAACATAAGCATTCCTGGTACCGCCATTCCTAAATCATAGTGAATTGAAAAGCAGCCGACTTGAATCACTTTACAGCATAGGACGGCTGCTTTAAATTATGTAGTTGCATGATGGCGTATACACCAAGTAGCTTTCTTAGTTACGTTGCATAGATATGTCAAAAAGGCATGTAAACCATTACTTAAAAGCCCCTATGAAAACATTCGATCCCATTCCGTTTGAGTATGCATTGTAGATGGGGTCCTCAGTCTCATCGAAGTGATCTGCCGTGATACGCACATACATCGGCCCATCCCACATATCTTTTAGTCCGCTAAATTGCTCCAACATTGCTTCGAACTGAGCATTCGTCATTTCACCTGCGTAGTTTAAAGGTAACCACAGTTCAAGAGGTTCATCACCTGAACGAATCTGATACTGTTCCAACCACTGTTTTGCTTCCTCTTCGGTCGGATTTGCCAGTCGATCTTCTCCATACAAACGTAGAATTTCCGGGAACTGTTCCTTGTCGTAACCGACTCGATTCACATCAATTTTTTCATCGTTTTCCCAACTCAGTCCAGGCAACTGCTCCATGACCGGTTCCACTTCAAGTACTACAGATTGGTATGCGGCAGTGGCAAGCCGTTCCATCAGCAAATCCCCGAGTGACAACAAACCTTCCGTATAGTCCAATCCTAAATGATCCACACCTGCAATACGTCTCGGCTTCGAGTCTTCATCCACAAGTAAAAAAGCTCTCCCTTTATAGGCTGGCTCATGCTCTGTTTCATAATCGACCACAACTCGGCTCCTATCTGTAGACTTTCCAATATTGTCATACTGCACTTTTCCTGCTGACACAGTCAGTCCCTTTTCAATCATCGCTTCTTCTACTAGATGATGAGCTTCCTGGACTGTACTTTCCTTCTCGATGAACTGCTCGGCTTCTTTTGATTGGCAAGCTACTAATACGGCCATCAAGCCTATGATGACGAGTAGATAGATGGATTTCATAGCTCCCCTTCTTTCTTCTTTCAATTAACGGATCAGTAAAAATTTCTATCCAAGCTCTCATTCCTATCCCATCCGCATAATCTCTTCACCGGCTGTGTCATATTCACCGATGAATCCGAAACCGAGTGTTTTATATAAATATACGGCCCCCTCATTTTCTTTATAAACACTCAAGTAAATCGGTTGCTCCCCATATTCCTGCAATACCCGGTCAATAAGCAGCTCCATAAACTTGCGACCGTATCCCTTACGTTGAAACTGCTCATAGATTAGCATCCTATCAATCCATAGATTGCTGCCTCCCTGGCTATCCGGCAAAGAACCGTACATGGCAAAACCGACAGCCAAGTCATCGACATACAAACCGACAGGCCGAAATTGCTTCCATTGTGCAGCTTCCGCTAAGCATTCTTCTATCGTTTCAATGAAGCCACGCTGTTCTAGTGACACGCGCAATGCTACTATTTCTCTTCTATTCTCTTCATGGACTTGTCGGATGTCATAGTTCATCAGTCTTCCCCTTTCTAAAGTGGCGTTTGAAGTACCCTCAAATCAGAAAAGAAATTGTCACGATCGGAATTGCACCTCTAACATCTATTACCGTTTCTTCAATAGGTGTTTGGTTTCGCCACATCCTACACATTTGGCATCCCGGTTTCGATTAAAGACTCGATAACAACTAAATTTCCATTCCTACTTCCGTAAACGTAGCCATATGATTCATCATGCTGACAGCCGCGTCTATAATCGGGAAGGCTAACGCCGCGCCAGACCCTTCACCGAGGCACATATCCATTGTTAACATCGGCTCGATTCCTAATAACTCGCTTGCCAGTCGCCCGCCTGGTTCGGCAGATGCATGGGAGGCTATGAAATAATCCTTGGCGTTAGGCTCTATCGCTGCTGCTATCAAGGCCGCCACTGTGGAAATATAGCCGTCTACCACGACAGGTATGCGATTTGCGGCAGCCCCAAGCATCACTCCTGCCATGCCCCCGATTTCCAATCCGCCAACTTTGGCCAGCACATCGATTCCATCGCTTGGATTGGGCTGATTCTTCTCGATGGCTTGCCTGATGACCGATGCTTTGTGCTCAATTCCTCCTGGTCCCACACCTGCACCTTTACCCGTTATTTCTAACGGATCGCAATTTTTAAGAACGGACAAAATGGCCGTACTGGGAGTCGTGTTGCCAATTCCCATCTCCCCTGTCCCAAGCAACTGGATTCCATTTTTCACTTCTCGATTGGCCATCTCAATTCCAACTTCTATCGATCGGATCGCTTCTTCTCTTGTCATTGCAGGACCTTTCGCCATATTTTCTGTTCCATGTTTTACTTTCCGTCCAATCACGCCACTATCTTCAGGCAGTTCCCCTTTGATGCCGATATCTACTGCAGTAATTTTCGCTCCGGAAACTTTACCTATTGCACACACACCTGTCAATCCTTTTTGAAAGAGCAGCGTTTGCGCTAATGTAACCTCTTGAGGATTACTGGAAATCCCCTCCTCGTATACACCATGATCGGCGGCCATCACAATCATCGCTTTCCGTTCTACTGAAGGGGATGGATTCCTGGTGATACCTACTAATTGAACTGCAATCTCCTCGAGTCTTCCTAGACTTTTTGGTGGCTTAATCAGACTGTCTACGCGTTTCCAAGCGCTTTCTATCATCTCTGTATCCAACTTATCAATCTTTTGTACGGTCTCTTCTAAAATTTTCATTTTCCATTCCCCTTTTCCCTAAAAAATAAATATCCTCTTTATATTAAGCTTTACCACCTTGCACACTACTTGTTTTGACAAGTTCATCTAGTTAATTTGTCCTCTCAGTACTCGAGCAGAATCGTCTAGCCTTATAGAACGAAATAGAGGAGCGCACACCTTGAAAATGATTCTAAATCGTGTCTGACGTATACAGTATCCATTTAAAATGAAACCTAATATTCTCATAACCACTCTGCAGCGTCACATTCAATTTGCCGGATTACCTCTGATTTTCCTTCTATATACTTCTCGATATCATCAGGATACTGCTCAGCTAATTGTGTTTTCAACTCCCCATATTCCATCGCTCGTGCAGGATGAGCTCTTAAAAAATCCCGAAACAAAAGATGACGCGTAATCTCTGCACATCCTTCTTCAAAAACATGGACATGATGACTCCTTTCATTGCCACCCTTTTGAAAGTAACGTCTTCCTTCAATTCCATTTTCACCTTTAGGTTCATACCCAATACCACGCATTGCATCATTGTGTGCATCCACACACGCAATCGATCGAACGACTAGTAGAAGGTCTATCACGGGCTTAGCAGATAATCCAACTACTGCTGTACTGCCAATATGATGAACTTCAAGTACATCAGAACCGAAAATTCCTCGTAATATAGCGGCTTCTTCTTGAAATGCAGATAACCATAATGACGAGTAAGGAAGTACCTCCACTTTCCTTTTGGACATCATATACATCTTCCTTTCTATATTAAATTAGCTAGTTCTCATTCTATCCTAGCTTCTCAATGTGTAGAGTAATCTATAAAACCGGATATAGTCACTTCTTACTATTCTGATAGTTTAGCATAGTTGGCAACATTCTGGTCAGTACACTCAAAAAACCCGCTACATAAGTCGCAGCGAGTTTAGATTCGGCTATCATCAAAATAGAATATTCAACTGCCACTTCAGTTATCTGAACAACAGCAAAGTGATATTGCTCTTCCAGATTTTTATAACGAATATAATACGTGTGGATGTGAATGTGCATAAGCAAACACCCCAAGAACGAATTCCTTGGGGTGTTTGCTATTGTTATGCTTTTACAGGTTCTCCACTGAATACCTTAAGGTCCATGGGTGCAGCAAGGTAAGTTGGCGCTTTTTGCTTAAAAGCAGTGAAATGCTCACTTGTATTATGGGCTGCAGTAGCCTCTATATTTTTCCAAATTTCAACCATTGTATAATGGCAATCTTGTTCAGTAGATTTCAGCAAGTCGTAGCTGCTGTTCCCTTCTTCAGCTCTTGATGCAGCAAGAAGTGTTTTAGCTTCTTCCAAGAATGCTTGTTCTTGATCCGGTTTTACTTGAAGGTTTGCGTGAATAATAATCATAGTGATCCATCCTTTTAATTAGATTTATTGAATTAGAGGCTTATACCTGATCATCTTTAGTTCAATTTTTTTCAATAGGTTTTAGTATTCAATGATATTGTTTTGCATGCGATTCAGCATGTCGGATAGCGATTCCAATTCCTCCGGGTTGAAATCATGGAGCATTTGGTTCACAAAACTAATTTTTTCTTTTTTGTAACCGACAATTTGTTTACGCCCTTCCTCGGTAAGGCGAACAAATATCACCCGATTATCGCTAGGGTTTCTTCGTCTTGTCACCATGCCGTTTGCCTCAAGTAGTTTTAGATGTCGAGTAATGGCACCACTATCGATATTAACAGCTTTTTGAAGCGTGGATTGATTAATTTCTTCTGTTTCGTAAAGCTGATGAAGCAATTCATAGCGTGATGCGCTAATGCCCGTACATCGTTCAAATTTAGGGCTGATCTGATTATTAAGTCCATTAAGCAGACGTAAGATTTGTTCTTGATTTGAAAGTGAACATCTCATCAATTGACCTCCAATGTAATTTGTGAGGTCAATTGATAAGAAATCCTACAATTAATTGACTTCTCAATAGTTGACCCATCAATAAATATAATACAACATCACCTAACATGCAATCGAAATAATACCTGCCCTAAATTCATTCGTTGTAAAACTTAACACAACACATATCACATTAAGTTCAATAGAGTCTATCTTATCTCCATTTTGTAGTTGTCTCAACGGGAAGACGATATGATTGAAAACCTTCATTGATGGCTTTACCTATAGTGATTAACATAACCGGCAAATAACGTTCTTTCTCCAGACCATAAGCTTCAGCAATCTGGTCTTTTTCATAACCACCGATAGGATTCGTATCATATCCATAAGCACGTGCTACTAACATAAGTTGCATTGAGACTAGACCAGCATCCAGCATAATGGTATCTTTCATTTCTTCATAGGACATCTTTTCATAAACTGGTTTAAAAGCATTCAATTGAAATTCTTTAACTTCCTCAGGCATATACCCAAGTTCAACAGCTTTGCCGTAAATTTCTTCGGCATGCTCAAAATTATTGAGATCAGCGAATACAGCAATGACTGCGGATGAGCTCATGACTTTATCTTTATTGAATCTGGAAAGAGGGGCTAGTGTAGCTTTTCCTTGCTCACTGTCAATCACAAGAAATCTCCAAGGTTGCATATTAATAGATGATGGGGCTTTTGAAGCTTGAGCGATAATCTCACTCATTTCTTCATGGCTGATTTTAACCGTAGGGTCATATTCCTTAATGGAACGACGTCCGTTTACAATTTCATTGAAATCATTCGTTTTCTGATATGTTTGCATCATGGAAAAGCTCCTTTTCATATTTTACATTAATTGATGAAACAATGTTTGACACCTCAATCGTTGCTTCGTCAATTAATATAATATGGATTTGAGAAATATGCAACTCCTAAGATTGTTTCACCAAAATTTAACAATGCATAAGCAACTCAACACCAAACATGCACTTGACTAGTAGGAACATCTTAAATTCCACTCGCTATAGTCCAGTTAAATCCGTTACTTGGAGCGTTTGTGTATCCGTATGAAGTAATGACTACTCTTCCTCTACAAAATCTATTAATGAACATATCGAGGCGAGGCTGTGCGTTATTCAGACATCCTCCAGGATTCTTGTCAGTACATACAAAAATCCCGCAGCATAATTCGCAACGGGATGGATTCATGTCCATTTAGACATGTAGTTCACTTACACAAATGACGCGTCAAAATTTCTTATGCCTGGATTTGTTCTCTGCTGCAATTTCATCTTTCAAATCGCTAATGCTTTCTGCACGTCGTTCGTTTTTAGCTTGGATCTGTGCACGCTCTTTACCTTCCGCAAAATACATTGCTTCTTCGGCCGCTTCCATATTACCAATGGTCTTATTCAACCGCTCAACATTATCCGCAGGATCATTCGGTTTCGGATAGTTTTTCGCCATCATACTTCCTCCTCTATTCATCATGCTACAGAGGATAGTGTTCCCCGAACTGGTTGAATTATTACAGACGAAACCCGAGAGATCGATTTCCAAAAAGGGTATCGTCACTCAGTTACACACTTGAACGACCTTTGCGCCAGTGAGTTTCGTCAGCTCTCCAGGCGTCAGTTCAAAAACGGCTTTCGGATGACCGGCGGCAGCCCAGATCGTATCATACTGCAACAAGTCTGAGTCGATCAGTGTACGAATTGGTTCAACATGTCCCATGGGTGGAACTCCGCCAATTACGTATCCTGTGTGTGCACGGACAAATTTGGCATCCGCCTTGCCGGGCACTTCCCCCGCATGCTCCTCGATTTTCTGTTCATCAATCCGATTTGTTCCGCTTGCAATCACCAACAGCGGCTCTCCGGATTGTTGTAATTTGAAAACGATGGATTTCGCAATCTGGGCGATTCCACAGCCGATCGCTTCAGCCGCTTCTTGAGCAGTCCGGGCACTGTCCGGCAGCTCTTTCACTTTTCGATCGCTTCCCAATTCTTTCAGCTTTTGCTGAAATTCCCCTGCTTGTTTACTTAACTCCATTACCACAGTTCCTCCTTTAAGCATGTGAATAGACAGAGTATAACATTGATTACATTGAAAATTAAGACAACATTCGATTTTCATTCCGGCTCAATACTTCTATTTATATAAATGTGATCAAGTAGCACAGTAATCCGCTCAAGCACAGCCAATTGTGATCAAGCAGCCCTGTAATCCGCTCAAGCACAGCCAATTGTGTTCAAGCAACACTGTACTCCGCTCAAGCGCACAACGCGGAAGCAAAAAAATGCAAGCATAATAAGATTTTCCGTTCAAGCACGCGTGCGCTATTCGGGTCTCTTCTTATGCTTGCTTAGTTGAACCAAACCTTCGCACTGCACTATTAGGACGTAATTCCGAGCAGTATTTGCGAAGTGGAATACTTAGGTTGATTGTCCGAAAAAAAAAAAGAAACAGACACAAAATAGTCTGAATCCGTTCTTCTGGAATTCTCCTTTTGTACTATCCCATGAAGCCTAAAAAAATCTCACCTTCAGAAACCGGTACTGGGTTCAGTAAATCTCGCGTCAATCATGGATCGATGGGCTTTCTCAATCCATTCGTTATACTTTTCATACAGCGGTCGAATCTCGTTCCTATCAGTTGCGATAATATCACAGCCTCGCTCGCTGAATACATGAAAGATGATATGCCGATTTTGATTGAGATAATAGAGTTCAAATCTACTGTTAGGCTGTTTTTTCAGCCCGGTAATCGGCATTCTCTCCTGTTCAAAAAGTTTTGTTTCAAGCATAAGAGAGTAGCGTAAATCCTGTTTCCGACACGGTTGAAGAAAACGATGTGTAATCATCTCCTCTCCTTCCGCGCTCCGTGGTTCTGTCACTAGTTCATGTCTTAAATGATCCAACACTTCTTGGCTTTTGACAAAAGTCCGATACGTGCTCAAAGGTCTTTTTTCAAAGAAGTTGTGATTCTTTTTTGTATAAACTTCCGCTACAACCAACAAGTCATCCTCATCCCCGAAAACTTCATCAAATAGAGCAACCGAACGTTGGATCGCCTGCTTCAGCCCATTTGGCGAATCCATCGTGACTCCTGGCTCTGTCAATTCAAATCTTAAAGCGGTCTCCCATCTTAAAAACAGCGGTGCTTGCAAGATTCCTTTTTCGAAATGCTGTTTTAAATATTTTTCTAACGTTTCTATACGAATTACCTCTTTTCCACTAACAATGTTCCAGGTTTACAAGACTAACTAAGTATTGCCAGTTATTGAATTTGAAAATTATATTATAGATGAAATCCTATCAAGATACGTCGTACTCTACAACTATCTAAATCGAAATCAGCCTTTTGCCACGTAATGATTCCTATTTCATCTACTTATGTAAAACATTTTTCCTAACAATTGATTTCGATAAAAACGTTGCATCCATCCCGTAAGTTCCGAGGAGAGTTCGCCTGTATTTCTACCAGTGATCAAGCAGTCTGCGTCCCCGCCTAAGCACCGCAAAATCCTGTTGAAGATAAAAAATACCCGGATTCAGTGAACGCCCAATCCGGGATTTTACCTAATTCCCTGCACATCGCGAAGCAAGAGTATGGGTATTTCTATCAAGCCCTTCTCAAAATCTTCTCCATCGCTTTGCCTTTTGCTAATTCATCAATCAGCTTATCCAAATAGCGGATTTCCTGCATCAACGGTTCTTCAATGTCTTCCACCCGGATTCCGCAAATTACACCTTTGATCTGTTTACGTTCGCTGTTCATCTCAGGCGCTTCCGAAAAGAACGTTTCAAAGTCGGTCTGCTTCTCCAAATGTACCTCCAACTCTCCCTGCTCATAACCTGTCAGCCAGCGAATAATTTCGTCGACTTCCTCTTTCGTACGACCTTTCCTTTCCACCTTGGCAATATAAAGGGGGTAAACCTTTGAAAAACTCATCGTATAAATTTTATGTTTCGCCATCCTGCACCATCCTGTCTTGTCTAGTAGTGGTTCATACGATAAACAGTATGCGCGTGTCGTTCCTCACTTTAATTCCTCGACGAGGCGGAAGCCCTTCGTCTTCAAATGATTCATGTGGTGTTCAAACGTTTCTACAGTTCTTGAAGGGTCCTGCAATTCAAAGAGCATCCCTGACAGCTCGTTCCGTCTGATACGCACGGACGCAATACATCCTCTCACCGGAGGTTCATCCGCCTGGCTTCTGTCATAGACATGGATAAGCACGTGCTCAGCTGGCAAGATCGCGAACACATTCCGTGCTGCGCCAAGGATGCAACTGCACACGTAATCCTGATAGAGAGCAAAGTAGTTGGTCTTTCCCATCTTTTTTCGGGACAGGTTGCCTTTCGCCGTCAATGACAGCACTTCTTTTGGGACGACCTCATCCTCTCCGATGTCTACAAAAACTGTCAGTTCGCCGTTGCAGAATTTCACATGCACCTTGTGCCCGAATTGCTCGATGGCAGCAAACGCAGGATACTCCTGCAAGGCTTCCTGCCATGCGGATTCGTCCCCCGCCAGCACCTTTGACGCCTGGTCGGCCAGCGTCTGTTTTTCAGACAACTGGATCTTGTCCTGCACAATCGCTTTGCTCAGTTCCTCTTCCAGTTCCCTGCGTCTCGTTTCTTCTCTGCGGAACAACCGGTCAAACCAATTCGGTTGGAACGCCTTCAATTTGCGACGTGCTTCTTCTGCACGAGGTCCATTTGCTGCGAGCTGTTCCAAGTCTTCCTGAAGAATCGCTTTCCAATTTACAGGCTGAACCGTCTCTAAATGAGTGGAAAGTAACATATCCACGTAACTTGTATAGGCCTCCACCTCTTTAGCTTCTGCAGAATAAGCCGGCTTAGCCGATGAAGCAGTTTGAGAGGACGAACGCAGAGGACGTTTGGAACGGTTGGACGTCAATTGCTCCGAGTACGAAATTCCTGTTCCTGGAATCCCGACATTCGCTCGAACACCTCGTTTTCCTACCGTGACGGACGCACCCCGCGGACCAATCGATGTACTGAACCCACTCTTACTAATATTCACCCGAACCCCCGGTGCAATCTTAATGCGTTTTTGAAATCGGAACCCCATAGGCAGTCTCCTTTCAAGTGATAAAGTATTCCCCCGTGCATAACTGAATTGCAGAATAAATGAGTTAGCCTATTATACCAATATTGGAATCGACACGAAACACAAAAAGACCGCACCTCATACAAGGTGCGATCTGCGTTATTTATCCTTATTATTAAAAGTCTCGTCAATTACTTTCCGCTCATCAACCAATATCCAATCGTTATGCATCTCTTATAGAAATCGAATATCATTATTATCCTAAGCTAAACTATCACAATTCTGCTCACCGTTTAGATGATAAATCAAGTTCCGAGCCTTATTGATGAAATACACTTGAATACCGCTCGATGGATTTCCTTTCAATATCGTTGATGGATGCGCATAATCTTCTTAACAAATCATCTGCAATAGCTGCTAATAACGCATGTCCTGTGTTTTACACACCACAACCAAATCTTCAAAACATTATTCGATTGATCTGCCGATTTTCAGTTTTCGATCCAGTTCTTCCTTTTGACGCAGATGATGACGGAAATGCATGCCAACGAGCGCCAGCCACTCCTGCGCATTCAACCATCCAAAACCTCCATGTTCAACTTTTTGTTGAGGGTTTATTTCATCCACTTTCAGTTCCAGTTGTTTCATTCTTTCCGATAGCCGATCGAGCTCGAGCATAATATCCTCTGATAATTTCTTATTGTCCGGGGGTGCGTCAAGTTCCGGTGGTAATTTGATCTTAATCGGCGGAAAACCACCATTCTTAAATAAGTGCTCTCCGAACTCTGTCTTCCCCTGCTTTTGCTCTCCCGCAACTTTCGCACAAGCCTCAACACTGTCCAAATACTCATGAGCCACAACAATTAAATGATCATACAGTTGACCAATTGACCAGACTTCTGGCTCGGGGATGTAGCGCAATTGTTCGAGTGTATAGTGATGTAAAAAACTTTTATATTTCGCTATCAACTCGAAATCATCCATATGAACACTCCTATCCTGTAACTAATCAGTTCCACGTCGAGTACATTTTCATAAAATCATTTCCGATTTAAATGTCATCTTCAACAACCGCCAAACTGTAACTTCTTGCATCCCTTTAGTTGAACAACTCATTAAAGTCACTCACCGATTTCTTTTTTAGCGAATCAGTCCTTGGATTCCCATCAAAATAGGGGTGTATAAGAGCAACGGAATAAGTAAAATGACTGCACCGAGTTTTCTGTTTCCCTTCTTCAATAGCAATAAGGATAAGAAATAAAACAGCGGATAAATAATGAACGCTATGATCATTACCCCATCTATCATTTGATAAAGTTTATCGGCACCTACCAATAACACAGGGATCGCAACTAGTTCCAGGATGCTGAAAATGGCCACCGCTATCCACAAACTTTTTATCGTCACGATACATCCCTCGATTTCTATCTCCATATGGCTGCCGCATGGCTAGGTCAAATAGTTCGTTGAATAAAACCCTGACTGATAAATTTTTCCTTATCCCTATTCTATCACCCGTTTCTGAATAATCCAATATCACTTTTCTTTCCGATGGACTACACAAGAAAACCCTTTTCGGGAAAACGGAGGTCATGTTCAGAGTTATTTTGCATACTTTTCAAGTTCTTCTTTCCACGATATGCAAATATAAAAAGGTCTAATTCCCCAGCATTGAAATTGGGGAATCAAACCTTTTTGTTACTTCATAAACGTGCCTTATTGACGCATTCAACCTAATTTTGACTCATACGTTTAGCCATTCTTTCGAATAAATCCGCTGGTATCGTAATATGTGGATGGATCCTTTTCTCTAATCCGCCAGTAGCGCAAGTATTATTATTTAAAGTACGATCTTACTCAACTAATAGTTTCATCACAAAACAAAATAGCCCATTTTTGATATAGGCAGATCTCTTATTCTCCTACCATGCCGTCATTATCACGATCTTGCATGTATTGGTACAACCAATGTTCCCTAGTTATTGGCATACTGAAACCGGCTGCTTTCGCTTCTGCGATTGTCACGATACCATTTCCATTCGTATCAACACTTGAAAGCTCACCTTCGTTTGTTGAAGAACTTTCTGATTTAGATTCGGACTCATTATTTCCGGTTAGTCCCAGAGATTCGTTTACTTCATCTGGATTCACATTTTCAAATGAATCCGTAATGACATTCCCGTTTATTGTATAGGTATACTGATAGCTAGATGGAATCTGCGTTTTTGTATTTGAATACGTGATAATTGCTTCAAATTTAGTAGCTCCACCTGCTCTTCGGATCTCGTTTTCCATATACGCTTGATCACCATGTCGGTTGAGCGTACTATCTTGTGGGGTAATGTTATAAGCATTCGATACCCCTCCGAGAGAGTCGGCAATTACATGTCCCTCATCTAAAACGTCACTTTCAACGCCTGGAACCTTGGCCTCATCAGCATAGTATCTGCCAGTCGATAAAACAGGTTCGTTCCTGTCATCTTGTAGAACGATTTCGTCAGCTATTACACGTACTAGTTGCCCGTTTTCATTCGTAAATCCCCAATATTCTCGGTCCCCGTAACCAATGTCAACCACGATGTTGGGTTCACGATATCCAGATAGATCCCCACCATCCACTTCAATTAGTTTGTATCCGGAGAACCGTTCCTTCTTTGGTTGAGCTGGTTTTTCTTCTACTTCCGGTTCCTCTACTACGGGCTTTTCTTCTTCCTGTTCTTCAACAACCGCAACGGCAGTTTCTTCTTCACTAATTTTATTCGGTTCAACAGTCGTGACTTTTTGCAAATCTGTTTCTACATCTGCAACGGATGCATCTTCTGAGTTGGTACAACCGACCATAAAGACGATTGTTAAAAGTAAAATCAAATAGTTCATTTTCTTTGTCATTCTTCATACCATACCTTTCATCTGTGTGAAACCAATTAAAGTTCTAGTCCATTTATTTTTTCCAGCTTATGTAGCATCCTATATGAATGTTCGAGAATTATTTTCGATACTATCGCCCGATTGCGGAATATATTTCGTAAGGAACATTCACTGCTTAACGCAAATTTTATAGCATAAATTCCCACATTCCCCTTGGAATTTAAATGATAATGCAGGAGAAATATTAGCGTTCGTAACTATATAAAATTACTCTTCGAACGTTCGATAATTCGTATGCACTTTTACCAACGGTTTTCGGTAAAGTGTCTTTATCATTACCATGCAATACATGAGTGCGTGGCCATTCGCACCAAAACACCAGGTTCCGCCATAGATAAAGCTCAACTAGCTGCGTATACAGATACAGCTTTGGCTACTACAAGGTCAGCGATGCAAACAATCTTACACTAGCCATACATGACGACAAACAAAAGTACGCCATAAACGCAAAAAAGACCCCACATGTAGGGTCTTTTTCTAGCAATTATTAAGCTTTTTGAACGTTTGTAGCTTGTAGGCCACGTTGTCCTTCTTCAATTTCAAATGTTACACTTTGACCTTCGTCTAAAGATTTGAAACCGTCACTTTGAATTGCTGAGAAGTGTACGAATACATCGTCCCCTGCTTCGCGTTCGATGAATCCGAAACCTTTTTCTGCGTTAAACCACTTAACTGTACCTTGTTCCATAGTTATTGCCTCCTAATGTGGACATCCACATAATTGTTACTATACTTGCTCAAATACCTTAGACGAAAATCAAATATTTTCTCTATCTGAAAAGAACAAAGATAATACTCTTTAAATATAACAGGTCTTCGCCGAAATAGCAAATAATTCAAATCATTATATTGTACAGCCATTACTTTCCCTCTGAAATTCTCTATAAAAATGCGTAACTCCCCCTATTTCCATCGCATGCGCAAATCCCATTAATCGTATCCGCCTCTAGCATCGGGAAGCTTCATATATTCTTCCTTACTCCTCATTTTACTTACTACGAAATTCCGTAACGCAAATAATTGCTTGGCATCTTCGGTCGGTTCACAATACGCACCTGATACGGCATGAGTTATCGTTTCACCGTTCATAGTGATTTCCCATTGATCCTCTTCGAAAGGTGTTTGCTCACAAATAGTTCCGTTTATAGGGTTGGGTATATAGTTTTTAGTTCCTCTAATATCCGCTTCTTTCATCTTATCGTAAATCTCAGCCTTTTCCTCTTCTGTTAGAGCAATCGCTGCCGTGATTGTTCCATCTTCTATCAAATCCTTGGTCACTGTATTCGTGAATGAGTTGATTTCATTTTTCTTTTCAATTCCGTAGGAAACAGAAAATCCAAAGTCGTCAGGCATTTTTTCTGACATTGTTTGAGGAATAGTACCGGTTTCGTAGAAAGGTGCATCTTTTGGAGATGTGGAATTGTTCGTACACCCAACTGATACAAGGGCAACCGCTAACCATAAGAAAGAGAACCTTTTCATCATAACTCCCCTTTTTGAATGAGACGTAAGGGTTCCCCGGAAGTTACAAATAAGAATCGAATTCTCAAATAAGTTCAGTACGATTCAAAATACTAGTCGAGGAACATCGATTCACTCGAAAAAATCACCTTTGGAATCTTTTCGATTCTCAAAAATCCATTCCGCCTGTCTACCTTTTGCCCTCTCCACTCTATCTAGAGAATAAAAGGGGGCTTTAAAGATGACACACTACTTATCACGATACGCAAAATTCAACAGTAAAGAAGAAATGGACGCCGCTGCAAGAACACATCTGGACATCCACTGTAACTCGCTGAATAAAACCGATCGAGCGGTGCTTGAGATGATCCGGTGTTATTCGGTGAAATATTTAGCTGCACATTTGAAACACGAAACGATCGAAAAGAAATTGGCTGTTTCGAATTCCACAGTACGCCGTTCACTACGCAAACTCGAGAAACTTCAAATCATCGAGCGGATTCATTACGTACGTCCAGTGATGAGTGGTCTCGGGGCAAATATATACGTCATTTTGCCTGTAGATGACCAGGGGAAATTGGACAGGGGACCACGTAGCATAGAAGCTGATGAGAGTAAGGATTCAACCACACATTTTGAAAACGAACCTTCTCTCTATAAATCTAAAAATCTTAAAGATCTTATAAAGACGTCTCATCCTGCGGCAGAAAAGTTATCCACAACCTTATTCGGGAAGATGAAATCCTTATTATCCATTAGCGGGGATACAGCAAAAGCACGTAATTTTTTCGGCATCTATCGAGTCTTATCGAGAAAAATGTTGAAATTCGAAATCCATCAAGAGAAAGGCCCCTTATTTGAAGAGCTGGCTCACCGGGCTACACGCATCGCTGTCATGGCACAGAAAACGAAAACCATCCGCAATTTACCAGGATACTTCAAGGGCGTCCTGCGGCAACTGATGACTGAAGCATTGTTTGCGGATATCTATCAGGAGTATTCCGTGTCAGTGGACGAGTTCTCGTTAGCCGTAAACCGCGGCGTCACGGGCTGATAATACGACCTGTAAAGGGTTTTAGGTGTGTATTTGTTCTTGTCATATCTAAACTACAATAGCAATAATGAATTTCACCTTTATCATTCAACTTACAATCGACATCGTATACCTGGCTGCCCACCACTTCGCCGACGAATTATCGTCCCGACATTCGAACAATATTATCTACTCGGTTGTCCATAAAATAATGTAAACTGAGATTTCATATGTTTTTTGAAACTTATTTACCGCAATCATACAAATTCATTTTAGACACTTCTGAATTTCAACTAATAAACATTAGAGAATCACTAAATAAATTTCGAACCTAATGTGAGGTTGAGGTTTTATGGATGCAATAAATTGATTGCATTTCGCACCAATAATAAATAAGCTCCTTCCGCTACTCGAAAGGGGCTTACTTTTTGTAGATAAATATTCTATTTTCTAACGTATAGCGCGTATCATATAATTTGCTAAATCCCTTAATTATTGGTGATTTAAAAACTCATTGTAACAATATCCGCGTATTCGACAACTTTCATTCTTCAATCAAATAACGATAAAGTTTCCTCTCAACTGGTTGCTCCATAATCATATTCATATGTACAACGGGTATATTTTTCCCATTTTTATCAATCATTCTATCTTCTTCAACTGTAGATTTGTCGGGATATCCTCTGCCCAGATAATAGAAATCAGTACCTTCATCATTATCTTTTTTCACAAAAATGTGTATCTCATTTCCGTGCTGATCAGAATTTATGACTCGCTGAACTTCCTGTGAATGAATAGTTCTATTGCTACGGGTATACCATTTAAATAATTCAGCATTCAAAAATTCATCACCATAATCAACGCTCGAATCAACTCCATCATGTTTGTGATACGTTACAAATATAGGACACGTTCCATGTTTAGGCTTATAGCCATACATGGTCGAGCTTTCATCTGCACTCCAGTTCAAAAGTTTACAGGCATCTTTTCTTGAATACTTTTCGTACAGAGTAAGTGGCTTATCGCATTGGTATCTGTTTGATAATATTTTCGCACTTTCAACAATATCTTCAAATAACTTGTAAAAATAAGGGTTATTTTTTAAACTTTCTCTAATGGAATCATTGAAAAAGTATCTTTCGTTTTGATCTAGTTCAATTATTTCCTTCTCACCATATTTCTTTTTATTATTCTGTGTAAAGAAAGATAGATCAAATACACGATTAACTGAGGTTAAAGTCTCCTTATCGATTACACAGTTTACCTTAGATAGTAGTTCCGAATACTCTGTTTTTGAAACAAAGCCCTCGTACAACAATAATTCAAGCAAAAGAACTTCATGTTTACGTTTACCATTTAAGACTTCTAAGGATAGCATCGTTAAAACTTTATTCTCGTAGGCTGTTATTCCCGGAACATCTTCTTTCATCCTCAATAGGAATTGATAGTAATTAAAATACTTTTCAACAATTACTACAGGATCAATTGAATGATTTTCCAAGTAGTCTCTTAAGAGAGGTATCCGCCCAATTTTATTTCTCAATTCAATATAGGCCTCTCTAAGGATCTTTAAAGAGGTCAAATTGCTGCTGTTGATAGAACTAAATATTCGCTTCTTTGCAATCTCTTCAAAATTAACTGTCGAAACCCCTTTAATGTAACTTGTATCTTTTGTTCTCCGGCGAACTGTATCTTTGTTAAGTGATTTATCTCCGGAAAGCGCAATAGGGATCAAATAATTATTTGTATAATTTCCTATAAAGTCTATTATAGTGACATAATTTTTAGAAAAATGTTTTCGTAGCCCACGTCCTAATTGTTGGATAAATATTATGCTCGACTGTGTTTGTCTCAACATGACAACTTGGTTAAGGCTAGGTATATCTATTCCTTCGTTAAATATATCAACTGTGAGAATATAATCTAACAATCCATTTTCTAACTGTGTCACTCGTCGATTTCTTTCTTCTTGAGAGTCGTCTCCTGTTAATGAGACTGTTTTTAGGCCACGCCTATTAAGTGCTTTTGATAATTTCTTTGCCTCATCTTTTCTACTACAAAACATTAATCCTTTCACTACATTTCCCGAGTATCCATAGAAGTTAACTTTTTCAATGATATGGTTTATACGTTCTTCAGTAACTAACTTTGACAAAACAGCCGCGTCATCAAGTACTTCACCGTCTAATTCAAAATCTGTTACCCCAAAATAGTGAAACGGACAAAGCATATCTTCTTCTAATGCTTCTTGTAATCGAATTTCATACGCAATATTGTAGTCAAAGAGCTCATATATATTAAAGTCATCTGTCCTCTCAGGTGTAGCAGTCATGCCCATTAAAAACTTTGGTTTGAAATATTCAATGACGCTTAAATAAGATGCCGCACCTGCTTTGTGCACTTCATCGATTAAAACGTAGTCGAAGTCTGCTGGATTAAATCTATGTAGATTTTCTGTTTTAGATAATGTTTGAATGCTTGCGAATAAATACTTCTTTTCTTCTTGCTTACTGGATCCAACAAACATTCCGAAATCTTCTTCAATACCTCCGAGTATTTTTATAAAATCTTCTTTGGCTTTATTTAGGATCTGTTCCCTATGAACGATAAATAACATTCGTTTCGGATTAAAGCTTCTGACATCAAATGCAGATAAATATGTTTTACCTGTCCCTGTAGCAGAAACAACTAGTCCTCTAGTTTTCCCCGCATTGCGCACAGCTTCAATTTGAGCCAATGCCGCTTTCTGCATTTTGTTTGGTGTAATTTCAAGTGCTTCTTTTATTGCGTTCGGATTGTAATTTGAGGGAAGTTCAATAACTTGCTCGGCAAGTTTCAAATCAGCATTTTTGGAGTATTCAATCTCATAATTTTCTATCCAGTATTCTGTTAAGACATTAGATGAAGCCCAGACTTCCTCAAACTGATTTTTAAAGTGATGAACAATATCCCCGTTTTCATGAGAAGTCAGCTTGACATTCCATTCGTAATTCACTTTTAATGCATGAGCAGTCAAATTGGAACTTCCTACAATCAAGGAGTAATGGGTACTCTGCTTAAAAATATAGCCTTTCGAATGAAAACCTGTTAAATAGGTTATTCTTACTTCAACATTGGTAAGCTTCATTAGTTCACGAAACACTTTAGGTTGATTAAAGTATAGATAATTAGAAGTAATAATTCTTCCTTTTATTCCTCGATCAATAAGATCTGAGAATAGGGATTTAAGTGTTGCTAACCCACTTTCAGTAATAAATGCAACAGAAAATAAAAATACCTCACTACTTTGTAACTCCTCTTGTATAGTAGTTAAAACGTTTTTATTCTGCAAACTATTATTAACTAATAATTCCGGTTTGAAGCTTCCTTTGTTATTAAAATTATCAACAAAACCCTCATGCAATGATATTTCTAAGTTTCGTATAAAGTTATCCATATAAATTCACCTCTCATTTTTCTAGAGTGGATGTTAATAATGCTTCAATTGCCGGTATATCTGCTGGAGCCCATTTCAAAGTGGCAAGCTTGCTTCTTGATACCCATTTCAATTCAGCATGTTCACTTAACTTTGGAACCCCTTCTGTAACTTTAGCCATAAACGTTTCCAAACGAACAATAAAATTTTCATATTCATAAGTCGTATCCTCAACTTGTTCTAATACTTTAATTGAACATCCTAGCTCTTCTAATATCTCTCTTTGTAAAGCCTCTGTCTTAGACTCTCCTGGTTCTATTTTACCTCCAGGAAATTCCCAGTAATCAGGCAATGTCATTTCTGGACTTCGCAATGCAGCTAAAATTTCAGCATTTTCATTTTCAATAATAGCCCCTACAACATGAATTTTCTTTTTCAATTGTTCCACCTATTCTTTCCTATGGTAGTTTTTCACCTCATAAATAAATACCATTATATCTAAGTTTCATTTTAATGACACATACTACTAACTTTAGCATACTTTTCTTAATAGTTTCACTTCTATATGCAACAGACATATAAAATCCTTCAAATCAATATCAGCCTAATCATTATTAGTGAGACATTATCAAATCGGGTGTTACGTTATATATTTTTTCTTGATAGAATTTTTCCTATATCAGCAAGATGGGTAGAGGGTAACGGTTATTTATAGATACATGCTAAACTATAGGTAAAATCTAGAAAGAGGTGCACCATGCCAATCTACAACAAACTAGTCCGCGACCGAATCCCTGAGATCATCGAGCAAGACGGTAATAAGACAGTTACTCGAATTCTGTCTGAAGATGAGTATTTGTTGGAAATCAAGCACAAAATGCATGAAGAACTCACTGAATATGAAGAAGCTGCAGAAGATGCCGATCAACTAGAAGAGCTTGCTGATCTCCTGGAACTTGTACATGCTGCAGCAGCTGTTCTTGGAGCGACCCCTGCAGAACTTGAGGAGCTCCGTGCAGAGAAAGCAGCACAGCGCGGCGGTTTCTCTGATCGTATTTATTTAGTCGAGGTGCATGATGAATGACATCCGCCTTATTACTCACGATCTGCTTCATCATATTAAGGGGTTAGCTGATTCTGCGGATACCATTTATATCGTTACTGCGTTTCTGATGAATTCCGGTGTAAAGGAGATTCTTTCTGTTCTTCAGCAAGCCGCCCTCAGGAAGGCAGATATCAAGATTTTAACAGGTGATTACATGTCGATCACGCAGCCCGATGCCCTATTGCTATTACATAGACAACTGGCGGACGCTGAGATTCGGATGATGGAAAGTGGAGGAACGTCATTTCATCCGAAGGCGTA
The DNA here is from genome assembly GCF_014836415.1 of Sporosarcina gallistercoris. Taxonomy (GTDB): domain Bacteria; phylum Bacillota; class Bacilli; order Bacillales_A; family Planococcaceae; genus Sporosarcina; species Sporosarcina gallistercoris. Next base: position 53,860 of record NZ_JACSQY010000006.1, on the reverse strand, counting down.
TTTGTTTGGCTCCAAGACAGGTGATTCGGTTATTGTCGGTTCTTCGAATTTATCGAAATCAGCGCTTGGGAACGGTGTGGAGTGGAATTTGCATACTCCTTCTTCTGTCGATCCCATGCTGTTTGAAACAGCTGCTGCGGAGTTCATGAAGCTGTTTTTGTCACCTGCGACGCAGGAAGTGAATGAGGAGCAGATATTGCAGTACAGAGAGAGATATGAGCGGATGAATACCCGCCTTCCGTTCAGCCGGGAGTGGGCCAAGCAAGAGGAACTCGAGATGACGTTCGGTCCGTCGGAGGAGCCGACGGTTGTACTTGAACGGCAGGAGACTTATGAGCCTGTAATTCTCACTCCACGGCCTGCGCAAAAACTTGCTCTTCGTTCTCTTGATAACACATTACTCGAAGAGCGAGATAAGGCATTGGTTGTTCTTGCAACAGGGCTAGGGAAAACGTATTTAGCTGCCTTTTTTGCTCAAAAGTTTCAACGTATTTTGTTTATAGCCCATCGAGAAGAATTACTGACTCAAGCTATGACTTCCTTTAGACAAGTAAACCCTCAACGATCCTGCGGTTTGTTCAATGGTTTTTCAAAAGACATTATTTCTGATGTTGTATTTGCTTCCATTCAAACACTTAGTATGCAACGACACTTGAATACATTTGAAAGGCATGACTTTGATCTAATTATCGTGGACGAATGTCATCATGCTATGGCTAATTCCTATGAACGCGTGCTAGCACACTTTTCACCTAAATTTTTGCTTGGATTGACTGCAACGCCTGAACGTTTAGACAACAAAGATGTCTACAGTCTATGTGATGGCAACATCGCCATCTCCGTAAATTTCTTTGAAGCAATTCGCAACAATTGGTTATCACCTTTCGTCTATTACGGAGTTTTCGACAAAACCGATTACAGCGAGCTGAAGTTTAGAAATAATCGGTACGACGAAGAAGGATTGTTACAGTTGCAAATACGAACCGAATATGCTGAAGCTGTGTACGATGCCTGGGTGGAACGAAAACAAACAAGAACGATTGGTTTTTGCTCTTCAGTGCGCCAAGCACAATTTCTAAGCAAGTATTTTTCGCAACAGGGAGCGCGTTCTATTGCTTTACATGGTGGAAGCGATAGAACGATTCGAATGAATGCGCGCCAACAGTTACAAGATGGCAGCCTGGATATCCTCTTTACAGTAGATTTGTTCAACGAAGGTGTGGATATCCCGGCTGTTGATACGTTACTTTTTGTGCGTCCTACAGAATCTCCTACTGTTTTCACACAACAAATTGGTCGTGGACTGCGCTTGGCTAACGGGAAGTCGCATTGCGTAATTATCGACTTGATCGGTAACTATCAAACGGCTCGTAGAAAATTTTCAGTTTTCATCGAAAACGACACCATTGGAAACACTACAATTACTGGAGACGTTCTTACACAACCAGAACAATGGGAATTCAATTTAGAAACAGCTGTGATCGATTTACTAGAGGCGATGAAACCAAAGATGTCTCCTAAACAAGCGTTAGTACACGCTTATCAAGAGTTAAAACTGACGTTAGGAAGAAGGCCAACTTACTTAGAGTTCCACTTAAAAGCAGATGCTGATATAGAAGATGTAAAAAGGAACTTTAAAGCCTATCCCATTTTTTTGAAACATGCAGATGCGTTGACCGATCTTGAAGTGGCAGTTTTAGAGACTTATAAAGAGTGGTTTGTAAATGTGGCTACAACCAGTATGACGAAAAGTTATAAGATGGTGCTACTGCATGTCATGCTTAAACGGGGGAGCCTTGATTGGTATAAACCTATCACTGCAACGGAAGCAGCTCCTGGCTTTCATCAATATTTAACAGAGAAATCTTATAGGTTAAAAGATTGGCATACAAAAAAAGGTGCGACACTCATCAACTATGATGAAAACAGGATGACAAAACTCATTGAAGATATGCCGATGACGAAGTGGAGCGGATCTTATAGAGGATTGATTACTTTTGTGAATAGATTATTCACAATACAAATCGATCCGGAAGAAATGCATGCTGAGATTCTATTTGATTGGACTCGGCAGATTTGTGAAGGTTCGCTGCATATGTATTTCGAGAGAAAATCTAAATAAAATTATTACTCAAAAAGGCTAGCTCCAACCGTCTTACCCCAGACAGTTGAAGCAGCCTTTTTCAATTCACAAATACGACAACACCATTCCACCAACAGCTCCCGCCACCACTACCATCCATGGAGACAGTTTCCAATATGCCAGCATCGTGAACAATACTGCAGCGAGGGCGAAGTCGGTTGGTTGTAGAACGGAACTGGTCCAGATCGGGGTGTAGAGTGCCGCGATCAGAATGCCGATTACGGCTGCATTGACGCCCATGATGGCCCCTTTGACTTCAGGGTTGTTCCGCAATTGATCCCAAAATGGGAGTGCTCCAAGAATGAGCAGGAATGCGGGCAGGAACACAGCGAAGGTTGCAACGAGGCCGCCTTGCCATCCTTTCATGACCGTTCCGATGTAGGCGGCAAATGTGAAGAGCGGACCCGGTACGGCTTGGGTTGCTCCGTATCCAGCTAGGAAGGATTCTTCGCTGATCCATCCAGTTGGAACAAATTCCTGTTCAAGTAAGGGCAGGACGACATGTCCACCGCCGAATACGAGTGAGCCGGATCGATAGAAACTGTCAATCATGGCGACCCATACGGATCCTGTAAGTTCCCGGAGTATCGGTAACAGAACGAGTAGTCCTGCAAATAATACGAGACAAATTGCGGACACACGCTTGGTGATCGGGAAGGTCGATTTGGCTGGTTCGGTGCTTTCTTGCTGCTTGAACAGCAAGAATCCTACGAGTGCTGCGAGGAGGATGACACCGACTTGCGTCCATGCGGATTGCCAAAGCAATGTACCGATGAGTGCAAAGAGTGCAATGGTCTTCCTTGTTGCGTCCGGGGTCAGGTTTTTGGCCATTCCGATGATGGCATGGGCAACGACCGCCACTGCGACCAGTTTTAGTCCGTGAATCCATCCTGCGTTCCCGATATCCGTAGTTGTAAGTAGTCCTGCAAACAGGATGAGTGCAATCACTGACGGGAGTGTGAATCCGAGAAATGAGATGATGCCTCCGATGACGCCTGCCCGCATGACGCCAATTCCGATTCCGACTTGACTGCTTGCAGGTCCTGGTAAGAACTGAGCCAATGCGACGAGGTCTGCATAGCTTTTTTCGTCCATCCACTTCTTTCTGCGGACGTATTCTTCATGGAAGTAGCCCAAATGTGCAGTGGGTCCACCGAACGATGTCAACCCTAGACGAGTTGAGACGAATAGGATTTCCAATAATGATTTCATACTTCGATTCGATTTTGCTGGCTTCATGGGAGCCTCCTTTTGGTAGTCGATGCTTTCATGGCTTGGATTTTGACTTCACTATCATGAAGGTACCATGTCTGACCGCAGCTATGTGCCGTTTGATCGAAAATTTACAAAATCGTCATACTGGAAGACTTTTCTTAATGAATCAAAAGAAGAGCTTGTGTCTTTTTCATCTTTGCTATGTACAAGTCTGCCTCGACGTCTTCATGCTAACAATCCTGCGATATGAAATATATATTGAATCATTCTGATAATTGTGTATAATTGACTCTATCGTATTGGTTCATAGTCATGAATGAGCGTTGTTGAGTCATTCATCACAAGAAAAATATGGATGGTGCTACGGAGTCATTTCTCTATTCCAGGTGATGCTCCGAGCAACGTCCAGAGACTATCAAGGGGGTATATGAGGATGAAAGCATTGGAGTCGATCAGTTCGTTTGCAGGGAAGTATTTTGCTGTGTGGGTCATCATCGCAGCGCTTATGGCCTTTCTATTTCCAACACCTTTTCTAGGATTAGGTGCATATATCACCATTTTGCTCGGAGTTGTCATGTTTGGCATGGGGCTGACATTGAAGGCGGTGGATTTTAAGATTATCGCTACGAAACCGTTGCCAGTCATCGTGGGGGTTGCAGCTCAATTTGTGATTATGCCGCTTGTTGCGTTTGCGATTGCTTATGTACTGAAGCTTCCGCCAGAATTGGCTGCTGGTTTGGTACTCCTCGGATGTGTTCCGGGTGGTACCGCTTCGAACGTGATGGTCTATTTGGCGAAAGGGAATTTGGCGCTGTCGGTTGCGATGACTTCCCTTTCCACGCTACTCGCACCGATTGTGACTCCTGTTTTGCTGTTATGGCTGGCAGGTCAGTGGCTTCCGGTTGACCCGGTGTCTATGTTCAAGTCGATTGTCCAAGTAATCATCGTACCGATTGTCCTTGGTCTTTTGATCAGACGGTTTTTCCCGAAGGCCGTCGAGAAGAGCGTCACAGTTGTACCGCTCATTTCGGTGCTCGCTATCCTCATCATCGTGTCCGCTGTCACGTCTGCCAATGCAGGCAATGTCATCTCTTCCGGTTTCGTCGTGTTCGCTGCGGTTTTCCTTCATAACGGCTTCGGATTGCTGCTTGGCTATTTGACGGCCTTAATGCTTGGATTGAATGAGAATGACCGCAGAGCCATCTCTCTTGAAGTCGGCATGCAGAACTCAGGTCTCGGCGTCGCACTCGCAACTGCACATTTCGGTCCTCTTGCTGCACTTCCAAGCGTATGGGGTGCGATCTGGCATAATATTTCGGGGCCGATTCTCGCGACCATTTGGTCTAAGAAGCCTACAAAAGTAGAGGAGCCCGAACAGCATCTTGGCATAATTCCCGTCCAACCGTTTGAGTCCCGCTGAGTGGTTTACGAATACTACACTAGAAAAAGAGCTGAGCATCGTTTGATGTCCAGCTCTTTTTTATGGGTGTCCCCTAGACTTTCACTCGAATCTGCCACTTTTTGACCGCTTGTGATATCCTTCTAGCCCATGGCTTGAAGTTATTTATCATCACGATCAATTTTAAAAGGTTTTTCTTCTTGTTCTGAAACATTGTATTGCCTAATCATTTGATAACTACTAGACGCTTCATCATCAAGATGGAGTTTATTGGAACTGACTACATCTAGTGCATCTGACATCATATTGAAGAGATATTGTGGTTCTGGGGCCTCTTCCACTGCTGCAAGAACTAGCGCATTCCGCAAATATCCTGCATGTTGTGAGAGTAATTGAGCATTAAAATCCAACCTATTTGCTTCAGCAAAGAGCTTCATGAAAATTGAAACTGTTCTTGTATTCCCTTCACGGTAAGGATGGATACGCCAAAGTTTCACCATCAATACAGAAAAGTCTTTTATAAGACTAGGATTAGAATAACTCCATTGTTTGGATTGGGCCCATTTAAAAACATTTTCTAAATCAGATACAATGTGATCTTTATCGCTATAAGCAACAGATAATCCATTTAAAACCCGTTCGCTTTTAGATATATTGACTGATCGAAATTTCCCAGCCCATGTATACAGCTCATGAAAAAGAAAGTGATGAATGATTTGGAGACTATCATACTTATGAAAATCAATCTTCCAGGTTATAGAAGAAATATCTACTATCCCTGCAATTAACAACTGTGCTTCAACGTCAATTAATTGTTTTTCATCACGAATGTCTAATTTGTTGATCAAGATGTTTGTATTAGGATAAATATAAGGATCCATAAATCATTGTTTGGCCCTTGTATATTTTTCAACAATCGCTTGCTTCAATTGACTGGAGGATAACTGCCCCTCTTCATATTGCTTTAGAAGATTCTTTGTAAATACACTTGGTTTTCCACCGTCAATCGAAGCCATTCCAACTGCAAACTCTACTTGCCTTTGGCGTTCTATTCGTGAATTTGCATTCATAAAATAACACCCCTCATTTGTTCTTACCTCTATTATACCAGTTTTCATGTACCATTAGACAGTTCATTCACTTCATGGATTTTAAAATATATTCGTAAGTTGGAATGCAAAAGAAATTATTACCAAGCAAATACGTCAATGAACGTATAACTGGTAACTCGTGGAGTTCCTCTCTAAGCAACTACGTCAGTGCAATGTTAGACAAGTGCCGATTCCCTATTAAGAGGGCGAATGGACTGTCTTGTTCTTATCCATTTTCGTAGATGCCTAGTCCCGTGCTTCAAAATGAGTTACGTCAATTCCGCTTTTTGCGCTCGCTATAGAATTATCAGTTTCAAGAGATATCAGCTTAATTCACCTGTCTGAAACTGAAGTGGTCACTGGCCTAGAAAGAAGCAGCGGATGCCGCACTCTGATCACTTTTCACACAATCGATGGCGATTACGAGCGCGATGATGAGTTTTTCCAAGTCTTCATTGTAAATCTGCACTTGGTAGCTGTCTCCCCACTGGAACCACTTCTTGTCCACGGTGCCCGCCACTTCTCCGTCCTTCAGTACATCGAAACTCATTTCCCACCACGTTCCGAGCACTTCGATGCCGGGTGCGTCTATCGTATAGCGGGGCTTCAGGAAGGAGAACTCCTTCTGAATCGTCACGGTTTCCTGTCCCTCGACTTCCAGATGGAATGTCGGAAGGAAGCTGAACGCCTTTTTCGTGATTCGTGCGACCTCGTTCGCTTCAGCGTCCTGGATCGTGTACGTTTTCGGGATTTTCAGGAAGCTGCCCTCCACTTCATATACATCGTTCCCTTGTTCGTCTTTCACATTGAATTGTCCGTTCATTCTCAGCATTTTTTGCTTGATGATGAATTCTTTCATCTCCGCTCCCCCTCGCGTTTTTCCACCTGACAACCTGTTACTAGTGTTTACGGTGTAAGGGAGAGGAAAGTTTCGAAAGATGAGGTTTAGAATCCCTTTTTTCATCCTCCAACTAGATCACTTTGTTCAATTGCTCATCTCATAGTGACGCCTATAAAGGAACCTTGCTCTAGCTATCAAAAAAACGTGTTTGTGGAGTACTCTCCAATCATCTTCAGAAAAACTTCAGAATTTCCCTGTACTTTCCTTCATGGTTGTCCCTTATACTTAACAAGAATATTAAAATCCGGAACTAGAGAAATGGAAGGTAGATGCAACATGAAGAAGTTGTGGACGTTTTTACGGGGGATGATTCTTTTTGCTGTCGTTTTGGTCATCGCCATGAAAGTGACTGGTTGGAATGGTCTGGTTTTGAAAGAGATGCCAGGCGTTCTTCAGACTGATGACTATTCGAGTCAGTATATCCTCATGGTGGATCGCTCTACTGGAAAAGCGGTGTATGAGAAAAATGCAGACCAGAAAGCGTATCCTGCATCGCTGACGAAAATGATGACCACTCTTGTAGCGCTTGAGCATATTAAAGACCTCTCTGCGAGTGCTCCCGTCGATACAGCAACCTATCAGGAAATGATGGCGCAAAACGCTTCAATGGCGGGGTTCTTTGGTCGGGAAGCTGTCACCTACCGGGATTTGCTATATGGAACGATGTTACCTTCAGGCGGAGAAGCCTCAAACTCTCTCGCGATCCATGTAGCTGGGAGTACGCAACAGTTTGTGCAGCTCATGAACGACAAAGCGGCAGAGCTTGGAATGACCCATACCCGCTTTACAAATCCGGAAGGCCTGCATGACGCAAAACAATATACGACCGCTTCGGATATGGCCAAACTGCTCGATTACGCTTTGGATAACCAAAATTTCAAAGCCATCTTCACGAAAGGGTCATTCCAGACAACACCGACCGCGAATCATCCGCAAGGCATCACGTTGAAGTCAACGGTTCTCTCTTCCTTGAATGCAGCGGAACAGAACGGCTTTGAAATTCTCGGTGGAAAATCCGGTACGACATACGAAGCCGGCCAGTGCTGGGCTACGCTCGGTACATCTGGAAACCGTGAGTACGTCACAATCGTCATGGGGGCACCGCTTGAGGACATCAGCCATCCGGACCATGCACAGAAAAAGGATACGCTGGAGCTGTTTGCAGAAGTCAGCGCGGGTGAAAGATAATAAAATATGGGACGAATTCAATTTTAAGATCTCGATGCGGTTTGCTAATATGAAATTCAATTCGCTCTGAAACCGAACACTAGTTAAAGCAGCTCTTGCAGCTGCTTTTTTGTTTTTCCGAAACACACGGTCTCCATTTTTCTTAATAAGTTGTATCCGTGATGTGGTCGTCCTATTTTCCTCAAAGAATAGCTTCTATTCCCCGAATCACATCTTCATAGTAGTCAATCGGATGCGGGACAAAATCGATTCTGCTTAAGTGTTGGTGCACAAGCTGATGTTCCCCATTCTCTGTCAGTACAAATCCCTGGTTTGGAATTGAATCCACATGGTCCCTCCACAATTCTGCGAAGTCTTTGAACGCCACCTTATACATTCCCGCCACTTCTTCCGGCTGTACGTGAAAATCACTTAAGTTGTGTTCTGTATGATACACAAACACATGAGCCAGCTCATTATCCATCATGTCAGGCTTTTTCATGGAATAGGGGATGACACCGAGCGGATGCAAGTCTTCAAACGCGACAGCGATTCCCGTTTCTTCTTGAATCTCTCTTACACCGTCTTCGATACTTTCAGTCGCGAGTAAATGTCCAGCTGCAGTGATGTCCAATAAGTTCGGATAGTCTTTCTTCATAGGACTACGTAGTTGCAAGTAGAGCATGTCCTGTCCATTTTCTTTCGCAACAAACCAACAATGGAACGTTTCATGCCAATGGCCAAGACGATGGGTTTCTTCGCGCGTTGCCGTGCCAATCGGTTTTTGCTGTTCGTTGAAGATAGTGAGAATTTCAGTTTCCATGGATGATCTCCTTTACGTGTAGAGTTGGTTGCGGATTCTACCTGTGTCACCCATTCCAGAAGGGCGATAGACTCTTTTTTTCTTTGCTAATTTTTTCGAAGAGTTATATAATAGAACAAACGTTCTGTACAGATAGATATTCGTAATAAGTTGAGGGGGCAAAGTAATGAATGATTTTCAAACATTCTTAGCGTATGTAAATAAACATGTATATCAGCCTAATCATTTCACAATTAACGATGTTCAAGAAGAACGTCAAAACTCTGAGTACGGAGCTGGAACCTTCCAGTTAGGCGCTAAATCGGTTCGTTTCAGAGTTGCAAAAATCACTCCTGCAAAGAAAGGGCAATTCGTTGCTCTCTGGGAAAAAGATGAATTCAATCGGAATCAGCCCTTCCCATACGATACATCCCCTGATTTAGTTGTCATCAATACCTTTACTGAACACCATTTTGGACAATTCATCTTTCCAAAAACAATCCTCGCAAGCAGAAACATTCTTACAACAACTAGTACAAACGGAAAAATGGCATTTAGAGTGTATCCTAGTTGGGATAAGCCCACTAGTCCACAGGCCATCGCCACACAAAAATGGCAATTGGACTACTTTGTGGACCTGAGTGATGCAAGTGATGCATCATCACATGAACTCTTATCCCTGTATTCTGACTAACTCCTTAAAATTCAGTAATTGTTTGTTGGATGCTCATGTGTTAATTGCTCGCAAGGTCGTCTGTCGTCAATTTTTTATCAGTCCTCAATCTTCCTACTAAGTATTACCCTAAAGCGTTGCCTGATTGAAGATCAATCTAAAACCCCATAAGTTCCTTTACGTGATCTGCGTTCTCTTTAGTGGTTAGGTTTTCGAGTAATAGAAATGCAACATCGAATGCTGTACCTGGATTTGACGATGTAATAATATGACCATCTTCAACAACAAGGTCATTTTGTACAACTGCTCCGAAATTCTTCAACTGCTCTTTTCGGATACTCGTTGAATGATTGTAAGTCGTAGCTTTTTTACCTTGAAGAATTCCGCTTTTACCTAATGCCAATGATGCCACACAAATACTAGCAATCGGCTTCTGATTGGCATGAAAATGCCGGATTACATTTAAAAAAGGAGGACTGAACGCATCTTCGTAAAATCCAGCTTCTTCAAATCCACCTGGAATAGCGAGAGCATCAAACTCATCTAGTACAATCTCATCAAGCGTTTTTTCTGGTAGGACAGTAAAGTTCCATGTACACGTTAATTTATCTCGAAGACCGACTGTTACGACCTCGGTGGATCCATCGCCCTCCCATCGATTCCAACCTAGTACATCCGAAAATACACTCGCTTCAACCGCTTCAAATCCATCAGCCAATAATAATAGGATCTTTTTCATATCTCTAATCGCCTCCTGTCACCTTATTTTATATAAAGAATGAAGGTTCATAAATAAGGCATCAAAGGATATTTCATTGTTTCGCTTTAATTAACTTGGAATTTAAGTTATTCTTTTTTAAAAAAGAAGGTTGGCTATTTCATGGATCAAATTGATAAACAGATTGTAAGTCTTTTACAATCGAACGCAAAAATTTCAATGAAGGATTTAGGAGAAGCCGTTCACTTATCTTCCCCTTCTGTAACTGAGCGTGTACGGAAACTGGAGGACCAACATGTGATTGAAGGGTATCATGCACATGTTTCTCTAAAAAAAATGAACCGTCCCATTTCTGCGCTGGTTTTGTTCACATCGAGGGATTGTAAAGCATTAGCTGAATTTTGCCATGATCATCCGGATGTACTTGAGTGTTATCGAGTAGCAGGTGAAATTAGCTATATTGTCAAATTAGCAACGTACTCTGTAGAGAGTTTAGAGCAATTCATCGATGATTCCATGCAATATGGTACGCCCTCAACGAATATCGTGCTGTCTTCTTACGAAAAAAAGATAGTTGAACCATTTACTTAAATCCGAAATTCCACATTATAGGTACTTTAATCAAAGGGTCATCCTATGCTGGTTGCTCGCAAGGTAGTCTTCCTTTTCCTTATAATCCGGCATGATGCTTCCGACACGCCGCCAAAACGATCGATCATGGTTCATGTGCGTGATGTGGCACAGTTCGTGAACGATGACGTAGTCGATGACATCGACGGGTGCCATGGCAAGCCGATAGTTGAATGCGAGTTTCTTGCTCGAGTTGCAGCTTCCCCATTTGCCGAACGACTCGATGATTTCAATCTCTTTTGCCGAGACTTTCAGTTCTTTCTGATACCGTTTGATGCGTGTTTCGATAAGGGTTTTGCATTGGGTGAAGTAGAACTTCTTCAAATTGTGTCGGAGTTGGTCTTCACTAAGACCCTGTGTTTCAATGAGTTCCTGCAGCAGGCGTTCTTCTCCTAGATAACGGAATGTCCCATTAGGTACATATTGCCGGGCGAGTGGATCTATCTTTTCGGACTCCCTTTCCTTCATCCTCTCTACAATCCAACTTCCCCACTTGTGCAGTTCTTGCTGGATGACGTGCTCAGTTGTGCCATTCGGTGCTTTCACGGTGATGAAACCGAATGAATCGATATGTAAGGAAAGTTTCTTCCCTTTTCCATATTGCACATTGTAATGGAAGACTTCGTTGTCAATTGTGATTTTCATATGGACTCCTTTTTTATTACCGGAAGGCTCCGTTGCGCTTACGCATCGTTGCCTATCGATTTTCTTATCAGTTTAGCATACGAAGATGATTTACTCAGAAACTGACCTTCTTCTTCCAAACAAATAAGAGCTGCACTCGGCAGCTCTCTCAATTCATAATCACTTCTTAGATAATTCGTCTTCCACAACCCATTTATGGTTTTTCACTTCATCTCCACCGGTTGTCGGCACATAATCGATCATGTAAACAGTCGTTTGCTTAGCAGATTCGATTTCTGCTTTCGCTCCCTTCATCCCTTTCATATGGTCAGCAAGGGTGGTCACTTCAGTTCCTTTTTCAAGTGTCGGCGCTGCCGGATCTTCGAGTTCTTCGTGAATCACCCATTTGTGATTGGTCACTTTCTCTCCGCCATCTGTCGGTGTATAGGTGATGGCATAGGCAGTCGTATCATACGCTCCGACGATTGTGCGGTTGCTCCATTCATGCCTTCCATGTGATCCGTTTGAATGATTGCTTCAGAGCCAACCGGGAATGTAGGATTTTCCGCTTCCTTTAAACCTTCAGGTAGACTCCCATCACTGGAATGATCCATGCCCTCCATATCATCATGGGAAACTTCTTCACTTGTAGTGTGTTTGTCTTCTTTCGTTGTCGTCGCTCCGCACCCTGCCAGCACTAGAGCGAATGCAGCGCTTGTTGCAAGTAGTTGTTTTTTCATGTTCCATCACTCCTTTTTCATATCCGTATTAGTATTCCCTTTTGATTTGATGACTAACGTGAATTATTCCATTCCTTAAAAACACTTGATGCCCTAACGATTTTAGAGATAGTGTTATTGAAGTCTCCACTATTGAATTGCCTGAACCATTACTTAGTTCTGGCCAAGTCTTTACATGAAGTCACTAGAATCCTTTGTCGATATTTTATAAATCAAATTACAAGTCGAAGGAAGCAAGTGCAATACGGAGACCACTTAGGAATATGAGGAAGTCGGATACGTCCAACTGAAATAAGAATTGTTAAGGGAAGAAATGATGATGAAGGTCAGTCAGCTTCAGTTTTTTATTCCCTTATTAGCACAACGGCATTTTCCTTGATGCCCAGTAGGAATAGAAAAAACCGCCATTTTTTTGTGTGGCGGTTTTTTTTATCTCTTTCGTTGCCTTTTTAAGTTGCACGTAACAAGTTAAACTCATTTTCGAATTGCATAGTTTTGTGTTACATTCTGGCACCTTCCTAACAAGACAAGTCAGGACAGGGTCTTGCTCATAATCCAATCCACTTGTTCCTCGTCCCCCATGTAAAAAGAGTGAGCGTCCATTTGCACAAAACCTTTTTTTCTATAAAATGCAATTGCATTCTCGTTTTTCTCCCAGACACCAAGCCAGATCCTCTTCTTATGACATTCTCTCGCAACCTCAATCGCTTTTTCGAGCAAATATCTACCTAGTCCCTTTTTCTGAAACGCTTGTCGGACATAGATTCTTTCGATTTCAAGGGTCTCCTCACCCATACTTTCCGTCTGGGCTCCCCCCGTATTCACTTTCAAGTAGCCCGCAATTTCCCCACTCTTGTATAGAAAAAAGAATTGCGAATTAGGCTCTGCCACTTCTTTTTCCAATTGTTCCACGGTAAATGATTTCTCGAGATAGGCCTTCAAGTTTTCAGGGGAGTTTTGAGGACCAAATGTCTCTTCGAACGTTTCATAGGCGATTTTCTGAAGTTCATGAACATCTTTTAAATTACATTTTCTAATATACGTCGTCATATATTAGTCCACTCCTTTTTATTGGTATTGAGGTTGATAGAAAAGTTTCAAGTTCACTTCTTGTCAATCTCGTAATGACTGCCGCTCCGTCTTCCATAAAATCATTCAAACCTATATTCGATTAATAGAGTGGTCATGTAGGAAATACCCAAATCGTATATACGTATGCATCCGTTAACATTTCAAAGAATACCTGTTCTTTAATGCTTCCTTCCGCGAATGAATCGTATCTCTCAACGGCAACATGCTGAACTCCCTTCGAACCTCTACTTTTACATTTAGGTAAGAGTAACATCATGAAACATACAACAGTCTCAAACCAGTGAAGGATTGAGACTGTTGTAATGAGCTTTTTGGTTATACGTTCAGGACTCCACGGAATCCTCTAGCTGCATAATAAGATTCAACCCCATTATGGTAAACAAAAACGGTCGCATAGCGGAAATCACAAAACAGTCCTCCACCGAGTTCTCGGATTGGTTGAGGCGTTTGAATCCAACTGGACGTTTTCTTGTCGAAGTTTTCGAGTTGTTGTAACGAGCGATACTGCTCTTCATCCAGCAATTCGATGCCCATTTCCGCCGCCATCCCCACAGCGCTATGAGCTGGCTTGTTCTTTTTTCGGGATTCGAGAGCTTCAGGATCGAAGCAAACACTTCTGCGGCCTGAAGGGCTTTCTGCGGAACAATCGTAGAAGTTATAAACATCCGTCTCTTCGTCATATCCGACGACATCCGGCTCGCCACCTGTTCTCTCCATTTCGTTCAGTGACCAGAGTTTTTCAGGATTCGCATTGAGTTTTGTTTGGATGTTTGTCCACTTTAAATCTGGATGACGGTGCATATTGTCCTCGAATCGTGTTTTCAATGCACTAAGCAGTTCTTCACATCGTTCGACTGGCAACTCTTTCTTTGCCATGTTTTCACTTTGGTTCGTCATATACGTTCCCCCTTAATCAGCACTCTTTTGATAGTTCAAATGATACCATGGTTTGTTCATACATGAACTTAAATATTCATCTAAGTTGAATTTCTCATGTAACCCACCGACTTGTTCGTCAGTGCCAAGGCGGCGTTTTCATAATTCTTCTTTTCATTTCACAGAAAATCACTTATGCACAATGTGCTATAATCAGCTTACATTTGGCATACTGTTCAGAAACTAGATTTCTTTCAATCTTTAAGATGAATAGAGGTGATTCGTATTTTAGGATTAGTTAACGTTCAACAAGTGATCGATTACATAGAAGAGCACATTCAAGAAGAGCTAACTCCTGATCTTTTAGCTGACATTGCTAGGTACTCTCCGTATCACTTTAACCGGATTTTTGAAAGACATACCGGCTATACGTTGATGGATTACGTATTGAAACGGAAGTTGCAATATGCTTTGTATGATTTAGCTCAAGGGAAAAAGGTCATTGAGATTGCATTAACGTATGGATTTGAAACACACGCTGGATTTACGAAGGCATTTAAGAAGTGTTTTGGTAGCCCTCCCCGATTATATAGACAGCATTGTCCTAGCTCACTCCCTCAAAAAATCGATTTGAGTCGCCTTGTACAACAAAAGGTAGGTGGCATTGTGATGCAGCCAAAAATCGTGAGTAGAAGTTCTTTTACGATCGCCGGGAAAACAGTTGAAAGGTCCATTCACAATATTTCTTACACACGCGACTCTCCAGCCCTTTGGATTCAAAAGCTTTTTCCTGATGAATCCATTGAACGGACATTATATGAGGCATTAGCTCCCGAAACACATGGGGAATACTGTCTCAATTTGAGAAGTGACGAATTTGAGGATGGTTTCACCTATTTGTTTGCTGTGAACTACGATAATGGTACTTCTCTTCCTGACGGATGGACTAAATTGACAATCCCTTCCACGACTTATGCTATTTTCCGTACTCCACTCGTTTATGCAGAAGACTTTGCCGTTTCGATTGCTGGAACATGGCAGTATATTTTAGACGATTGGCTTCCTCACTCCTCTTATGAAGTCGATGAAACCTGTTATGACTTTGAGTACTACGATGAACATTGTCATGACTGGGAATATGATAAAATCTATATGGAGATATTTCTTCCAATTAAAGAAAGAAAGCAAGGAAGTTAGCTATTCCTGCTTTCTTTTTAGTAGGATCCGATAAAAGTACAATACAGGTGTCAGAAGGATTGCACTGACGATTAATGCTGTTTTGATGGTATAGCGGGTAGCAACCAACCCGATTAACGGAGCACCGCCTATTTGACCGATGGCATCTGCTTGGCCTTTTACCGAGAAGAATGTCGCTCTAGTTGAAGAATCCGGAATGATTTTGTTTAGCCAAATATCTTCTAGCGGGTACATGATGGTTCGTGTAACTTGAATCATGATAAAAAAACCTAATAAGACAAGCACAGATGTGGAAGTAGCAAATCCGATTAATGAAAGGATGATTACTAAGCTTGCCATAAAAAGGACCAGGTAGATCTGATTAAGATTTTGGTGGATAGTACTACGATTTACGACATGCAATGCAGTAAAGGAAACGAGAACGACGACAAACTGAATCCCTCCTGTAAGAATCACCAATTTTTCCTGAGTCAACGAAGATAGATTCACCACTTCCAATAAGTGAGATACCCATAATCGGTCAAATCCTTCACTGTAGAAGCCGACAAACAAGGCGATTAAGATAAGAGTTCTCATAACCACACTCACTTTGAATTGGACGATGAGTTGCTGCAGGTTGTCTTTCATACTTCCCCATCCTGTTAACTGCGTCTCTCTCTTTAGCGGTTTAAAATTCTCCTCCCTCATAGCTACCATTAAATATACAGCTAGCCCCACCGTACAGAGCCCTCCGATAATGATCGGCAGTCTGATCATCATATAGCCAATTGCGATACTTAAAGGAATTGCGATGACTTGCGACAGATTTTCCATTTTCGCACCGCGCACGAATGCCTCTGAAGCGCGTTCTTCTCCTATTTCATCTGCAATCCATGCTTGACGCGCTCCACTAGTGAACGTATATCCGATTCCCCAAACGACTTGAGCTACTATTACCGCAGAAAAATACGGAAACAATCCTTCTATCAAAAAGCCGACACCAATAAGGATATAACCAATGACAATCGAAAGTTTACGGCTTTTCAAATCCGAAACGACGCCTGTCGGAATTTCAAAAAGAAAGACGGTCAGCTCCAAGACTGTCCCGACGAGCACCAGCTGCAGCGGATCGAGCTTGACCGTATACACTTGGTACAGCAAATTCACGGTTACGATTAAGGTGAAAAATAATTGCGATAGAAAAGCCATGTTGAGATAGACTGTATATGGATCTTTTGATAGTTGTTTAATAATAATCTCCTCCCTCCTCATAATTATAAGAAGGGGGTGATCTCATTTCTTATCCGAATTTGCGATGATTTTCAAAAGCGTTATAACAACATACATCGGAAACTTTCTTTATAGGCCGTTTTCTTATTTCTTTTCTCGTATTTGCCTATGTTCTCTCTTTATGGCCTCTAAACGTACAGGATCTAAATACAATTCGAGTGCGCTCGCAGAAAATGCCCGAATCACTTGGGACATTTTTACATACGCATAATGGGAATTCACATAACGCAACGCCTCTTCTTCATGAACAAAAAATGGCTTATCTGCTTCTAAATCGACTTCAACATACAATGTCGGACAGTTGTAGCTCACATTTCCAATATCTGTTGAACCCGGTGTCGGTGCATCCTTTTGTGAAGTGAAATGTGTAATTCCAACATCCACAAAATTCATTTTCGTCAGTTCCATTAAAGACGGTACATTTAGTAAGTCATCAAAAGAGTTCCCTAGTTGGCGATAGGTAAATTCGGCACCCGTCATGATACCCGCACCTCTACCACACTCAATTACACGCGAACTTACATGCTTTAAATACTCTCGATCCTGAGAACGTACCGTGATATGACAAATCCCTCTATCCGGAGTTATGTTCGTTGCCGTGCCACCTTCTTTTACGATGCCATGGATTCGAACGTCCTGCCTTACATGTTGGCGCAGTGCGTTAATGCCCATGAAGGTCAACTGCACAGCATCCAATGCGTTAATGCCGTTTTCAGGATACGATGCAGCATGTGCTGCTTTCCCAATAAATTCGAATTCATAATCCGTCATCGCTAACGCCGCGGAGTCAATGACTGTCTCATTTGCTAGGTGCGCTTGAAAAACAATGTCAACGCCCTCAAACGCTCCTTCTTTCAACATATTGATTTTCCCGCCATACGTTTCTTCAGCGGGTGTTCCGATTAGAAGGATTCTTCCGTCAAAGTGTTCTTGTAATTTCGACAACACGATTGCACTTCCACACATTGTCGAAGCAATCCAATTATGTCCACACGCATGTCCATTTCCTGAGGGCGTATTATACCCAGGCAATGCATCATATTCTGCTAAAAAAGCAATCGTCGGTCCATCTCCTGTTCCAAACTCTGCAATAAAAGCGGTTTCCAGTTCTTGAGTATCCGGATAAGGAAATCGGACGGTAAAATCGAAAGACTCCATGACTTGAGCTAAATACTTAGCAGAATCATATTCCTCCCCGCTAAGTTCCGGATGGTGAAATAAATGGTCACTCATTGTCTGGAATGTTTCCCGATAACTTTCTTCAATTCCAGCTAACTTCTCTTTTAGTATCTTTACATCCATATTCGTCTCCCCTTTTCCTCAGTGTCCCGATTTTCTCAAGTTTCGCATCGTGCTTTGCTTAGATAGTTGTCCACTCTAAATCTGTATGACGATGCATTTTCTACTCAAATCGTGTTTTCAACACACTGAGCAGTTGTTCACACTGTTTAGCTAGTTCAAATGATACCACGCTTTGTTCATACACAACTTTAATAATTTACAGTATGCCTCTAACATCGCATTCTTTGAATATAAGAAGTGTTCAATTGAATAGTGTCACAACTTTCATGATTTAAAAGGCTGGCGGCTTTAAAGATTAGTGCTGATTTCTATTAAGTTATCGGTATATCTGGAGTTGTTTGCGCAAGACGAAAAGGAAGCAATTCTACATTGCTTCCCAATTGTGTGACGCATAGGCACCTCCTTATACGATATGTCTCACAAAAATTCCCCTACTGCGGATTACGATGATGCTGACGATAGCGAGCAGCAGACCGGAAACTAGAAACACGGACTGGATGCCAAGCCAATCGGCCAGAATCCCCATGCCGAGTGAAGAGATTCCGAATATCCCTGTTGAAAGGGCACCGAGAGAGGTGTAAACCGTCGACAATTTCTCTTTAGGCACGCTCGTCTGGATAACGGTCTCCTGCGGAATCGATTTCATCTGCCCAAATAGTCCGACTGCAAACGAAAACAGAAGTGCAAGCACTGGCAACTTGCTGAATCCGAAAAGAAACGTTATCACACAACTCATGACAGCCCCTACCAGTATATGGGTTCCTAGCCTCTTTTCAACTTGCGAAGCGTACTTGACACAATAGAGACTACCGGCAATCAGTCCTGCAAAGAATGCCCCGTTGATGAATCCCCACCATTTTTCGGCTGCGTGCAATGCGTCTGTGACGAAGACTAGGAGAATTGCTGCAATCCAGACGGTTCCTGCAATCGTTTCCAATCCATCCATCACGGCAATCCTCCGCAATACCGGAACCTTCCAGAGCGTCTTCCATCCTTCTTGAATCTGTTCCAGTTTTCTTTCAGATACGCGAGTCGGCTTGGATACCGATTGGAGAAAACATAGAATAATACTGGACAAAGCGAATAAACCACCCGTGATCCATATAAGCTGCTGCGCATTGACTATCAGTAAGAACAAACTGCCCACGAACCACATTCCCATTTGGATCATCTGAGTAATCGTTTGAGCTATACCATTCGCTCTCAATAGATCATCAGGCTCCACATAATGCGGTGTCAACGTTTGTCGGATAGGCGTTGCAACTCCGTCCAGAAGAGCAATTCCCGCCACTACAAAAAACACGTAAAAGTAGTTCTCGACTGTGAGCATTGCCACTACTGCACCGAGTACTAAAAGTAAAACCGTCTTCCCAATTTGAGAACCTGCCAGTAGCCATTTCAAGTTCACCCTTCCGATTAGAAGCGGTGTCAACAAACTCGAGACGAACATGGATGATGTAATGGTGAATGGTACAACGGATGCAGCACCAGCTGATCCTGTAAGTGCAAACACCATACTGATCAAGCTGACCATATACAAGACATCACCGATATTGGCAATGGACTCCCCTGTAACTAACAGCGTAAAATTCTTATTCAATTTCATCATGTATCCCCCATTTTTAAAAGTCTTTCTTTTAAAAGTAGGGAGTTTAAATTGGACGATTCATGCGTACGAGGCTCCTTTTAAGGCGCTCAATCCGGGGGATTTGGATTGCGCATAGAATGGTGTTGCTCACTTGCTGGACATGTTCAGTTACTATGCTTCCCTATTGAAAACCCATTGAATAAGCGGACGCCATATGGCTCTAATACGTTATCCACTCATTCAATGACTATTGTTTTTTCTCCTTCTGTATACTAGCCGTCTATCGCGATCATAAATTGGTCTGTAAAATCAGGAGCGAATTTTTGAAGTTCACGAATGATCCATTTTTCAAGACTCTCTTGCAATCTTTGGTTTGCTCCATTAATTGAGCTATAATCTCGTCATTCCTCTTTTAATGAAATCTCGCTTGCTATACAAGGAAAATCATACCATAATTAAACTATGTTTATTGAAGATATTGAAATCTTATTCGGACTTTACTAAGGATAATACGACGTTGAAGTGACTTTTATCTAACAGATACATAAAAACATACATCATGGTACACTTAATGTTCAAATTATTACAAAGAAAATGAATCTATGTGCAACTTCTCCATTAGAGATGTTTTCAATAATCGGAAAGGTGATGAGACACTTGTCAACTGGTAAAACTATTTTAGTAATTGGGGGCGGCCTCGGAGGTTTGTCGGCAGCCATCTCACTCGCACAAAACGGATATAAGGTCTCATTGTATGAAAAAAATCGTCACATTGGAGGTAAATTGAATCGTCTTGAACAAGATGGATTCGGCTTTGACCTTGGTCCTTCGATTTTAACGATGCCCAAAGTGTTTGAACGGTTGTTTACAGGCAGCGGAAAGCAGATGAAGGATTATGTGCCGACCGTTAAGTTGAATCATCAGTGGCGTTCGTTCTTTCCTGACGGGAACGTTATTGACTTGTATGAAAATCTGCAAGACATGGAGACTAAAAATCCTTCATTGAACAAAAGGGATATCCGGCAGTTCAAAAAATTGCTCAGCTACTCAGAGAATCTCTATAACACGATTGAAAAAGGGTATTTCAACAAAGGTCTCGACAGTACGAAAGAAATTGGAGAATTTCACGGCGTCGCGAGTACGTTTAAAAATTTCGACCTGTTTTCTACGGTCCATCAGGCCATTGATAAGAGAATCAGCAACAAACAATTCCGGGATATGCTCTCATATTTCAGTAAATACGTGGGCTCTTCCCCTTATGACGCACCCGCGTTACTGAACATGATGATTTACATGCAGCAAGACCAGGGCGCTTGGTATGTCCCTGGCGGCATGCATCTGCTCGGTAAAGGGATGGTAGATCTTGCCCAAGAAATCGGGGTCAACTTCCATACGGGACAAGCCATTATCCGGCTGACAAAAGCGGATGGCAAGATTACGGGAGCCGTTCTAGAAGATGGCACTACAGTGACTGCGGATTATTACATTTCCAATATGGAAGTGATTCCGGTTTATGAACAGCTGCTTCAGGAAGACAAAAAGTATGTGAACAAGTTAAAAAAGAAATTTGAACCTTCCAGTTCTGGTCTCGTCATGCATTTAGGTGTGAAGAAAAAGTATCCACAGCTGAGCCATCATAATTTCTTTTTTGCAAAGAATCAAAAGCGGCAAATGAAAAAAATCTTCCACCAGCACAAACTTCCAGATGATCCCGTCATCTATCTAGTAAACGTCAACAAGACAGACCCTTCCCAAGCACCTGAGGGGTGTGAAAATATAAAAGTGTTACCTCACATCCCCCATATCCAGGACAAACCATTGACACATCGGGACTATGAAAAGTTTGCTACCCGGGTTTTGATTAAACTGGAAAAGATGGGGTTGACGGATTTACGGAAGAATATTGTGACACAGGATATTTGGACTCCTGAAGACATCAGAAGGACGTATTGGTCGGATCGAGGCGCCATTTACGGAACACTTTCCGATAAAAAGATGAACAAAGGATTCAAGCATCCTAAGCATAGTGAACGGTATGATAATCTCTATTTCGTTGGTGGAACAGTTAACCCAGGGGGTGGCATGCCGATGGTGACGCTAAGCGGTCAGCAAGTCCGTGACCAAATTGTTGCAAGGGATCGAAGAACGGACTGATTGCGAACGGAAGGAGTCCTATTTGATAGTGGATTTGAAGAAAAGAGGAGATACGCATTGGGGAAAAAAGTGATTGTGGTCGGCGCAGGTGTGGCTGGCCTCGCCAGTGCCATTCGTCTGCAGCACGCAGGATATCAGGTGGATTTATATGAAAAGGAGTCGACTCCAGGAGGAAAGATGAACCGAATTGAAATGGATGGCTATCGATTCGACTTGGGGCCGAGCCTTGTGATGATGCCGGACATCTATCGGGAACTGTTTCAACTTTGCGGACGCAATCCTGATGACTACATTCCGATGGAAAAGCTGGATCCGATGTATCGAGTCTATTTTAGTAAGGATTCTTCCCACCCTATCGACGTTTCGAGTAATCTCGTTGACTGGACACAGACGATCGAGTCATTCAGCCAAGAGGATGCTGCGGGGTTTCTCAGTTATTTAAGTGAGATTTATAAAGGCTACAACGTCGCGATGGACAACATCATCCAAAGACCGTTCCGTAAACAAAGTGATTTTTATAATCTTTCCATGTTGAAAAAAGGAAGGGGCATGAAGGTCAGCGGAAGCGCGAATCAGTTCATCGGCAATTATATAAAAGATGAACGATTGAAACAGATCATCAGTTTCCAGACGCTTTACATCGGAATTTCACCAATCCAGAGCCCTTCGTTTTACACGATGATTCCCATGATCCAGTTCCTGTACGGAATATGGTTTATCAAGGGCGGGATGTATACGATGGCTGCATCCATGGAGCGGCTGTTTCAAGAACTCGGCGGAACTGTCCATTACAATGCTCCTGTAGACGAAATTCTAATCGAACATCAACAGGCGATCGGAATTCGGGTGGATGGAAACGCAATCCCAGCGGACTATGTTGTCTGCAATGCAGACTTTCCGTATGCGATGAAACACCTGGTTCAGGACAAGCAAGCGAAAGGTAAGTATACAGACCGCAAAATCGACAGCATGAAGTATTCTTGTTCCTGCTTGGTGTTGTACCTAGGGATGGATCGCAAATATGAAACAATAGACCACATCCATAATTTTGTGTTTGACGAAAACCTGGAGAAAAATATGCACGATATTTTTGAGGGGAACAAACTGACAAAAGCTTCTTTTTATGTCTATATCGCATCCAAATTGGATCCATCGTTAGCTCCTGCAGGCAAAGACGGGCTGTACATCATGATGCCAGTTTCCAATGTCGCCACTTCCAAATATGAATGGAACGATGAAACGATTGCCGATTACCGTTCCTATTTGTTAAATACGCTGAAATCCATAAAAGGGTTTGAAAAAATAGAGGACGAGATCGTCACAGAAAAATGTATGACTCCCCTCGATTTCGAATCCAAGTTCAATGCTTATAATGGCGCTGCTTTCGGGTTGCTGCCCACTATGCTCCAAAGCAGCCATTTACGTCCTCAAAGTAAAGCAAAAGACTGTTCCAATCTGTATTTCACGGGCAGCAGCACGCACCCCGGAGCAGGCGTTCCGATTGTCTTGATGTCTGCTAAGATCGCTGCACAAGAACTGATCAGTGATGATCAGGGGATTCTCTTTGGTTATTGACGTACAATTTCATGGCGATTGTGATGAGCCATTTATTCATTCACTTATACGGGAGGGAGGAGATGGCGATTTCAGATGGAGTTACTCTTATAGTGGGTATTTTGGCCGTTTTGATCGGCCTTCTCGTGTTTTGGTCATTGCCTGTTCCCAATTCTCGGAAAGGAGCTCACACTTCCCTGCCATGGGTTTCCATTATTGTCCCAGCCCGCAATGAGGCCGGGCGGATTCAACCATTATTACGTTCGTTGCAGCAACAGAACTTTCAATCTTTCGAGCTTCTGGTGGTAGATGATCATTCATCCGACAAGACGGTCGACATTGCGACTGCGTACGGGGCAAAAGTGATTTTCAATCGCGCGGAGCAAGCTGGTGCCGGCAAGTCGATGGCTTGCTGGCAAGGCGCTCAACAGGCAACAGGACAATGGCTGTTATTTCTGGATGCGGATACGTATTTTAGCGGGGACGATGGCTTGGAAAAGATTTTGCTGCTCTATCAACAAAAAGGAGCGAAAGGGATTCTTTCACTCCAGCCCTTTCACACCGTCTATCGACTGTATGAAAACCTTTCAGCAGTCTTCAATATCGTTGTTATTGTCGGGATGAATTTGTTTTCAGTTGGGAAACGACGCTTTAAAACTGCCGGCTCATTCGGGCCCTGCATTCTTTGCGACCGGGACGATTACTTTTCAACAGGCGGCCACGAAAAAATCCAAAGCGCGATTATGGATGATCTGGCACTCGGTCAAGCTTTTCTGGATCACGACTTGCCTGTTCATTGTTTAGGTGGGAAAGGTACGATCTCGTTCCGCATGTATCCGGAAGGGTTTAAAAGTATGGTGGAGGGCTGGTGCAAAAGCTTTGCGATCGGTTCCCAATCCACACATCCCGTCATTTTGCTGATGGTCATTATATGGATATCCGGCAGCTTCATTAGTGTAGGAGAACTCATTTCCTCTTTACTTGCAGGAGATTCTGTACGTATTCTGCTGACCGCGTCCTTATATGCACTCTATGCGGTGCAAACAGGCTGGTTTGCACGAAGGTGCGGGAATTTTAAATGGCCGATTTTCATCTTCTTCCCGATACTTTTCCTATTTTTCACGAGCGTCTTTTTATATTCCTTGTTCCGAGTACATATATTACGTTCAGTCAAATGGAAAGATCGTAATATCGAGGTATGATGTGCGTCTAAAACTGCACAACAGGTTCTGAGTTGTGCAGTTTCCCTACTTGCGAGACCTAGTTTGAGGTTCCGTAAATGGCGAACCATTGCTGCCAAATCGCGAACTTGTGTCCATCCCATTTTAATGTATTAATGATATATCCAAATGCATCTGCGTGGTAAAGTCCGCTAATTTGCTGATATGCCTGAATTTCATACACGCCATCACGGTCCATATCTACTGGATAAAACCCGCTAACCCCATCTGCCATCCCCTGGACCGGCTGTTTCAATTTCCCATTTTGATAATAGATTTGAGATAGATACTCTGCACCTCGATCACTGATATCTATTAAATAAGATTTACCCGTTGCAGGGCTATGAACGTTCACTTTGAAATAGTCTTGATAAGTGACCGTGTACTGGTTCTGATTGTTGTATTGCTCAAAATCAAATAATTTTTCAGCTTGATTTTTTGCGAAGGAGTACACATAGTCGAATGTAAATGCACCCGATCCCCCGGAGTCAATGCTAATCAGAATGTCTAAAATGCCATCGCCTGTAAAGTCCCCCAAAAAGAGAGTCGGATTGTAACCGGAGTTCCCTTCTTCATTCAGCGCAATCGTCTGCACTTTGTTCGTCGCCCCGTCTTGAATGTGTAACGTAATCTGCTGCAAATAGGGACTCGATGGGTCCACCGACTTGACCCCCGTCAAATACACCACATCTACCATTCCATCTCCATTAACATCTCCATACGTGCTGGTAATGATTTCAGGTTGTCTGTACGGGTTCACATGATTTAAATTCATTCTCTTCCTCACTCCTACTTGGACGTTTGGCTCAGTATATTCATAGGGGCGTGGTATGTGAATCGGATGCCGATTGGAATTCAAAGTGAGCTGACTTGGGAGAATCAAACAGACGCGGTCTTCTAGTTAAGCTAGAGGACCGCGTCTGTTTTTTATAGTTTGAGCCAAGCGACTGCTTCGATGTGAGTGGGATGTGGGAACAAGTCCACTGGCTGGATTTCTGAATTTCTATACCATCAGATGAAAGCATATTAAATAACTTGTCGCTTATTTAAGAAATTGTATAGATTGAGAAAAAACTAGTTCCAGCATTTCTGTGTTCACAACAGATTGAATCATTGCTTGTATATATGTCGTGATCTAGAGTTTCGTAATTCCATTCTATGTCTCTTAACAAAGCAAAAACATACATATAAATACGAATCGTTCGACCGTTCCCTTCTCGAAAAGGATGTAGCATATTGAGTTCGGATTTAAAATAAGCTAAGCGCTGTGCAGCTTCTTCAAGATTAGCCCATTTTGGTTCCTCTTGAAGTTCAGTGAACAGATTATTTGCATAGTCATCTAACTATTGAACCTGACAAAATCTCGTCGTTCCCTTCATAATTTGCACATCACGAAACTCACCTGCAAATGAATAGATATCTTGGAACAAATAATGATGCAACTCTTTAAAGCCATCCAATGTTAAAGAAACCATGGCATATTCAGTTTTTTCTAGCTCGGTCGCTCGAAGTGAGAAGGCCAACGCTTCTGCTCGTTCCAGCTCTTCATATGAGCTGATATTCAATAAATTTTTTTCTAGAAGGAAATCGTCATTCACTTGTTCATTATACTTTCCATATTGGAGCAGGTCCTTTATAAGTGCAGAAGTAATCGATACGTTTGAATTCACCAGTTCTAAAATTTTCTTTTGCATATGCAAAGGGAGGCTAAGATTTTCAAGATGCAGATTTTGAAGAACCCTTTTAAATTCTTTGGATTCCATCGTTAACTCCTTCATATCATCAGCTCTCTTTCCTCGTTCTCATACTTCCATTATATCGTTTTCTACGACCATTTACTACTAAGGCAAGTGGTTCAAGTTGCCTCCTCTTTTTAAATCCAAGTATATCCACGTTATGTATAATCCAGACAATTTTCAAATCACTATGAAGGTATCCCAGATTATAAAAGCCGAATTCGGACACCTGATTCTTATAAAAAAAACTAACACGGCCCCCTAGTTGATCTAGAGGACCGCGTCTGATTTTTATAGTTCCAACCAAGCGACTGCTTCGATATGTGTGGAGTGTGGGAACATGTCCACTGGCTGGATTTCTTGTGTTTTGTAGCCGCCATCTTCTAAGATACGAAGATCGCGGGCTAAGGTTGCCGGGTTGCAGGAGACGTAGACGACGCGACCTGGTTTGTGCGTCAGAATGGTTTCGAGCAGTTTTTCGTCACAGCCTTTCCGCGGCGGATCGACTACTAACACATCGAATGTTTTTCCTTCGCTGTACCATTTCGGAATGATGTCCTCTGAAGCACCGGTTTCGAAATGTGCATTGTCGATACCGTTTAGTGCAGCGTTCCGTTTTGCGTCTTCGATGGCTTGCGGTACGATTTCCACACCGTATACTTCTTTCGCTTGTTTTGCGAGGAATAGCGAGATGGTCCCGATCCCGCAGTAGGCGTCGATGACGGTTTCCGTCCCGGTCAGTTGTGCATAGTTGAGCGCTTGGTTATAAAGCGTTTCCGTTTGCACGGGATTCACTTGATAGAACGAGCGTGCCGAGATTTCAAAATCGACACCGCCAATGGAGTCGATGATGATGTCTTTGCCGTAGAGACAGAGGGTTTCATTGCCAAAAATCACGTTCGTCTTTTGTGTGTTGACGTTTTGCATGATGGACGTGACGTCAGGAACGACGCGTCTGATCGCTTGGATGACTTGGTCGGCTTCAGGGAATTTGCGTCTGGCTGTGACTAGAACGACCATGAGTTCACCGGTTGCACGGGCTTTGCGGACGACTAAGTGGCGCAGGAATCCCTTGTGTTTGTGTTCGTCGTAAGCGTCGATTCCAAGTATTTGCAGTTCGCGTTTCAGCATGGCCATGAGTTCGTCCGCTTTTTCACTTTGGATAATGCATACGTCGGTATCAACGATATGATGTGTTTTCGAGCGATAAAATCCGGAGACAACTTGGCCATCGCGTTCGCTGAAAGGAATCTGGGATTTGTTGCGATAGCGCCATGGATCTTCCATACCGAGTACGGGATGTACCGGTACGTCAGGTAGCTTAGCGATGCGGTCAATAGCGTCGCGGACAGTTTTCTGCTTTTGCTTGAGCTGGGCGTCGTAGGTCAAGTGCTGAATTTGGCAGCCGCCACATTCGGGATAGACGTGACAAGGTCCTTCGATACGTTCAGGTGAAGGCGTGACAATGTTGAGCAGCTTTGCGAATCCATAGTTTTTCAACGTTTTGCCGACTTTGACTTCTACTTCTTCACCCGGTAGTGCGCCGGGGATGAAAAGCGGATAGCCTTGGACTTTGCCGACGCCTGATCCGTCGTGTGTGAGATCTTCTATATGAACGACGAGTCGGTCGTTTTGGTTTACTGCATAGGTCATAAGTTCGTGCCCTCCAGTTTTCGGTCTGTACTGTAGTTTACCATAGGTCGAGGTGAGTTGCTTGAGTCGATTTTGTGGAGATGGAATGGATTGGTTTCTTGCTTGATCGGATTCGCGGCTTGCTTGATCACTTTTCCGTTTGCTTGAGCGGATTCCCCACTTGCTTGATCACTTTCCCGTTTGCTTGAGCGGATTCTCCACTTGCTTGATCACTTTCCCGTTTGCTTGAGCGGATTCTCCACTTACTTGATTACTTTCCCGCTTGCTTGAGCGGATTCCCCACTTACTTGATCAGAATGGAACGGTCCGGCCTGGAGTCCAGTGCCCCGCCACGAATTTATCGCAAGAAAAAGGAGCTGCCTCAGCAGCCCCCTTCCCTCATTTCTTTTGCTTCTCTTTTTTCTTTCCGATCGCCCAGCCGTCCATTGGTGCGACGACAAAGGCTGCTACAATCAACCCGATTAATACAATGAATGGTGCGTAAAAGATGATGAAGTTTTCCAAACGATCTCCCCCTTATGCATGATAATCGCCTTTGCCGCTCACGTAGTCTTTATCAAACAGGAATAGACGCATGACTAGGATCAGTGACGGGATGAGCAGGCAGAGCCCGAGTACGAACACGACGATGAGTGAGATAGCCATTGCTGGATTTGTAAAGCTGTCGTAAATCGTCAAGTATGGATAGAGCAAATACGGATAATGCGATGCCCCATACCCGTAGAACGCAAATGCGAATTGCCCTGCGAGCATTGCGAACGCCCATCCATATTGACGTTTCGTATAGAGCAAAAACACGGTCCCGACAAATAGCAGGAAGGAAATCAAGAACATCGGCCAGAAATTCTGGATATTACTGTAGTGCTCCGGCTGATATTTTCTAAGTTCAACAATAATTCCCCCTGCTGCAATCATCGTCGGCAGTGCCCATGTCAGTGCATATCTTCGCAGTAATCCTGTTGCCTCAACGTCCCGTGCTTTGTTGGCATACCACGTTAAGAAAACAGCTGAAATGTATAGAGTAGCTGAAAGACTGAGGACAACGATCGACCAGGTCAATGGACTTGTGAATAACTTCCAATAGTCAAGTACGGGATTTCCGTCAACGAGTTCGATGAATCCCCCTTCGGAAATGGTCAGTACGATCGACAGTGATGCTGGGATGAGCAAGCCTGCCACCCCATACATGAACGAGTATCCTTTGTGCCCGCGTGCTCCATAGGTTTCAAACGCATAGTAGGAACCACGGATGGCGAGGAGGATAACCCCGAAACTGACGGGCACAAGCAGCGTTGTGCCGTAGTAGAACGCCGTTTTCGGGAAGAACCCGATGATGCCGACAAAGAAGAATACCAGGAAAACGTTGGTGATTTCCCACACTGGTGACAAATAGCGCTGAATGACTTTCGTGAGTATGCGCTGTTTTCCTGTGATTGTACTATATGCGTTAAAAAATCCTGCGCCGAAGTCGATTGCTCCGACCATGATGTACCCAAACAGAAACGTCCACAATACGGTGATTCCTATTATCTCAAGGTTCATCGTACATCACGTCCTCTCATCGCATGACGGTCTTCCAGTTCTTTCTCCACTGGATTGCGACGGAACATCCGGCGTAATACAACGACACTCCCGACCCCGAGGACGAGATAAAGCAAGCAGAACAGAACGAGCATGGTATCCACTTGTCCACTTGTCGTTGCGGCTTCCGAAACTTTCATGATATCTCGTAAAATCCACGGTTGTCGGCCGACTTCTGCAAACCACCATCCAAATTCAATGGCAAGGAGCGAAAGCGGTGCTCCGAGGACAATGAGCCAGCGGAACCACTTCGATGCGATGAAGGTCCATCCTTTCCACTTTCCTAAGAGGAATACTCCAGATAAGAACGTCATCCACATGCCGATGAATACCATCAAGTTGAATAAATAGTGGATGTAAAGCGGCGGTACTTCATCCTCGGGGAACTGATCCAATCCTGTAACTTCTGCGAACGGATTGTTTGCGGCGAGAATTGAAAGTCCGTATGGGATTTTAAGTGCGTATTTGACTTCGTTATCCTCCGTCAGAACGCCCATCAAGATGAGCTCCGCTTTGTCTGTCGTTTCAAAATGCCATTCCGCAGCAGCTAGTTTTTCCGGCTGATACTCTGCTAAGTACTTCCCGGAGAAATCGCCGATAATTGCGGCGCCAATCGAGAAGATGAAGCCGACTTTCATAGTGAGCAAAAGAGCCTTTTTGTGATAAACGTGATCAGATCCGCGCAATAAGCGGAATGCCGCGATTGCAGCTAAGATGAATGCAGCGGTCATGAATGCCGTCACGACGACGTGCGCCACTTTTGTCGGCATCGCCGGATTGAACATCGCAAGTAATGGACTGATGTTGACAAGCTCCCCATTGACGATGTCAAATCCACGCGGAGCGTTCATGAATGCGTTCACTATAGTGATGAACACCGCAGAGAATGCTGCACCGAGCGCTACTGGAATAAGCAATAGTAAATGCTTCTTCTGATTTTCAAATCGATCCCACGTGTAGAGATAGATCCCGAGGAAAATCGCCTCAAAAAAGAATGCGAACGTTTCCATGAATAACGGTAACGCGATGACGTTGCCGGCTAATTCCATGAAATTCGGCCATAATAACGAGAGCTGTAACCCTATGGCGGTACCGGTAACAACACCTACGGCAACAGTGATGACAAATCCCCGTGCCCACCTTCTTGCGAGTAATATATAATGCTCGTCATTTTTCTTAATTCCGACCCACTGGGCTAGCATGATCATGAGTGGGACACCGACACCTATGGTCGCATAAATGATATGGAAAGATAAGGTCGTTTCCGTCAAAACGCGGGAGAAAAATACTGCTTCTTCATTGCCCATCTGCGTTGCCTCCTTCAATACTAAAGTGTCCTTGTATTACTTATTTTTCATCCAAATATTTTTCCAACAATTGAGAGAAGCATAATGCCCGCGACGCCAAATGCTAACCACATGAGAACCTTTTCCTGTTTTTTGTACATCGGGCCACATCCTTTCAAAAGTTTCTTATGAAATTACCATAACATGATGTACTCATTACTTTCCCCAATTAGGATTAAATTACGCCTATCTGGGTAAATAAAAGTGATGGAGTTGTGACAAGTGGTTGCTTGAAAACTTGAATTATTGTCAATTGTATTGTATAATAGTACAATTAAGTGAGGTGAACGCAATGAAACTTAAACGGAAAGTACTTGCCTATATTACAAAAGGTGAAGAAGATGACCGACAACTTCTTGTGTTCGAGCATAGGGATTATCCTGAAGCTGGACTTCAAGTACCAGGCGGCACGATCGAACGGGATGAACTACTGATCGATGCCTTATATCGAGAAATTGAGGAAGAATCCGGCATCCAACGAGATGAACTTGTCTTATGCGGAAAATTGCATAAAACGAACTTCTTCCCGAAGGATAAAGATGAAGTACTCGAACGAAACGTTTTCCACTTCGATTATGTGGGAGATCCTAAACGTGGGTGGGATTACAAGGTACATGGGGATGGGAAGGACGAAGGATTGATATTCCGGTTCAAATGGATACCTGTCGAAGATCTTCCGAAGCTTGCATCAAAGCAAGATCAGGCCCTGGAGTTTATCGAATAAGAGTTGGTGAATGGCAACGAGCCTCGTGCTCGTTGCTTTTTTTGTTTGGATGGAGAGAAGTTTTTGGGTTCGAGCTTGGTAACCGAGAGATAACGAGCGGGTTCCGGTGAAAATCCGAATTCCTACCCTTCGCATCCCTAAATGCGCAGCGAAGCGGAGCACACCAATCAGGATTGGTTTTGAATGAGGGAAAGAAGGATTGGTCGCGATCTTGGATACGTGTAGGAGAAGGGGAATTACCGCGGGAATGAGCGGGTAATCCGAGGAAACGGGCGGGTTCGAGGGCGAAATGAGCGGGTTGCACGCCGAAACGGGCGGGTTTCAACGCGGAACGAGCGGGTTGCACGTCGAAACGGGCGGGTTTCAACGCGGAACGGGCGGGTTCCAACGGGAAACGAGCGGGTTGCACGAGGAAAATGTCCATTTATAAATTCACCGCACAAAAAAACTCCGCCTGGTTCGGCGGAGTTTCAATGTGTTACCATGTACGATCTTGTTCGCGAAGTTTATCAAAGGGGACATACATTTCAATATGGCGCGACAGATTTTCGAAGACAGCAGGGGCTTTCCCACCAAATTCCCCGTCCAGGTTCACGAGGACTTCTTCGTCTGACGTCACTTTGACAGACTGGGCTTTGCATGAAATAACAAGTGGATCATTTAAATGTTCGCCTCGGACTGCAAGCGTCACAACACGGATAAATTCTGCGATGTTACACTTTTTCAAGATAAGCAATGTGAATTTCCCGTCGTTAATGCTCGATTCAGGTGCGAGTTTTTCAAATCCTCCCACAGAATTCGTCAAGCCGACTAAGAACAGCATCGCCTCATCGTCAAAGACTTGTCCGTCATACTCGATCTTTACGCGGCTTGCATGAATGGAAGGAAGCATTTCAATCCCTTTCAAGTAGTACGCGAGTTGACCAAGCATCGTTTTTAAGCGACTAGGGACTTCATACGTCAGTTCCGTCATTCTGCCGCCACCTGCGATATTGATGAAGAATCGGTCGTTCATCTTCCCGACATCGACCGGAATTTTCTTGTCTTCTAAAATGATATCAAGCGCTTTATTGATGTCGCGCGGAATACGAAGGGCCCGGGCGAAATCATTCGTCGTCCCCATTGGAATAAGACCGATGGGCGGACGTTCGTCGAAATCTGAAACACCCGCCACGACTTCGTTCAATGTCCCGTCTCCCCCTACAGCAATGATCAGGTCAAAGCCGCGTTCAACGGCAGCAGCTGCAGCGGTCGTGGCATCGCCTTCGCATGTGGTTGCATGTGCTGACGCTTCGTAACCAGCTTGTTCAAGCCGCATGAGCACATCCGCCAAGTTTTTGCGGAAGACTTCCCGTCCCGCAGTCGGGTTATAAATAATACGAGCACGCTTCATACGTCGTTTCCCTCTTTCTTGTTCACTCAGCTCCAGGTCTGCAAGCGCTTCTTTAAGCCTCTTGGACTACTGGTAAGAATGTAGTACGGATATCTTCGTAAACCGTCAGCCAATACTCTGGCTTCGTTGTATACTCAGCATGGATTTTTTCATGCACCATTCGTTGCTTCTCTTCAAAGTCCGGTGCATCTTTTGCCGGTATTTGTTGTTTCAGTTCCATCACATGTTTTTGGATGGTCGCCGCACGGGGTCCCCATTTCGCAGCGACCTCACCGTCTTCACCGAGTAAAAGGTAAACAGGAATCGAGCGGCCGCCATTCGTTAAATGACGATCAATCAGATCCGTGTCTTCATCCCGATACACTGCACGGACATCTAAATCCGCTGCTTCCGCAATGCGGCGCAAAACCGGGTTATTCATCATTGCGTCTCCGCACCAATCCTCTGTAATGACGAGAATTCGTGGCTTCACTTCTTTCAGGCGGGTGATGAATTCATCGTCCTTTGGCACGTCAAACTTTTCATAGATTGAAAAACTGTTGTCCTTCAGCTGCTCCATACGATCCATATACTCTTCCAGTGAAATCGCGCGTTCAAAGTACTCCAATTCAGTAGCCAACGTTCCTCACACTCCTTTTAATGATGTTACGAATCCAACTTGGATTCCATGAAATCAGAAATGCAAAAACATCTTTTCCTAAGTGTACCTCTATCAGCACATGGAAATCAATTCCCTAGCAACGCTCAAGAAAACGCCCTGTGTAGATAGCTTAAGCCAAATCACAGGACGTCTTCGAAGGTGTCTACTTATCGTTTGCTGATTTCATCCAACAAAAGTTTGTTAACGAGAGGCGGGTTAGCCTGCCCTTTCGTTGCTTTCATCACTTGACCGACGAGGAATCCTACAGCGCGGTCTTTTCCGTTCTTATAGTCCTCGATCGATTGTTCGTTCGCATCCAGAATTTCACCGATCACTTTACGCAACGTGCCTTCGTCTGAAATTTGGACAAGTCCTTTTTCTTTCACGATCACAGCAGCGTCGCCGCCGTTTTCAGCGAGCTCTTTGAATACTTTCTTCGCGATTTTCGATGAAATCGTTCCATCAGAAATCAGTTTCACGAGGCTCGCAAGTCCTGCAGGCGTAATTGGTGTTTCTTTCAATTCTTTGCCTTCAGCATTCAAGTATTCTGATACTCCGCCCATAAGCCAGTTCGATGCTAGTTTTGCATCCGCGCCCGCTTTTACGGTTTCATCGAAGAAATCGGACATTTCTTTCGTCAATGTCAGGACGTGTGCATCGTATGCAGGCAAGTCAAGCTCATTTACATAGCGATTTTTACGTGCATCCGGCAATTCAGGGATTTCAGCACGCACGCGCTCGATCCAGTCTTCATCGATCACGATTTCCGGAAGATCCGGGTCGTTGATGAAGCGGTAGTCGTTCGCGCTTCCTTTAACACGCATGAGCACAGTTTGTCCTGTCGCTTCGTCATAACGACGTGTTTGCTGGACGATTTTCTCTCCTGTGAGCAACAATTTCTCTTGGCGCTCGACTTCGTTCGCGATTCCGCGACGTACGAAGTTGAACGAGTTCAAGTTTTTAAGTTCGGTTTTTGTACCGAATTCTTCTTGCCCGTAAGGACGAAGGGAAATGTTAGCATCACAACGAAGTGAGCCTTCTTCCATTCGCACGTCAGATACGCCTGTGTACTGGATAATGGCTTTCAGTTTCTCGAGGAATGCATATGCTTCGTTCGGTGTACGAATATCCGCTTCCGTAACGATTTCGATGAGCGGAGTCCCTTGACGGTTCAAGTCAACGAGAGAATATCCGTTATCAGAGTGCGTCAGTTTCCCTGCGTCTTCTTCCAAATGCACACGCTCAATGCGGATTTTCTTTTTATAGCCATCCACTTCAATTTCAATCCATCCGTTTGCCCCGACTGGACGATCGTCTTGTGAAATTTGATAAGCTTTTGGATTATCCGGATAGAAGTAGTGCTTCCGGTCGAAGTTCATGACACGTGCAACGTCACAGTTCAGTGCCATTGACGCTTTCATCCCGAAGTCGATTGCTTGTTTGTTCATCGTAGGCAATGTGCCTGGATATGCAAGGTCCGTCGGGTGAATGTTCATGTTAGGTGCTGCACCAAAGTGGGCAGGTGCCGGAGAAAAGATTTTCGTATCTGTTTTCAGTTCTACGTGGACTTCAAGTCCGACAATCGTTTCAAAGTTCATAATCAGTTCCCCTCCTGAGCAGGCGGTGTCTGTTTGTGGAATTCTGTCGCTTGCTCGTAAGCATGCGCCACTTTATAGAGCATCGCTTCTTCGAAATGGTTTCCGATGATCTGCAATCCGACGGGAAGGCCGTCTGCAAAACCACATGGCACCGAGATCGCTGGAATACCGGCAAGGTTTACAGGTGTTGTCAATAAGTCATTTGCATACAACGTAAGCGGATCTTTAATCGTTTCGCCAAGTTTGTATGCTTTTGTAGCACTCGTTGGTCCAACGATGACATCGTATTCTTTAAAGACATTTTGGAAGTCTTGGGCAATCAATGTACGTACTTTCTGCGCGCGCTCATACAAGTCCTCGTGATGTCCGGCACTGAGTGCATACGTTCCGTAGAGGACACGTTTACGGACTTCTTCTCCGAATCCTTCAGAACGTGAACGCAAATAGATCTCGTTCAAGCTTTTCGCATCTGCTGGGTGGTAACCGTAGCGGATTCCGTCAAAACGGGCAAGGTTGGATGAAGCTTCTGCCGATGAAATCACGTAGTATGTCGGTGCCCCGTAGCGGGAATAGTGCAAGTCGACTTCATCGACATGCGCTCCGAGAGATTCTAGAACACCGATTGCTTTTTTGACTGCTTCTCGTACTTCCGGGTCGACACCTTCGCCTAAATAGCGTGCAGGAACAGCTATTTTCAAGCCTTTGATATCCCCTGTCAACGACTTACGGAAATCTGGAACTGGCTTCTCAGATGCAGAAGCATCCCGGTAGTCCGCTCCGGCAATTGCGCTAAGCAGCATCGCGTTGTCTTCGACCGTTGTTGTAATCGGTCCGATCTGGTCCAAAGAAGATCCGAATGCAACAAGGCCTGAACGTGATACACGGCCGTACGTCGGTTTCATACCTACGACGCCACAAAATGCAGCTGGCTGACGTACAGATCCACCTGTATCTGAACCTAGCGAGAATAACACTTCTCCAGCAGCAACAGCAGCTGCAGAACCGCCTGAAGATCCGCCTGGTACATGATTCAAATCCCAAGGGTTGCGTGTGATGTGGAATGCAGAGTGCTCCGTAGTTGAACCCATTGCGAACTCGTCCATGTTGAGCTTACCGACAACGACCATTCCATTGTCTTTCACCCGTTCTGTAGCTGTTCCTTCATAGACAGGCACGAAGTTCTCCAACATTTTACTCGCACATGTTGTTTTGATGCCTTTTGTGATGATGTTGTCTTTAATTCCAATCGGCATTCCGAATAGGCTGCCACGTTTGTCATCAGGAAGGTTGTCCAACTGTTCAGCAGCAGCAAGGGCTTCTGGTCCGGTCACAGTTAGGAAGGCCTGAATGGTTTTATCTTTTTCTTCAATGGTTTGCAGTGTAGCTTCAGTTAGTTCTTTAACCGATAGTTCACGACTATGTAAAAGAGACTGAAGTTCAGACGCAGTTTTGTTTACTACCATAAGTCAATTCCTCCTCTATACAGGTCACTCTAGGATGTTCGGTACTTTAATAAGTCCTTCTTCGTGGTCTTCTACACTCTTCAGCATCTCATCACGGTCGAGAATGTCTTCAGGTGTGTCTTCGCGCAACACATTCGTGATTGCTAGCGGATGTGTCATCGGTTCAACATTTGTCGTATCGAGTTCTTTCAGTCGATCCGAAAACTCGAGCAATGTGTCCAAACGAGCCGCGAATTTCTCTGCTTCCGCGTCTGGCATATCAATCCGTGCAAAATTCGCGTAATACTGGATATCCTCTTTAGTAAAATTGGACATAGTCTCTCCTCCTGGCTTTTGTACAATACGATTAATCATAACACCTCAGGCAGATGATGAAAAGTTCCTATTCTCAATATGAGTAGATGTGTACAGTTGGTTCCTTTTCACCCGGCTTTTTCATAATGACTGACTCCGGACCGTTATTCGATGTAATACTCACTTCGACTTCGATGTCCGGATAGTATTTCAACACTAACGATGTCATATACTGCGTCAATGCCACAACTTCGTTTTTACCATAGAACTGGATCGGAACATTGATTTTTAGCGATTTGAAATTGTTATCGCTGTAAAATGCCGTACCGACAATACTCACGAATCCAGGAAAATAATCGTTCACATCCTGCTTCAAACTTTCAAACGTCATATTCACATCGCGATAATTGTCATTGTTCGATGCAGCAGGTAACAAGACAAATTTCTCATTCACTTCTTTCCAACCCGTTGGCGCGTCTTTGCCTTTATCCACTACAGCTGTCGCAAAGTACGTTCCAGGGACTATGGAACTGCGAGGCTGCTGTTTGTATAGACCGATCGTAATCGGAACATCGCCAACGCCATCGATTTTGCGCATGCGTTTGACGATGGTCTCCGCCATTTTCATCCCCTGCTGTTCAATCGTCTTGTCCGGGATTTTCGCTTCAGTCGCATCCCGTTGGTAGAACACGGAGTTCATGGCAAGCCCGATCGAAATACCCGCTAGCCCTACTTTTTTATCGCCCGTTTTCACGTAGTAGTTCTGCTCAACGATATGTGCCAAATAGACAGGCGCTTTCTCGCTAATATCTTGAGGAGACATCTTATCGTTGATAGGCGGGTTCAATCCTTCCTCAAACTTGGAACTTCTCGAAAGCCATTGGACAGCTGTTTTTTCATCGATGAATTGACCTTCTTGGAAGAAGTGGTCTTTTGGATCGAACTTTTTAGCGGATAACCGGAGGAGGCCCTCTTCAACCTCGCCAATATCATACTTGCTATAGATTTGGTTGACGATCAACCCGCGACTTGCACTCTTTTTAAATGGCAGTAACGTACGGTAGTAGTGCTCACTCAGCTGCACTTCCGGAATGAGGACGGTCTCTTGTTCGACCTCTTCATTTTCTTGAACGATTTCTTCTTTCCCCGGTCCAATTGACGGAATACACCCGCCAAGAAACAGGACAGCAGCAACTGCCGGTATTGTGAATAACCTTTTCATCTAGTTGTTTACTCCTTTACTTCCAGCACACCGATGAGTTTTGCTTCGTCCCATACGTCTATGCCGAGCTCTTCCGCTTTCGCAAGCTTGGATCCTGCGTCTTCCCCTGCAATTACAAGATCGGTCTTTTTGCTGACACTCCCACTCACTTCACCGCCGAGTGCTTCGATTTTCTCTTTCGCTTCGCCTCGTGTCAAAATCGAAAGTTTCCCTGTTAAGACGACCTTTTTACCAACAAACGGACCCTCACTTGGAATTTCTTGCAGGGTACGGCCTTTATAGGTCATATTGACACCATAGTCTTTCAACTTCTGAATGACTTCGAGGACGTCCTCATTGGAAAAGTAGGTTTCGATCGCATCCGTTACTTTTTCTCCGATTTCATGGATAGCTAGCAACTGTTCGGGTTCTGCCGCCATGAGTCCGTCTAATGAACCGAATTCACGCGAAAGTAACGTCGCTGCCTTTTCTCCGACATGACGAATGCCAAAACCGAATAGAAGTTTTTCAAGTGAATTCTCTTTTGAAGCAGCAATCGCTGATACGAGATTGGATGCCGATTTCTCTCCCATTCGTTCAAGCTCAAGCAGCTGTTCTTCCGTTAATCCATATAAATCTGAGAAATCCTTGACGAGCTCAGCTGTATACAGCTGATCGACAACCCGTTCGCCAATTCCCTCGATATTCATTGCATTCCGCGAGACAAAGTGAATGAGTGCTTCTTTTAACTGAGCAGGGCATTGAGGATTCACGCACCGTAACGCGACTTCCCCTTCAATGCGCACGAGTTCCGAATCACAGATCGGACAGTTTTCCGGCATGTCGAATGGCACTTCATCCCCCGTCCGCTTTTCAACTAGGGGGGCAATGACTTCAGGAATGATATCGCCTGCTTTCCGAATCGTCACGTAATCCCCGATTCGGATATCCTTTTCGTGGATCAAATCTTCGTTATGAAGCGACGCACGTCCGACTGTTGTCCCAGCTACGCGGACCGGTTCCAAGATCGCAGTCGGTGTGACCGTTCCTGTGCGGCCGACACTCAGTTGGATGTCGAGCAGTTTCGTCACGACCTCTTCTGCAGGAAACTTATAAGCAGTCGCCCAACGCGGACTTTTTGCAGTATAGCCCAGCTGTTCCTGATCTTCGAAACTGTCGACTTTAATGACGATACCGTCAATTTCATAATCGAGTTCGGAACGTTTGTCTCCCCAGCTGTCGACGTATTCAATGACTTCTTCAATCGACTTGCATCTCTTGCGTTCATGGTTCGTCACAAGATCAAGTTTGTCGAGATAGTCAAGTGCTTCCGAGTGTGTTGCTTGACCGTACGCTTCTCCATCTCCTCCGATTCCGTACAGGAAGACGGCAAGATTCCGGCTCCCGGCAATTTTCGGATCGAGTTGACGTAACGAACCTGCCGCAGCATTCCTCGGATTCGCAAATGGCTCTTCACCTGCTTCGTCCCGTGCTTCGTTAAGCCGTACGAATGACTTCTTCGGCATATAGGCTTCGCCGCGCACTTCGATTTTGATCGGCTCGCTCAATTTCAATGGAATGGAGCGGATTGTTTTCAAATTGGCGGTGATGTCTTCTCCGACAGAGCCATCCCCGCGAGTGGACCCTTGGACAAATCTGCCGTTATCATATTTCAACGAGACAGCAAGTCCATCAATTTTAAGTTCACAAATGTAGGAAACCTTATCGCCGACCGCATCTCGGACGCGCCGGTCGAATTCACGGATGTCTTCTTCGTTAAACACATTCGACAAGCTGAGCATCGGGTAGTCGTGCTCGACTTTCGTAAAGCCTTCAAGCACGCTGCCCCCTACTCGCTGCGTTGGAGAATCCGGATAGATCAAATCCGGATTCTCGGCTTCAATCGCAAGCAGTTCCTGCATCAGTTTGTCGTACTCCGCATCTGTAGCCACCGGTTTGTCGAGCACGTAATACGCTCGTCCATATTCGGTGAGCAACGTATTGAGTTCCTCCACGCGCTGTTCGAGCTCGTTGCGATCGTTCACATCGTGTTCCTCCTTTTATACTTTTTCGATTGGAGCAAATTTCGCAAGCAGTCGTTTAATGCCGACTTCGGGGAAGGCGATGTCGAGTTCAACGTCATCCGCAGAGCCTTTGACACTGACGACCGTACCTGTCCCCCACTTTTTGTGCGAAGCTTTGTCTCCTGCTGACCATCCTAGCTTCTCCCCACCTGTCGTTTCGTAGACAGGCTTTTTTACAGCTGGACGTTTTGGTTCGCCTGTGCGGGATCCGCCAATTGAGAAGCCGCCAGAAGCGTTCTCTTGTTCGATCACTTCATCAGAAATCTCGTTGATGAAACGAGATGGATTATTGTAACTGAATTTGCCGTACAGCATCCGGCTCGATGCCGAAGACATGAATAACTTCTGTTCCGCACGCGTAATGGCAACGTATGCAAGGCGACGTTCTTCTTCCATTTCTTCGTCGTTGCCGATGGAACGGGCATGAGGGAAAATATTTTCTTCCATTCCGATGACGAAAACGACTGGAAACTCAAGTCCTTTTGCAGAGTGCATCGTCATCAGGACGATTTTTTCTGTCGATTGGTTCTCTTCTTTGTCGAGAGAGTCGATGTCCGCAATGAGGGCAAGATCTGTCAAAAACGCTACAAGTGATTTGTCGCCTTCATCAGCTTCAGCACGCTTTTCAAATGCTTCTGTAACGGATAAAAACTCATCGATATTCTCGAGTCGGCTTTCCGATTCAATCGTCTTTTCACGTTCAAGCATCGCGCGGTAACCGGTTTTGTCCAACACTTGCTCAGTCAGTTCTTTGACGGATAAAAACTCTTGCATTTGTGTGAATCCCTTGATAAGGTCGCGGAAATTAGCTGACTCCATCGCAGCTTTTTTCGTTAAGCCCATGAAATCGAGCTCTTGCATCGCATCGAAAATGGACCGGTCGTTTTCGATCGCGAATGTCGCCATCCTTTCAAACGATGTTGCGCCAATACTTCGTTTCGGCTCATTGATGATTCGCGCTAAGGCGAGGTCGTCGTCGTTATTCGCGATAAGCCGCAAGTATGCGAGTAAGTCTTTAATCTCTTTACGCTCATAGAACTTCGTACCGCCGACGATTGTATATTCCAGATTCGATTTCACTAAGTATTCCTCAATCATCCGGGACTGAGCATTGGTTCTGTATAACACCGCAAACTGATCGAGAGAGTACCCTTTCTCTTGCTGCAACTCGATGATTTTGCGGACGACGTATTGGGATTCATCTTTCTCGTCAGTCGCTTTATAGACGGTGATGGAATCGCCTTCGTCGTTTTCTGTCCTTAGTCGTTTATCATAACGGCTTTCGTTGTTTTTAATGACGTCGTTCGCTGCTTGTAGGATATTTTGAGTCGAACGGTAGTTTTGTTCAAGCAAGATGACTTCTGCATCTTTGTAGTCCTTTTCAAAAGACAGAATGTTGCCGATATCGGCGCCACGCCATTTGTAGATGGACTGATCGGAATCACCCACGACACATATATTGCGGAATTTCTCCGCCAGTAATTGAACGAGTCTGTATTGTGCATGGTTGGTATCCTGGTATTCATCGACATGGATGTACTGGAACTTGTCCTGATAAAACTCGAGCACGTCTGGAACTTGCTCGAACAGTCTCAAGGTCAGCATGATTAGATCGTCGAAATCGAGTGACTGATTTTTACGCAGTTTTTTC
Organism: Sporosarcina gallistercoris; assembly: GCF_014836415.1. Taxonomy (GTDB): domain Bacteria; phylum Bacillota; class Bacilli; order Bacillales_A; family Planococcaceae; genus Sporosarcina; species Sporosarcina gallistercoris. The sequence continues at coordinate 12,141 of NZ_JACSQY010000006.1, read as the reverse complement.
GTATATCCTTCAAAGACGTCTGCGATGACACGGTCGTACGGGTTCGATTCGTTCACGCCAGCCCGATATTCTTTGGCATCGATGCACTCGTTTTTCGCAGAACTGATAATGTTCAGCAGCGTCCGCGGATCATATTGTTTCGGGTCTAGATTCTGTTCTTTTAAGACAGATTTAATGGCAGATAACTGGTCTGAGGAGTCCAAGATGGAGAAGTTTTTGGAAAAGCCGATCCGATCGATATTGCGACGCAAAATCCGCACGCACATCGAGTGGAATGTGGAGACCCACATGCGATCGCCCGATCCCTCGCCTAGTAATCCATCGATTCGATTCCGCATCTCGCGTGCTGCTTTATTTGTAAACGTGATGGCAAGAATTTTTGATGGATAGACGTTTTTCTCAATGACCAAGTACGCAATCCGATGTGTGAGCACACGTGTTTTACCGGATCCCGCACCTGCCATGATGAGCAAAGGACCTTCTGTTTTCTTAACGGCTTTCGCCTGTTCAGGGTTCATGCCCTTCAGTAAATCTTGTGCGAGTTCTTTCATAATCTATAACCGCCTTTTAGGAACGTTTGTTCTTCAGTATACACGAAATCACTTCGGACAGGTAACCGCTTTTACCGCATCCACTGTATCGAGTGCTTTCTTCAAATTATCATAGATGACGTTGCCGATTATAACCGTATGGGCAATTGCCGCCATTTCAGCTGCTTGTTCTGCAGTACGGATACCTCCGCCATAGACGAGCCGGGTTTCATCCAATACAGAAGCTGCTGCACTGACGATTTTCGGGTCCCCGTACGTTCCGCTATATTCCAAGTAAAAAATCGGCAGTTTGAACAAATGCTCTGCCATGCGAGCGTATCCGACGACATCGTCCTTCGTGGGAACTTCCGTTGCCCCTGTCAGCTGGGCTGCTTTACATTCCGGATTCATAATACAGTAACCTTCTGTTGCAACTTCTTCCCACTTCATCATATGGCCGAATTCTTTCAACGCCTCCAAATGGATCCCGTTCATCCACTTCACGTCTTTCGCATTCAGAACGGTCGGGATGAAGTAATAGTCAAACCCGAATGTGACGGCCTCTACGTCCGATACTTCGAGAGCGAGTGGTACGGCGTAGCGTCTCAAACGGGCAAGTAAATCGAGTACGCCTTCAAGCGTGATATTGTCGGTCCCCCCGATAATGATCCCATCGGTTCCAGACTCTGCGAGTTGTTCGAGCGCCTCGTCTGAAATTTCTTTTGCGGGATCCAATTTAAAGGCATGACGCCAAGTTCGAACATCCATTTTCAGTCACCTGCTTTTTCGTAATTACGTTCCTTACAGTATAGCAAAAAATACGTCCTGATTCTCGTTGACGCTCGAAGAAATGAAAAAACCGGACAGCCTATAGCTGTTACCGGTTTTAACGTGTGTTTTCTTCAGTTGACGACTCTTGCTTTTCGTTCAATCGATCGACAATCAAGTTGTAGCCGCCTGTTCCGTAATCGACGCATCTGCGAATTCTAGAGATGGTTGCAGTACTTGCACCGGTTTCACTTTGGATTTTGTCATACGTATGCTTCTTTTTCAGCATAACCGCTACGTCAAGACGCTGAGCAAGGGATTGCACTTCTCCGATTGTGCACAAATCATCGAAGAACGCATAGCATTCATCCAAATCGTTCAATTCCAGTATTGCGCGGAACAACTGATCAGTCTGTTCGCCTTTTATTTTTTCCAGCATAGGAAACTGCCTCCGTCCTTAAGGGGTATAGGTCGTCGTGGTGCCAATCGCTTGTTCATGAACGATATGGACCCACGTCTGACCAGGTACTAATTTTGCAGGTACCCCATCCTGTACAGGTGTAATCACCCCATCGATCTGTTTCCACTCGAGTGGAAGTGCGACGCCATTTTGAAACAGGATTGCTGAACCGCCATTCGTCAGATCCAGCGATTGGCGCCCTTCTGCATCGATGGTAGCGTATGGGGCTTCCATGACTAGTATATTTGCAGGTGTCACCTTTTTATCTGCTGCTTTGTCTGTTGTAATAATTCCATTAACCGAACGCTCATACGTTTTACTTTCCTTGTCGAACGTATACGTACTCATGAAATTGGGGTCTGGGTGACCGACCACGATCGTCGATGCTATCTCTCCTAGTTTAGCACTATCCGCGTCCGGATGGAACGAAAGCGATGGAATTTCCCGGATTTCATCGTCAATCGACAGATCCTCCATAGCTTCCTCGATATGCTCTTTTGAAATGTAGGAGTTGTGGGGGGCTTTCCGTTCCTTTGAGCGGACAAAATACGTGCCGTCGTACTGCATACCATTGATGTTGTCCACCACTCCGGCGTTCAATAATGCATGCGCATCGGGACTGTATCCATGCGCGATGTAGAACGCATCAAGCCCTTCTGCAATTTCGACGAAGTAATCACGGGCGCTGCGGATTGGCCCGATTTCATCAGGCAGTTGGCTTTGGTAAAGCGCCAGCAGCCGGGTGATATTGCCTTCTGCGAACACTTCATATACGACGTCTGCCTGACTTAACCCGGATTGTGGGCGGGCAAGCGGGTGATTATTGACGGTCGCAAGAATCGGGCGATGGTCTGCTGATTCCACTGCCGTTCCCGAAAATGGAGCCATCGTTTCGCTCGGTTGTGCGACGGTCTCCACAGTTTCTCCTGCTTCGACCTCTGGCTCTGACAATTCCTCTTTATCCTTTGAACAGCCTACGAGCAAGATCTGTCCAGCGAGTACTGCCGTAAAAAGTACTTTCGATACGTTCATAGCGGCTCTCCTATCGTTCTGTTTTTGAAATCAAAACCTGATTTTTCATCACATCTGCAACACCAAGCTGGGTTACCCGTACATAGGGCAAATGGGTGGATTGGAGAAAGAGCAAGCTGTAGATGGCATCCCCTTTGTCGTATCCTCTCTCGCGCAAGGCATTTTTAAAACAGCGTTCCAGTTCGCTCAGCTGCTCTATAGGCTCATCCGAAAGACTTCCTCCTATAGAGAGTGGCAATTCAGAGATCACTTCACCATTTTCAGCAAGTACGATTCCTCCGCCTAGTTTTTTCAGATGGCGGAACGCGCGGAGCATCTCGTTTTTGTCTTTGCCGATCAAAATGATGTCACCCGTGTTGGAATACGAAGAAGCAAGACCTTGCACGGAGCGTGCGAACCCTTTGATGACTGTATTCACCCGCCACTTTCCATTCCGATCAATAAGGGCAAGGAAAGATTCATGGTGATCTCCTTCTAACCGCTCAGCAGTTAGATCTACAGTTGTCTCGTAAGGCTTCGTGATGACGTCATTCAGCATGTCGATGCCGATGGATTCGGTTGCTGTTACATCTACTAAGGTGAGATCGAAGTCAGGTGCAAACTCCGGGAACACTGACCAATCCGCTTTGTTGAATTCGGTGCATGCTTGTCCATCGCGTTTCAGCCAGATGCCTTTTGACAACACGTCCGTCGGTTCCGGTTCTTTCATGTCCGATAAAAAATTCAGTGTTGCAAAACGTCCCGGTGCTATAACACTATGTAATTCATCGATGTCATAGTACCTCGCTATGTTATAAGACGCCATTTGGTACGCATCGATCGGGTCGACACCAGCTTCCAGTGCAATCCGGATGCATTTATCCATCACACCGTCTTCGTGAAACAGTGGCGGTGAACCGTCTGTCGTCATCATGAGATGATCGAATACGTCGAGTTCCTTTTCAAGAATGCCCTCGAGCAACGGTTTCAAGTCCGGACGTATGGACGATTCGCGGAGTGTCACTGCGTATCCTTGCAGCAAGCGTGCTTCTACTTCATCCGCCGTCATCGACTCATGGTCTCCGTTCACACCGAGAAGGCGCATGCGAGCCAGTGTACGTTCAGAAGCACCCGGGAAGTGTCCTTCGACTTTTTTTCCAAGCTGTTTCGCTTTTTCAAGCGATGCGGTCATGACAGGGTCGCCTTTTAACAAACGGGGCCATCCTGTCAGTTCTCCACCCATGAGTACGTCATCGCGCTTCAGCCATTCAGCCACTTTTTCAGGGGCAAAGACTTCCGCTTCGTTTTGCAAATTCGTCTGAGAATCCATGCGTGCCCACCAGTAGAAGGTAAACGGCAGTTCTTTCAATTGGTCGAGTAACGTGAATGCTTGTTTTTGGTCAATCGACATCAGCAGCATTAAGTTATCTGCTAAAAACGTCGTCGTTCCGTGTTGAGCTGCGAATTGTGCGAACGTTTCCGGGTTATACAACTGAAATGGGTGGACGTGAGGTTCTATGTATCCTGGGACAATCCATTTACCTGTCGCGTCGATCTGTTCAGCACCTTCTGTCAATACTGGCATGCGCTCTCCTGTATAGAGAATGCGACCGTGTTTGATCCAGATCGTACCGGTTTTCCATTGCTTTAAGACGGAATGTAAGTAAGTTGCATTCGTTATGATTAAATCCGGTGCTTCCTTTCCGTCAATGACGGCAAGTTGCGAAGCGATTTCTTCTGCGTTCCACATTGAGATCGTCTCCCTTATCATCGTTTGCTACATGTATCCTACCATAGCTTGGAAATTGTGAATAGATGGTGAATGGAGGAACTGCAGGTGTTGGTAGCGAAAACTTAGTGCAGAGAACTTTTAGGAGGATGATTTCATTGACTGAACGACTAACATTCGATGCGGATACTGCAACTGAATACGATAGAGGGATCCGCCGGACACTGCCGACTTATGATGGGCTCGTCCGACTTGCAAATACGGCCCTTCGGATGCATGCGGAGGACAACGCTGAGGTTCTCGTGATCGGTGCAGGTGGTGGCAATGAATTACTGGAGTTCGCGGAGCACAATCCATCGTGGAAGTTCACTGCGGCAGATCCTTCTGAACCGATGCTACAGGAAGCACGTTCGAAAGTTGAAAGCCGATTTGGTCAGGAGCGTGCGGAGTTTGTCTCAGGGAGTGCAGGGGATGTTCAGATGGAGCACTTATATGATGCTGCATCGTGTCTTCTAGTGTTGCATTTTATTGATAGCATCGAGGAGAAATTGACAGTGCTTCAGGAGATCCGGAAGCGGCTGAAGCCGGGTGCACCCTTTGTGATCGCCTCCATGGCGGGAGATCGCAACGATCCGTCATTCGATGAATTGTTCGGGCTGTGGCGCCAAAGCTGGATCGACCGATCTTCGTTGTCCGAGCTGCAAGTGTTGGAAATGGAGAAAACAGTGCGCGCGTTGTCATTTGTTCCTTCTGAGGACATTGTAAGTTTGTTGCGCGATGCTGGATTTGGACGCATCACTCAATTTTTCCAGACGACGTTTTTTAACGCGTGGATGTGCGTAGCGGAATAAGTGGCGGCTTGAGTGGTTATGATCATTTTTCTTGGTTTATGAGCGCTTTTCTCGATATATGAGCATTTTCCTTGGTTTATGAGCGCTTTCCTTGATTTATGATCATTTTCCTTGGTTTATGAGCGCTTTCCTTGATTTATGATCATTTTCCTCGGTTTATGAGCGCTTTCCTTGATTTATAATCATTTTCCTCGGTTTATGAGCGCTTTCCTTGTGGTTATGATCATTTCCCTTGGTTTATGAGCGCTTTCCCCATGGTTATGATCTCTTTCCTCGGTTTATGAGCGCCTTTCACTCAACCTCATTCATTCAGAATAAAATCACTCCTTTTCGGTTAGGCTGAGTACACTATATGCCTAACCGTAAAGGAGTGAACTGGGATGACAGAAAGCAAAAAACAAGAGATGCCGCTATTCATGAAATCCATATCTGATTCACTGCCTTCTTCTTTCGACGTTTTACACGTTCCCCTTTCACTCGATGACGCCCACGCCCATCTTCTTTATATGAAAACCGTTGTGGATGGCGCCGCCCTGCAGCAAACCATCATCAAACCCTTTTTTGAGCTGGATAATGAACAGAAATTTGCTGCTTACATACAAGGTCTGCCGAATCGGTTGGACCCGCCCCAGCCTGACGAACTTCTCACTATGCTCACTTCCGGCTTTGTACTCGTCTATGCAGAGTCCACCTATAGTGTGCTTGAGTTCAGGAAGTTGGGAAACACATTGCAAAGTATGACGATTTCAGAAACAACGATACACGGCCCGCAACTCGCCCTTAGTGAAGATCTTGAAACCAATGTTAGTATCGTCAGGCAGCATTATCATCAACCGAATCTATACGTTGAAACCCAGCAATTGACCGACAAAAGCAGAATGTCGATTGCACTTCTTTACGATGAAAAAGAAGTGGACGTTGACGTGCTTCGTCGAGTGAAAGAAAAGCTGGATGCTTTAGACGAACCTCTCCTCCAATCCGCCGGTGAACTCGCTGTTCGCCTAACAAGCAGGCGTTTCACACTGTTTCCAACCTCGATTCTTACAGAACGGCCTGATCGGATTGTCTATAACTTAACAGGAGGAAAAATCGTCTTGCTCGTTGATAATTCTCCTTATGCCATTATCTTACCCGTTATCTTCTTCGACTTCATGGTCTCGATGGAAGAGAACTACCACACCTATATCATCTCACTGTACAATACATTACTCGGTTGGTTCGGTCTGCTAAATTGTTTATTATTACCGAGTTTGTATGTTGCATTCACGGCATATTCACCTGAAGTATTGAGCCCTGAACTAACGCTGACCATTGCAGGCAGCCGAATCGGGGTTCCTTATCCTTCCTTTATAGAAGTCATTATCATGCTTTTGTTTGTGGAATTGCTGACAGAGGCCAGCGTACGGCTTCCTAGATCTATCAACGCAGCAGCTACTACAGTAGGTGGGTTGATCTTAGGAACCGCTGCAACGGAAGCCTCTCTCGCCTCCAATGTCTTGATTATGGTCATTGCGATTGTGGCCATTTCTACATTTGTTATTCCGATGAACGAACTTGGTTTCGCGGTAAGAATCGGACGTTTGTTCCTGATTCTATTTACGTCACTATTTGGATTAATCGGCCTGATATCCGGAACGCTTTTACTCATCATCCACCTCACAAACCTGGACAGTTTCGGCGAACCGTATTTACGAATCGGATGGCGCAGCAAGCGGAGTGAAAAGATGGTGAATAGCGAGTGAGCCGTTTTTTATATTACTTGATATTTACCAATATGATGGCGATTATCACGACCCCTATCCCCCGTATATTATTGGTGCAATCCGCAGATGGCGCTATTGGTTCTATGTTAATTGGTACGGCAGCTGGCATGCTGTTTACGTATATCACTATCAAGTTTTTCATCCAATTTCCAGGAATGGACTTTATCGACTTGCTGCAGGCATATACGTCCTCTAGCGTTCGCATATCTGTAACCATATATTTCGCAATCCTTTGGTATATTGCTGGGCTGATTACTCTTATCATGACTGTCTTTTTACTCATCACTTTTCTGACACCGGAAATGTCCATCTATACGATCACTTTATCCATAGTGGTTACTGTGTTTTTTGGCGTATTGCTGAAATCCAAGAGTGTTCTCTTTACATTGGAAATTGTTTTTATTCTTATGATTCCTGTAGGAGTTCTCATGTTCTTCAAGCTCTATTCTGCTAGCGAGGTGGACTGGGACCAAGCCCGTTTAGCGCTCATGCATATAAATCAAATGCCTAAATACAGCTCGATTGCTGCTACCTTTTTTATGTTCCTAGGCTGCAGCAACCTCATCGTCTTTAACCGTTATTTTAAGGAAAAACAGAAACTCTCGAGTCTCTCGCTGGCTGCTATCGGTATATTCGGGGTATTCATGCTGGTTACTTCCTATTTCATACCCATTGGTCTTTCCGGATTCGACCAAATCGATCAGCTTATCTTTCCTTGGACTTCTTCTGCAGATGCCGTTCGCATGAAATTCGGAATTATCGAACGCGTCGTTTTCATTTTCATGTTTCTTTTTGTGACGCTCGCCTTTGTCAGCATCATCATTCACTGGCATGTCTCTTATAAACTGATACTAAGCGTTTTCCGATTGAAGGCACTACAAGTCAAACAGCAGAACTTCACGCCTTTTCTTGTTGTCCTTGTTTTTGCCTCACTTGGCTTGTGGCTAACGGCACTTCTCTCACAATATGATCTCTATCACTATACGAGATATTACTACTACGCAATGCCACTATTTTTAGCCGTGTTCTTCCTCACTATGATGGCTATTAAGAAAGGGGCTTCCAAATGAGTAGAAGATGGACGAAAGTCATCATTCTTTCCATTCTTTTAATTGCTCTTATTTCCTCTATTTCAGGATGTGCGTACAAAGGGGTGGACAAGCGCTCTTTTGTGGTCGGAATCGGGGTCGACCCTGCCGAGGAGACAGACAAAAAGTTTAAAGTAACGATTAAACTTGCAAAGCCCATTGCCTCTTTAAAATCTTCAACAGCAAATGAATATACTTTTTTAGAACATGAGAGTGATTCAGTTGCGGAAGCCATCCGTTTTCTCGAGACACAAGAAGATAAAGTGATGGATTTCAGCCAAACAAAAATCCTCGCATTGAATGAGGACTTGCTGTCAGGAGATTTGTTTCCTTTAATGGATTACTTCGTCCGACGCGGTGACCTACAACTCATATTATATGTACTAATGGCAAAACCGACTGCTGAAGATGTGCTTAAAGTTCAACCTCCTCTTGAAGCAGCAGGTGAAAATGCGCTCTATAATTTCTTTGACAAAACAGGTACGGAAAGTCCGTTCGTCACAACGACCTTTTTGTTCGAATTTCGTCGTGAATACGATACGAAAGGACAGAGTTCCGTGCTTCCTATCGTGGAAGCAAACGACTCAGGTACCCAGTTAACAATTAACCACTCCATTGTTCTAAAAAATAAGGTCGAACCTGTCATATTAACACCAACACAAACAAAATTGAATAATACACTTGTTGTTGGTGCCTCCGGATACGGCTATCGAATTGAAAATGCCGGCTACAAATTCATGCTCACATTGGACCGTGTGAAAATGAAAGTGAAAATGCACGTAAAAAACGGACAGAAGCCTCGAGCAGAAGTCAACATAAAAGCAATCGGAGCGATTAGCGAATCCAACAAAATATTAAAACTGGAAGAGCTCGATCATTATAGCAAAATATCCGGGGAACAGTTTGAAGAACAAGTAAAGGACTTATTTGTCCATCTCCAGGAGAAGAATGTTGATCCATTCGGATTCGGTTTGAAATACCGGTCGTCACGATTAAATACTAAAGATACGCTGGACAAGTGGAAAGCCATTTATCCGGAACTCGAATTCGACGTGAAAGTGAATATGCAGCTGAAAGCAGTTGGCGCAATGAATTAAAAAAAGGTTTCGGCTACTATGCCGAAACCTTTTTCATCGTTTATCTAGTATTATGCTAAACCGATTCTTTCAAAAATCAGATCAATTTTTTGTAGGTGATAATTGTAATCAAAACACTCATCAATCTCTGCTTCATTCAAATGACTAGTAATCGTTGAGTTTTCTTTGACCAATTCTTTAAACGAACGTTGCTCGTCCCATGACGTTGCTGTTAACGGCTGAACTGTATCGTATGCTGCTTCACGGGACATTCCTTTATCGATCAATGACAACAACACTCGTTGAGAGTAAATCAAGCCATGCGTGCGGTCCATATTGCGCTTCATATTTTCCGGATAGACCGTCAAGTTTTTCACGATATTACCAAAACGATTCAACATGTAATTGAGCGCTATCGTTGCATCCGGCAGAATTACACGCTCTGCAGATGAATGGGAAATATCCCGTTCATGCCATAATGGCACATTCTCATACGCTGTGAGCATGTAACCTCGAATCAGACGTGAAAGACCCGCCATATTTTCAGAACCGATAGGATTGCGTTTGTGTGGCATTGCAGAAGAACCTTTTTGTCCTTTTGCAAAGAATTCTTCCACTTCCCGTGTTTCAGACTTCTGGAGTCCGCGAATCTCCACCGCAAACTTTTCAATGGATGTCGCAACCAACGCCAAAGTCGATAAGTATTGCGCATGACGATCCCGTTGCAAAGTTTGTGTAGAAACAGGTGCTGGGGTCAGACCTAACTTCTCGCATACATACTGCTCCACAAACGGGTCAACATTCGCATAGGTGCCTACTGCGCCAGAAATTTTACCTGCTTGTACAGATGCAGCCGCTGCGTCAAACCGCTCTAAGTTACGTTTCATCTCTTCATGCCACAAAGCCAGCTTGAGACCGAATGTAGTCGGCTCTGCATGTACACCATGCGTACGTCCCATCATAACCGTGTATTTGTGAGCCTTCGCCTTTTCAGAAAGAATGTCGATGAATCTCACGATATCAGCTCGTAAAATTTTGTTGGCTTGAAGCAGTAAATACGAAAGCGCAGTATCTACAACATCGGTTGAAGTAAGTCCGTAATGGACCCACTTGCGTTCTTCCCCGAGTGTTTCTGAAACAGCCCGTGTGAAAGCGACAACGTCATGCCGGGTTTCTTCTTCAATTTCAAGAATCCGGTCAACAGAAAATCCAGCATTTTGACGAATTTTCTCAACGTCTTCTTTCGGAACATCTCCAAGCTCAGCCCATGCTTCGCTCGCTAATATCTCAACTTCCAACCACGCGTTGTATTTATTTTCATCTGTCCAAATCGCTCCCATTTCAGGGCGTGTATACCGTTCAATCATCGTCTAGTTCCTCCTTGGCGTCCTTGACTCGATCATTCACTATCTGCTAGCACACCTTTCAACTGGATCATCTGGCGAATCGGCACGTATTGGCCATCCCGTTCTTCGAACAACGGTTCTTCCCGACGTCCAGCAGGTATGTACCCTTCTGCTTTCATGCGATCTATGCAATCCGAAATTGTCTCATGTTCTTCAACTTGAAACCATACTGTTTTTCGTTGTTTCACTTAAATAACTTCCCTTTTTTAACCGTCTTGACCCAAAATCCTCCTCGAATTGTTTTAGGTTCGTAGGAGATGATGAATGCTTTGGGATCCAGCTCAGCAATCGTCGTGTATAGCTTCAGCTCATATTTACGAGGGGTTAAGATCTGCATGGCAGAACGATTTCCTTCTAACCCATGAGCAGACCAATCTGTTACGCCATAACCTTTCGCACGTAACGTCGAAGCCAATTCCCTATTCAGCTCATCTGTAATAACATTGACGGTGATATAACCAAGTGCCATTTTCTCTTCAATTTTTGTACCTACAACTACGCCTGAGCCAAAGCCGAGCGCATAAGCAACTAAATTTTGAATTTGATCCAGACTATCCAATACTAACCCTAAGCCTACTACATAGATAACCACTTCGAACATACTAACGAGGGCTGCAAAGTAGCGATATCCTTTTAGAGTTAAAATCATACGAATCGTGGAAAATGTTACATAAACGATATTAATCACAAATATGATTAAAACCATTACCCAAGGATTCATGTGGCACCCCTCCATTCTACAAGATACATGGTACATGGGATTCGCTATGATTACAAGTGAATTCCATACACTTTGTCTCTAACTGAATCACTGGTAGATTATATGAAGCGTTAATTATCCCATTCTATGAATAGCTCAGAAAACCACAATGGTGTGGATTAATCTTGTAAAATGCTCCGAACTGTTGAAATGTATTTATAAAACTTTAATTGCGCTCATAATCCCTTGAAATTGATTGTAATATTCGCATGGCGCTCTTCCTCAGAAGAAGTCGGTGATTTTATGAGCACTTTTGAAGGTTTATGAGCGGGTTTTCTGATTTATGAGCGCTTTTCTAGTTTTATGAGCGTTTTTTCTGCTTTATGATCAGTTTTCTACGGTTATGAGCGGGTTTGCACATTTATGAGCACATTTATGTTTTTATGAGCGGATGCCCAGGTTTATGAGCACTGTACTAGGCGTGAAGTAGATAAACGGATGCTTCTTGCTATGGGAGAGACTTTTGTTGCCACATGCCTCACAGTCAACCCTGCGATTAGTTAAAAAACACTTTTCATCCTATCAACTGTTCAAAATAAACGGGCGGGACTTTCTCCATTAATACGTCAAACAAAAAAGCGAGCCAAGGAATAAAATCCTTGACTCGCTTTTTAAATTGCCCGGCAACGTCCTACTCTCACAGGGGGAAGCCCCCTACTACCATCGGCGCTGAAGAACTTAACTTCCGTGTTCGGTATG
>NZ_JACSQY010000005.1 GCF_014836415.1 Sporosarcina gallistercoris | reverse complement strand
ACGCTAGATTATCTAACGCCAATTGAGTACCGATTAGAGACCTTATAAAAATTGTCCGATTTAATGTTGACAAGCCAATTGAGGGACTGCTCTTGCTGTTTTTGGATGAGTGAATACAAACTAAATTAAAAACAAGCCTGGACGAAAAATTACTCTCGATCAGGCTTTTTCTATGCAGTCATCTATTGATTTGTAGGTTAGGAAGTTCTTACTGCATATTTACACTCAATTGGAGGGTGGGTACAGCGCCTTTAAATACGATCAGATCAAATGATGGAAATGGAAACAGCACTTGATCATTCTTCCGCTATTCCGCTTTGTTGAATTCAACGAACATTGCAGTTCCTCCAGTTAGTTGTTGTCTGATTAACTACTAGCAGTTCAGCACGATGGTAAGTGATATTGTTCAACTTTTTAGACAGAACTGGCAATATGAGTAAGCGGCAACGATTGAATATGTTACAATAATTGGAGACAGAATTTTTTGTGTTCAATCGCATTGACGGTTTTCTAAGAGAAGAGAATCAGCGGCCAGAACCGATTGACCGGTTCTGGCCGTTACTTTAGTTGATGGAAAGGACTGAAAGCGATGAGAGAGCGGAACGAAGAGCAACCATACAACGATTTAATGGGGGATATTCTGAAAAAGCATCGGGAAGAAGGCGGCATGGATAATTTGAAAGGCAGGGGAAAACCACTCTCCCGTGAGTATTTCTCAGGGGATACGCTGCAGCATTTTCAGCGGATTGCGAAAGAGGCAGGCTACAAACCGCACTGGATCGAATTGCAGGACGAGATCCGTGAGGACGTCCGTCTGCTGGCAGAGTACCTGTCTGCTGGTATTGTAGTGGACATGGATGAACATTTCGGTGACATCAACCTCAAACTCGCCAAGTACAATCGAGCGTGTCCGAGACCGATGCAAAAGGGGCCTATCACGCTGGCCACTGTTTATCAGGCAGTAGAGCGGATTACGCTGCAGGGCGAGCAAATGGATCAGGAAGCTGAGAACAGTTGAGGGAAAATGAATCTTCCGACAGGGTGGCTGCGTAAGAAAGATAGAGGGGTGATGGACTTGAAACGCTATCTCGGAATTGTAGCGGCGATCCTTGTGGCGTGCGGACTTTCTGAAGTGATTTAGGGACTGCTGTTTACCTGGCTGTATACACCGAATTTATATGCAGTTGGACAGTTGACGATTCTGCCTTCGATCATACGTCACGGGCTGACAGCCTTGATAGCAATCGTGCTGATCTACGGGACTGATAGGTTTCAGAAGAAGCAAACGAAGAATTGCAGTTGTTCAGAAAACGCGATATGAGTCTACTCATATACGTTTAAAAACTTATATAAAATGAAATCAGGTATTTTGCAATATTGATACGGAACAACGTAAAACGTTCGTAACATGTGACTAGACAGTGGCGGAGTTGAGGTCGTTCTACGAAATCCTGGAAACCCCATTCCTCAACGACGCTCAAGTAAGTAAATTTTCCTGATTGGAAATAGGTTAGGGGTGATAGTTATGAATTGGAATATGTTGATCAATCGTATAACCCTAATAGGTGTTCTCATCCTACTCGTACCCTCGTGGTTCAAGCCAATCTACGCTCTGCTCTTTTGGATGTTTTTAGGAATCAATTTCATTAATCAGAGCGTTGCGATTTATGAAAAACAGGAGAAAGGCTTCGTTATGCCTTCAGTCGCAGGCGTCATAATAATAGGGGCAGGCCTACTCGGATATGTCCGATAGCTAATCGGAACGTCAATATCTGTGTATGTCTTATATACACAAACTGGCCAATTATTTGTATAAACTATAATGATATAATCTGAGAATTAATGACATTTAGGAGGAATCATTTGAAGAACACGAAATTAAGGGTTGCGTGGATTGTTCCAAATATTTTTATTTACCTAATGTTTATAGGTGCATTGATATTTATGACAATAAATGCAAAAGAAATTCAAGAGATTGGGATGGCTTCACTTTGGATATTTAATTTATTTGTTCTTTTCGTGGGTTCAATATTAGGTAGCCTCCGTATCAGGAATTGGATTAAAAAAGGGAAAATGTAATAAGTATTGTCAAGTTATAAAGCGTGATTGCGAAACAGCAATTTGCGTCTGTTCTGCAATCGTGCCAGGATGTTATGCCGAAAAAGGAGTGATGATATTGCGAAAATGTCAAAATTGTAATATGCCTTTCAGCTGGAGTAAGGTTACAAAGCATTTTTAGATTTGGTATACAGACCAGTTAAATGTGATAATTGCGGTGTAGAACGTATTTTGACTTTTGAAGGTAGGTTGATTTTTGTATCGCTTACTGGTTTGCCAATGCTTCTGTTTGTCATTTTCTTTTCACCTTTCAATAATCTCTTTGCTACGCTGGGTGTAGGACTCGCCATACTTAGTATTGGCTCTTTATTTGTTCTATATTTTGTTAAATTACAAGTTGCTTGAACTAGTTATTTTTTCTTTCTACAAACCAGCGCGTTAACTTTACAATAGTTACGCACCCATGTTCCATTTTTTTAGAAGAGTACATTTGGGAATAAATGTAATTATAACGGAGATCAAAGGATGTCTAAAAATGTAGTTTTAGCAATAGCTGGAATGATTGTAGGTTGGTTAATTATCAGCTTCTTTACAAAGGGCTTTGATATGCAATACATAATTGGCGCGTTATTTGGGTTTTTGCTAGGTTACATAGTTAAAAAAGAAGAGAAGAAAGACTGAATTGAATTACCGCAAACGGGCCATTTGTTAGAGATATGCTAAGAAAAGGAGGGAGTAATTTGGATAATAAAAAACATCTTAAAAATCTTATTATCGTTCGACTAGTAGCGACAATACTGATACTTCTGTCTTTAATATTGCCGTATTTCAGGTTAATGGATTACAGTACAACTCCAATTGTGATTCTCATAACACTAGTTGTTTTTTACGTTATGGAAAATAAATATGGTAAAAAAACCGTGAGTGAATAGATGTATACAAGAAGCTTATTTCCAGAATCGGGGGCAATTCTTACATAAGGTTTGTGCCTCAATTGGGCCAGAATAATGTATAAAAAGAAGTGTGCGAGGTGTTGATGTCATGTTTATTTACGATTGGCTGATACCTCAGTATAGGAAGGTAGAGTTTTAAAAATTAGCTTTAAACTCTTTAGGGATATTTTTTCCTACAATTTCCTTTCGAAAAAGCGTAGCTTGGAAAAATAAATTATCCAATCCCCAATTGAGCAAGATTGCGTGAAAGCGATTTGCTTCCGTTCTGCAATCGCACCATTTTGAATAGGAACTGAGGTGAACAATGAAGATACTCCATAGCAAATGGTTTGAGAAAATATTTTTGACCACAAGTTGGCTTTTATTAATTTGGCTTATAATAGGCTTTGTAGTTGTTGGTGGATTTATTCTTGTATTATTCATTGACGAAATTAAGGCTATGTAATTCTTGGATTCATTTAACGGGCGCTATTCATGAAGAAGGAGTATGCCGTTAAAGGGCCATTTAGTTTAAGACTGTTTCAAGAAAGTTAACATTAAGGGGAATACTATGAAACCTAAAATGAACAGAAGAGATTTATTAGACAACGACAATATATGGAACACTATTATAACAGTGATAAGTGAATGTGATTTATCTTCTAAAGACACAGTTTTAAATGAAGCATTTATTGTTTTTCAATACTATTCTGAGCTTGAAAGTGGAGGACACGAAACTTTACTGAATTGGATTGAATCGTATATCGATGAGATAAGCATTGACATTTATTTAAACAAATTAATATCTACCCTCGAGAAAATTGGTGCTCAAGACTATGCAATGATTGAGAAAAGATATGGTCAAGAATTGTGGAGGTTGTACGTTGCTCTAGAAAATGAGATAGAAGAAGAAGATGAATTTTATAATGTTATTAAAAAGGCTGATGACGAATATCACAAGCTTAACGGGATATTAGAGAATTTACTAAAAGCTTACTTTGTTAGTATTCATACTGATTTAATAGATGTAGTTGAAGATTAATCAAGAAAGGATGCTATAGTACCTTCCGTAATCGGGCGCTATTCATGTACATGAGCTACACAACAATCGGGCCAGATTATTTAAATAACAATAAACTGATGAGGAAGTGAAATTGGTGAAAAAATATTTTTAATAATATTCTCTGCTCTTGCAATCCTATCTCTATCAGCATGTGCACAGAAAAAGTTAAGCTTTGACGAAGTGAATACTGTTCCTCAAAAAGTAAAGGAAGCAACAAACCCTGATGATCAACTTCAAATGAATAATAAAGATGGTAAAGTATCTTACATTATTTTTCAATCACAAGAAGATGTTAAAGCCAGTTTGGAATCAGTAGGCAAAACAGCACTTATTAAGTTGGATGAAGTGGATGCGAGCAATGATAAACAGAAGCAATATATCTACACTTTAACAACAGACGAGTCTGTTGATACAATAGATATCCAAGTTAATGGCAAATCAACGCCTTATCCCATGACAATTATAGACTAATGCGGTTTTACAGTAGAAAGCTTGTGCTTCAATCGGACGCGATTGCGGGAAAGCGATTTGGGTCAGTTCAAAAAACGGGCCAGATGCTGAAATACTGAATTGTATTGATAAACGTTAAGTGTTTAGGGGGAATCTATATGTCTCAAGTAAATAAAAAATCAACTTTGATGAAAGAAATAGTAATACTTGTGCCAATATTTATTGTGATTTATTTTGGTGTCATTCTTTTAAAATACCTAAGTAATGATGATTTAACTTGGTTGAGTACTTTTGTATTGATTTTTTCTACTGGAACTATAATCTTTATAGTAAGTAGGTTAAAGAAAAATGTGTGAAAGAATAATTGCGTTTTTTCATAATAAAGCGCGATTGTAGCACATTTTAAAGCGATCAATTTCGCAATTATTTATTGAGGAATTGATTTTTCCGTTAAAATATAGTGATATTCAGACAATATTTACCTTATTTAAACAAGCAGCAATGTGTACTGTCTAAAAGTAGATGATGTATCTCATGATAGAGCGATGGTTGGGCAGCAACCGTTCTATACAGATTGAGCATATTGGGTGCTTCGTACGCGGTGAAGAGAACGATGGACAATCGATTTCGGCTGTTTGGCAAGAACATTTCCAGGAAGAAGTAGAGACACAAATCTAGGTAAAGCCATTAAATAAAATGGTTATAGTCCTTTTGAGTGATAAGTATATTTCGAAATTGTATGCCATCTAAAAAGCCGCCATCCGATCTTCCAGATGACGGCTTTTAACATTAAAAGAAATAAAGACCTGCACTGATAATGATTCCACTCAAGACTAAAACAAATACGCAATATCCCATGATATCTTTGGCACGCAGTCCAGCAATCGCAAGAGCTGGTAGTGCCCAGAATGGCTGAATCATATTGGTCCACGCGTCTCCCCAAGCAATCGCCATAGCGGTTTTCGAGTAATCGACTCCCAGTGTTTGCGCGGCATCTAGCATGATTGGTGCCTGAACAGCCCATTGGCCGCCGCCTGAAGGGACGAAGAAGTTTACAATTCCAGCAGCGTAGAATGTGAAAAGCGGAAATGTAGCCGCTGTTGAAATGTTAACGAACCCTTCTGAAATGACACCCGCAAGACCAGACGTCACCATCATCCCCATGATACCGGCATAAAACGGGAATTGGATAATGATTCCTCCGGCAGTTTTGACTGCATTCGTAACTGCTGCCAGGAAAAGTTTAGGTGTGCCATGAAAAATGATTCCAAGAATGAAGAAAATCAAATTAACGATATTCAAATTCAAGTCAAACCCGTTGACCGCAAAGTGACGAATTAAATAGACCACACCGAGCAATCCAATCAGCATGGAAAGAATCCAGCTATTTTCAAGTCGAGCAGCAGGTGTCTTCTCAGAGATGTCTTCGATGATTAACTCATCTTCGAGAAGTGCAGGATCGACGGCTACAGTGTCTTCCGGTTTTGGCATCATGAAACGATTCAATATAGGAAGACTTATAAAAATCACACCTACAATAAACAGATTATAGAGCGAGAAAATCGTTTCTGAGGTTGGCACAACTCCCATGATTTCAGCAAATGGATGGTCAGCTGTTGCAATCGAAAGTGGGATGGAGCCACCCAATCCTCCGTGCCAGACGATGAATCCTGAGTATGCACTAGCAATCAGAAGACGATAATCGACAGTTTTTACTTTCTTCGCAATTTCTTTAGCGAACAACGCACCGATCACTAAGCCGAATCCCCAGTTAATCCAACAAGCGAGTAATGAAACGACTGTAACGAGTATGATTGCTGAACCAGGAGTTTTTGCTAAACCAGCCAAGTTGCTCAGCCCTTTTTTGAACAGCGGACTGCTAGCAAGTACATGACCCGCAACTAAAACAATGACCATTTGCATCGTAAAGGATAACAATCCCCAGAAGCCGTCCCCCCAATAGACGACCATATCGAGTGGTCCAGAATCCGTCAATCCAAGCCCTAATGCGAAAACGACCAAAGTCAAGATCGCAACAAATATGTACGGATCCGGTAAATACCGTTCCATGATCGTATTCGACCATTTTGTAAGCGTTCTTATTTCTTCCCCCCCTTAAGTTGTCACCTACCAGATTACCATACTAATATTCTCAATAGAATATGTTTTCTGTTGAATAGTTATTTTTCTTTTTAACACTTACACAATTGTAATGGGGATGTTTATTTAAACGAAGTATCTATTATAAACTCCATAGATGAATTCTTGATTCATGTGAATTTCTTCTGCTCACTAGTTACTCGGAACATTTGAGTACTAATCCAAGAGGAACGCTCATAGATTTAACAGTGAGTCATATTGTGGAGAGAAAAGTGATAAGGCAGGTGGTTTTATGATCTATCAATCGGATCGTTTAGGACAAATCCCTCCGTATTTGTTTGCAGAGATCAATAAAAAGAAAGCGGCATTGATCGAAAAAGGAGTGGATGTGATTGACTTGGGGATTGGGGATCCCGATCTGCCGACTCCGCCGCATATTGTTGGAAAATTAGTAGAGGAAATGCAGGATCCTGTTAATTTCAAGTATCCGAATTTCATCGGCTGTCTTGAATATCGACAAGCTATCGCAGATTTCTATTTGCGGCACTATGGAGTTGACCTTGATCCGGAAACAGAGGTACTGGCACTCATCGGATCTAAAGAAGGCATTGCTCATTTAATCCCTACACTGATCGATCCAGGGGACATGGTTTTGATACCTGACCCAAGCTACCCCGTCTATAGGATGGCAACTTTGCTTGCAAACGGACAGTATTTTGACATGCCATTGCTAAAAGAGAATAATTTCGAACCCGATTTCAGTTCAATTCCTCCAGAAGTAATTGAACGCTCGAAATTGATGTTTTTAAATTATCCCGGCAACCCGACCTCTGCAACGGTAGACATTGATTTCTTTAAGAATGCCGTGGCGTTTTCGAAACAACATGGTATCCCGATCGCCCATGATTCTGCTTACAATATGGTGACATATTCGGACTATACTGCACCAAGTATTCTGCAAGTCGAGGGATCCAAAGATGTGGCTGTTGAGTTCGGTTCGCTTTCAAAAACCTACAATATGACAGGTTGGCGAATCGGATATGTGGTGGGCAATAAAGAGATCATCAAAGCCTTATCGGTACTTAAAAGCAATACCGATACTGGCCAATTCACTCCGATCCAAAAGGCAGCAGCCGTTGCACTCACCAGTGATCAAAGCTGTGTCAAAAACCATAACCGGATTTACGAAGAACGATTGGCTGTGGTACTCGAGGGTCTAACTTCAATCGGTATCCAAGTGGAGCCGCCTAAAGGGAGTTTTTTCGTCTGGGCCCCTGTTCCTGAAGGCTTTACCTCCACCGGATTTGTTTCCCATGTCCTCGAGAAAACAGGGGTAATCGTGACACCAGGCAACGCTTTTGGGCCAAGTGGAGAGGGGTATTTCCGCATCTCTTTATCGGTTCCGAATGAAAGACTATTCGAAGCGATCCAGCGAATCAAGGAAAGCATTTAGCAAATACATGAAAATTATGAGGAGGCATTTATATGAACAATCGAAAAGGAATTCAAGTGGTTCATTCTAATAGAAAAGGTAATGAGACGGACTATGGTAGTGACACGAAAAAACTTCTTAATTACATCGATGGTGAGTGGTGTGAATCCTCATCGGGTAAATTTGTGGACGTGCTTAATCCTGCCAACGGTAAAGTGCTAGGGGAAGTTACACAATCCACCGAGGAAGATGTGGATCGTGCAGTCCAAGCTGCAAAAAAAGCTCAAAGAGAATGGCGTCTTGTTCCAGCACCTGAACGTGCTGAGTACTTATATGCAATTGCAAACCTATTGAAAGAACGGAAAGAAGAATTGTCGCAGATTCTTACTAGTGAAATGGGCAAAGTGATCGACGAAGCTCGTGGAGAAGTACAAGAAGCGATCGATATGGCGTATTATATGGCGGGGGAAGGCCGGCGTCTCTTTGGTGATACCGTTCCGTCCGAGCTGCGGAACAAATTCGCCATGAGTGTACGAGTTCCTATCGGAGTTGCAGGTTTGATCACCCCGTGGAATTTCCCGATAGCAATCGCCTCATGGAAGACATTTCCGGCTCTCGTTTCAGGGAATGCGGTTGTTTGGAAACCGGCAACAGAAACGCCGATCATTGCTTATGAATTTGCAAAGATCTTTGAGGAAGCGGGTCTGCCGAAAGGTTTGTTGAATCTGGTGAATGGCTCAGGACGTGAAGTAGGAAATGCCATGGTGGAACATCCTGGCATCGATTTAATTTCCTTTACAGGATCGAATGAGGTTGGCAGTGCTATCAATGCTCGTGCTGGGGAACTCTTGAAACGGACTTCCCTTGAAATGGGCGGTAAAAATGCGGTCATTGTTTTGGAAGACGCGGATTTGGATCTTGCAGTAGATGGCATTTTGTGGGGGGCATTTGGTACAAGCGGTCAAAGGTGCACAGCCACCAGTCGCATTATTGTTCATCAGGATGTAAAAGAAGCGCTTGAAAACAAGCTAGTTGAGCGCATTGGCGAATTATCGCTAGGTGACGGGGCGGACGAAACAGTGAAAGTAGGTCCGGTCATCAATCGTGCCTCGTTAGGTAAAATCCATGAGTATGTAAAAATCGGTCTTGCAGAAGGAGCGACACTTCTTGCCGGTGGAAGAATGGTAACAGAGAGCGGACTCGTTAGTGGGAATTTCTACGCACCTACCATCTTTACCGATGCGACAGTTGATATGCGGATTGCTCAGGAAGAAATTTTCGGTCCAGTTGTTTCGATTATTCCTGTGAAAAGCTTGGAGGAAGCGATCGAAGTGAACAATAGTGTGAAATTCGGATTATCCAGCTCTATTTTCACGTCCAATGTCAATCTGGCGTTCCAGGCGATGAGGGATCTAGATACGGGAATTGTCTATATCAACGCGGGCACAACAGGTGCTGAAATCCACCTGCCTTTCGGAGGGACGAAGGGGACTGGCAATGGTCACAGAGATTCAGGTGTAGCCGCCCTGGACGTCTATACCGAATGGAAATCCGTCTATGTGGATTACAGCGGGAAATTGCAACGAGCACAGATTGATAACTATTGAGTAGGTGAAACTTTAGCCGCCTGCATTATTGACAACGAAGTATTGTCAGTAGTGCGAGCGGCTTTTAAATTTCTTATGGGGAATCTTTATGAATCTTTCACAATGCTTGGACATATAGTTGAGTAACCCGTTCCTCAAAGGCTAGGACAACCAGTGGAGAAGTGCAATTGGTGAATCCCATGGTCAAGGATCGTAAATATGAAATTTGGAGGAGTAAAGATGAAAAAGTTGTTATTGTATTCTTTTCTATCCCTTGTAGTAGCGGTTGTACTTGCTGGGTGTGGTGACAAAGCAAAGGAGAAAGAAGTGGAAGTGACCAAGGCGGATGTCGCCGATCGAGTCGCGGATTCCAAAGTCATTAAAGTGGCTTTTGAAGGGACATACCCCCCTTTCAACTTCCTGAACGACAAAGACGAGTTTCAAGGATTTGATGTCGACATTTCAAATGAAATTGCAAAGAGATTAGGTGTAAAAACTGAATTCATCGCGACAAAGTGGGATGGTTTGATCGGTGGACTGAAAGCAGACAAGTTCGACATTATCATCGGGCAGATGACGGTTACAGAGGAAAGGAAGAAAAGTGTTGACTTCACCGATCCATACGTGGTGACAGGTTCGGTACTCGTGACGCGTGACGATACGAATGATATTACCGAACTCCCTGATATTAAAGGCAAAAAAGTAGGCGTGGGTGGGGGAACAACTTTTGAAGAGGTTGCGAACAGTGTGGAAGGTGCAGATGTGAAATTGTATAAGGCTGTAAGCGATTACATTCAAGATTTAACGAATAAGCGATTGGATGTCATCATTAATGACCAGCTGCTCATGAACTATAACATCAAAGAAAACAACTTGCCGATCAAAGTCACCAGTGACATTTTAAATAAAGATGAAATCGGAATGGCTGTCAATAAAGGAAATGAGGACTTTGTGGAAAAAGTGAATCAGGCATTAAAGGAAATGAAAGAGGATGGAACTTATAAAGAAATTTTTAAAAAGTGGTTCGGAACAGATCCAATAGACATGTGATGCTTCCCTAGAGTGAACAGCAGAAGGATGTGTTGTTTGCTCTAGGATTTCCATTCGAAAAAATAGACAGGGGTGAGCAAATTATATGAAAGTAGTGGTCTTAGGAACTGGGATGATTGGAACGACAATCGTGAGTGAAATAGCAAAATTCGAAGGAATTGAATCCGTCACTGCGGTCGATATTAGACAGGAAAGTATCGATAAATGTCTCGGAATTGCGGGTAATCCGAAGGTGATCGGGAAGACGGTATCGCTGTCAACCGAAGATGATTTCATAAAAGTACTTGAGGGCGCAGATGTCGCGGTTGGGTGTCTCCCTCATTCATTGAGCTTAACCGCTGTAAAGGCTGCAATCGCTGCGAAATGCCATTTAGTAGATTTAGTCGGATCCATGTTCACAGAAAAAATGGAATTACATAGTCAAGCACAAGAGGCTGGAGTGACGATTATCCCTGGCTGTGGAGTCGCACCTGGCATCACAAACTTCCTTGCAGCACAAGGGATCGAAATGCTGGATGAAGCTGATGAAGCGGTCTTGATATGCGGTGGAATTCCTAGATGGCCAGTTCCGCCACTATGGTACCAAGTCGTATTTCGGTTGGAAAGTGTGTTAGGACTCTATACAAAACCCGCTATTGCCATAAAAGATGGTGAGATTGTAGAATTTCCTCCGCTTTCTGAGCTTGAGTCCTTAACGTTCCCTGACCCGGTTGGTGAATGTGAAGCCGTCATAACAGATGCGCATAGCACTGCATATACGTTGAAAGGCAAGGTGGGCAACTTAACTGAAAAGACGGTTCGCTATCCAGGGCATTGGAAGAAGATGAAGGTGTTAGGAGAGTTAGGCTTCTTAGATCATAAGCCGATTGAAGTTGATGGGGTTGTGACTACTCCTGTGAAAATTTCAGAAAAGATACTTGCCCCAAAAATGGTAGGTGTATCAAATGAGGATGTTACGGTGGTTCGAGTGGAAGTGAACGGAACTAAAAATGGAACGTTAAAAAACTACACATGGGAAATGGTTGATGTGTACGACCATGAACGAAACATAACGTCCATGGCAAAAACAACCGCACTTCCTGCGACATTAGCGGCAAAGTGGATTGCGGAGCAAAAGATACTAGAAACAGGTGTGGTTCCCATAGAAACGATCATTGTTAACGAGAGGTTCGATCCTTTTGTGGAAGAACTAAAAGAGCTTGGGATCCATATTGAATTTAAAAGTTAGCATTTAGAATAGATTGTGTTGACTCGATAGAAAGTCTGGAAGGAAGTGAAGTAGTGGATGTTACAATCATAATCGACTCATTGCCCTCCCTATTGAAAGCGACGATCATGACGATTTTTCTAAGTTGTATAACTGTACTCATCGCACTCGGGATAGGCTTTTCCACAGCGCTTATCCGAATTCTGAAAATCAAGGTTTTATATGAAATCGCCAGTATCTATATATCCGTAATTCGAGGAACCCCACTTCTTGTACAAATTTTTGTCATCTATTATGGATTGCCGCAAATTGGTATTTCACTAGACCCTATTTCTTCGGGAATCATGGCGCTAAGTTTAAATGCAGGTGCTTATCTTTCTGAATCATTCCGTGCATCGATCCTTGCTGTCGACAGGGGTCAGATGGAAGCTGCTATTTCTATGGGAATGACGTATGCGCAAGCTATGAGAAGAATCATTCTCCCTCAAAGTCTTCGGATCGCCATTCCAACACTATCGAATTCATTTATCGTCCTAGTAAAGGATACATCACTAGTCTCTGTCATAACCGTTACTGAACTCCTGCAAATGTCTAGTTTGATTATCGCTAAAACGTTTGAACCGTTAACGATTTACCTAACAGCTGCAGCCATCTATTGGATCCTGATTACGTTCTTTACGACATTGCTGGATAAATTCGAAAAACGCTCATCAAAGCATTTAGTTCGATGATGTAGTGAGGGAATTCAGGGATCGGAGGGGAGTATCTTGAAGGTCATTGAAGTGAAAAATCTTAAAAAAGCTTTTGGTGAAAATCCGGTTTTAGAGGGTGTGGACTTGACCGTGAACAAAAGTGAAGTCGTCGTCATCATGGGGCCAAGCGGGTCGGGGAAATCGACTTTTCTCAGATGTTTAACCTATTTAGAAGAACCGAACGAAGGTATCATAAGAATTGGTCCTCATGAACTCCATACAGGAGGAAAACTGGATCGGAAACGCAAGAAAGAAATCAGGGAATTACGGAAGAAAACCGGTTTTGTTTTTCAGTCTTTTAATCTATTTCCGAATAAGACTGCGATTGAAAACGTGATGGAGGGTCCTGTGACGATTTATGGGGTCAAACCCGTTGAAGCAAAGGCATTAGCGGAAACCCTGCTTATTAAGGTAGGTCTAGGAGATCGTTGTGATCATTACCCATCGCAGTTATCAGGCGGTCAACAGCAACGCGTTGCAATTGCTAGAGCGTTATCTCTAAATCCAACCGTCATGCTCTATGATGAACCCACGTCGGCACTGGATCCTGAACTAGTCAGGGAAGTCCTTCAGGTGATTAAAGAGTTGGCGGAAGAGGGAATGACGATGGTCATTGTGACACATGAAATGAATTTTGCTAGAGAAGTGGCTGATCGCGTCATTTTCATGGATGGCGGTGTAATTGTTGAACAAGGGAATCCAGAGGATGTATTTGATCATCCAAAGGAAGAACGGACAAGAAGATTCCTTACGATGGCGGAGTGAGTGAATCTTTCATTTTTCTAACTAAAAACTATACAAAAAAATGCAGGAGAGAAAAAGAAAATTTTCTCTCCTGCATTTTTTGTTGTGTGAAAACTTGGCAAAAGAATGAGTACTGTACCAAGAAATTACTGATTGGAAGTATTCATGGATTTCTAATGAATTGTTGAGGTTTGTTTAAAGAAAAAGTTTTTAGCTTGGCCTGAAAAGGTCATAACTGAGGACATTTTCTTGGTCCTTAGTCTAAGTAGCCTCATTAAAGTATTGGTGCTTCTTTAATGCTAAATATAAAAGTGTGCATTGTTTAAAAGAATTCAAATCAATGCTCAAAACATCTTGAAGCTGCTGCAATCTGTATAAAAGCGTATTCCGGTGAATGTACAGTTTCCTGGCGGCTTGGCTCATGTTGAGCTGCTCATCACAATAGACGAGGAAACTCTCAATGAGGACAGTGCCGTTCACATGGTTCATTAATTTTTCGATGTGATTGTCCAGTGTCCGCTGAGCGGGGAGTGTGATTTCGTCTACACGATGGGATAGTAAGTTCCAGTCGTCTACAGAGACGATGGATTGTTGAACGTGATGGCGTCTGGCAATCATCACAGCTCTTCTACAGTGCTCATAGTCATCTATTAGCCTCTCTATGGATGAAGAAGGATCACTGAATGAGAACACAAAATCATTGTCAATATCCCGGGCATCCAAGAAGTTCCGCAACTTGTCCGAAGCGAGCTCTAATCTTTTCCTCATCAAAGTCTTTTCTTCAGCGTGGTCAGCGATCAAAATCAACCATTCTCCTGTCGTTAAAGGAACAACACGATCCAACTCATTTTGAATGAATAAATTCTTCAAGCATATATATAGCTCTTGTTCTTCGTGGTTGAATGTATGTGTTTGCTCATTAGAGGGTCTTGCGTCATCAGAAGATTGTATATCCAATAAAATGGAGCGCCTTGGTATCCCTAATGTAAATCCGTGCAGTTCACAATATCTGTGAAGATTGCTGTAATCGGCTTTCTCTTTAAAAATTGATAGACGTTTAAAGAAATCCCGCATCGTTTCCATTTGAGAAGCAACTGTTCGTGAACGGTGATTTTCCATGAGCATCATCTCAATATGGGATTGAACAAATTGAACGTAACGTTCGACTTTCAAGGGATCTCCTATAAGACCGAGTACACCTACTGTTTCTTGTTGGAACCGTAATGGCGCAGCAATACCTGGTAAGACGTTCACGAGATCGGCAGTTTGCTCCTTTGTAAAAAACATCATTTTTCCAGAACGCGTCACTTCCGAAGTCGCTATGTGATGAGAGCCGAGTCGGTTATTGTCTGTGCTCCCGATCACCTTCCCCTCGTTATCCGTAATACTGATCGGGATATTCAATATGGAGGAAAACTGTTCAACAATTGATTGTGCATAGTGCCCTATGTTCTGCAATTCGTTCCACCCTTTCCGTTGTTGGATTTTCGAAGCAGATGAGAAGTTTTTACCGGATTTGAATTGGTTTCACCCTAAATTATTGTGCATTTTGGATGTATTACTTTCAACATATGAAAGTATATTGGAAGACAGAATAGATTAAGTGATTGGAGGGATTACAAATATTAGTTTTGAGTGCTAAAAGCCAAATGGAACTAGTGGATATGAAAGAGATTTTACACTGTATCGAGATCGCCTTAATGGAATTTTCGGCGTCAGCCACCGATACACCCATTCGAACGATTTTACCGTTTGGCACTGAAAACTCTGGTGTCGTCATGCCTTCGGTAGCAGAAGGGCTCCATGCAATGGGACTTAAATATGTCAATGTTGTACCTTCTAATTTGGAAATCGGAAAAAAGGTCATAAACGGTGTCGTTTTGCTCTCAGATGTAACAACAGGAGAACCACTTGCTTTATTGGAAGGTTCTTACTTAACACGAATACGGACAGGGGCCTTATCCGGAGTTGCAACAAAGTACCTTTCCCGGGAAAATTCAAAAACACTTGGGATTATTGGTACGGGGGAACAAGCCAAGGGACTTTGTGAAGCGATTCTGGCTGTGAGGAATATCAATACCCTCTATATACACAATCGAAGTGAAGAAAAGGCACTCGCATTTTCAAAGTTTGTATGGAGTAGGTTCAATAAGGATGTTGTCATTTGCAAAGATCCGAATGAGGTGGTGAGAAAGTCAGATATTCTGGTCACCGCCACAACTTCTATGCAACCCGTGTTTACGGAACCTTTAAAACCTGGGGTCCACGTCAATGGAGTAGGTTCTTTCAAGCCAACTATGCAAGAGTTACCGACATCGGCAATTTGTAAGGCAGTTAAAGTAGTGGTGGAGTCCAAAGACTCGGCGTTGGAAGAAGCGGGGGATTTAGTTGTACCGATCCAAGCAGGAATGTATTCCAGCGATATGCTGCACGGCGAACTTGGACAAATTATAAGCGGGAAATTAGCTGGACGAGAGTCTGATCAGGAAGTGACGATCTTTAAATCGGTTGGGCTGGCCATAGCTGACATTGTCATTGCCAAATATTTTTACGATAAAGCTTGCAAAAACAAAGCTGGAGTGACTGTTGACCTTACATGAAGTAACGAAGACGAACTACAATTTTAGGGGGAGTACAGGCTATGAAAAAAGCGGATATCATCATCGTAGGTGGCGGAGTTATGGGTTCGAGTACAGCGTATTCATTGCGTAAGAGCGGTTTCGAGGGCGATATCCTCGTCTTTGAAAAAGATCCTACGTATGAGTATTCCTCCACATCACGAAGTGCAGGCGGATTCCGTCAATTGTATTCAACGGCTATCAATATCCAATTGAGCCGCTTCAGTTTGGAAGTCTATAAAAATTTTGCAGAAGACATGGCTATTGGTGAAGAAAAAGCAGAAATAGATTTCAAGCAGCGCGGTTACTTGTTTTTGGCTACTGAACGGATGCTGCCAGCTTATGAGAAGCAGCTCAAATTGCAAAATGCACTGGGCGTTCCTTCTGAAATCCTTTCAACCAGCGATTTACTGAACATCATTCCGGAACTGGAAACAAATGATTTAGCTGGAGGCTTATTCTGCAAAGAAGATGGCTATCTGGATCCGTATTCTGTCATGCAAGCGTATCGGAAAAATGCTCAATATTTAGGTGTGGAATACAAGACTGCAGAAGTTTCTACTTTACTGACAGAAAACGGACGAATGAAAGGTGTTCAACTACTGGACGGAACCATTTACCTGGCACCGATTGTCATTAATTGTGCAGGTGCGTGGGGTGCTGCTTTAAGTGAACAGATGGGATTGCCATTACCAGTCGTCCCGTTGAAACGACAAATGTATGTCTTTGACTCGGTAAAGAAATTAGAGAAAATGTTACCGCTTACAATTGATCCGACTGGTGTCTATTTCAGGCACGAGATGGATCGGATCGTCGCAGGATTTTCGGATGACGTAAAACCAGGGATCGATTTTAAATGGAAACGCTCTTCATTCGACCATTTGTGGCCGATTTTAGCTCACCGGATTCCTAACTTTGAAAGTCTTAAATTGGAATCTGGTTGGGCTGGAATGTACGACCATAATACGGTCGATCAAAATGCGATTATCGGAGAGCATCCGATGATGAAAGGCTATTATGTTGCGCTTGGATTCAGCGGACACGGCATGCAGCAAGCGCCTGGTGTCGGTCTTGGTTTGGCGGAGCTGATCTGCAAAGGGAAGTATGAAACACTTGATTTGACACCGTTAAGAGTCGAACGTTTCGCAGAGAACGACTTAGTGTTGGAAGACGCGATTGTGTAAGTGCATATGTAGGAACTGTACTGAGAAAACCAAAGGAGATGAGTAAAATGCATACGGTTATTATGGTCGAATTCGTCATGTACCTCTTGGTCATGCTGGTGGTCGGATATCTCGTAAGTCGTCGTACGAAAAGCCATGCAGATTTCCTTTTAGGTGGAAAGCAGCTGCCAGGTTGGGCATTAGCATTTTCAGAACGTGCTACTGGGGAGTCGGCTTGGCTCCTGCTCGGATACACCGGTTTTGTTTTTGCTACAGGACTATCAGGAGTTTGGGTAGCAGTCGGCATCGCTTCAGGTATCATCTTCTCCTGGCTGTTCTTAGCGAAACGTTTCATGAAAGAAGCGGAGAAGACGGGTACGATGACATTGCCCAGTTTTCTAGCAGCACGATTCGGCAAACAAGGTAAGCTTATCCTTTGGCTTTCTACTATACTTATTTTCAGTTTCATGATGTTCTACTTTGGCGCACAAATTGCTGGAGCAGGGAAAACCTTGTTTGCCGTCTTTAATATCCCTACTAAAGTCGGGGCCATTCTAAGTATTATTGTTGTCGTGATCCTTGCTTATGTGGGAGGGTTTGTCACAGTCGTTTGGACAGACATGATTCAATCGATCATGATGCTAATTACGTTGGTTGTATTACCGATTGTAGCGTTATTCCATATTTCAGCCGCCGACTTGTCGATCAGTCAGGCTCTCGTGGCTGCTGGCCCATCGATGGATTCGTGGACAGGGGGAGCAATTGGATTCTCTTTAGGCTTATTACTCTTTAATAACTTTGCCTGGTTTTTCGGTTTCCTTGGTGGGCAGCCTCAATTGAGTGCACGATTCATGGCTCTTAGAAGTGAGAAAGAAGCGAGACAAGGGAGTTTCGTCGCAATTACTTGGACGATCTTAGCTTACAGTGGGGCATTCATGATTGGGATTACGGCGCTCACATTATACCAAGGTCAAGTATTTGCAGACGTGGAAATGATTCTGCCCTTTATGATTTTAGACCTCATGCCGCCATGGATTGCAGGCATTCTACTCGCCGGTATTCTTGCAGCTATCATTTCTACAGCGGATTCACAGTTACTGGTCATTACAAGTTCTGTGAGTGAAGACATCATACAACGTGCTATGAATTTGAAGCTGTCTGAAAAAAAACTGGTCGCTATTTCCCGCCTGACGATTGTTGGAGCAGGAATCGTGGGCTTAGTAATCGCCTTAACCTCAAAGTCCCTCGTCTTTCTGGTAGTCAGTTGGGCATGGGCTGGAGTAGGATGTACGCTGTCTCCCGCAGTCATGTTAACGTTCTTGTGGAAACGGTATTCAGGCATCGGCGTTATCGCGACAATTATATCCGGCTTTGTAAGTACAGTCATTTGGATCTCCACACCACTGGATGCGATTGCGACCTCCCGCTTCACAACGTTCTTCATCGCTGCGGCATTCGGTATCGTCTTCAGCTTACTGTTCCCGGATAAAAAAGAAGAGGAGCAAGATCCAGCTTCTGTAGAGACAACAGAATCTACGTCTGTTTAAGAAAGGGAACTAGAAGATTTTCTCCAGATTAATTAAAGACGCAGACTTTTTGGTTTGCGTCTTTTCTTCGTTACTATCTTTTAATTCCGCTTTGCGATATCTCAATCAGAACGAATTACAAGCAAGGCTTTGGAATATACATGGTATGAGCGGGATTTGAAACTCGTTTTAGATAAAGCGATAACCGTAAGAACAACTTGGGAAGGAGACCGAACTTGGGAAAATTGTTGCAGAGAGATGAATTTGTAAAACTCATTAAGGACGGGGACAAACTGCTTGTCGGTGGTTTCGGGATGTCAGGAACTCCTTTGACGCTAATAGAAGGCATAGCAGCCTCCACGTTAAAAAACCTGACAATTGTCAGTAATAACTTAGGTGAGCCAGGTAAAGGGTTAGGAATCCTTTTGAAGGAGAAAAAATTGAACAAAGCAATTGGCTCCTACTTTACGACGAATCGCGATGCCGTCCAAGCGTGGGTTGACGGTGAATTGGTGATTGAATTGATCCCACAAGGCACGTTAGCGGAAGCGGTGAGGTGCGGAGGTGCTGGGATCGGCGGTTTCTATACGAAAACCGCGGTTGGGACAAAACTAGCAGAAGGAAAAGAAGAAAAAGTGATTGATGGGGAACGTTTCCTATTTGAAAAAGCGATTAAAGGTGATGTTTCACTCATCAAAGCCCATAAAGCGGATCGATTAGGCAATCTAGTATATGACCATACAGGCAGGAACTTCAATCCGGTCATGGCGACTGCCAGCAAAATCGTCATAGCGGAAGTGGATGAAATCGTTGGAAACGGCGATTTGTTACCTTCAGAAATCGTAACCCCACACGTCTATGTAGATTACATTGTCCTAAGTAATTATGTGAAAAAGGCAGGTGTTTTCGTTGAATCCGTCTGATCGCATTAAGATCGCAAAACGAATCGTCCGAGAGTTGAAACAAGGCCAAGTCGTCAACCTGGGTGTCGGCATCCCGACGCTGATTCCGGATTATTTAGGAGAAAAGAAACTTGTACTCCAGTCGGAGAACGGATTGCTTGGAATGGGTCCTACTCCTCCGGCCGATGAAGTGAATATGGACTTGATAAGTGCTAGTAAGGCTCCTATTACGATGGAAATCGGGGCTTCACTATTTGATAGTTCAAATTCGTTTGCAATGATCAGGGGCGGCCATATAGATGTAGCGGTTCTAGGAGTATTGCAAGTCGATCAGACAGGGGAAATTGCCAATTGGGCAGTGCCCGGGGAAACAATTTTAGGAGTCGGGGGAGCGATGGATCTAGTTGCAGGAGCGAACGAAATCATTATAGCCACCCTGCACTCTTCCAAAAATGGGGAGCCTAAACTAGTGAAGGAATTGACATATCCCTCTAGTGGAATACGCAAAGCAGACCTAGTGGTTTCAGAGCATGCCGTATTCAGGTTTGAAGAAGGGACAATGAAGCTTGTTGAAATTCTGTCTGATATCAGCATAGAAGAATTAAAGGCAATAACAGGAGCTGAATTTGAATACAATTCAGTACTATCGAACTCATCATTGAATGATAGTGTCTCTGAAGAAGGTTGAAGGTTTATTAGACAAGCATATTTCTGAGAGATAGACCGTTCTCCAAAGATAGAAGTTAAGAATCTTTTAACCCAAAGTAGTCATGAATAAGGAGGCCAAGTGTTGAAGCAAATTACAGTTGTAGGATCCGGTGTAATGGGAAAAGGGATCGCTTATTCGTGCGCAGTGTCGGGTTTTAAAGTGGTGCTAAATGATTTGAACGATGACATACTTGCAAAAGCAAAAAAAGAAATCGATGAGTTACTGGATTCAAGTTTTCGAGGTGGTTTTCTGAAAGAAGAGAACTACGAAAACGCAAAAATGAATTTGTTGGTTGACTCCAATCTCGAAGTAGCGGCGAAAGAAGCTGATCTAGTCATCGAGGCGGTTCTTGAAAAGATCGAGTTGAAAATTGACGTGTTCCAAAAGCTGGATCGAATGTGTAAGCCAGAAACGGTTCTGGCTACAAACACCTCCACGATGAGCCCAACAGAAATCGGTGCCCAAACATCTCGTCCTGACAAAGTCGTTGCCATGCATTTCTTCAATCCCGTTCATAAGATGAAGTTGATAGAAGTGGTCAGAGGCCTCGAAACATCCGATGAAACCGTAGAGTTTGTGAAAGGGGTTGCTGCGTCACTAAGAAAAGAAGCTGTCGAAGTGAACGAGTTTCCTGGTTTCGTCACATCGAGAATGAACTGCTTGATCGGAAATGAGGCGATGAACATGCTGATGGAAGGCGTGGCATCCGCTAAAGATATCGACAAGGCTATGAAATTAGGGTTGAATCATCCGATGGGTCCGCTTGAACTTGCTGATTTAGTCGGTTTAGATACAAGACTTCGAAATATGGAATATCTATACGCAACGTTAGGTGAGAAATATCGACCTTGTCCACTACTTGTCAACTATGTGAAAGCGGGGCGACTCGGCAAAAAAAGTGGTAAAGGGTTATACGATTATACGTGAAGGAGGAACGGATATAGCTAGTTTCACTAATATTGTTGTGATAAAAGAAGCAGGCATCATGTGGATCACTCTGAATCGTCCGGAAATAAGAAATGCGCTAGATGCTAAAACGTTATTGGAAATGGATTCAGCTTTCACGGATGCTGAGCTGGACAATGAAGTCCGTGTCGTTGTCATTCAAGGTGCAGGCGGAAAATCATTTGCATCTGGAGCGGACATTCAACAACTTTATGAGCGAGAGGCTCTTGAAGCACTGATTCCTGGCATGCAGGGGCTATATACAAAAATTGAGAACTGCTCGAAAGTGACAATCGCTGCCGTCACAGGGTTCGCTTTGGGAGGTGGCTGCGAATTGGCGCTCGCTTGCGATATTCGTGTTGGAACGAAACAAGCGAGATTCGGCTTACCAGAACTGAACTTAGGGATTATTCCAGGTGCAGGCGGAACGCAGCGCCTTTCTAGGATCGTTGGAAAAGGGCGTGCACTCGATATGATCTTAACTGGAAAAATAATTGATGGGGAAGAAGCAGAACGTATAGGACTTGTCACTTATTTTACGGATAAAACAGAACTTGTTGAAACGGTTGAGCGAATTGCTTCTGATGTCATGAAAAAAGGTCCGGTCGCTGTACAACTTGTGAAAGCGGCCGTCCATAAAGGATTCGATGTAGATGCTGGAACCGCTATGTGGATTGAGAAACTATCTCAAGCAGTTGCATTTACTACAGAAGATAAAAAAGAAGGAACGCTAGCATTCCTTGAAAAAAGAACAGCGAATTTCATCAATCGATAAGGGGAGAAATGGGTATGGATTTCAATTTCACAGAGGATATCGATTTTTTAAGAGCGAATGTCAGAAAGTTCGTCCGAGAACAAGTTGAACCGGTCGCGATGGAAATTGAAGAAAAGGATCGCATCCCGAAAAAAATTGTGGATCTGTCTAAAGAGATGGGTCTTTTCAGTCTTGGAATTCCCGAGGAATACGGGGGGCTTGGACTGGATATGGTCGGCAAGTGTGCGATCTATGAAGAACTAGGAAAAACGCATAATGGATTTACGACGCTAATTGGTGCTCACACAGGGATCGGGACCGTCGGAATCGTGGATCTGGGAACGGATGAACAAAAGAAGAAGTTCCTTCCGAAGATGGCGACGGGTGAATGGATTGGTGCGTTTGCATTGACTGAGCCAAGCGCAGGATCGAATGCAGCCAACTTGAAAACAAACGCTGTTAAAAAAGGAGACAAATACATCATTAATGGCTCCAAGCATTATATTACGAATGCTGTGGACGGTCATGTCTTTACAGTGATGGCTGTAACGGACAGTTCCAAAGGGGCACGCGGAATCACTTCGTTCA
This sequence comes from Sporosarcina gallistercoris, assembly GCF_014836415.1. GTDB lineage: Bacteria > Bacillota > Bacilli > Bacillales_A > Planococcaceae > Sporosarcina > Sporosarcina gallistercoris. Next base: position 180,631 of record NZ_JACSQY010000005.1, on the reverse strand, counting down.
TTGTCGAAAAAGACACGCCAGGATTCATCCTGGGATCGGTAGAACAGAAAATGGGGTTAAGAGGATCCCATTCAGCTGAATTGTTTTTTGACAATATGGAAGTCTCAGCAGAAAACGTTTTAGGAGAAGAAGGTTCTGGATATATCAACGCATTGAAAATACTGGCGAATGGCCGGGCAGGACTAGCCGCTCGAAACTTAGGGTCCTGCGTCAGATTGCTGGAACACTCTCTTGACTATGCGCATGAGCGAGAACAATTCGGCCAAAAAATTGTCGATATGCAAGCGGTTCAACATATGCTGGCGGAAATCACCATGCAAATCGAAGTTCTCCGCTCCATGACCTACCGTGTTGCCTGGATGACCGATCAGAATATGCGTGTTGTAAAAGAAGCAGCGATTGCTAAACTGTTTGCTTCAGAAGTGTATAACAAAGTAGCGGACCTAGCTTTACAAATCCATGGCGGCATTGGATATATGAAAGACTACCCAATTGAACGATATTACCGGGATGCAAGAATTACTAAAATCTATGAAGGCACCTCTGAGATCCAAAGAAACATCATTGCTAGTGAACTGAAACGTGATTATGCGAATAAGGGGCTGTAGAAATTGCGGAATTCCTATATTGTTGGGGCGGTAAGAACTGCAGTTGGGAGAATGGGCGGAGCGCTTAAAGACGTCACAGTCGATCATTTGGCTGAAGCAGTGATTCGTGAAGTGATGGAAAGAACGGGGAAAAACATCCAAGTGGATGAAGTCATTCTCGGCCAAGCAAAACAGAGTGCAGATACGTCGAATTTGGCCCGTCTCGCTGCACTTAGAGCAGATTTGCCGGTAACCGTTCCAGGATACACAGTACATCGCCAATGCGGATCAGGATTGCAAGCCATCAATAATGCGGACCAGCAAATCCGGCTAGGATTATCGGATGTAGTGATTGCCGGTGGTGCTGAAAGTATGAGTACGGCTCCTTATTACGTACGGCATGCCAGATATGGTTTCAATGCAGGTAATGGGATGATTTTAGATCCGAATACGGAGAGTCAACCCTGTTCACAACCCGCAGAAAAGTATGGGGAACTGACAATGGGCTTAACAGCAGAAAATCTAGCTGAACAATATCATATCTCGAGGGCAGAGCAAGATGAGTTTGCAATAAGGAGTCAACTTCTCGCTGAACGAGCGATTCAAAAGGGGCTTTTCAAAGACGAAATCGTCTCATTTGAAGTCAAATCGAGAAAAAGCAGTGTCCGATTTGAAGTGGACGAACATCCAAGAAAGTCCACTAAAGAACAGCTTGCAAAACTGCGTGCAGTTTTCAAAGAGGATGGAACGGTCACTGCAGGAAATACCAGTGGCCGAAATGACGGCGCCTCGGTCGTGCTGATGATGTCAGAGGACAAATTGGAAGAGTATGGAGTCAAGCCGAAAGCAAAAATCATCGCCCAAGCAGTGAGTGGCGTTTCTCCAGAAGTGATGGGAATCGGTCCAGTTACTTCGACAAAAAAAGCATTAGAGCAATGCGGACTCACAATCGATGATATTGACTTGATAGAGTTGAACGAAGCTTTCGCGGCCCAAGCATTATCCGTCATTCAAGGGACTGGCATGGACATTGAAAAGGTGAATGTAAATGGAGGAGCGATAGCGCTTGGTCACCCGATCGGAGCGACAGGTGCAGTGCTCATGACAAAATTACTTCATGAAATGGCACGTAGAGATTCGAAATACGGATTAGTGACTCTGTGCATCGGCGGGGGTCAAGGCATTACAACAATTGTTGAAAACCTTCAATAAAGCAGGTAGCGTTTCCACATACTCCCTATTTACAGTTCGGACAATGACTACATTGAAATCAGATCAGGTTCGGTACTTTCAAAGCATCATAAAAAGCTTACAGAAAGGTGTTGTCCATTGTCATTGCATATCGTTCAAATTCTGCCGATGTATCATCCTGATGGGGAAAAGAAGTTGAGAGAACTTGCAGACGTGAAACAATTCAATGAGTTCGATGAGCAAGAAATCATTAAATACTTGCAACAGAATTCCGTAGATGGGATTATTCTGAGAGCACCTGCAAAAATCACTCCTGCAATTTTAAATCACTGTGAAAACGTGATTGCGATATCAGGCGCGGGAATCGGACTGGACAATATTGATGTGGAATATGCGACGGCAAAAGGAATAAAAGTGTTACATGCCCCGAAAATGAATAGCACCGCCACTGCAGAACACGCTGTAGCTTTACTGCTATCTGTTATGAAAGATATCAGTGTGTTCCATACGGAAATGCAAAAAGGGAACTTCTCTTTCCGAGATGGAAGATATACTACTGAATTGGAAGGGAAAACTCTTGGCATGATCGGATTCGGATCGATTGCTCAAAAAGTCGCCAAAATAGTGAAGAATGGCTTTGAAATGAATGTTACTGCCTATGTCAGAACAATTTCAGATGATAGACAACAACTTGCTAATTCCCTAGGAGTGGAATTGACCACTTCCATGGAAGATGTGTTCCGTAAAAGCGATGCAATCAGTCTTCATATTCCGTTGACAAATCAGACGAAAGAATTGATTGACCAAAAGGTTTTCAATGTCATGAAGCCATCTGCCGTTCTTATCAATACATCACGTGGCGGAATCATTCATGAAGAAGATTTAGTGGAGGCTCTTAAGAATAGGACCTTTCTGCGGGCGGCAGTCGATGTGTTCGCTGTTGAACCGCCAGCGGAAAATCACCCGTTTTACGGAATGAATGAAATTACCATGACCCCACATATTGGTGGAATCAGTATCGAAGCTGCGAAAATGACATCCGTTGCGATAGCTGAGAACTTAATAAAGGCGATTAGCGGCGAAGAATTATCTGTTATAGCAAACGCTGAAAAATTGTTAAGTTAAATGTGGTTGATTCATCGACCGAAAGTATAGGAGGTAATTATGAAGACATTTAAAATTGCACTTATACCAGGGGACGGAATAGGTCCTGAAGTCGTTTCAGAGGGTGTAAAAGTATTAAAAGCGATTGAAAAACTAGATCCGTCCATTTCTTTTTCCTTCACAGAATTTCCATGGGGATGCGAGTATTATTTGAAACACGGAAAGATGATGGCAGATGACGGAATCGAGCAACTTAAAGAATTCGACGCCATCTATTTGGGAGCTGTAGGGTATCCTGGTGTCCCTGATCATATTTCTTTATGGGATTTGTTGCTTAGAATTCGAAAAGAGTTTGATCAATATGTGAATCTACGACCAATCACGCTATTGAACCCTACACTCACGCCGTTAAAGGACAAAACATCGAAAGAAATCGACTTTCTTGTGATCCGGGAAAACAGTGAAGGGGAGTACGCGGGTGCAGGGGACTGGCTATTTAAAAGAAAAGCAGAAGAAGTCGTCTTGCAAACTGGCGTATTTTCTCGGAAAGGGACGGAACGGATCATTCGGTACGCATATGAGGAAGCGAGACGCTCCAACCGGACTTTGACGAGCATTAGTAAAGCGAACGCACTGAATTATTCCATGGTGTTCTGGGACGAAGTTTTTGAGGAAGTTGGAAAAGAATATCCCGACGTACAAACGTATTCATATCTTGTGGATGCTGCTAGTCTTTACTTTGTAACGGAGCCTGAAAGATTTGAAGTGGTTGTCACCTCCAATCTTTTTGGAGATATTTTGACCGACATTGGAGCGGCGATCACTGGCGGGATGGGCTTAGCGGCAGGAGCAAACATTAATCCGGAACGCGATTATCCTTCCATGTTTGAACCCGTTCACGGATCGGCTCCGGATATTTCCGGAAAAGGAATTGCGAATCCGATTGCTGCTATCTGGTCTGTGAGTCAAATGATGGACTTTTTCGGAGAAGAAAGATGGGGAGAAGCGATCTTATCAACCATCAAAGACATTCTGAATGAACAAGAATCACTAACGTCAGATTTAGGCGGTTCAGCGTCAACTAGCCAATTAGGGGATCGGTTTGTAGAATTGCTATCTGCAAAAACTAGTAACTTAGTATAACTGATTCGGAATGTTATAAGGAAAAATGAAAAGTTAAGCGAAGTGAGAGACCACTCTACTATGTTACTGAGGTACACAGCACTCGCTGATCCGAGAACTTAAAAAAGGCAGCCCGTTTCCATATAGGAAATGGGTTGCCTTTTGTATGCACACTGATGTATTAAATAAGCATCGTGTCTTGCTGAAGGAGTGCACGATTCAACGAATTCAACTGCACATCTGTCAATGGCAGCATCGGCAAGCGGACGCCGCCAACTGGAACGCCTTCCAAGTTCAGTGCTGCTTTAACTGGTGAAGGGTTTGGAGCGGCAAAAAGTTCTTTCATGATGGGCAGCAAACGACGGTGTAAAGTGGACGCTTCAAGAGTACGACCGTTATTGAAATGACCAATCATGGATTTCATTTCAGGTCCGATAATGTGGGCAGCGACAGACACAACTCCTGCTCCACCTATAGAAAGAACAGGCAGTGTCAGACCATCGTCACCACTATAAAGTGCAAAGTGAGATGGTGTATTCTCGATGATTTCCGCCATGGCATCCAAGTTGCCGCTCGCTTCTTTGACAGCAACGATATTTGGGATTTCCGCAAGTCGGATAATCGTTTCAGGACTCATATTGACAGAACTGCGTCCGGGAATGTTATAGAGCATGACGGGCAGCGAAGTCGATTCTGCAATTACTTTGAAGTGCTGGTACATTCCTTCTTGGGAAGGTTTGTTATAGTAGGGGACAACGAGCATGACGCCGTCCATACCGGCTGTTTCAGCTAACCGAGTCAGCTCGATGGATTCCCTGGTATTGTTTGATCCGGTACCTGCGATGACCGGCACTCTTCCAGCAACGACCTGTACAGTGAACTCAAATAGATTCACCTTTTCTTGTTGCGTCAATGTCGGGGATTCTCCTGTTGTGCCTGCAACAACCAGGCATTCCGAGCCGTTTTCAAGTAAATGATGAATCAGATTGCGTGTCGCAGCAAAGTCGATTTCTCCTTGCTCATCAAATGGGGTGACCATAGCGGTAATCAGTTGTCCAAAATTCATCTGTTCTCCATCTCCTTTTGTTTTATTACAAAACATAGAGGTGGAAGGCAGTGTATCCTGAAACGCAAAAAGCAGCAGCGAGAGAACGCTGCTGCTTGGAAATAATAAATTATTTCTTTGCATCAGATAGCCCTCCATATAGTTTCCTATATGACAATTCTGCACTTGTTCAGCCCAGAACCAGCTTTGAGATAATGAGCATCTCTCCACTTCGGCAAATTCCCCTTTCTTCAATCTTCGTCGGATCTCATCATCCTCTGATTGTGTACTGATGGTTTTTGCGCCTCTATCCTCATTTCGAAAGTTACGAAATAAGTGAATGTTTAATTACGACTAGCTTACACTGTAGTGAATAGAAATGCAACCCTGAAAGTATGACAATTACAAAGTTTGGCTTCGCATTCATAGAAGACATAAGCAACGGATACTTCGTTGTGTAAAACAAGTAAGCATAAGGAATGCATATCAAGAGTTCCAAACAATTTAAGATTGCTTGCCAGTTATGTGTAAGAACGGATTGCTTGGTCACAAATGGCTAGGCTTGAGTGTATCAATGGTTGCTTGGTTATCACATATAGAAATAAATAAAAAAGTTAGCATGTACAACTCTAAATAGGTGCAAGTGTTTTGAAAAAAGAAATTGTCAATTTGACAAATATACTTGTCATTATGAAAGGCATACGTTACACTTCTTTTAAGAGGTGAGATTAGTGAAAACACGTTTGAAGGAATTGCGTGCTCGGAATGGGCTGAACCAGACGGAGCTTGCAAAACGGGCTAAAGTGTCGAGGCAGACCATCAGTTTAATAGAGCGGGAGGAATTTATCCCTTCCTTGCTGATTGCCGTCCGGATTGCGCGGATTTTTAATGAAGCGATTGAAAGTGTTTTTCTATTCGAAGAGGAGGAGATTGAATGAGATTGGTCATTTGGGGGATTTTTGGAGCGGTTGTAGGATTTGTTGTCATGTACACCACCCTTTCAATTCAAATCGACTACAACTTTTCGGCAGTTGCATTTCAAGTGAATGCAGCATTATCTTTGATTGCATTTGTTTTACTGCTCTATATCGGGTTAAGTATTTTACAGATGTGGAAAAAATCGAAAATGAACGTTTCGGATGATGAAGAAGATGAACTGGACATATGGCTGTACCAAAAGTTCAGTGATACCAATTTAGTTGTTATCGCGACAATTGTGATTGGAATTGTATCCTCTGCAATTGCTCTCATTACGAATCAGCCTGCTTGGTTGGAAGTGGTTTCAGTCCTCTCTGCAACCATCGCACTTGCATTATCCATTGGTGTCTCTAGTATGATCACTAGATTTTATCCCGACCGCAACTTGCCATCTGTTTCGGAAAAAGATTATGGAAAAAAGTTGCTAGCGGCTTCTGACGAAGGGGAGCGGCACGTTATGCTGGAGGGCCTGTACCGCTCTTTTAATATGCTGAATGGTGCGCTCATTCTCGCGTTGCTTCTGCTCATCGTATATTCAATCGGTACGGGTGTTTCGCAATTATTCGCTATCTTTGTTGTTGGTATCGTTCTTTTGGGAGCAAACGCGCAATATTTCTTATTCATTCGTAAAAAAACCTAATGCCGTTAATTTACAATATTAAATAGGGGACAGCCAAACAACAAAGTTGATTCCCTACGTTGTCTATAGTAACTTGTATAATAGGTTACTAATAGTAAGCTTGTTGTGAAGATGAGCGGCGAGGAGTGGTAGAGAGTGACTTCAACAGTTAGAACATTTAATGGAATTCCATTATCCGTATTAGATCTTGCACCTATAAATGAAGGTGGAAGTCCGAGTGAAACATTTAAAAATAGCGTGGAATTGGCTCAGCATGTCGAAAAACTAGGATTCAATCGGTATTGGTTGGCAGAGCATCATAATATGCCGGGTGTCGGAAGTTCTGCGACATCTGTTCTAATTGGCCATATTGCAGGTGCCACGGAAAGGATGCGTGTCGGTTCAGGCGGCGTCATGTTACCGAACCACGCGCCACTGGTGATTGCAGAACAGTTTGGAACGCTCGATGCACTTTATCCAGGTCGGATTGACCTTGGTTTAGGTCGGGCTCCGGGCAGTGACCAAGCGACTGCATACGCATTGCGGCGTACATTGAATAGCAGTGGAGAAGATTTCCCTCAGCAATTGGAAGAGTTACGTTCGTATTTCAATCCTCAACCGAATGCTCGCGTCCGTGCATTTCCTGGAGAGGGACAAGATATACCGATTTGGCTGCTTGGTTCATCAGGTTTTAGTGCTCAGCTTGCTGCCCAACAAGGATTGCCGTTTTCGTTCGCCAGTCACTTCGCTCCAGCATATGTGATGCAAGCGCTGCAGTTATATCATCAGAATTTCAAGCCATCGAAGCATCTACAAGATCCGTATGCGATGCTTGGAGTCAGCATAATTGCTGCAGATACAGATGAAAAAGCATTGTGGCTCGCAACATCATTCCAACAACAATTCTTAAGTCTTCACAGAGGAATGCCGACTCAGTTCAAACCGCCTTTGGATGAGCCGGATGCTGTGTGGAGTCCGAGTGAAAAAGTGTCAGCAGCCAATATGCTCGATTCACCAGCGACAATTGTCGGAAGCCCAGAAACGGTGAAACGCAAACTGGAAGCATTTTTAGAACAGACGAGAGCGAATGAATTCATCATGAGCTCTCCTGTCTTCTATCAAGAAGATCGGTTGCGTTCTTTTGAACTCATTGCAGATATGATGGACTAAATAAGCAGGTCTATATAACGTGAGAGTTATAAAAAAGACCGGATTTGTCTTTAGACAAATCCGGTCTTTTTTTGCAAGTAAATATTGAGTCTGTGACACACTGAGCGATTCATGTATAATTAAATTGAAAAGTCGGATTTTTAACTCTATAATAATTGAACTCTTGTCAGTGACCAAATTTTAACGAAGAGGAGAGATGTTGGATGATTGAACGAGAGGGAGCATTGATGGACTACATTGAACACACTGAGCCAATTGATATGCTCAAAGAAATTGGCGGAAGGATGCCAACTTCCGAAGATATTAAAGTGATAGATCGTTTGGTAACGGTGCAAGGACTCTCGAAACCAGTCATCAATGTTTTGCTTCAATATGTCATATTGAGTGATAATGGGAAAGTGAATCAAACAAGAATCCTTGAATTGGCAAGCAACCTAGAATTGAACCGTATCAAAACGGCAGAACAAGCATTGAAGTTCTTTAAGACTCAACATGCTCTGAAGAAAAAGTGGGAAGAGGAGAATTTAAGAAAGCCGAGTGGAAAAGAACTGAGTCTTTTCACTTCTGATGAAACCTACAAAAAATTCACGGAGATTCTGCAACATAAGGGCTATTCAAACGAGCACGAAGGCTTCACATCACTAGTGAATCATGTCTATAAAGAAGTTATGAAAATCGAATAGGGACTCTTCCACCATTTTTTCAAGCTATGCAGTGTGCTGACCTTCCTGCTCGAGTGGTAATGCACTACCTCTATAATGCGACAACGTCGGTATGTATCAAAATACCCTAATTTCACATTAAAATCAAAATAGGAGCGCATGCTGATTTTAGCATTGCTCTCGTTTTTTCTTTCTAAGTTATTATTACGAGCGCTCTGGAAAAAAGGCAATGGGATGGAAATCCGTGCCGAGTATACTGATTTTTAACGGAATTAATATATATCCGATAAGTTTAGTTTTTTCGGCTCTTTAGTTCCTTTTGAACCACATCAAGCTGCGCCGCACGAATTTTTCGCTCGAGCGGATCAGTCTCGGATTCTGCTTTGGCGAGATAGTCCTCGTTGTACTGGATTTCAAGGTGCAGGATGTCTGTGCTTTCCATGACGGCATGACGCTTGTACTTTTCCACTATTGCTTCAATTTTTCCAGTCTCGTACTCTGCGGGATCTCGCTTGGCGATTTCAGAAAGGATGGTGCTGATTGACTTGGTGTCCGGCGCCTTTTCGTCTCTCAGCCGAGTGAGCCGTTCATACAACTTCTTGCTGGACCACTTCTTTACCCGTGCTTCAAAGAATTTCATATGATTTCCCCCATCTTGGAGACCGTTTCAGAGTTCACGATAATTTCCTGAATGCAAGATTTACAGTTCAGAAGCTGTTCAAGCGAAAAACGAACTGATTCAACTTACTCGATGCATTCATTGTGATGCAGTTTCATGATTTTTCCTCCAATGCAGAATGAATCGGACGGTTATTTTTCAATTGTACGTGCTATCCAGTTGTTATCATTATATACCAGGTCTTGTATTACTATAAGAGACAGCCTCCAAAAATGCGAAAAGAAGAGCAGAATCAGAAGATATTCCTAGGCCAGTTTTTACATAATAACAATTTAATTGTATTAGTTAACAAACCTTTCTAAATTGAGTGATAGCGTTTACAATAGAAGGATAAGGGGAGTGAGTTGAGAATGAAGTATCAAGATACTTGGGATTTGGAAAGTATTTTCAAAGGCGGAACGACTTCAGAAGAAGTACAAACTACACTTTCAGCTGTCAAAGAGAATATTGACGCTTATACAGGTCATCTGACATCGTGGAAGAGTGAGTCAGCTAACGATGCATCCGCTTTGCTGGAATTATTAAAGCAGCAGGAAGTAATCAGTAAAAGTTTGGGTCAGGTTGGGACATTCATTAACATGTGGCATGATGCGTTCATGGATGATGAACATGCAAGTGTGGTTAAAGGCCAAGTGATGGAACTGTACAGCGAAATCCAGCAGTTGTCAACGGTTTTTACAAAAAAACTTGTGGCACTGTCAGATGACCATTGGAGAAAACTCTTGCAAGATGACGCTTTAAAAGAAATCAGTTTCTCCTTAGATGAGATACGTGAACAAGGGAAACGTCTATTGTCTGAAGAAGAAGAGAAACTGATCGCCAAATTGAATAAAGATGGCATTGCCGCATGGAGTGATCTTTATAATACTGTCGGCTCCATTATGACAATTCCTTTTACTGACAAAGACGGCAAAACGACTGAGTTGTCAATAGGACAAGCGATGAACAAAATGTATGCAGACCCTGACGAAAAAGTGCGTGCAGAACTTTTTGAAGAGTGGGAGAAGGTTTGGACTAAGAATGGTCCGGTCTTTGCAGATATTCTGAATCATTTAGCCGGGTATCGCTTAACATTGCAAGAAGCACATGGCAGGAAAGGTCACTTAGAGGAACCGCTTGAATATAACCGAATGACGGAAGAGACGCTTAACGCGATGTGGTCTGCAGTCGACGCGCAGAAACAGACGTTTCTTGACTACTTAACACAAAAGGCGAAGTTGTTAGGGATGGAGAAGCTGGGCTGGCAAGACGTCGATGCCCCTGTTGCAGTGGGGGCAACAAAACCAACACGTTTCACTTATGATGAGGCATGTGATTTCATAATTGAGAATTTTGCTCTGTTTGGACCTGAATTGACGGATTTCACGAAACACGCGCTTGAAAACCGCTGGGTGGAAGCAGAAGATCGATCGAACAAGCGTCCAGGAGGGTATTGTACAAGCTTACCTGAGTTTGAAGAGTCCCGTATCTTCATGACGTTCACAGGTTCTCCGAGCGATACAAGTACACTAGCCCATGAGTTAGGGCATGCGTTCCATAGTCACGTCATGAAAGATTTGCCGGAACTGAACCAAGGATACGCGATGAACGTAGCGGAAACTGCAAGTACATTTGCAGAAACCATCATTGCGGATGCTACGGTTAAAAATGCTGCAACAGATGAAGAAAAAATATCTCTTTTAGCGAATAAATTAGAAGGGGCAACAGCGATGTTCATGAATATCCGTGCTCGCTTCCTATTTGAAGATAGCTTCTATACAGAGCGCGCAAAAGGGATCGTTTCTGAAAAACGTCTGAATGAATTGATGGTGAAAGCTCAAAAAGAGGCATTTGGAGATCGTCTATCTTCTTATCATCCACATTTCTGGGCAGCCAAGCTGCACTTCTTTATCGACAGTGTTCCGTTCTATAACTTCCCCTATACATTCGGGTACTTGTTCAGTCTCGGAATCTATGCAGAATACTTGAAACACCCGGAAGGATTTGAAGGGAAGTATATTGCTTTATTAAGAGACACAGGATCTATGAAAGTTGAAGACTTGGCCAAGAAGCATCTGGATGTAGATGTGACGAAGCAAGAATTCTGGGCAGCTGGAATTGAACTCATTGGAAAAGATGTTGAAGAGTTTGTTGAATTGACTAACCAATTACAGAAGTGATAAATAGAAAGGTACGGATCCCGCTATCGATAGTTGGATCCGTACCTTTTAACAATGAGTTTTTTAAGAAGGTGACAGTCACCGAAGAGGTTGCTTGTTTACCACGACGAATACTTGCAGTAAAATCAGATTCTACTAGTTTTGATAAATGAGTTGTTTGAAAGTAACAGCTAGCTTTGCAAAAGAAGGAGGAGAGTCCATATGGAGGTAATCTATTTTGCAGGCGGATGTTTATGGGGCGTACAAGCTTTCATTAAAACCTTACCTGGCGTTGAGTTTACAGAAGCAGGGAGAGCGAATGGTACCAGTCCGAATCTTGAAGAGGATTATGATGGGTACGCAGAGTGTGTGAAAACAAGTTTTGATCCGGCAGTGGTAACGATTACCGAACTAATGGAGTATCTGTTTGAAATCATTGACCCATATAGTTTGAATAAACAAGGGCAAGATGTTGGTGAAAAATATAGAACGGGAGTATATAGCGAGGAGAAAGAACATTTAGAAGAAGCGACCGCGTTTTTGAAGAAAAGATCCGATAATGACCGTATAGTTGTAGAAGTGCTGCCACTAACCAACTATGTGAAAAGTGCAGAGGAACATCAAGACAGGTTAGATAGATATCCTGATGATTATTGTCATATTCCAAAGGATCTGTTGATGAAATACAAATAAGTGTGATTAAATTTAAAACCATTAGCCAGATTCCTTGAAGTCGTTTCATGGGAATCTGGCTTTGTCATAATAACCTTTATGTTTTTATCAATATATACAGTGTCTCCAATTCCTTTTTATTCAGAATCCTTGGCACAGGGTAAAGCGGATTGGCCTCTTTATATGCACGTTCCACCATTAAAGGAATGTCTGATATCTTAATACTACTGATCGTCTCAGGAATGTCCATTTTTTCATTCATTTCCCTAATGGCCTCGATGAACTTCTTACATTTCACTTCATCGGAATCGGTTGAGTCTGTGATGCCTGTTAGATCCGCCAACTCTGCCAGAGGTTTGTGGACTGCTTCCCCGTAGTACTCAAGAACATATGGCATGATAACTGCATTTGCAAGTCCATGAGGAACATTATAAAACCCTCCAAGCGTATGGGCGATGGCATGGATGTAGCCGACGTACGCCCGAGTGAAAGCTCTTCCGGCTAGAAAAGAAGCACGTTGCATTTTGGCGCGCGCCTTTATGTTATTTCCATCCTCATACGCTTCAAAGAGGTTTTCGAAAATCAGCTTTGTCGCTTCCAGGCTCCATTGCTTTGTCTGGGGTGTATTGCTCCGTCCGATATACGCTTCAACTGCATGAGTCAGCGCATCCATACCAGTTGTTGAGGTGATGTGCTTTGGAAGTCCCACGGTTAACAATGGGTCCATCACCGCGAAGTGCGGCGTGAGTACAGGATCATTAATGGCATACTTTTCATGCGTTTCACTGTTTGAAACAACAGATACAATCGTTGTTTCACTTCCTGTACCTGCAGTCGTCGGAATCGCTACTAGCGGTGGAATGGATTTCCTCACCTTCAATTGACCTTTCAGTTGAGGTAACGTCTTTTCGGGTCGGGCAACTCTCGCGGCAACTCCTTTTGCACAATCCATGGGGGAGCCTCCGCCGAACGCAATGATTCCTTGACATCCTGAAGACTGATATACCTTTAACGCTTCTTCAATGTTGTCGATTGTCGGATTCGGAACGGTCTTATCATATACCGCGTACTGAATATTTTGTAGTGTCAACCCGTCCAGCAACCCATCCATTAACCCGAGCTTTGAAATACCTTCATCTGATACGATTAGCACATGTTGAATGGAATGCTGGGTTAGCAACGAAGGTAATTGTTTCAGACTTTCTTCACCTTCTAGTAAGAGCGGTTGTCGCCAAGGAAGGAACTGCGCAACCGTTTTGTAAGCGGATTGAACTATTCTGCAATAGAGATTGTACATAAGGGAGCTCCTTTTCGTATGACGTTTTTTTATAAAGTATTACAAGGTGTTTGTGGCGGTATTACGGGACTAATTGGTAATTCTTCACTTCTAGTCAGATTGATTTTTGTGGTTACGCCTGCCACTTTCACAATTTATACTTTACTGGCTAATATGCTTCCTGACGGTCCGCTGCGGTTGTCAATTAATTATTAGATTAAAGACAGAGGGGTGCGTCTTCTCTATCATTGTATTAGGATATGATGCTCTTTACCATGATGAAAAAGGGGGCAGCCCGAAAGGTCATGTTATAAACCTTACAGGACTGCCCCGCTTTACAATTTCACTTATTTTTGCTGTCGGATTTATACACCTCTGCAGCAAACTCAGCGACATACCCGCTTCCGCCATTATCTTCTACATTTTCAATCATCATCGCAAGGATAAATGAGGGATTGTTCGTATTGTAACTGACGAAGAAGCCGTTTTCTTGTCCCCGTCCTTCTGCAGAAGTCTTCAACTCAGCAGTCCCTGTTTTTCCTGAAAGCGGAATGTCCGGAATATTGGCTGCCTGGGCAAAGCCATCTACGACGACACTCCGTAAATCATTTTTGAGAACATCTGCGCTCTCCTTGCTAAGAATTCCTTCTTTCCACACTTGCTTGGTTTTATCATCGAGTAACAACGTCGGTTTGTACATAATTCCATTCGTCAGAATCGGTTCATAGATCGTTGCCAGATGTAGAATGTTCGCTAACATTTGACCTTGTCCGAAGGAAGTATCGGCTAGTTGACCTTCTGAAGCAATCTTTCCGTCATTCGAAATTTGAGAAGGGGAGATGTTGAGCAAGAAAGGAATTTCTTCTCCAAAACCGTATTGAGTTAAACCGGAGACGAAATCCTCCTTTCCGATAGCCAAAGCCTGTTGTGCAAAGTAAATGTTATCGGAATAGATGAGCGCATTTTTTAAGTTGAGCGGATTCGGTGCTTCCGGGTGGAGACGAGAAACGCGATAAGCCCCCCAAGAAGAGTCCTTCTGCCACGTTTTACCCGTAATGGATAGTCCCTGTTCTGGTTTCAATGTCCCTTTTTCCAGTCCGATTGCCGCTGTAATGGGTTTCAAAGATGATCCAGGTGCGTAAGCTGCTGCAAATCGATTGAACAATGGTTTCAGTGGGTCTTCGGATAGCTTTTTATAACGATCTCCGCTAATCCCCAACATGAATTCTGAAGGATTGAAACTAGGGGAGCTGACGAGTGCTAATGTTTCACCTGTCTGAGGGTCCACCGCAGCACTTGCTCCTGGTTCGTTTTTCATGGATACAAAAATGTTCTTTTGTAATTCTGCGTCGATTGTCAACGAAATATTTTCTCCATTTACCGCTTCGGTCTCTACTATTTTTTGAAGAGTAGCACCTGCTTCAGGACTCTTAATATAAATCCCGACGCCGTCTTTTCCTCTCAAACGCTCTTCCAAGATTCGTTCAAGCCCTTGTCTGCCGATTAAATCTGTTTCCTTATAGTCCTCATCTTTGTGCTTTTCCAACAATTCAGCAGTCATTTTTCCTATATATCCCACTAAATGGGCAGCAGATTCACCATAAGGATATTCCCGCATTTCTGTCTCTTGGTAGGTGACTCCTGGAATGGCAATGAGCTGTTCCAACAACGCTTGATTGTTTTTTGAAACAGGGGCGATCGGTACGAAATAGTCAGGTTGTACCCAACTTTGGTTGAGCTGCTGATCAATGAATTCACTAGTAGTATTCAGAAGTTTAGCCAGCTCGCTTTTTTTCGTCTCGTCTGTAAACTTACCGGGAACAATGCCTGCTTCGTAGCCGGTCCCATTCACAGCAAGAGGATTCCCATTCCGGTCAAATATTTTCCCACGCTTAGCAGACATCGTAGAGATTTGAATCTTATCTTTTGCGGTCAACTTTGGGAGAATGAAGGACGGATCCCATTCTGCAAACCAATTTTCCTTATCATCCCGCTTTTCGTACTTCCATGTCATCTCTTTCTCGAATTCTATAGGACCTGCTATAGTATCCATTGAAATTTGAATAGGGAAGACAGCTGGTTTCTCTTCGTTCCATTCTGTATCTTCCTTAGGTTTTGTATAGGTAACTTTCAGGTTCTGGAACCCTAAATCCTCTGCCAACTTTTCTTGACGGTCCACAAATTCATCAGAATCGAACGTTTTCTTCGTTTCCGCATTTAAAAAGGTGCTGTACATGTCGGAGAATTTACTTTCATTCCAATTTGAGATGTAAGCTTGCAATCGGTCTTCAGGTGTTTCTTTCTCACTGCATCCTGTAAGAAGGATGGCAACAAATAACAGCGAACTAATATACTTTAGTTTCTTCAAAAAATGACCCCCTTCAACCATCATTGTTAGTCGGTCTGTCCTTTTCATCATTATATCCATCGTACTAGACCTTACCCAGAAATTAAATAACAAATTGAAATGTAATATCTAAATAAGAGGTTGATAAGCTGATTTTTGTACACTTTCTCCAGTTAGCGATAGGATAATAATGTATGTAGAATCAGTCGCGAAGAAATAGAAAGGAGAATGACACATGAAATACAATTTTGATACAGTAGTAGATCGCATGAAATCATCGAGCGTGAAATGGGATGGTGCAGAAGCCTTGTTTGGCGAAAAAGACTTGTTGCCACTTTGGGTTGCAGATATGGATTTCAAAGTGCCGGAAGAAGTTTCCAAAGCTGTTGCAGATAAGGCCGCGCATGGGATTTTCGGCTATACGATCAGAGAAGAAAGCTATTACCAGTCAATTATGGATTGGATGAAAACACGCCATAATTGGACGATTGAAAAAGAATGGATTTGTCACAGTCCAGGAGTCGTAACCGCCTTGAGCTTGGCTGTTCAGGCATATACGAACCCGGGGGATAAGGTCATCGTGCAGCCGCCTGTCTACTATCCATTCATGAAAGTGACAGAAACGAATGATCGTGAGGTCGTTTATAACCCACTCGTCAACAACAACGGAACGTATGAAATGGATTTTGAAGATCTCGTATCGAAAATCGATGAGACTGTGAAACTATTGATGCTTTGCAATCCTCATAATCCAGGTGGATTCGTTTGGAAAAAAGAAGACTTGCAACGTCTTGGGGATATCTGTATGGAACATGGAATTCTAGTTATTTCGGATGAAATCCATTCAGATCTCGTGTTCAAAAAAGGAAGTCACGTTCCGTTCGCTTCACTTTCAGAACAGTTCGCTCAAAATAGTATTACGAGCACGGCACCTAGTAAAACGTTCAATCTTGCAGGATTACAGACGTCCAACATCATCATTCCGAATGAAAAGCTGCGTGAGAAATTCATGGCAGAAACCGATAGAAATGCAATCGGCATGCCGAATTCTTTTGGACCTGTCGCAACAGAAGCAGCCTACACGCATGGCGCCCAATGGCTGGATGAAGTGATGAGCTATATAGAAGGAAACTTGAAGTTTATCACGGACTATTTTGCGGAGAACGTTCCGGCATTGAAAGTTTTACCGTTAGAGGCAACGTACCTAGCGTGGATTGACTGTAGTGAACTCGGAATGACTCCCGAAGAGCTCGAAACATTCTTCCTATCGAAAGCGCACGTTGCCTTGAACCAAGGGAAAGTATTCGGGCCAGGCGGAGAAGGCTTTGTCCGTATGAACCTTGCATGTTCCCGCTCTATTGTCGAAAAAGCAGCAAAACAGATTAAAGATGCAGTGAATACATTGTCTGTATGAATGAATAAGAATAGTAAAAAAATTGAATTGCTTAACAGAACCTCTTTGGATAGAATTGTCTAAAGAGGTTCTTTTTTGTTAGGAGTGAAAAGTTGTTCAAATATGTCACTAAAAGACGGATGCTTGGCAGTTATTTGGTTGCGCTAGTTCTACTTTTGTATTTCGGACTGAACGGTTTGATTTTTAATGCAATAGGAGATTCGTTTCCAAACCCTGAATTTGTGTTAAGCCTAACATTTTTGGTACTTGGAGCTTGGGGGATTGGAATAGGGATGCGTAAGTATTTAAAGACACTAACCGAAGAAGCTATAACTAAAATGAAAAGTCAAATTGTCCTGTCTGCAGTTATTGGTTGGATTATTGTGTTAGGAGCTATTTCATTTTTCCCTCTTATATTTTAAAAATTACGAGCTAGTATGTTAATAAAGGACGTGGTTAAATGATAGTCATAAAAATTGTGATTTTAACCATTATGTTAGTTACGTCATTTTTAGTGATTGTAAAAAAAATAAAAACTGATTTCATCATAAAATATCTCTCATTTGTTCTCCTCAATTCCTTTTTCATCTTTAAATTGTTTCATTTTCAGTCAGCACTATTGGTAATGCTGATTTGTTCGATTGGTCTAATTTTAAATACGAAGTTAACCTTTATTAAAAAAACCGTTCTACTCTTCATAGCGGGAATTGTAGTTAGTCTCTATCGCGTCCCTCTATCATCAGCTGAATTTGATGACTATGTAAAAAATACATATGGTATCGAATGTCTAACGTCTGAATGTGTGGAAGTGGTAAAAGTGGAGAGTGGAAATAATATGGAGTTAAAAATGAACAAGAACACGATTCAAGGCTACTCATTTAATTGGTATTATATTTTCTCGAAAGGTGAAATCATGCTGAATGACAAATCAATAAAAGCGGTCAACGTCATGGGATTTTGGTTTCCTCTAAGAAAATCGATTAAAGGAGTTCCTCTATGAAACGTATCCTACTCACATTATGTGCTATCACTTTATTTGGTTTTGTATACTCCTACCAAAAACCGATTATTGAAACGAACCAAGCAATCCATCAAGCGAAACAATATCTTGTCGCTCCACCGGAGGAATGGAAAGTCTCATTTTCGAAAGTGGAAGATGAGATTGTTCCCTGGGAAGTGAACCGGACTGAGTTAACCAAGCAACAAGGATTTTTTTGGGGCCTTATGAACAAACGAAAATGGGAAGTTGAGTTTAAATATGAGAGCCAACAAGTCACGGTTCTTTTGAATGCTTATACTGGAGAGTTCGTAGGGATATATGGTCCTCTTAATTGAAAAAAGAGATGCGGTACAAGTTGTAATTCAATCAAGGTACTTAGCATTAGGATGTGAGCTTTGACCTAGGGGATGAGAAAACGAAGGGTGGCTCCATTTCAAAAGAATCCTATTAAGTACCCCTTTATTATTCTGAAAATCGTTAAAATTTCCATTATCATTGGAATGTACCAAATCTCTTTAAAACAAGGAGAATAAAAATGGCACTAATAGGTTTTATCGCACTGGCCTTGTTACTGGCTATTCTGTTAGTCATGATTGCGGGTCCTGTTGCAGGTGTCATCCTAGCTTTTGGAATCGTCGCCGGGTGTATATTCTGGGGAGTGTATTTGCTGAATGATATTCATAAAAAAGTGTTTGAAGCCTCTCCAAAAAAAAGATAAAGTACAGCGAGCTTATGAACAATATTTACGCGAACGCAGTAATCGACTGGAATGAATTTATCCTAGTTTTTTGGGGTTGTGACTGCATAGAACAATTTTGAAAGAGGAGTGGATAACATGCAATTTAAAATTCGGACTATGCAACCAGGAAATATTCAACAAGTTCAAAGAGTGGCGAAAATCAGCTGGAATGCAACATATGATGGCATCATACCTGTCGATGTGCAAGAGAGGTTTCTTGAGAACGCTTATAGCGATGACATGATGTCGCGACGCATGCAAAACTCAGTAATGCTCGTTGCTGAACAGGAAGGTAGAATGGTGGGGTTTGCAAACTTTTCCCGTGTAAACGAAGCGGGAGAATCTGAATTGGCAGCAATTTATCTCTTACCAGATGCGCAAGGTCAAGGAATCGGAACAGCATTGTTTTTAAAAGGAATCAATATTTTAGATGATGCAAAAATGATCGTATTAACTGTGGAAGCTGCAAATAAAATCGGGAAAACGTTTTATGAAGCGAAAGGCTTCGACGTAATTGATGAATTTGAAGAAGACTTTGATGGCCACAAGCTTCAATCAATCCGGATGCGTTATACCGTTTGAGATTGAGAGATGAGGGGACAAGATGAACTATAAGAAGTACTGTATTCTGCTTTTTATTCTTCCGCCGACCCAACTTGCTTTTTCTTTGTTGTTCCCATTACTTTCTGGATTGCTTACTACATATGGGTTTACTTCGGAACGAAGAAATCATCTCAACACTACTGACAAGTTGTTTTCAATTTCAAGGGCATACTTTTTACTTAGTAGACCTAAATGAGGACGCGCTGACAGTGGATGGTTATTTTGTTTAGCTATCCTTTTCATGTCCGGGGAAAAAATAAAAGCATTTAGTATGAAAGGAAGAACTGAAGTTGAGTAAAGTAAAACCGAAACTGCTTATTGCAGTCCTTAGTTGCGTCATTATTGTAGCAATAGGGACCGGAATTATAGAACAAATGAACAAAAATCATCAGGCGAATGAACGTATTATTGAAAAGTGTTTTGAAAACTTCGATGAACAAGCAAAAGTAGCCGTAGTGAAGGAGAGTTTTTGGTCATCCGTGACTTGCGAGAAACAACAGTGATGAGTAGACTCACCAAGTAGAGAAAAGATATATTGGATGAGGATAAATCCATTCATGGTAAGGAGGTATGCGACTATGAAACTTGAAATTATCGCAACAAGCCTGCAAGACGCACGTGCAGCTGAACGTGCAGGAGCAGATCGGCTGGAATTATGTTCAGCACTAACTGAAGGCGGACTGACGCCTAGTCTTGGGATGATTGAAGCTGTCGTTGAAGGCGTTTCGATTCCTGTCCACGTCATTGTCCGTCCTCATAGTAGAACGTTCCACTACGACGAAGAAGATATTCAAGTGATGCTTGCGGATATCCGTCACATACGACAAACAAAAGCTGCGGGAATCGTCATCGGTATACTGGACAAAACGAAACGAGTCGATACCGTTAATTTGAAGCGCTTTTTAGATGCAGCAGGAGACTTGAATGTCACATTTCATCGGGCATTCGATGAAATCGAAGATCAGCTGGAAGCAGTCGCTACGATAGGGAACTTCCCTCAAATCCAACGAATCCTAACATCAGGTGGTCCAGCACCAGCTCCCGAATCGATAGAGGAAATCAGGGAATTGGTAGTGAGGACCGAAAATACATCCGTGACGATTTTAGCAGGAAACGGCATGACGCCAGACGGTTTGACTGAATTTATTGAAGCTACTGGTGTCACAGAAGTACATTTTGGTTCTGCCGTCCGGGAACGCCAAAGTTTTCAATATCCAATCATTCCAGAAGTGATAACAAGTATCAAGTCAATGATGAGGAAATAGAACCTCAAGCGTTAGTTAACTATCGCCAATTCACTAAATCGGCTGTTCCAGAAGATGATTCATCTTTTGGAGCAGTCTTTTTTTTGTTCACCGTATCAATTCTAAGAAACTCCAAACATCAGTCTATAGGGTATTCTTCTCCACCACTTTACAATAAGACTATAAACTACAACGGGAGGGGCCTTATTATGATCGGCGAACAAGTGTTACTCAGCAGCGTGTTTGCAGCAGGGATTTTATCATTTTTTTCTCCTTGCATCTTACCGTTATTACCTGTATACGTATCGATACTTTCTTCTGGAGATCCGACGTCCCCTCAGCATAACCGCCTTATTAAAGTCGGGAAAATCAGAATTCATCCTAGATTGATCTTCAAAACGGTAATTTTCGTACTTGGGTTATCGACGAGTTTTGTCCTTCTTGGATTCGGAGCAGGTGCTTTAGGTGCGCTTATCAATACGACAGCATTCATTACGATTTGTGGGATTGTCGTCGTACTTCTCGGATTGCATCAAATCGGTTTGTTCCATATTCCTTTCTTAGAACGAGAGAACAAAGTGAATCTTAGACGAAGTGGGAAACGCGACTTTCTTGGGACCTACTTACTCGGCTTCACGTTCAGTTTTGGCTGGACGCCTTGTATCGGACCGATTTTAGGGGCAGTTCTTGGACTTTCGGCGAACGAAGGGCAAGCGGCACATGGTGCATTTCTTATGCTGATTTATGCGCTAGGCATGCTGATCCCGTTTCTAATTCTCTCCGTTTTCTCGGACTTCTTACTGCAACGTATGAAAAAGCTCAATCGCCATTTAGGGAAAATCAAAGTCGCTGGCGGCATCATCATCGTCGTGATGGGGCTCTTTCTCATGACGAATAACTTGAATTTCTTTACAACACTCATTCCACAATGAAGGAGGAATTGACATGCTGAAAAAACTGCTTGTTTTACTTGCTCTTGTAACTGTTCTAGGGGCGTGTTCTTCTGGTGCGAAATCGGGAGAAGCAAAAGACCCGGTCTTACAGCTGGAGGATATAAATGGGGGGACTGTTGACCTTTCAGACTTTGAAGGGAAAAACGTCTACGTGAAATTTTGGGCGTCATGGTGCCCGATCTGTCTCGCTGGACTTGAAGAAGTGAATGCCCTTGCTGCGGAAGACACGGATTTTGAAGTCGTTACCGTCGTTGCGCCTGGCTACAACAACGAAAAGAAAAAAGATGCTTTCGTGAAATGGATTAAGGGTGTTGAAAACATAGAAGACTTGCCAGTCCTGATGGATGAAGGTGGAGACCTGGTACAAGAGTTCGAAGTTCGAGGCTATCCAACATCCGCTTTCATCAATAAAAAAGGGGAAGTCGTAAAAATACAACCGGGTCAGTTATCGAATGAACAAATCAAAGAGATGATGGACCAATTAAACTAAGGAAATGGGGAGACAGATCATGAAACTGAACTATCTTATTGGACTGCTTGGGCTTGCTCTGATTCTCGGGGCTTGTTCCAACGGGACTGCAGCTACTGACAAAACCGGCTCGACTTCAGGTTCGCTGAAAGCGGCAGCTTCATCTAAATATCCTGCAAACCCGAACGATAATTTGACATTTGATGAAAACAACTTGAAAGATATCTATTTAGCAGGAGGCTGTTTCTGGGGCGTCGAAGCCTATATGGAGCGAGTTTACGGCGTCTATGATGTCACTTCGGGATATGCGAACGGAACAACTGAGAACCCGACCTATGAAGATGTGATCACTGGTGAAACGGGGCATGCCGAAACGGTTCACGTCAGATACGATCCCGAACGCACCGACTTGACTACTATTTTGGATCACTTTTTCACGATCATCGATCCGACCTCATTGAACAAACAAGGGAACGACCGCGGAACGCAATATCGTTCTGGTGTGTTCTATACAGATCCTGCGGAGCAAGCTGTAATCGAGAAAGTGGTCAACGAACAGCAAAAGCGTTATGACGAACAAATCGTGACAGAGGTGGAACCATTAACAAGTTATACACTGGCAGAAGAGTATCACCAGGATTACTTGGAAAAAAATCCGAACGGTTATTGTCACGTGGAATTCGACTCGTTGGAAGATCAGGAGATTCCGTCGTTGATCGACCCGGCAGACTATCCGAAGCCGAGTGACAAAGAGCTGAAAGCGAAACTGACTGAAGCGCAATACAAAGTGACACAAGGCAGCGACACGGAAGCAGCATTCTCGAACAAATATTGGGATTCATTCGAAGACGGGATCTATATTGATGTTGCGACCGGAGAACCGTTGTTTTCTTCGAAAGACAAATACGATTCGCAATGTGGATGGCCAAGTTTCACACAACCGATTATTCCTGAAGTCGTAACCGAGCATAAAGATAAGAGCTTCAACATGGTGCGGATTGAAGTGAGAAGTCGCGCAGGTGATAGTCACCTAGGTCATGTGTTCGATGATGGACCGAAAGATCGCGGCGGTTTGCGTTATTGCATCAACAGCGCAGCAATCGATTTTGTACCGCTTGAAGAAATGGAAGACGCAGGCTACGGCTATCTGACAAGCCTGGTGAAGTAAGGTACACTGGAAATAACACTGCAGAAGGTGGCTGTTGCTGCCTTCTGTTTTTCACATTTACCTATGAAAGGAGCCGCCAATGTATAAGTTACTTGTTGTAGACGACGAACCGATACTAATTAGGGGCATTCGCTCGTTTGTCGATTTCGAAGCCTTGTCGATTACTGAAGTTATGGAAGCGGCTGATGGCGAAGAGGCTCTTGACCTTTTCAAAACGCATCGGCCAGATCTTGTCCTAGCAGACATCAATATGCCTAAGATGAATGGACTGGATTTTGCATCTGCTGCTAAGGCGTTAAAGCCGAATGTGAAAATCGCAATGATCACAGGATACGACTATTTCGATTATGCAGTGGCTGCGCTCAAAACGGGCGTAGACGATTATGTGTTGAAGCCTGTTTCAAAAAAAGATATTCAGGAACTGCTCCAAAAACTGGTTGGGAAAGTCCATGAAGCACATCGTCAAGAAGAAGTGACGAAACTGATAGATGGGCTCGTTCAGTCAGTTGACAGTGGAGATGAAACTACAGGATATAAATATAAAATCCAACAGGAAATCAATTCGAATATCGATAACATCGACTTCTCGCTTGCAACACTTGCTTCGAAGCTTGCTCTCAGTCCATCCTATGTCAGTACATTATTCAAGCAACTGTTCGGCACCACTTTCCAGCAGTACATGATTGCGGCTCGACTCGACCGCGCCAAGTTGCTGCTGTTAAGCACGGAGATGAAAATGTATGAAATTGCAGCTTCCGTGGGGTTTGAAGATCCGAATTACTTCAGTGCCGCATTTAAAAAGAGGTTTTCGATGTCCCCCAACCACTTCAAGGAGAAATCGAGGCAATGAAGAGAATTCGTCCGAATACCTATAGAAAGTTACGTGTACAGATTGCTCTCCATTATATACTGGCAAGCGGATTGACATTATTGCTGATGGCAGGAATTCTCTATGCAAGCATTTCCTCGATTCTATTAAGCGAGGCTGCGAAAAGTACAAAGTCCTCTGTGAACCAAAGCGGCATGTATCTCGATTTATATATCGATCGGCTGAATGCGGTGTCGAGTCTCCTCGCTGAGAATCCTCAACTCGTCAGTTATTTATCGGATCCAACCCGGTCGCCAGCGGTCAAAAACGATTTATTGAAAACGATCGATACGACCCTCGCATCTGATGAATTCATGAAATCGATTATCATTGTAACTAAAGACGGTCAGATTTTGTCGAACGAATCCGGTTTGACGATGAGCAAATCGACGAATATGATGCAAGAAACGTGGTATCGCTCGGCAATTAAGAATGGTGGCCAAGCTTTCTTAACGTCAGCACGGATGCAAGATTTCACGATGGATAAAGACACATGGGTCATTTCGATCAGTCGGGAAATTACGGATGCAGCTGGGGAAAACCGAGGTGTGCTGCTCATCGATCTCGATTATGAAGTGATTGAAGATTATTTAGCGGACTTGGATCTCGGAAAAGAGGGGTTTTCGTTCATCCTCAATGAAAACCAGGAAGTCGTCTATCATGCAGACCCCGCGTATTTCCAGAATGACAGGAAAAAACGTGAATTGAAGGCGATTGTAGATGACCAAGCAGAGTATGATTCCAAAGAAAACACATTGACGTATACCCATTCACTGAAGAATGCGGATTGGTTGCTCGTGAGTGTCTCGTCTCAAGACAGTCTTCTTGCTATGAAGAAACAACTAATTGAAATTTTCTTTTGGGTCGGTATTTCGCTGCTCTTAGTTGCAGCGACAAGTGTGTATCTCTTTGCAGGTAGGATTACGGCACCATTTCAGAAATTGGAGCAAGCGATGCAAAACATTGAAATGGGGTTGAAGGAAATTCCTGTCGATGAGAAAGGATGTTATGAGGCGCAAAGTCTGACGCGTCATTTTAATACGATGACACACAAAATCGAGAAGCTGATGCTTGAAATCACGGAAAAGGAAAAACATCTCCGGACCTCTGAAATCAGTGCATTGCATAGTCAGATCAACCCTCATTTTCTCTATAACACGCTCGATACGATTGTATGGATGGCAGAGTTTGGTGACCATGAAAAAGTGATTGACCTGACAAAAGCACTGGCGTCGTTTTTCAGATTATCGCTTAGTGGCGGCAGCGAGTTGACGACGGTTGAAAATGAGTTGGAACACGTGGAACGTTATTTATTCATCCAAAAAGAACGATATGGAGATAAATTGAAATACGAAATTCACTGTGATGAGGCGGTAAAGGATATCGAAATGCCGAAACTTATTGTCCAGCCTATCGCCGAAAATGCCCTCTATCACGGAATACGCGGACTTTCTGATGGAGGGGTCATTTCGATTTCCGCAGTTTCAGAGGGAGATGACCTAGTTCTAATTGTCCATGACACAGGAGATGGGTATGACGTAGAGGCCGTGAACGATGCAGGGGCTAACGTAACGACGAAACTCGGTGGTGTGGGCATTCGTAATGTAGATGAACGTATTCGACTCTATTATGGTGAAGAGTATGGTGTACGTGTCCATTCTTCAAAAACTGAAGGGACGACAGTTCGGATTCACCTAGCTTCTTCCGTTAGATCATGATTAATACGTATTAGTTGCATAGAGCAGGTGCATACTTCCTGTAAGATGGAGGTGAATGTGCACTATGGAACATACGGATTTCTTTAAAGTGGATTTTTGGGAAATGATCTTGCGCACAACAATAGCTTTTCTTGTATTGCTTCTTTTAGCTCGTTTCATGGGAAAAAAACAAATATCTCAACTGACATTCTTCCATTACGTGACGGGAATCACAATCGGCTCCATTGCTGCGAATATTGCTGGAGAATCGGAGACACCTTTTACGGACGGGCTTGTTGCGATGATCTGGTGGGCTGTGCTTACAATATTAATGAACTATATTTCGCTGAAATCAAAAAAAGCCCGGGTGTTGTTGGATGATAAACCGATGATTGTTATCCATGAAGGGAAAATTGAAGAAGGTGCATTACGGAAGACGAGACTTACACTGAATGACTTGAATATGCTTCTAAGAGAACAAAGCATTTTCTCTATTAAAGACGTATATTATGCCATCTTTGAAGTCAACGGTAATTTAAGTGTCATGAAACGTACAGGTTTAGAGAATGCGACAAAAGCGGATGTAAAGGCATCTACGAAAGAACCGAAATACATTCCTACTGAAATTATTTCAGATGGGGAACTTGTGTTGGAAAATTTATCGGAACTCAATTTGACGCAAGAGTGGGTGTATGATCAGCTGAAAAAGAAAGGCATCAATCGTGTCGATCAAGTCTTCTACGCAGAAATACAAGCGAACGGAGACTTGCACATCGATGAGAGAATAACAAAAGAATAATAATGAGAGAGGCTCCTTCACGTGTAAATATTGAAGGAGCCTCTCTATTTTGTTCGTAAAGAAAAGGGAAGATTCCTTTACACTGCATTACCTGGAACACCTCTTACAGGAGATTATATTAAAATGGATACAACATTTATAATTATTTCGAAAAGAAGGAATTTTCACTCGGGGTGTGGAATGTTAAAAAGTGAGTAATGCGTTTACTATTTTAATAATAGAGGAGCGAGCGATATGACATACGTAGTGGAACCAGTTCAAGATTTGACGAAACTTAACATCGAGTCACTTATTTCCGAAAGTGAAGAAGAAGGATATCGTTTCCTTACACGGCTTGCTGAAGATTACAAAGATGGTATCAATACATTCACTGAGCCCGGGGAAGCTTTGTATTGTGTGAAAGACAAACAGGGGGAAGTAGTGGCGATTGGAGGCGTGAACCGCTTTCCTGTACCCGGTGGTGATCCTGAGACTGGACGACTTCAGCGTTTTTATGTGGAAGCGGATGAACGCAGAAACGGGGCGGGATCATTGTTGCTGAAAGAGATTGTGGAGCATGCGAGAAACCATTTTCATGAGTTGACTGTTAAAACAGAGTCGTCCAAAGCGGATGCGTTTTATCGTCATAATGGCTTTGAATTTGACGATTCAACATCCGAAACAACACATCGTATGGAGTTCAATCACTAAGAAGTTTAGCTAGCCGGAACAGTGATAGATTCTTCTAGAGGAACGACATGTGTTGCGGTTATTCGTTAAACATTCATAGTGGCGATATATGAAATTTCTAGAATTCGATCGGTAAAAACTGTACAAGGAAGTGGATCAGCATTCATACAGAACGGAGACATATCCCGATGGTTATCGGGATTTCCTTATTATTACTGGCACCATTTGCTGTCTTTTTGTTACCCAATTTTATAGCGAACTCCATTTACTTCAAATCGGGAAGTTGGTTTATATTTGTATCTTTCGGCGTTTACACAGTATATGCGGTAGGTTTTGCTCTTCTTATTGCTGCAGCTTTCGTTCTATATATAATGTATATGAGCAAAAAGTCTTTAATTATAAGTGTAGGGTTAACGATATTGGCATGTGCTAGTTTTTACATAGCTTCACTGAACTATACGATGTTATCGGATGACGGAATAACATATCGCCCGCTACTATCCTTTCACCCTCATTCGTATTCTTGGGGGGAAGTGGAGGAAGCAGTATATAGGTCCGTGCCGGCAAAGGATGGTAATTCGGAGTTCGATTTTAAGTTTGACGATGACGTCATGTTAACACTCACTATGAATCGATTATTTATGAAGTTTCTTCCTCCTATTGAAAATCGACTGAGTTATGAAGGTGTCGAAGTGGAAAAAATATTGGTCCCCCTAAAAGAATGAACACGTGATCTTCCGTCGAACATGCGCACAGGGGAAATGCTGTGCTATAGTATCATTGAAAGCAGGTGACGGACGTGAAACGCAAACGGAAAAGACTGCATAAAAAAGGCAATATGATTGTCTTTCCCGGAACGGTGGAGCGATTGCTAGACCAAGCCGAAGATGCCATGCAGGCAGAGGAATTTGAAGAAGCTGTCCGTATTTCGGAACAGCTTCTTGAGATTGCCCCGAACTTATCTGAACTACCTGGAATACTTGCAGTTGCATACTATGAAACGAAAGCATTCGAGCAAGCGAAGACATACGCCGCTCAGTGGTTGCAAAGTGATATGAGTGAATACTTTGAAGCGATGGAATTGTACCTGGCGATTTGTATGCAACTTCAGGATTATGTGGAAGTGGAAGACACCATTGGAGCTCTTCTGGACGAAGGAGTCATTCCAAGTGAGTTGAAGCAGAAGTTTATCTATCTGCGCGAACTGAATGGAAGGTTATTAAGCCGTTTTACAGACGACTTTTCAATGCAGCCGAAAGAAACGGTTTCGTTTGAGTCGTTTTTACAAATGGATGGATTTCAACAACAACAAATGCTCGCACAGCTTGAAAACAACGGAGCTGAGAATTCTCAATCCCTGCTCGCTGAAATTGCGGTTCATGATGAACTTCCACCTGTGCTGCGAACAGTCGCTTTAGTTTTATTGCGAAATACAGGATACGAAAACCCCCTCGTTATCCGGAAATTTGGCAGAGGACTCAGCGTTATTCCTTCCGAGCTGCCGCTACCCGGCGAAGACGCTGTATCTAAAGAGATTTTTGCTTTACTGCAAGACTCCTTGGACAAAGATCCTTCCAGACTATCACTTATAGAAGAGGCTGTAAGAAAATTCGCCTTGGTCAGCTATCCGCTCGATTGGGGTGTCCCAGCTGAAGCTGTTGCCAGTGCTTATGAAAATTATTCCGCCTTTCTATTTGAAGGAACACCACTCCCTCAAACCGCCTTGCACAAGCTGATTTTTGAGGTCGATCAAGACTCCGGTGAAGCGGTTGAATGAAATTTCTTGAAAGATAAAGAGACTATGATATACTGAGATGGTTGTCAATGGCGTATAAACGGTACAAAATATATTCGTCACTATGATTCGGAGGTATGAAAAGATGTCAGTTAAATGGGAAAAACAAGAAGGTAACAAAGGGAAGTTAACGTTTGAAGTTTCAGTGGAGACTTTTAACGAAGGATTGGACAAGGCATTCAAAAAGGTCGTTAAGCAAGTGAACGCGCCTGGATTCCGTAAAGGTAAAATGCCGCGTAAAATGTTCAACAAAATGTACGGGGAAGAAGCACTTTACAACGATGCAATCGATATCGTTCTTCCAGTAGCATACGATGCAGCTGTACGTGCAGAAGGCCTTGAGCCGATTGCATCTCCAGAAATCGACATCGAAAAGCTTGAAAAAGGCGAGCCGGTTGTATTTACAGCTATCGTCCCTCTTAAACCGGAAGTAAAATTAGGCGAATACAAAGGCCTTGAAGCAACACGCCAAGAGACAAAAGTTACAGATGAAGAAATCGACATGGAACTACAAACTCGCCGTGAGTCAATGGCTGAAATGGTCGTTAAAGAAGACGGCGCAATCGAAGAAGGCGATACAGCAAACATCGACTTCGACGGCTACTCTGAAGGAGAAGCATTCGAAGGTGGAAAAGCTGAGAGCTATGATCTTGCAATTGGATCAGGTTCATTCATCCCTGGCTTCGAAGAGCAATTGATCGGCTTGAAAACGGGTGACGAGAAAGACGTTGAATTGACGTTCCCTGAAGAATACCACGCAGCTGAACTTGCAGGTAAGCCAGCAGTATTCAAAGTGAAAATCAACGAAGTGAAAGCAAAAGAAGTTCCTGAGCTGAATGATGAACTTGCTAAAGAAATGGACGAGAACGTTGAAACAGTGGACGAACTCCGTAAGAAAATGAAAGAAAACCTGGAAACTGAAAAGAGCTCAGCATCTGAAACAGCACTTCGCGACGACCTCGTAGAAGCGGCTGCACGCAACGCTGAATTCGAAGTACCTGAAGAAATGGTTGAATCCGAAACGAACCGTATGGTAGATGAGTTCGGACAACGCCTTCAAATGCAAGGTATGAACCTTGACTTGTACTACCAGTTCTCTGGACAAGACGAAGCATCACTTCGTAAGCAAATGCATGACGACGCTGTAAGCCGCGTACGTGTATCACTTACACTTGAAGCGATCGGCAAAGAAGAAAACATCGAAGTCACTGAAGAAGAAATCAACGAAGAACTTAACAAAATGTCAGAGCAATTCAACATGGACATCGAACAAATCAAAACTGCTCTAGGCGGTACTGAAATGCTCGAAAACGATCTTCGTTTCAACAAAACAGTTCAACTTCTAGTGGACAACGCTAAAATCACAGAAGCAGCTGCAGAGTAATCCAAAGCCGCTCCATGCAAGGTACGCCTAGCCGTACCTTGTTTTTGTATATAATGGGCAATGTTATATGTATAACGAAAAAACACCAATGATTGAAGCGCAAGGTGGCGACTCCGAGGGGACCTGTCATGGAAACAACCTAAGGTCGCGGCGTCCTGCCGCAACTGTTGCATGACCTGAATTCTGTAAGCTCGCTTCCACCTGAAGCGGAAATCAAGACTGCTAATGCCGTTTAGTTATTCACTTGTCTAAGTAACGAGCGCGAGGAAACTCGTGTACATACTGCAAAAGAACGAAATAGTTGAAAAACCAGTTGGAATCTTGTAAGATTTCACTGAATAGGGGTGAGCAATTTGTTCAAATTTAACGACGAAAAAGACAATTTGAGCTGTTCGTTCTGTGGCAAGACGCAGGACCAAGTCCGCAAGCTTGTTGCAGGGCAAGGGGTTTATATATGTGACGAATGTGTTGAACTTTGTGCCGAAATCGTTGAAGAAGAAGTCGGTCTCGAAGAAGGTTTCGAATTCAAAGATGTTCCTAAACCAAAGGAAATCCAATCCATTCTTGACGAGTATATAATTGGACAGGATCGTGCGAAGAAATCACTTTCAGTTGCGGTCTATAACCATTACAAGCGTGTGAACTCAGGCAGTAAAGTCGATGATGTAGAACTCGCAAAATCCAACATCGTACTTATTGGACCAACCGGTAGTGGTAAAACACTCCTTGCGCAAACACTTGCGCGTATTTTGGACGTTCCTTTTGCGATTGCGGATGCAACTTCGTTGACTGAAGCAGGTTACGTGGGTGAAGACGTCGAGAACATCCTTCTTAAGTTAATCCAATCCGCTGATTTCGATGTGGAACGTGCTGAAAAAGGAATCATTTATATCGATGAAATCGATAAAGTTGCACGTAAATCCGAGAACGCATCCATTACTCGCGACGTTTCAGGTGAAGGTGTGCAGCAAGCGCTACTAAAAATCCTGGAAGGGACTGTTGCCAGTGTTCCACCACAAGGTGGCCGGAAGCATCCTCATCAGGAATTCATTCAAATCGATACTACGAATATTTTGTTCATCGTCGGCGGTGCATTCGACGGAATTGACGAAATCATTAAACGCCGTGTCGGTCAAAAAGTGATCGGATTCGGTTCTGATCCGAACGCTGCAGAAGAGGAACGGTCTCTACTTTCACGTATGATTCCGGAAGATCTTCAGCAATTCGGTCTCATTCCGGAATTCATCGGTCGTTTGCCTGTCATTGCGACACTCGAACAACTCAGTGAGGATACGCTCTATCAAATCTTGACACTGCCAAAAAATGCAATTGTAAAACAATATCAGAAGATGCTCGGTCTGGATGATGTTGAATTGCAATTTGAAGACGAAGCACTTTTGGAAATTGCTCGAGAGTCCATTGAGCGCAAGACGGGTGCTCGTGGTTTACGTTCCATTATCGAAAATATTATGCTTGATGTGATGTACGAGTTACCATCTCTGGATGAAGTTAAAAAATGTATCATTACCAAGGATTCTGTTGTCGGTGGAGGTTCGCCGCTTTTGTATCTTGAAGATGGCACTGAAATGAAACTCGATTCAGAAAAGCATACTGCATAAAATAGGAAGAAGCTGACTTAAAGGAGGCGCATTTGTGCTCAATGGGTCAGCTTTTTTCCTTATTTCTTATTGTATTCAATACATAGTGAATGGGTTAAAATTAGTGATGGAGGTGTTTGTTCGATGGCACTACGACATAATATACCGCTTCTTCCTCTTAGAGGCATATTGATTTACCCGACGATGACTTTACATATAGATGTTGGCAGAGAACGTTCCGTTTTCGCAATCGAGCATGCAATTGCACAGGACAACTTGATATTCTTAGCGACTCAAATCGATCTGAATGATGAAGACCCGAAGCCGGATGACCTTTATCACCTCGGCACACTTGCTCTCGTTAAATCGATGACCCAATTGCCGAATGGTACCTATCGGGTGTTAATCGAAGGGATTGAACGTGCAGAATGGACGGATTATGAAGAAGCTGATTTATATCCTGTTGTGACAGTGAACGGGTTCCCTGATTCAACTGCAGTCGATTCAGAATCCGAAGCGCTTATGCGCACCGTGCTCACTCTCTTTAAGAAGTATACAAAAATCTCGAAACGGATTACTGAAGATGCCTACAATTCTGTCTCGGCCATTGCGGAACCCGGCAGACTTGCAGATACGATTGCGTCGCACTTGCCTTTAAAGATTCGGGCGAAACAAGATATCTTGGAAATCCGCAACATCAAGGAACGGTTGGAATGGCTGATTAGCCGTCTTTTCAACGAACAGGAAGTCATGGGGCTGGAGCAAAAGATTAATGAACGCGTCCGCGAAGCGATGGAACGCACCCAGAAAGAGTTCTACTTGCGTGAACAGATGAAAGCGATCCAAACCGAACTTGGAGATAAAGACGGAAAAGGTCTCGAAGTGGAAGCGTTGCGAGAGCGGATTGCCGAGTCAGGGATGCCTGAGGACGTTATGGAGACGGCTGAACGCGAGTTGGACCGTTATGAGAAAATCCCTTCTGCAGCTGCGGAAAGCGGAATTATCCGTTCTTATATTGATTGGCTCGTTTCCTTGCCATGGTCCGTTGCTTCTAAAGACCAATTGGATCTCGAACGTTCCGAAACTATTTTAAATAGGGATCACGAAGGTCTCGATTCTGTTAAAGAACGGATCCTTGAATTTTTATCCGTACGCCAATTGACGAAGTCTCTGCGAGGCCCGATCCTTTGCATCGAAGGTCCTCCGGGTGTCGGAAAAACATCACTTGCAAAGTCAATTGCTGAATCGTTGGACCGCAAATTCGTTCGGATCTCACTAGGCGGAGTCCGGGATGAGTCGGAAATCCGTGGTCATCGAAGAACTTATGTCGGTGCGATGCCAGGCCGTATTATTCAAGGGATGAAAAAAGCTGGAACTGTAAATCCGGTATTCTTACTAGATGAAATCGATAAGATGTCCAATGATTTTAGAGGAGATCCGTCTTCTGCAATGTTGGAGGTTCTGGATCCGGAACAAAATAGTACATTCAGTGATCATTACATAGAAGAGCCTTATGACTTATCCAATGTGTTGTTCATTGCAACGGCGAATGATTTGAGTGCGATTCCTGGACCGTTACGTGATCGTATGGAGATCATTTCAATTGCTGGTTATACAGAGCTCGAAAAAAAGGCGATCGCTGTGAATCACTTAATCCCCAAACAGTTGAAAGAGCATGGGTTGACGAAGACGCAAGTCAAATTCCAGCAGCCGGCTGTCCTGGATGTCGTCCGTTATTATACGAGGGAAGCGGGAGTCCGTGCACTTGAGCGTGAGATTGCGCAAGTCTGTCGGAAGTCCGCACGTTTAATCGCCAGCGGGAAAAAGAAAAGTGTGACGATCAGTTCGAAGACGCTTGAAAATTTCCTCGGTAAGAAAAAGTTCAGTCATGGACAAGCTGAAACGACGAATCAGATCGGCGTGGCAACTGGCCTGGCGTACACGGCAGTTGGTGGCGATACGCTTCAAATTGAAGTATCGCTCTCCCCAGGTAAGGGTAAACTGATCCTGACAGGAAAGCTTGGTGATGTCATGAAGGAATCTGCGCAAACTGCACTTTCCTATGTCCGTTCCAGAGCGGAAAGTCTGGGTATCGATGCTTCGTTCTATGAAACGAAGGACATTCACATTCATGTCCCTCAAGGTGCTGTTCCAAAAGACGGTCCTTCAGCAGGTGTTACGATTGCAACAGCGCTAGTTTCTGCATTGACAAATCGTCCGATCCACAGGGAAGTAGGTATGACGGGTGAAATCACATTACGTGGACGTGTTTTACCGATCGGCGGATTGAAAGAAAAGACACTGAGTGCACATCGTGCTGGATTACGTGTTATTATTTTACCTAAGGAAAATGAGCGAGATATCGATGACGTCCCTGAAGAGATTCGTGAGGAGTTATCATTTAAATTGGTTGACGACGCCGAGGAAGTTTTGGCGATCGCATTGGAGGAACGAGAATTATGAAAGTGCATAACGTTGAAATGGTGATGAGTGCGGTCAGGCCGGAACAATATCCGGATGACGGCTTCCCGGAGTTTGCTCTTGCGGGACGTTCAAACGTAGGTAAATCTTCTTTTATCAACAAAATGTTAGGACGTCGAAATATTGCTCGAACGTCTTCTAAGCCAGGGAAAACACAGACGCTGAACTTCTATAAAATAGAAGAGCAACTCTTCTTTGTAGATGTACCTGGATATGGATATGCTAGAGTATCCAAAACTGAAAAAGAAAAATGGGGCGGCATGATCGAACAATATTTGACGGGCAGGGAACCTTTAGTGGCAGCGGTTCAAATCGTCGACATTCGTCATGCACCTTCAGCGGATGACATCAACATGTATAATTTCTTTGTCCACTACA
Organism: Sporosarcina gallistercoris; assembly: GCF_014836415.1. Classification (GTDB taxonomy): domain Bacteria; phylum Bacillota; class Bacilli; order Bacillales_A; family Planococcaceae; genus Sporosarcina; species Sporosarcina gallistercoris. The sequence goes on along the minus strand of NZ_JACSQY010000005.1, from coordinate 145,803 downwards.
ATATTCCTACAATCGTGATTGCAACGAAAGCGGATAAAATTCCAAAAGGGAAATGGGATAAACATAAGAAAATTGTACGAGAAACATTGAATATGCTCGGCGACGACCCATTATTTGTATTTTCTTCTGAAAAAGGGATTGGTGTTGAAGCGGTCTGGGCTGAAATCGAAAGCAGAATGCAAAGATAAATCATATACATGAAACAGGAAGCAGAGGATAATACTCTCTGCTTCTTGTTATGCTGTTTGGCAATTATATAAAATTAAAACATATCCATGGAATCTTATATCTATTTACTTTATAATAATTATAAAGAGGGGCACGAAATTTGTGTCGTTCATATGATGTTCATAAATAAAGGATTCACTCATAATAGGGTGTGCTATACTTATGAGCAGGAAATAGACGCGAAAGGTGTGAGCACCTAGTGAAACTACTCGCTATCGGAGTCAATCACAGGACAGCGCCGGTAGAAATCAGGGAAAAACTTTCGTTTAACGAAGCTGATTTGCCGCACGCTATGGAAACTTTGCAATCGACTAAAAGTATTTTAGAAAATATTATCGTTTCGACGTGCAATCGGACTGAAATATATGCAGTTGTAGACCAGCTTCATACTGGACGTTATTATGTGAAAAACTTTTTAGCGGAGTGGTTTGAACTTCCGCTGGAATCGTTTGCGAACCACTTGATCATCAAAGAAGAGGACGAGGCGATTGAACACCTTATGTCAGTCGCTTCAGGTATCGATTCGATGGTGCTAGGTGAAACACAAATTCTCGGCCAAGTCAGAACGAGCTTTTTGAAAGCGCAGGAAATCGGTACGACAGGTACGATTTTCAATGAGTTGTTCAAACAAGCGATAACTGTTGCAAAACGTGCTCATGCTGAAACTGCAATTGGCGAAAATGCAGTCTCTGTGTCATATGCTGCTGTCGAGCTTGGGAAAAAGATTTTCGGTTCGTTGAAGCACAAGCACATTGCCATTTTAGGTGCAGGTGAAATGGGTGAGCTGACGATTAAAAACTTGCAAGGTAGCGGAGTCGGTAAAATCACTGTGCTCAATCGGACGTTTTCTAAAGCGGAGGAATTGGCAACACAGTTTGATGGAAACGCAAAGTCCCTACAGGAATTGCAATGTACGCTGCTCGATGTTGACATTTTGATCAGCAGCACGGGCTCAAAGGATTACGTCATCGACTACGAACTTATGCAGTTTGTTGAGCGTCTTCGTAAAGGGCGTCCGCTGTTCCTAGTCGACATTGCGGTTCCGCGTGATATGGATCCGCGTATCGGAGATTTACCGAATATGTTCCTCTATGACATCGATGATATGCAAGGAATCGTGGAAGCGAACCTAGCGCAGCGTAAAGAGGCAGCAGAAGAAATCCAGATGATCATCCGTGGAGAAGTGGTCATGTTCAAAGAATGGCTTGCGACGCTTGGTGTTGTGCCCGTCATTACGGCATTACGGAAGAAAGCGCTCAGTATCCAAGCGGAAACAATGGCGAGTATCGAAAACAAAATGCCTGACCTGACTGATCGTGAGAAGAAAGTGCTGAGCAAACATACAAAATCGATCATTAACCAGTTGCTGAAAGAACCGATTTTACAGGCTAAGGAATTTGCGACGGATGCTAAATCGGCAGAAAAACTGGAGCTGTTCCAATCTATTTTCGGTATTGAAGAAGAGGTTGAACAAGAAAAGAATTTTCAGGTACAACAGCAAAAAGCGGAACAGGAAGCCGGAGCTTCCCAAAATTCCGGTTTACAGCCTGATTTGACATATTGAGTGTGTTCCACAAAGTCATTTCCCATCCCGCTTCTCTAGTCGGCCGATGCGGAAGTGGCTTTTTTGACAGAAAGGCAGAGGTGGCCTATGGTTGAAATGACGATGGCGCGGCTTCAGGAAGCTATGCTCATCCTTTACGCCGTCAGCCTGATTTTTTATTTTGTGGATTATTTAAACAAAGATCCTCGTGCTCAGAGAAGCGCATTTTGGCTGACTGTGATTGTATTTTTCATGCAAACCGGTTTCCTATTGCACGCTCTCATAGTGACGAGGCAATTACCAGTGTTATCCCTTTATGAAGGGGTGTACTTCTTTGCCTGGGTACTCATCACGTTGTCGCTTGGCATTCAACTGAAGTATAGCTTGAGCTATGCAGGATTCTTTTTGAATGTAATTGCTTTCTGTTTTATGACGATTCATATATTTGCGCCTGCCCATGTAGCATCTTCAGGAGTCGGGGACTCGCTTATATCTGAACTGTTATTCATCCATATAACATTCGCCATTCTCTCTTATGCGGCGTTTGCTATGGCTTTTGTTTTCGCGATTCTATACTTGCTCGTCTATAATTTACTGAAGAAGAAGAAATTCACTTCGCAATTCAGTCGGTTGCCTTCTCTGCAGCACGCGATGACAGGGATGAAAGCTGCAATCTATACAGGCATCCCGGTATTGCTGGTGAGCCTGATATTAGGCATTCAGTGGGCATACACAGCACTTTCCGATTGGACGATATTCGACATAAAGATTATTGGGTCATTCTTTTTGCTGCTTGTTTACGGTGTGCTGCTTTTCTTAAATAGAAGCGGAAAAGTGAAAGCTGCTGATTTTGCATGGGCAACGATTTTTGCATTTGTTTTACTCATCATCAATTTCTTTTTGGGCAGTAAACTATCCCAATTCCATTTTTGGTTATAAAGTTGAGAAGTCCAAACCACTTAGTACGTATCATTCACTTCGGGAAGGAAGATTACATTGAGAAAAATAATTGTCGGTTCACGGAGAAGTAAGCTTGCGTTAACCCAAACGAATTGGTTCATCGATCAAATGAAGGCATTGGATGTGCCATTTGACTTTGAAGTGAAAGAAATCGTTACAAAAGGCGATCGCATTGTTGACGTTCAACTGTCTAAAGTCGGCGGAAAAGGCTTATTCGTTAAAGAAATCCAGCAAGCATTGTTTGATAAAGAAATCGATTTTGCTGTACATAGTATGAAAGATATGCCATCCGTCTTACCGGAAGGCTTGATTGTCGGCTGTATCCCTAAACGTGTAGACCCGCGAGATGCTTTCATTTCAAATGGCAATGTTGCATTTAAAGACCTTCCTGCCGGTGCAGTGGTCGGGACTTCCAGTTTGCGCAGAAGTTCTCAGCTCCTCTTGCTCCGTCCAGATCTAGAGATCAAATGGATCCGCGGCAACATTGACACGCGATTGAAGAAAATGCAGGACGGTGAATATGATGCCATCCTACTCGCTGCATCCGGACTTAAACGTATGGGCTGGAGCGATGAAATCATTACGGAATACATGAGTCTGGAAGATTGCATTCCGGCGGTCGGTCAAGGTGCCTTATCGATTGAATGCCGTTCAGATGATGCAGAACTTCTTGCAGAACTTGCAAAAATGAATGATGAACAGACATTCAGAGAAGTAGAAGCGGAACGTACATTCCTCCGCGAAATGGACGGATCGTGCCAAGTGCCGATTGGCGGTTTTGCGCAACAGAAAGACGATGGTATCGAATTGACTGGCTTCATCGCCGCTCCGGACGGTTCAGAAGTGTATCGTCATACGGCTAAAGCTGAAACTCCTGTAGAAGCGGGGAGAGTCGTTTCAAGTGTCCTCCGTAAAGAAGGGGCAGCAGAAGTCATTCAACGAGTAAAGGCTGAAATGGATGGTCAATAAGCTTCCATTGTCAGGAGAGACCGTGATTTTCACGAGTACAAAAAAATCCGAAGAACCTTACGAGCTTGTTAGACAGCTTGGAGGCAATCCGGTTTCATACCCGCTCATTCGCACGGAGGAACGGGTATCAGTGAATGATGATGAGCGCATGATGCAGACACGGAACTATGATTGGTTGATTTTTACGAGCCAGAGTGCAGTAGCTGCCTTTCATCATAAGCTGAAGCGGTTTAAAATGGATGTGCAGGATTACGAACTCCGTGTTGCCGCTGTGGGGGAAAAAACCGCCCATGCGCTTGAACGCATCGGCTTTCGAGTGGACTTCATCCCGGACGTATTCAGTGCAGATGTTTTCGTTCGGCAGTTCAACCCTGAAGGGGAATCGTTACGTGCGCTATTCATCAAAGGTAATTTAGCTGGGACGCTCATTTCAACTGAGCTTTCGTTATCGGTGGATGAATGGACGGTGTACGAAACACTTCCTGAAGTTTCTTCTGCAGCTCGGATAGTTGAATTAGTGAAAGATACCACTTCTGTTACCGTATTGTTCGCAAGTCCGTCAGCGGTTACAGTATTCACAGAACATGTGGCGCCTAAGATAGGATGGGCAGGCTATACAATTGGCGCGATCGGTCATATTACGAAACGGGCACTGCACAGAATGGGCGCACCTGTCCACGTAATGCCTGAAACTTATACATTACCTGAACTCGTGCAGACATTAGCCGGGTCGAAAGGAAGGAATTGACAGATGAATAATTTGAATTTCCGCCGGCACCGTCGGCTTCGCAGCACTGCTGGAATGCGTGCAATGGTTCGTGAAACACAACTGCAAGCAACAGACTTTATTTACCCGATCTTCGTGATTGAAGGCGAGAATGTGAAAAACGAAATCCCTTCGATGCCTAGTATCTATCAGCATTCGATGGATCGGCTCGGGGAAGAGTTAGATGAGGCAGTTGCACTAGGAATTCCTTCTGTCATTTTCTTTGGCGTTGTTACTGAAAAAGATGCTGTAGGAAGCGGGGCTTACCATGACCACGGAATCATCCAGGAAGCGATCCGGCTTGCGAAAAAGCGTCATCCTGAACTAATTGTCATTGCAGATACTTGTCTTTGTGAATATACCGATCACGGACATTGTGGTGTGATTGAAGGTGAACGCGTGTTGAATGATCCTTCTTTGGACTTGCTCGTGAAGACAGCCGTTTCACAGGCGAGCGCAGGTGCGGATATCATTGCCCCATCCAATATGATGGATGGTTTCGTTGCTGCGATCCGCCAAGAATTGGATAATGCCGGATTCGAAGAGATTCCAATTATGTCTTATGCGGTGAAGTATGCATCGGCGTATTATGGACCATTCCGGGATGCTGCGGATTCCACGCCACAGTTCGGTGATCGTAAAGCGTATCAAATGGATCCTGCTAATCGTATGGAAGCATTGCGTGAAGCGGAATCGGATATTGCGGAAGGCGCAGATTTCTTAATCGTGAAACCTGCGTTGTCGTACTTGGACATTTTACGCGATGTCAAAAACAATACGTTGCTTCCGATGGTTGCCTATAATGTGAGTGGAGAGTACGCGATGGTGAAAGCTGCTGCCCTTAATGGCTGGGTCGATGAACAACGGATCGTCCTTGAAACGTTGACTAGTATGAAGCGTGCAGGTGCCGATCTGATCATGACGTACCACGCGAAAGATGCCGCTCGTTGGTTGGAGGAGACAAAATGAGAGAGTATACAAATTCAAAACAAGCATTCAGTAAAGCTGTAGATCTAATGCCTGGCGGCGTGAATTCGCCTGTCCGTGCGTTCAAATCGGTCAATATGGATCCGATTTTCATGGAGAGCGGTAAAGGCGCGATCATTACAGATATCGATGGCAACGAATACATCGATTATGTATTATCGTGGGGGCCTCTAATTTTAGGACATGCTGAAGAAGGTGTTGTATCGGCCATTCAGCAAGCGGCTTTGAAAGGGTCCAGTTTCGGTGCACCCACATTGCTCGAGAATGAACTGGCTGAAATCGTCATCGACCGTGTCCCATCGATTGAAATGGTGCGCATGGTGTCTTCAGGTACAGAGGCGACGATGAGTGTATTGCGTTTAGCACGTGGATATACGAAGCGTAATCTCATTTTGAAATTTGAAGGATGTTACCACGGTCACGGGGATTCATTGCTTATTAAAGCGGGTTCCGGGGTTGCGACACTCGGTCTTCCGGACAGCCCAGGAGTTCCTGAAGGCGTTGCGAAAAACACGATCACCGTTCCTTATAATGACTTGGAAAGCTTGAAAGTCGCCTTTAAAGAGTATGGAGACGATCTCGCTGGTGTCATCGTGGAACCAGTCGCAGGAAACATGGGAGTTGTGCCGCCGCAGCCAGGTTTCCTTGAAGAATTACGCAAGTTGACAGAAGAAAACGGAACGCTTCTCATTTTTGATGAAGTGATGACCGGTTTCCGTGTCGGCTACAATTGTGCACAAGGGCATTTTGGAGTCACACCTGATTTGACATGCCTCGGTAAAGTGATCGGCGGCGGACTGCCTGTAGGAGCATACGGCGGTAAACGCGAAATCATGGAGCACATTGCACCTGCAGGAACGGTTTATCAAGCTGGAACTTTGTCGGGAAATCCACTCGCAATGACAGCTGGAATCGAGACGTTGAAGCGGTTGAATCCGTCATCATATGAGCACTTCATGAAACTTGGCGATCAGCTTGAAAAAGGATTCCGCGAAGCAGCAAGTGCAAATGGAATTCCGCATACTGTGAACCGTGCAGGATCGATGATCGGATTCTTCTTCACAAATGTCGACGTTGTCGATTATGAATCTGCAAAGACATCTGATTTGGCGCTATTTGCTGAATACTACCGGTTGATGGCTGCGGAAGGGATTTTCTTGCCGCCTTCGCAGTTCGAGGGCATGTTCCTTTCAGCGGCACATACGGAAGCGCACATCTCGAAAACAGTAGATGCATTCCATAAAGTATTCAGTCAGTTGAAAAAATAAATACAAACAGCCTTTCTGAGATGAAACTCTTTGGAAAGGCTGTTTTTCTTTGGACGATTGTTCTGTTAAGCGGTTTGCCGTCATATACTCTTACGTATAAAAGGAGGCGGCAAAATAATGGAGCCAACACAGTGGACATTAACGGAGACGTTTCAGTTTCCTGCAGAGTACGGGAAAGCAGTTTCTGCACAAGAAGTGAAAGTGACCGCGGGATATACAGAGCATAAGACGGAAGATGCTGTTCGGCTTTCGGGGATTTATCATGTAGCAGCAAATGTTGCATTTGATGGTGAAGCGCAGGAAGCAGCTTTAGATTCTGATGCGATCTTGATTGATGATGTGGACGTTCAAGACAAATCGGGTTATTTCGAGTATGCCGTGCCATTGCTCGTAGATTTGCCAACGAGTGCAGACGGACAACTTAAAGCGAATGTGATCGATGCTACAGCAACCGCGACGGATGATGGGGCTCTTACGGTCATGTGGACAGTTGAAGCTAAATTGACTGAAGTCGAAGCTGTAGCTAAGAAAGACCCGGCAGCGGATGAGTTGTCAGAAACGACGACTGCAGCCGTTACTGCGGATTTGGATAGTTCCAGTGTGAATCACATTGAAACCTTGAATAACTATGCGGAAGATCATGAAATGCTCGCGTTCATCAATGATTTGGAAGATGATGTTACAGTGACGTCCTTCCGGTTAAATGATGTTTTTGTGGAATAAGAAACAACATCCGCAAAGGATACAGAAGAGTAAAAAGTCCCCTGTCGTAGGGATGATCAATAGCCGGATGAGCTGGAAACAGGAAATCGGGATAATGATCATTTTGCAGTAAAAACGGCATCTTCTGAGCCATGGCGGAAGTAAATAAGGGTTATAACCTCTTCTCATAACACCATCCTTTCAAAGCGGGCTTGACGGGTACGCTATACATCCGGTAAACTATTGGAAACAGTATAGTGATGCGTTTAGCGGGAGAGTAGATCAGTCGGCTTTTTTAGAGAGGGTCCGGATGGTGCAAGGACCTATTGTCGACAGTTTGAAAGTCACCCGTCAGCAGTTTTCGTGAACGTTTTTCCAAGTAGCGAAAGCCGGTTAGAAGCCGTTATATCCATTGAGGCAACGTGCGCTTTTTGCATAGTTGCGAATAAAGGTGGTACCGCGAACTGACTCCTTCGTCCTTTAACGACGAAGGGGTTTTTTGTGTTTCAAAAATTGGACATAATGTTGATTTCCACTTCAGGCTGAGGCTTTCCTAGAGGCTTGATCTCAGCCTCCTCGGCGCTGTGCTTCTGCGGGGTCTTCAATCTTCGCTGGTCCCTAAGGAGTCCCCGCCTTACGTTCCAATCAACAGAAAGTATAAGTACAAAGTGTCCGATTAAAAACAAAAATGAATTGAATTACTTTTATTATTACGAGGAGGAATTGTTATGACAGAAAAAGACCAGTTGGAGATGCCGACTAAGTATGATCCGCAAACGATTGAGAGAGATCGTTATGAATGGTGGTTGAAGGGCGAGTATTTCAAAGCTCAGCCGGAGAGTGGGAAAGAGCCCTATACGATTGTCATTCCACCACCGAACGTAACGGGTAGATTGCACTTAGGTCACGCTTGGGATACGACACTTCAAGATATCTTGACTCGCATGAAGCGCATGCAAGGATATGATGCGTTATGGCTTCCTGGTATGGACCATGCCGGTATTGCAACGCAAGCGAAAGTAGAAGAGAAGCTGCGCGCTAACGGGCAAACACGCTATGATCTAGGGCGTGAGAAGTTCCTGGAAGAGACATGGAAATGGAAAGATGAGTATGCGGGTCATATTCGTGAACAATGGTCTAAGCTTGGTCTCGGGCTGGATTACTCACGCGAACGTTTCACGTTGGATGAAGGGCTTTCACGTGCAGTTCGTGAAGTGTTCGTCAAATTGTACAAGAAAGACTTAATTTACCGCGGCGAATATATTATCAACTGGGACCCTGCAACGAAAACAGCATTGTCTGATATCGAAGTAATCCATAAGGATGTAGCGGGTGCATTCTATCATATGCGTTACCCACTCACAGATGGAACTGGAAGTATCGAGATTGCGACAACACGCCCAGAGACAATGTTGGGTGACACAGCGGTTGCCGTTCACCCGGAAGACGCTCGCTATCAGCACTTAATCGGAAAAACCGTGAAGCTGCCGATCGTCGACCGTGAAATTCCGATTGTGGCGGATGATTACGTAGAAATGGACTTCGGAAGTGGCGCGGTTAAGATTACACCAGCTCACGATCCGAACGACTTTGAAATCGGAAATCGCCATGATCTGCCACGCGTTCTTGTAATGAATGAAGATGGAACAATGAACAAGTTAGCAGGTAAATACGAAGGAATGGACCGTTTCGAATGCCGCAAAGCAATCGTTAAAGATTTGCAGGATATGGACGTCCTCTTTAAAATCGAAGCACATAACCATTCCGTAGGTCATTCGGAGCGGAGCGGTGCAGTTGTCGAACCGTATTTATCTACACAGTGGTTCGTTAAGATGCAGCCACTTGCTGAAAAAGCGATTGAATTGCAACAAGCAGAAGGCAAAGTGTCATTCGTACCTGAACGCTTCGAGAAAACATATTTGACTTGGATGGAAAACATTCACGACTGGTGTATTTCTCGTCAACTTTGGTGGGGACATCGCATTCCAGCTTGGTATCACAATGAAACAGGAGAAGTGTATGTCGGCGAAGAAGCACCTGCAGACATCGAAAACTGGCATCAGGAAGAGGATGTACTGGATACGTGGTTCTCATCTGCTCTATGGCCATTCTCCACGATGGGATGGCCGGATACGGAAAACTCTGAGTTCAAGCGTTACTATCCAACGGATGCGCTTGTTACAGGATATGATATTATCTTCTTCTGGGTGTCCCGCATGATATTCCAAGGCATCGAGTTCACAGACCAGCGTCCATTCAAGGATGTCTTGATTCACGGCTTGGTTCGTGCTGAAGACGGGCGCAAGATGTCGAAATCTCTCGGTAACGGCGTGGATCCGATGGATGTCATCGATCAGTATGGTGCCGATGCATTGCGTTACTTCCTGGCAACCGGTTCATCACCAGGCCAAGACCTTCGCTATTCGACTGAAAAAGTTGAAGCGGTCTGGAACTTTGCCAACAAAATCTGGAATGCTTCCCGATTTGCGTTGATGAATATGGAAGGTTTGAAATACGAAGAAATCGATTTATCGGGCGAACGCTCTGTTGCAGATGATTGGATCTTAACGCGTCTCAACGAAACGATTGACTCTGTGACGAAATTGTCAGATCGCTATGAGTTCGGGGAAGTCGGCCGAGCACTCTATAACTTCATCTGGGATGATTTCTGTGACTGGTACATCGAGATGGCGAAGTTGCCATTGTACGGGGAAGACGAGAAAGCGAAGCATATGACGCGTTCGGTTCTTGCATATGTACTCGACAATACGATGCGTTTACTTCACCCACTCATGCCGTTCATTACGGAAGAAATTTGGCAGAACTTGCCACATGAAGGCGAGTCCATCACGGTTGCACCATGGCCGGTGGCAGATTCCAGCTTGACGAATGTGGAACGTTCCACGCACATGAAGTTGTTGACTGATGTTATCAAAGCGGTGCGTACGATTCGTGCGGAAGTGAACACACCGATGAGTCGCCAAGTACCGCTGTATATTGTTGCGAAAGACGAAGCGACAGCAGCTGTCTTGAAAACAAACAGTCAGTATATCGAGAAATTCTGTAACCCGGAAACACTGGAAATCGGAGTAGATGTCCACGCTCCTGGCAAGTCAATGTCAGCAGTAGTTACAGGTGCAGAACTCTTCATGCCGCTCGAAGGCTTACTAAACATTGACGAAGAAATTGCACGTCTCGGTAAAGAGTTGGATAAGTGGGCAGGCGAAGTGAAACGCGTTCAAGGAAAATTGTCCAACGAACGCTTCGTGTCCAAAGCACCACAGTCTGTTGTAGATGAAGAACGAGCAAAAGAACAAGATTATCTCGAAAAGCAAGCGGCTGTTCAGCGCCGCATTGAAGAACTGAAAGAGATTTAAGTAAGGGAGGGCTTTCTAGCGAAAGCCCTCTTTATTTTTATTGGAGAGGTGCTCATAAATCACTAATTACGCTCATAAAACAGGAAAAGTGATCATAAACTCATGGATCCGCTCATAAAACCTGGAAAGTGCTCATAAACACTGAGAATCGCTCATAAATCACGGAAAGCGCTCATAAAATATGAAAAACGCTTATAACGCTTAAAAAGCATCATCCGCTCCATATGGAATCCTCATAAAACAAAGGAAGTCCTCCCAATTAATCCCTTATTGAAATTTAAATGCTTCCCATTAACGAAAAAGACCTCCGGCTCATGGACAAAGACATAGAATTGTCGCAGAACGAATATCACACTGAGCAAACTACTGCGATTGCAAAGCAAAAAAACCTTACAAAGTGCTGGCTCGCACTTCATAAGGTTTTCTCGATTTTCCTGCATATATGCTGCATGAATTCACGCGCAACATTCACTTCACTTGTTTCATAAAGCGACCTGGCTCCTACAGGATCTTCCAATTCATTCAGCAACCAAACATTATCTTTATTCTGGATGAAATCCACTCCGATATAGTCACTCTTCAAAGCTTTTGCAATCCTTACTGCGAACTTGCGTAAAGGGGAGGGAGGAACAAATCGTTCCGCTGTCCCGCCTAATGCGACATTTGCTTTAAAAGTCCCCACTCCAGTCCGTTTTACCGCACCAACCACTTCATTGCCAATCATATATAGTCGGACATCTGAGGAACCATGCTCGATATAAGGTTGAATCAGAAGCTGTCGATCAGCATAGTGAGCGACCACTTCATCTACCTCAGCTTCAGTCGTACATAAATGTACATCCGCGCCCCCGTGACCATCTGCAGTTTTTATAATAACGGGGTACTCCCGAACGTCCAGAGAAGAATTCAACCGCCTCGTGGGAATCGATGGAATCCCCAAAATAGCAGCGAGCTCACAGGTTTGGAGTTTGTCGTTCGCTATACGATTTACCTCGCTGCGATTAATGACAATAACACCATCTGATTCGAACTGACGGCTTTTCCCGAAGTCCCTGCCTCGATAAATGACGAATTTCGCATCATTAGGAAGATCTGCATCCCCAGTCAATAATTCAACATCCAACTGTTTCGCAAACCCTTCTTTAATGAGCTCATCGATGAACCAGTGATTGCGAACCGCATCTTCCTCATCATAGTAGATGTACCCCTTCACGCAATCACCTCTAAAATGTATTCAATCATTGCATCTGCTACATTGATGCCTGTTACATTATAAATATTGCGGATGTGGGCAGCGGCGTTCACTTCACACACTAGCGGTTCTTCGTTAACGCCGAACAATAAGTCGACTCCTGCGAAAACTGCGCCTACTGATTTCGCAGCACGCAATGCGACTTCGATTTGTGCTTCCGTCAATTCGATAGTCTCAGCAATGCCGCCGTTCGTAATATTCGCACGGAAATCCGTCTCGGAATGTCGATACATCGCAGCAACAACCCGGTCACCGACGACATTCACACGAATATCCCGCCCCCGGCTCGAATCGATGAATTCCTGGAATAAATGGTCAACCCCGCGTAATGAGTCCGTTTTCTCATAAAACTGTTCTTCTGTCTCGATTAAATAGACGTTCATCCCGAACGACCCCCGCGCTTCCTTGATGATCATCGGAAGACCGAGTTCTTCTAAAACGCGTTCATAGTAACCGCTATCCCGGATTGTGAAGTTCCGATACACTTTCGGAGCAACAATGGTACGTGGCATCGGGATCCCATCGTGAGCCAAAGTAATCGCTTGTTTCGTTTTATTGTCACACCGCTCAATTACTTCCGGATCATTGAATACAGGAATACCGAGGGATTTCAAGAACGTCGCAAGCACAATATCCTTATCTAGAAACACGACGAAATCAGGCAGGGATTCAATTGCGGCGGTCACATCCATGAACACTTCGTAATTTTTGTAAATAGAGGCAGAAATTCTGGCTCGGTACGCAGCTTCCTGGACGAGTTCCGCCTGATCCCGGAATTTATCATTCACTAAACTTCCATTATAAATAATCCAGCATTTTTTCAAATGATCCCCTTCTCTCTCATGCTATACTCTTAAGAAAAGCCTTCTCGAGGCTATTGACTATTAGTTTAGCATAAGGTGGGGAAAAGGTATGATACCGAAGTTGGATGAGTACAAGAAAAGAGAAAGGATTACGAGCGATGATGAGATTAAACCTGGCCTAGCGGCAATTGAACACGCGATGCACGTTCTCGGATCACCACAAGTAAATCTGCGGGCAATTCACGTCGCAGGCACTAATGGAAAAGGATCAACAATCTGCTTTATGGAGTCCATCCTTCGTGAAGCAGGCATCAGCACGGGGGTTTTTGCTTCACCAGCAATGGTGGATATCCATGACCAAATCCGGATCGATGGACAAAATATCTCAGAAGCGCAGTTGACAACTTCTTTCCAAACACTGAAAGATGCCGGACTTGACGGGAAGTTGACGGACTTCGAATTGCTGACGGCAGCCGCGTATGTAACATTCAATCGCCTGAAACCAAATGTTGTCCTCATCGAATGCGGAATGGGGGGGAGATTCGACAGTACAAATGTGATAACACCGGTGGCTACCGTGATTTCATCTATCGCAAAAGATCATGTCGGATTCCTTGGTGACTCGATCGAACAGATTGCGTGGCATAAAACAGGGATATTTAAAAAAGGAGTTCCCGCTGTTTGCGGCCAATTACTAGAGGAAGCTGAAAAAGTGGCAGAAAAAGTGGCTGCAGAGGTCGGCAGTGAAATACTGATTTATGGACAAGACTTTCGGATGAAAGAAGGAACCCCGGAACAGTTCCAGGGAAGTCTGCAACTAGCATTACCGAATAGAAAGATGAAAGGTCCCCACCAAGCGATCAATGCAGCGGTTGCGATAGAAGCTCTTCTCAAAGCCGGTCTACACTTGCCGGCAGAAGCGATTCAAACAGGAATTGCAAACGCACAGCTTTCCTATCGCTTTGAAGAGGTCGCACCTGGCGTGTTTTTTGATGGTGCTCATAATCCTGCAGCAGCTGTAATGCTTCGGCGTACAATCCAAGAACAGTTTCCTGGGGAAAAGGTTGATTTTGTCATAGGAATGATGGCGAATAAGGAGATTAACGCAACACTCAACGAATTAATACCGGTTGCACAATCATTTACCTTCTTGGACTTCGAAGTCCCTGGAGCTGCTTCGGCACAATCCCTTTATGAGCAATGTGAATTTGGAAACAAAAAGGTGACAAAGGAAGATTATGCGTCTATAATACTATCTAAAGACCTACTTCGAAAGAAAATAGTCTCAGGCTCTTTATACTTGCTTAATAGCCTAAGGACTCATATACTTTAATTATCAATAAATAGAAAATTCCGTATGATTGGCGGGAACAGGAAGGATGAAGAAGATGAAGTTGAAAGGCCGGCAATTGATGCTTCTGTTCTTAACGTGGATAATTGTTGTGCCGACCGGCATCGTTTATCTTCTTCATACCCAGCCCGTGCCTACGGTGAATTGGTTATGGGTAGGACTTTCAGTTTTATTGGGATTTTTAAGTTTACACTATCCGATCATATATAATCGAAAACCTGTCTCGCTTTTTGTCTGGTTTACATTACCGATCTTTATTATGTACGGTTTAACGATTGAATTGATCATAACGCAAGTGATTATTGCGTTAGCGGTTTTTGCGCGTCTCAAAAAAGGGAATATCCTTTTTCGTTTCCTTTACAACTCGCTAGCCTATTTTATCCTATCAGTTTGTGCGGCTATCGCCTTTTTCTTAACAGGGGCAAAAACCGGGGAAATGGATATGGGTAAACTGGTTGTCAGTGTTGTCGTCTATCAAATCGTCTATTCATTTCTTTATGATTGGATTTCAAAGCTCTATGAAGTCCTGACTCATAGGAAAAGACGGGGTTCTGTAAAGGAAACATTGTTGCATTACTTCCGGATGATCATTGCAGTCCCGCTCGCATTATCTTTATATTTCGTTCTGATTCACTATGGTGCTATTGGATATCTGTTAGTGGGAATCCCATTCTTTTTCATGACAATCTTATTGAGAATCAACCGGAAGACAGATGACTTGAATGCCTATATTCAAGCTGCAGGAAAGATCGGACAGCAACTTGCTAAAATGACAACTGAAGAAGCAGTTGTGCAAGAATTCATGACGAAAACGACGGCATTATTTAAAGCGGAGTATGTGTACTTGTTCAAGCACTATGATGGATGGTTGGAACCTACCCATTTTTATGTGGAAGCAAGGAAAGTCGACGTACCTCAAGTTCGCTTAGAGAACGGGGAGGGGATTGCTGGTAAGGTCCTATCCAATAAAAACAGATTTCTGTATTCTAGAAGGGAACAATGGATTGAACGGTCGATGACTACTGTCCCAGCAGATCTTGAAAGCTTATTATGCGTCCCGTTAATACGCCATCAAGAAATTGTTGGAGCGTTGGTACTGGGAAGTAAAAAGAGAGACGGATTCAAAGAGTTTCACTTAAATGTATTGGACCTTCTCAGTTCTTACTTTATCGTAGCGGTTGAGAAAGCGAGATATATAGAACGAGCAGAGCAGCAAAGTAACCGCTGTGCGTTAACTGGGCTATATAATTATCGTTTTTTAGAACAGCACTTGAAACATGAAATGGCATTGATTCATAAAGGTGTCCACCAACACGTTGCTGTTGTTATGCTGGATATTGATCACTTCAAAAAAGTGAATGATACGTACGGTCACGAATGTGGCAATCTTATATTGAAACAATTTGCACATCTTCTGCAAAACGAATGTCCTGAAAACGGAATCGTTGCTAGATATGGAGGCGAAGAATTCGTCTATATTCTGCCTGGATATTCAGCGGCTACAGCACTCGGGTTTGCAGAAGAGTTACGGAGTGTAATCGAGCAGACAAACATGCGGATCGAGAATGATTTGTCGGGTCCAATGAGTAAAGAACAACTTCAAATCACTGCAAGTATAGGTGTATCAGCCGCGCCTGAAGACACAGATGAAGCGATGACGCT
The DNA here is from genome assembly GCF_014836415.1 of Sporosarcina gallistercoris. Taxonomy (GTDB): domain Bacteria; phylum Bacillota; class Bacilli; order Bacillales_A; family Planococcaceae; genus Sporosarcina; species Sporosarcina gallistercoris. The sequence continues at coordinate 129,935 of NZ_JACSQY010000005.1, read as the reverse complement.
TCTCCGGAATGCAGATCGAGCATTGTATATTGGAGCGAAACAGGCTGGCCGGAATCGAGTAGGCGGCTATGTGAAGTAAAGTATTCCAGAACGGAGGATACAGAATGCTCAACAATCCACATAAGCAGTGGATAGCTTTGTTACTGTGGCTATTAGTAGTACCGACCTCATTGTATGTCATTTACGTGAAGTTTCCTTTTAAAGAAATTGATATGTGGTTTTTAATACTGAATTTCATCATGTTAGTCGTCGCAATGAGTGTGTCGTTTCAAATATTTTCAATTAGTATTTCGCTTGAACGCTGGATTATTTTTGTGATCTTTTTTCAGTACGGCCTTTTTGCGGAAATGGTATTCATGCAACTTGCACTCATAATTCTACAATTTGTGCGAAAATCTAGTCTGCCGGCATTCTATCGCTTCACCACGAACTCGTTAATGTTTGCAATCGTGTCAATTACTAGTGCGTTCTGTTTCCATTATGCTGGCGGAAGTATCTCGGAAATGCCACCTTGGGCTTTTCTTGCAGCCGCCGCGGTCTACGCAATATCGTATTCTCTTATAAATAGCTTGATACTATACTGTATCATGAAAATCGAAAGAACTTCTTTTGATGATTTTAAGCAAGTCGCGCTGTGGGACTTTGCGATAACAATGGTAGTTCTTCCTCTAGCGGTCGCATATAGTCTGTTAACTTACAAATTAGGTGTATTCTCCGTGATGTTGCTTGGAGTCCCCTTCCTCCTTATTCTACTGATTATCCGCAAGTATGCGTTTTCAGGAGAGTTCAACAAGAAGCTATCTTCTGCTGTCGATATAGGCCACGAGTTAACCGAGAGTCTTAGCACGCATGAAGTCATAGAAGTTTTCACGAAAAAAATTCGCGGTGTCGTAAATTATGATCAAGCTTATATTCTCGATATTTACAAGGAAACAGAATTTCACTTGTTAGCATGTTCAGAGGCAGGTAATTTTTCAAAGGAAGCGGAGTTTTTCACCTTTAAAAATGAAGCGATACCTTTGTTATCCCCCAACAAAATAAATGTATATAGTTCACATAAAGAGATTGAAAAGCTGGAACATCTCCAGTTCAGCAGTGCTGTGCAAAGTGTTATGGTCGCACCGATTATTCGGGCAGGAAAACTTGAAGCCTATCTGATCATGACGTCTTTCCGAAGAAACTTCTTTGAAGAAATAGATAAGAAAATGGTCGATTTGTTAACGGGATATTTTGAAACCTCTGTCATGAAGGCATTTCATTACGAACTTACGATTGAAAAAAGTGAAAAATGCGGCTTGACGAAACTGTACAATTTCCGGTACTTGACGAAGAAGTTGAGTGAGGAGCTCAGTCGATTCCATGAACAGGAGATTTCAAGTGTATCCGCCATCATTTTAGATATCGATCATTTCAAATCCATCAATGACAACTATGGACATCAAAGCGGAAATGACATCCTCTGTTCGTTTGCTCAAATTCTTAAAAAATACGAGACGGATGGCAGGACGCTGGCCCGTTACGGCGGTGAGGAATTTGTTTTGTTGCTCCCGGATTTCACGAAAAAGGAAGCGGTTACACTTGCGGAACGCATTCGCCTTGAAGTGGAGCAGCATACGTTTATGATCAAACCGGACTTGACGGATAATATCGAATCCATTGGTGTCAACCTCACCGTCAGTCTAGGTGTCTCCTCGATTCCGGAGGACACGAAATCGGATAATAGTTTATTACGGAATGCTGACCGAGCCCTCTATATAGGAGGGAAGCAGGCGGGACGGAACCGTGTAGGTGTTTATGAAGGAGAACAACCAGAAACGATTGAGATTTGAATGAGATAAGGTTTCACTCAAAAGACTGCGCCCGCAGTCTTTTTTTGTAACAATTATACGCAGAACCCTATTGAACTCAAAGGCTCACTCCGTTATGCTAGAGATAGGCAAAAGGAACGAAATGAGGTGCGGGAAAAGTGATGAAACGTAAAACTACTGAAGAGTCTGGACTGACTTTAGTTGAAATTCTCGCGTCACTTGTGATATTAGGCATAGTTTTCGTCGCTTTTATGACGATTTTCCCTCAAATGACACTTTTCAATAATAGAACCGAGACGAAGTTGGAGACGATGAATGAAGCTCGGGTAATTTTGGAGGAGTACAAAAGTTATTCTATCGATTTTAGTGAATTACAAGGTGTCAGTTGTACTGATGATAGTCTATGGTTATGCACTGAAGATACAGCTTATCCGGATGCAATTATTCGAATAAAGAAGGAAGCAGAACCGCCTATGAATACAATTTCAAATCCCATGCCGGGCGTTGTTAAATTACACAGAATCCATATAAAAATGATGAAGAATAATCAGCTTATAAGTGAATCATTCGGATATGTGAAAGCGAAGTGATGAGTAGAATGAAAAACCTGCTGAGGACTGATCAAAAAGGAATAACTCTTGTAGAACTTTTATCGGTTCTTGTTCTAATCTCACTAGTGACAGGTATTATATGGACTACTCTCAATATTAGCGTCAAGCATAATGTAGTAGAAACTACTAAACTGAAATTGCAGCAAGAGGCGAACGCAGTAATTACTAAATTACAATATGAACATAGGAGGAATGATTGTTATCGCCTCATTACTTCTAAAAATGAAATAATCATTCAAGGATGTGAAGACGTCCCTTCATTTAAAAGCATTATTGCGCAAGACTACTTTTATGAAGCAAGTGAATTTGAGGATAGTTTGTCTAGTGATGATACTTATAAATCGCAAATAGATGTTAGAGTTGAACCCAAGAAGAGCAACCTTGATAACTTGTATTTAAAAATAAGAGATAAAAATAATCCTAAACTGTCTGTGACAATCCAAACTAGCATTACTCGATATCAAAATAAATGATACTAAGGAGGTTTTCGTAGTGGTTAAAAAAAATGAGCAAGGTTACGCCCTTCTTACCGTGCTTTTATTAATCACTCTAATCACAATTGTCTCCGCTGTCTTCCTTAGTAGTAGCATTAGTAATGCAAAGCAGGAAAAAACTATTGATAACAATCAATTGAAAGTTGTTGTAGCTGAAGCTGGGTTGGATTATACAAAGGTTCAGTTTCTAAATGAGTTTTATAGAAAAAAACCCGAACTTGAACGCCAGGCTGAAAAAATGATTACGGATTTTAAAAATAGTAATACAACAAGTAAAACACCGGAAAACTTTTCAAAGATGTATAAAAACGTTCGAGAAAAAACAGCTGTGGCTCTTATTGCATATTTAAAAGAAGTGAATGTGTCTACCATAGGGAGTTCAACCTTTGATCATAATGGGAACTTTTACTACGATCTTGACAGAAACTTAAAAAAAACAGATGACTATGTATCTTTGGTTTGGACTAATAATGATAATGTCGCAATCGGCTTACGGAAAGATGGATATACGGTTGAAGTGTCTGGTGCTATTTTAGGGAAGATGAAAGGTGATCAAAAAAACGTTCGGCTTGTATACGAGCAAACGTTTACTATCCCATCTTTTGATCCTTCTAATTCACCAGTACCTCCTAATAATGGAAACGGGAGTTTGCCTATAAACATTAATAATCTATATCCGCTACCAGAGCCTGCTAAGATTTGTGCATCACAGAGAATTGATAATGAAATATGTGTTCATTATGGTGTCGATAATATAAAAGAGATGAAAATCTCGACTGTTTATTTTCCGAATGGCTTCGATAATGAGAAAAAAGGAAATACAGCGGCGAACAATTCTACATTTTTTGTCAAAAAGTTTTTAATGTTGAAAAACTTCAACAATAATGAAAAACTTCAAATGTATATTGATGGCACACTCAAAGTTTTGAACAATTTTAAAGTCAACGACTCATTAATAGTAGTCAATGGCGACGCTCAAATAGATAATAATTTAGAAATAAAGCAAGGTAGCAAAGTGTGCATTGCAGGGAACTTAAATGCAGGGAAAATTAAATTTGGAGATTCAGGTCATCTGTATTTACTTGACATTCCATCGAATAATAAGTTCAATGGTTCAAATATTACTAAGCTAAGTAGTAAATCAGAAGTTTTAAAGCAATGTCTTAATAATAGTGTGGATACAAGTTTTACAGTTAACTGGCTTGAACCAGTAATAGATGTAATATATAAATAATTTCGAGGAGGTTCATCTTGGCACCTTTTTTATTTTTAATTGCTGTCTCATTAACTGTTTATGTTATCTCTTATTTGCTGATACGGCTAAAAAGACTACCAATCATCGCTAATTGGATCGTCCTACTCGGTACATCAACAGCATTCCTAGCAATGCTAGTGTCACAAACGATGTCATTATGGTACGCCTTGCTTGTCATCCTTGGGTTATCCTTCGCGACAGCAGTCTTGCTTTCGAAGCAACAGGAAGCGAAAACGCATAATTGACCGTAATAAGAATTTTGAGGGGAGGCGTCTAGTACGTGGGTAATCGAACAGTCATCACATATTTTTTAAGCATTATGGGCGCTTCTTTACTGTTTTTTGGAATTGCGTCTGCTGGGTCGTTTGCTGCGGAAACCCTAATCTTCGGCAAACGGTTTGGAGACCATACATACGCAGGACCGTTTAACCTTTCGAAGCAGACGGATAAGGAAGCGGAAATTAAATTGACATCTGATTTGCTAGGGATGCAGGATAAACTGCAGGTGGATTTACTCTACCAAGATGCAACCATTCCATTGCCTGTAGAGCTGGTCGAATATAATCCTTCTGCAACGATTGAAAAAGCTAAATCCGAAGCAGAGAATTCATTGATCGCGACGGTTTCTGAAGATGGGCTTCGCACGTTGTTACAGCAGCAATTGCCTATGCTTGCATTCAATGAGTCGGAACTTCAATCGATCGCCAATGGAATTAGCGAGAAACTGGAATCAGGAATCATGCCGCAATCCATTATATTGACCGATTATCTTGAATCGACACAGACACCTACTGTAATTGCTTCGGCTTCCACTGAGGTTGACGGTTTGACAGCTCCGATGCTCGATTTGCTCAGTGAGTTGGATGGAAGTGAAATGGAACCGAAAACACCATTTTCACTTCTTGAATTCATTGAGAATACACAGCCTGGATTATTGGATGAAGAGGAACTCACGGTTCTTGCTTCTACCCTATACCGTGCTTCGTTACAGACGAACTTCTGGATTGAAGATCGTACAATCCGTCATGAACTGACCCAAGGGATTGAACCTGGATTCGAAGCGGCCATAAATGCACAGCTTGGTCTCGATTATGTAATGACAAATCCGAATTACACCTCTTATACAGTGCATGCAAATTGGGAAAGTGGATCCCTGAACATTTCCATCGAAGGAATGCCACTTCGTTATGAATACAAGCCATACGTCGCAGAAACGCACAAATTCGAACCGAAAACTGTCGTTCAATATAGTGAGGACCTATCCCGAGGACAAGTTCGTGTTGCAGAGCCGGGCAAAGATGGTTTCGAAGTGATTGTGCAGCGTAAAATCATGGAAGACGGCACTCTGCTAACTACTGAATCTGTATCGGAAGATTTTTATCCGCCGGTTTCCCGCGTCGAACAGCTACCTTTAGTTGAAGCAGAGACGGACTTGGGAAATGAGTCTCGGACCGATTCTTCTGAAAACAACGGCACGGGGAATGATTCTGATTCCGCCACGGGCAACGGCGATTCGAGTTCGGGAAATGATTCGACTTCGAACCAGGGTTCAACTGGAGGCTCATCCAATGGAGAGAAACCTTCAGGAAGCAACGAACCATCTGGAAATCCTGGTGATCCTGCAGAACAGGATGATGGGAAACCTATGGCGAAGCCTGGAGAAGAAGGATATCAATACGATAAAGGCGGTAATTTGATCAAGTAACACCCGGGTTGGAGGGGGATTTATAATGGCGGCACCACGAAAACGGTTAGGGGATTTACTTGTTGAGTCAGGACTGATTACAGATGTTCAGCTCGACATGGCATTGGCGGAAAAGCCTCGAGACCAACGACTTGGCGATGCCTTGCTTGGGCGAGGATACATTACAGAACAACAACTCATCGAAGTATTGGAATTCCAACTCGGGATTCCTCATATCAATTTGTTCAGGTATCCGTTCGATCCGAAACTGTTCAATATTGTACCTAAGGAATTTGCGAAACGTAACTTGCTGGTTCCGTTGAAAGCGGATGGCGATCGGTTGTTTGTTGCAATGAGCGACCCGATGGACTATTTGACAATCGAAGATCTGCGCTTATCAACGGGGTTCCATATTGAAACGGCAATTGCTTCAAAAGACGATATACTTCGAACGATTTCCAAGTATTACGAAGACGAATCGTTCGAAGATATTTTCATTGATCAGCCTGAAGAAACGAAGCAGCAAGAAGAACTGACAGATCTCGATTCCCCTATCGTTCGCTTGGTGAATCAGTTAATGGTCTCTGCAGTCGCTCAAAAAGCGAGTGATATCCATTTGGATCCCCAGGAAAATGAGCTCGTGATCCGCTACCGGTTAGATGGGATGCTGAAAACGGAGCGTGTTCTTCCTAAGCACATGCAGGGCATGCTTACCGCTCGCATTAAGATTCTTGCTAATTTAGATATAACCGAACAGCGCTTACCTCAAGATGGGCGTATTAAGACAACAATCGATTTCCGTCCAATCGATTTGCGGGTATCGACTTTACCTACTATTTTCGGGGAAAAGATCGTCATGCGGATTTTGGATTTGAGCAGTTCGTTGAGTGATTTGAAGAAACTCGGATTCAATGCGCTGAATTTAGAACGGTTTTTAGCGGAAATCAATCGGCCGAACGGCATCGTACTCATATCTGGTCCAACGGGATCTGGTAAGTCGTCGACGTTATATGCGGCACTGAACAAATTGAATCGCGAAGAAGTCAATATCATTACCGTTGAAGACCCCGTCGAGTACCAGCTTTCAGGTGTCAACCAAATCCAGGTCAATCAAAACGTAGGGTTGACCTTTGCAACGGGTCTACGGTCGATCTTGCGACAAGATCCTGACATCGTGATGGTCGGAGAGATCCGAGATCGGGATACGGTCGAAATTGCCATTCGTGCTTCTCTGACTGGACATTTAGTACTCAGTACTATCCACACGAACGATTCTATTGCATCCATCACTCGATTGCTCGATATGGGTGTCGAACCGTTTCTAGTTACAGCGTCACTCAACGCAGTCGTTGCGCAACGTCTTATTCGGAAAGTATGTAGGGACTGCGGCAAAAAAATGCCAGCATCTGTACGTGAGCAGGAGATTTTTGCGAAACGCGGTATGACGATAGAGGAAATCAATCGCGGGTCAGGATGTGCAGCTTGTAACATGACGGGTTATCGAGGGCGTGTTGCGATTCACGAAGTGTTGCTGATCGACGACGCGATGCGGGAATTGATCAACAGCAACGCGACTCCCGCTAAAATGCGAGAAGCCGCAGTTAACAGTGGAACGATCTTTTTGATCGATGATGGACTGGATAAAGTGAAGCAAGGATTGACAACGACGGAAGAAGTGCTTCGCGTTGCGTTGCCTGAATAAGGAGGGGATATCGTGATGAAACAACAGATCGATGAATTATTGACGAAGGCGGTTGAACTTCATGCTTCTGACATTCACATGACGATAGACTCTCCGCCAGTCTTTCGTATTAATGGAGATTTGAAACGGTTCGGTAGTGAACTGATAGATGAACGGTTCACGATGGGAGTTGCTCAAGCAACGGTCCCTGATAAATTATTTACCGCGTTTAAGGAACAAGGGCAGATTGACTATTCTTATGAGGTGCCGAACGTAGCGCGTTTCCGTGTCAATGCCTTTCAACAACGAGGTGTAACTTCTCTAGCGTTTCGTACGATTCCAACAGACATACCGACAATCGATTCCTTACAGATGCCCGGTATTCTGAAAACATTAGCAGAAACCAAGCAAGGACTCATCCTTGTGACCGGACCGACGGGATCAGGTAAATCCACAACGCTAGCATCGATGATCGATTACTTGAATCAGACGTCACGAAAACATATTCTGACGCTCGAAGATCCGATTGAGTACATGCACAGTCATGGGTCAAGCATTGTGGATCAACGGGAAGTCGGCTTTGATACGGATTCGTTTGCAGACGGATTACGTGCTGCATTACGCCAGGATCCGGATGTCATTCTTGTAGGTGAAATGCGTGATTTAGAGACGATCTCCACTGCGATTACAGCTGCTGAAACCGGACATCTGGTTCTCGCAACACTTCACACATGGAGTGCCGCATCGACAATCGACCGCATAATCGATGTGTTCCCGCATGGTCAACAGGCTCAAATACGTGTCCAGCTCGCTGGTGTATTGACTGCGGTGTTATCACAAAGGCTATTGCCCACTAAAGACCGCTCAGGAAGACGTGCAGCGACGGAGCTGATGATTAAAAATGCAGCAGTCGCAAACTTGATCCGTTCGGAAAAGGTCCATCAGATCCCGAATGTCATTCAAACAAATCGTGCAGCAGGGATGCATATGATGAGCGCATCTGTTAAAGAGTTATTGGATGGCGGAGTGATCAGTTATGATACCGCTGAGCCATACTTGCAGGAGGAATCGTAATCGTGGCGCGTTTTAAATATGATGGACGAGACGCAAAAACAGTCCGTTCAGGTGTTGTCGTTGCCGATAACAAAAGAGATGCAGCGTTGAAACTGAAACGCGAAGGAATCCGTGTCAAAAATTTAACTGAACAGGCGGAAACGACACTCACTAAAGACATCCAAATCGGTAAGCCGGTAAAACGCCAGCATTTCATCATGTTTTTAAGACAGTTTTCCACACTGCTCCGTGCAGGGGTGACTATCGTCGAGGCGATTCGGATCCTAGCACTGCAAGTGGAAGGAAAGCAGTTCAAAAAGATTTTGACTGAAGTGAATGAAGACTTACGGACTGGTGGCGCATTATCCGATTCATTTGCAAAGCACCCGAAAGCGTTCGAACCGCTCGTCGTCAATATGATCAAAGCGGGTGAGCTGTCAGGTACGTTGGATGATGCATTGGATAGATTGGCAATCCATTATGAAAAAGCGTACAAAACGCGTCAAAAAGTGTTGTCTGCGCTATCATATCCAATAGTTGTAGGAATCGTAGCGGTCGGAGTCGTCATTTTCTTGCTGACATTCGTCGTTCCGATGTTTGTGGATCTGTTCGCAAGCGTGGGAGGGGAATTACCGTTATTGACCCGTTTCGTCATGTCAGCAAGTGAGTTTGCGCTTTCTTATTGGTATGTCATTGTTATGACCGTTGCGGCAATCTCAATTGCATTCTATCTGATCCGAAATAATCCTGCAGGTAAAATGATGCTGGATACGTTGTTGCTGCGATTGCCGATTTTCGGAGACATCGTGAAGAAATCCGTGCTTGCAACGCTGACTCGGACTTTGAGTTCGCTGTTCTCGAGTTCTGTTCCAATTTTGCAATCAATCGCGATGACCGAAAAAGTCATCGACAACTCCGTTGTACGGAAAGTGCTTGTAAAGTCACGGGAATCGCTGGAACGAGGCGGCTCGCTCACTGAACCGATGGAAGGGCACTGGGCATTTCCACCACTCATCCCTCATATGATTGCCATCGGAGAGCAGACTGGGTCTTTGGATTCAATGCTTGCGAAAGTTGCGGATTTTTACGAAAGTGAAGTCGATGCGTCCACTGAACGATTGAAAGCGCTCATAGAGCCGATCATGATTGTTCTGTTAGCGGGGTTAGTAGGGACTATTGTCCTTGCAATTTTATTGCCGATGTTCAGCCTGTTTAACGAGATAGATAATTTGTAACACGTGAAACTAAATGTACATTTAAATTTCATAAATTAGTAGAATAATAGTTCCTCATGACCGGAACTTTTGGTATACTGACAGTAAGAACGAAAGCACGTACACTGAGGAGGAGAACAAATGAAGAAGTTTTTACAGAAAAAGTTGAAAAATGAAAAAGGGCTGACGCTCGTCGAGCTACTTGCGGTCATTGTTATTTTGGGGATTATTGCAGCGATTGCTGTGCCGTCGATTGGTGGAATTATTGAGAATACTCGAGTGAAGGCTGTAAAGGCAGATGCTCAAACAGCCATTGCTGCAGGAAGTCTTTATTTTGCTGAGAATGCAGACACGAAAGATATCACAGACTCTGTAACTGTATCTGAATTAGTGTCTTCAGGGTATCTTGCGGATAAAGCAAGTTTAGATGACACTTCAACTGTAACTAAATCTAAACTTAATACAGATGGAACAACGGGTAACAAAACTACTAGTGCAGCGTACTTTGATGGGGAAGGTACTTATAGCGGAACTAAGAAAGTGAAATTCGAAAAAGTCACAAGTAAAGAAATTACTGAAAGCGGAAAAGCAACAACTGTTAAAGGAACCGCAAAATAATTTTAGATTTCATATTAAGGAGCCAACCCATGCCATTCCCATTCTCCCGCCCAAAGCGGCCCATCTCACTTACAATTGAAGAAGACGCCGTCCGCTACGTGAAGCTGAAAGCGGGAGATCCATTAACCGTGGAAGAAGCGGTGGAAATCCCGCTTCCGCCCAACACCGTCCATGACGGTCGGGTGGTGGATTCAGCCGGGTTGGCGACTGTGCTCGACGGGCTTGCGAAGGAATGGGGCATTGCGAAACGCAGTGTCCAGTTCCTTGCGCCCGATACATATGTCATGATCCGGAAAGTGCCGTACCCGGAAGACGTGATGGAAGATGAACTAAAAGGGCACTTTTTCATAGAAATCGGGTCGTCGATCTACTTGCCGTTCGATGATCCGGTTTTTGACGTTGTGCCCTACTACCCGAACAAGAACGCACACGAAGCGATTTTGATCGCTTCCAAGGAAAGTGTGCTCATTGGATATGAGACCGCGTTAACGGAGGCGAAATTGGTACCTGTCGTCGCGGATATTGCGCCGCTCGCGCTTTATCGATTGGCGCATGAAAAACATCAGTTCACAGGGGACGAGCATGTGCTTTTAGCTGATCTTACCGCAGGAAAGCTCGTCGTATCGATTTTCCACCAACACTACCCGCAGTTCATGCGTCCGGTCGATTTGGAGAATGCCACGGAACTCGATGTGTCGGCAACTGGGTTATCGATGGATTCCACTGGATTATCCCCGCGAGCGATTGTGCAGGAACTTGAAAAACTCGTGAATTTCTATCGCTATAACATGTGGAATGGCAGTGCGACGATTACGCATCTCCTCTTTAATGGGGAGTATGCGGAGATGGATAAGTTATTAATTCAAGTATCTGAACGTTTGAATGTGGTGGCTGGCCCATTATTGCCGGAGCCTCTGACATTTACTGATGGCGGGATAGTCCCTGCGTCGTTCAATCGGACGATCGGATTGGCGCTGAAAGAGGTGCACCATGCTAGTCGACATTAACCTATTGCCGGAAAAGGAGAAGGAGCGCTCCGGCCTCCTCTACGTTGCGCTTGCGTTTATCGGCGCAGCGCTTCTTTTCTGGCTGATTTTCTTTTTGCTTACACGGAGTGTGGTCTCGGATACGGAGCGTTTGGACAACCAATTGATGACACTTCAGGTCACTCAATCTGAGCTGACCGGCCGGTTGGATCGCTCGGATACGGCCCAATCGCTTGATCAGCTTGCTGCGAGTGTGCAGTGGGTGGAAGACTATCGTTATGAAACAGCTCCGCTGCTGGAAGACTTGGTCGCACAACTTCCGCGACGCGGTTTTTTCCGTTCGTTTGCATTTGCGGCACCTCACCAAGCGACAGTGGAAATCCAGTTCGATGATAAGACGGAAGCGGCTTACTTCTTAACTCGCATGTTGTCATCCGAATTGGTGGAGTCTGCATCCATCGAATCGATTGAAGCGGAAGAAATTGATCAGGAAGAGGGTGTCGTGAGTAACTGGTTACCCCGTTATCTTGCGACCTATACTATTTTCTTTACAGATGGACGCCAAGTGATTGATGGAGCGGCTCCTCCACTCCCTGAGGATACCGTGGAAAACAATGAATCTACTGAACCATCAGCTGAAGAAACCGTTCCGCCGGCAGATACTGCGGATGACAATGAAGCTACTGTTCCGGAAGAGGAGGGGTCCGATGCGGAGTCTAACTAAACGCCAGAAAGACATCGCTCTTCTAGTTCTGGCGGTCATATTTTTCGCATTGCTCGTCAGTTATAGCTGGTTCCAGCTCTATGCGCCTGCAAAAGAAGAAAATGAGAGAGTCATTACGTCCCTAGCTGACCAACGGGAAGTGCTGTTCGAATTGCAGCGGCAAGTAGCATCGAAACCCGTGGAACAGTCCACCAGTTCACGCCCGTTGCAACGGAAAGTGCCTGTTCTGCCACTTGAGGACCTGTTGCTCGTCCAACTTGAAAAAGCGGAAGTGAAGTCGAACGCGTTAATAAATAATGTGACGTTTACTCAAGTTGAACTAAGTGATGCACCTACAGAAACTACTGAACAAATTGATTCCGGTACGGAAGATCCTGCCCTTGCTCTTAAACGTTTGACCGTCGAAGTCGAGCTCACAGCCACTACGTATGAGCAGATGGATCGTTTCATCCGTGAAGTGGAAGCGATGGAGCGTATTTTTGTCGTACAATCCATCGAACTCGATACGCCGGAAGAGATTCGGGACGCTAGTGCTGAAAAAGAGCCGCTCGAACTTATGGTTTCGTTCGAGGCATTCTACCGTCCTGGGCTTCCGGAGCTCTTACCTGAACTGCCGAAATTGGATGCGCCGACACCAGCGGGGAAAGAGGATCCGACAACGCGTGCAGGTGAAGACGAATGACGGTTGTCTGGACAAGCTTTTTCTTCGTGTATGGGCTAGTATTCGGATCGTTTTTCAATGTCGTAGGATTACGCGTGCCGAAAAAAGAATCGATTGTCTCACCGCCTTCGCATTGCACGATTTGCAATCGCCGTCTGACTGTGATCGATTTGGTCCCTATAGTTTCATTCGTATTTCTACGGGGGAAATGCCGTGGATGCGGAACGAAAATCAGTCCGATTTACCCGTTGATGGAACTCGTTACTGGAGTTCTATTTGCCTTTTCGTTCTATTCTTTAGGGTTTTCTGTTGAACTTGCAGTGGCATTGCTTTTCATTTCCATGCTCGTGATCATTACGGTTTCAGATATCGCGTATATGCTGATTCCGAATAGAATCTTGCTGCCATTTGGAGTTGCAATTGCGCTGCTGCGCCTGGTTAGTCCGCTTAACCCGTGGTGGGATAGCATTCTAGGAGCAGCGGTCGGGTTCTTGGTGCTCTTGCTGATCGCCATCGTGTCGAAAGGCGGTATGGGAGGTGGCGACATTAAGCTGTTTTTCGTCATCGGCCTAGTGCTTGGAACCAAGCTCACGTTGTTTACGCTGTTTCTCGCGGCTCTGGTCGGTTCAATCGTAGGTATCATCCACCTCCGACGTACGCGTCAAGGTCGTAAAACGCCTGTACCTTTTGGACCTTCCATCGCAGTGGCGGCGGTCATCAGTTATTTTTACGGAAACGCACTTGTCGGATGGTATCTGACGCTGTTTACTTAAGTCGAACAATTTTCCAGAACAAGACGACACGAGTCTTGTTCTTTTTCATGCCCGTTTTGGTACGGTTAATGAAACTGGGGGGATTGTTATGAACTTCAAGAAAAAGTATTCGAAAATGACAATTATGCTCGCGCTCGGACAAGGCGTGTTGTTAGGGATTGCGGCAGTCGCGATTGTCGGATTCATCCTGCTGAAAACAGAGAAACCGGAAAGTGCTGCGTCGCCTGACGTAAACGTGCCCGCGAGTGGACCGGCATCCGGCCAAGCAGGTGGTAAAAAAGATGAAGCGAAGTCGGAAAAAGCTGCTGCAGGAGCTCCCATTTCCATGTATGCGAAACAGCATGGGGTTTTTTCGTCAAAGACATCCGCAACGACTTTCATAGCGGATGAAAACTTGCCAAAAGCCGCAGCGGTCCATGCTGACGGTCAATTTTATGTGTGGAGTGCGTTAGGGCTTTCTGAAAAAGATGCAGATCCCGCTGGCGAAGAAGGGGTATTCCGTAAACAAGTGACTGTTTCTCCGCTCGCCTGCGACAGTGGAGAAGGTGAATTATTGAGGAATGTGCTTGGTGCCTCGCAAATTTCTGAAATTCAGGATTTGGTCGCTTCACGGAAACAGACTGCAGGCGAAGGGAAAAAAGATGCGTTCGCGAGCAATATTGCCGCTATCACTGCATTTACAGATGATCTGAATATCATTAAAATGCATGTGTTAGCCCATTATTCGGAAACGGGTGAGTGTGTCAAACTTGATTTTTGATAGCTGAAAACGTGTCAAAATCATATTTTGCAGTTTTCCACACAATTTTCTTCCGGGTCACATTGTCGTATGATGTGGCAAAGGGGGCGTTTACGTATGTTTTTTGAAACGAATGAAACCATTATTTTAGCATCAGCTTCGCCACGAAGAAAAGAGTTGCTCGCACGTTTAGGAGTTCCGTTTTCTGTGCACGCCAGCACCGCGGATGAGCGTCCGATAGAAAATGGTGAAAAGCCGGAAACTTATGCACAAGCTCTGGCGTCCATTAAGGCGTCCGCTATATATGAAGACCACCCGGGGACTCTAGTGATTGGAGCCGATACGGTGGTCGCGTTAGACGGAAAGGTGTTCCCGAAGCCGAAGTCAGCTGCTCAAGCAGTGGAATATCTTCATGAGCTCTCGGGACGGACTCACAGTGTCATAACCGGCGTCACACTTTTACAAGACGGTGCGGTCACCAATTTTACATCCATAACCGAAGTGACATTTCGGAAGTTGGATCACGCACTTATTCATGCTTACGCAGCAACGGGTGATCCGCTGGACAAAGCAGGCGGCTATGGCATTCAAACAGCGGGCGGGTTACTTGTCGCAAAAATCGCTGGTGATTACGATAACGTCGTCGGTCTGCCTATCTCAGAACTGGCGGACGCTATGCGGTCGAGAGGTCTGATCAGGTTGAAAGGGGACGATCGCTGATGCCGACGGGTTATAAAGATGCGTTAATGATTCGTGACATCCATTTCGCAGACAGGCCGCGCGAGCGGATGACACGTCAAGGAGCATCCAGTTTGTCCAATCAGGAGCTCGTTGCGATTTTACTTCGGACTGGATCGCGTGAAGAATCCGTGCTGGTTCTTGCGAATAAGCTGTTATCCGAGTTTGATAAAATCCAGGATTTACGGGACGTCACGATTGAAGAATTGACAGCCGTCAAAGGGGTGGGAGACGCAAAAGCGGTGCAGATCATGGCGGCCGCTGAACTTGGCAAACGGATCTATTCGGTTGCGCAAGACGGACGGTATGCCATCAAGTCACCCGAAGATGCCGCGGCCTACTTAATGACGGATATGTCAAAGTTGACGCAAGAACATTTCGTTGTCCTGTTTCTGAATGTGAAAAACGAAGTGTTGCATAAGCAGACGGTTTTCATAGGCAGTTTGAACTCTTCGATTGTGCATCCCCGGGAGATTTTCCGTGAAGCTGTGAAGCGCTCAGCGGCCTCTTTAGTGGTCGCTCATAATCATCCTTCGGGTAACGCAACCCCGTCTCCTGAAGACATTGAAGTGACGAAACGGCTCGCTGAAGCTGGGGAGCTCATGGGAATCGATCTTTTGGATCATATTATCATCGGAGACCAGCGCTTTATCTCCCTGAAAGAAAAGGGATACATGTGACACTGTGAATTTGTTCGCCTTTCCGTTATACTATGGTGTATGCTTTTAAGAAGCCTCATAAAAACGGTACTGCAGAAAGGAAGAACGAATTTGTTTGGACTAGGAGCGAGAGATGTCGGGATTGACCTCGGCACCGCCAATACGTTGGTTTTCATCAAAGGAAAAGGAATTGTTCTGCGGGAACCTTCCGTAGTTGCAAAAAATACGATGACAAATGAGATCGTAGCTGTAGGTAGTGCTGCGAAAAATATGATCGGCCGTACACCAGGTTCGATCGTTGCAACACGCCCGATGAAAGACGGAGTTATTGCTGACTTTGATATTACTACTGCTATGATCGAGCATTATATGAAAGAAGCAACAAAAGCGGCAGGCGGTTCATGGAAGAAACCGAACGTCATGGTTTGTGTGCCTTACGGAATTACTTCTGTTGAGCAGCGTGCAGTCATTGACGCAGCCCGTCAAGCAGGCGCAAAAGATGCGTTCACGATTGAAGAGCCTTTTGCAGCTGCAATTGGTGCGAATCTGCCTGTATGGGAACCTACTGGTAGTATGGTTGTCGATATCGGTGGAGGTACGACTGAAGTTGCGGTGATTTCTTTAGGAGGAATCGTAACAAGCGAGTCGATTCGTGTCGGTGGTGATACAATGGACGCAGCGATCATCAGCTATATCCGTAAGACGTACAATTTGACGATCGGTGAACGTACAGCTGAAGCGATTAAAATTGAAATCGGTTCTGCTAGCGTTCTTGAGACATCTGAGAAGATGGAAATCCGTGGACGGGACTTGTTGACGGGTCTACCGAAAACACTTGAAATCTCTCAGGACGAAATTGTCGAAGCGCTGCGTGAATCTTTGTTGCAAATTGTCGACGGTGTGAAAAAGACGTTGGAAACGACACCTCCAGAATTGTCTGCTGACGTGATGGAGCGCGGTATCGTCTTAACTGGCGGTGGTGCGCTGCTACGCAACTTGGACAAGGTGATTTCTGATGAAACGAACATGCCAGTATTCATCGCAGAAGATCCTTTGGATTGTGTTGCGATCGGAACAGGTAAAGCGCTTGACAACTTTGACGTCATTAAAAAGATGCAAGCGAAATAATTGAGGGAGGATATCGGCAATGCCGCGATTTTTTTCGAACAAACGTTTAATTTTATTGCTCGTGGGCGTAATTGTCCTGGTGGCATTGATAGCTTTTTCTCTTAAAGACCGGCAAAACGCCAACCTCCCTGAAAAGATGGTGAAGGATGTCGTCGGTTTTGGACAATCTCTATTTTCCAAACCGGCTCATTCCATTACCGGATTTTTCGATGACATTGATGGAATTTTGAATACATATGAAGAAAACAAGGCATTGAAAGCCCGTCTGACCGAGTATGCTTCAACAGAAGTGGAACTAGCAGATATCAAACAAGAAAATGAGCGTTTACGTAAGATCATCGATAAGAAAGATGATTTACGCGCGTATGATCCTGTTCAAGCAACTGTCATTTCACGGAATCCCGACCAATGGGAAGAGAAAATCATTGTCGATAAAGGGAAAAAAGATGGAGTCAAGCGCAACATGGCCGTGTTGACAGCGAATGGGCTTATCGGGAAAGTGGTTCTCGTGACTGAATTCAATTCAACTGTCGAATTGTTGTCAACTGAAAACCAGAATTTCCGCGTGTCTGCAATGATTCCTGGGAAAACAGATATTTTTGGTCTGATGGAAGGATACGATCCTGAACGTGGCGAATTGATAATGAAACGGATCGATTCCGGTTTTGAAGTGAAAGTGGGACAAAAAGTGATGTCTTCCGGACTTGGCGGGATTTTCCCTAAAGGTCTGTTAATTGGAGAAGTAACGGAAGTGTCTACAGATGATTATGGTCTTACGAAACTGGCTTATGTACGTCCGGCTGCAGAATTTTCGATGCTCGACCATGTCATGATCGCAAAAAGACAGTCTGCAACTGCAAAAGGGACAGATGACCCTGGAACGTCGGCGACGGAGGGGGAGGATGGATCATGACCCGGTTCATCATCCCTCTTATTGCTGTCGTTCTGTTTTTTCTGGAACCGGTATTCAGTCTGTTTTCACCTATCGAACTAGGTGAGGTCCGCTATACACTCGTTCCGAGATTTGTCATTGTTTACTTAGTATTCATCGCTTCCTACTATGATCTTCGCAAGGCGGTTATCTATGGTTTATCGTTTGGCCTCTTGTATGATATGTATCACATTGATATTATTGGGATATATACGTTTCTCTATCCGCTGATTTGTTTCTTAGCTTTTGTGATCATCCGTCAAGTTCATCGGTCTACCGGGACTGTCATGCTCTTGTCTCTGTTCATGGTCGTCTTGCTGGAAACGATGTCGTATCTGTTCGCAAGTCTGATTGCACTGACGTCAATCAGTATGGAAGTGTTTATGACAGCGAGACTCGTACCGACAGTGATCGCTAACTTGATATTCATTATCATGTTTGGCTGGTTGTTTAAAAATCTGATTTACAAACGAGTCGTAGAGAAGCAAGCCGGTATGTAATTTTCGCATAGGGCGGGGTGACGCAAGTGACGAAACAGCAAGTAGTAACGATTAAAGGGACCAAAGATGGACTCATCCTGCGGCTTGACGATCAATGCGCCTATTCCGATCTCTTGGAGGAGTTGGGCAAGAAAGCACAGGATCCTGGTCTTGAGGGTGCAGTCGAAGTGCAAATCCATACAGGAACGCGCTATTGTAGTGACCAGACTGCAAAAGAGATTATACAAGTTGTCCAGTCTGCTGGGCATTTACGTGTTTCAAAGATTCAAAGTGATGTAATTACTTTAGAAGAATGCAACCGCCGCGTACAAGAACGGCAGTCTGAGACGTACATCGGAATTGTGCGTTCCGGTCAGGAAGTACATGCCAAAGGAGATTTGGTTGTCATCGGAGATGTGAATCCAAATGGACATGTTTCTGCGGCAGGAAGCATTTATATACTTGGCAGGTTGAAAGGGAAAGCGCATGCAGGGAACGCAGGCAACCGTGAAGCGGTTATTGCGGCTTCGTGGTTGGAAGCGACACACCTCATGATTGCGGACCAAATGGAAACGATGACAGATGAGCTCGCGATTTTGTCTGAGCATCCTGAAATGGAGTGCGCATACTTGCATACAAATGGGTGTATCGCCATTGACCGTCTGCAGGATTTAAGGCTATTGCGGCCAGAGTTGTCAACATTTAAAGGGGGGAGCTAATGTGGGAGAAGCGATTGTTATAACATCTGGGAAAGGCGGAGTTGGAAAAACTACTTCGTCGGCAAACCTCGGTACTGCATTGGCCCTTCAAGGTAAGAAAGTTTGTCTAGTCGATACAGATATTGGATTGAGAAATTTAGACGTCATTCTTGGCCTTGAAAATCGTATTATTTACGATCTGGTAGATGTCATAGAAGGTCGTTGCAGAATTCAGCAAGCACTCGTCAAAGATAAGCGGTTCGAAGATCGACTGTTCTTGCTGCCTGCTGCACAGACGACCGACAAAAACGCAGTCACGCCGGAACAGATGAAAGACTTGATAACTGAGTTGAAACGCGATTATGATTACATTTTGATCGATTGCCCTGCTGGTATTGAACAAGGGTACAAAAACGCCGTTGCAGGTGCGGATCGGGCAATTGTAGTGACGACACCGGAAATTTCGGCAGTCCGGGACGCAGACCGCATCATCGGTCTGCTGGAGGCGGAAGATATCGAGCCGCCGAAACTCATTATTAATCGGATTAGACGGAACCTTATCAATTCAGGGGATACTCTCGACGTGAATGACATCACTTCACATCTTTCAATCGATTTGCTAGGAATCGTGCTCGACGATGAAAATGTCATCTCATCTTCCAATAAGGGCGAGCCTGTGGTCATGGATCCAAACAATCCGGCTGCTCAAGGATATCGTAATATCGCGCGAAGAATATTAGGTGAATCTGTGCCGCTGATGTCAGTGGATACTGGAAAACCAGGATTCTTCAGTAAATTGAAGTTGCTATTTTCGAAATAATCTCCACTGTCCTCTGTGCCTGCCGGTGCGGAGGATTTTTTTGCTGAAAAATCCGTGATTGGATGTTTGTCTCTTTCCGTACAAAACCGTGCTAACCCGACTATTCAGGAGTCATGCTTCATATACTGAAAAAAAGGGGGTGCACGTTTGAGAGGGAAGACGAAATGGATCTTGGCGCTCGTATTTACAGTATCGATCCTGGGGGTTGCTAAACTAGAGCGACTCGGCGTAATGGAGCGTCCTGTCACCCAGTATCTTTCTACTGGTCAAGATTTTGTGGCGATGAAAAAATGGGTAGCCTCGATGATAGACTCTGAGGAATCGGGAATGATCCAAGTAAGCGGGGATGTCGAAGCTGTCGATCCGTTTGCGGCGTACGAATCGATGCAACCGTATAAATCGGGCGTGATCCTGTCTTATCCTGAACCACTTCCAATTGCGGCCCGAGGAAGCGGTCTCATTGTATTTACAGGATTCACCAGACAGTCGGGAAAAACGCTTACAGTACAATATGATAATGGAGATGAAGTCACTTACGGATTCGTAGGCTCGTTCGCAAAGTTGCCATATACGGCTGTCGACAAAGGGGACACGCTCGCAGTGATGGATGAAGGGACGATGTATTTAAAAGTGAAGCGGGACGGACTTGTACTTGACTCGACGCTATTACCTGCGTTCTTTTCGGAAGTAAGTCCTTGAGGTTCCGGCTGCATCCGATTCTGCTGCCGGTCTTCATCCTGCTTGCTGTAATGGGCGGACTTGCTGCCTATGCGATTGTTTTCGGATCGCTGCTCATACACGAAGCGGGACATTTAGTGGCGGCAAAAGCGAATCGAATGCGCGTCCGTTCGATAACGATCCTTCCTTACGGTGGAGAGTTGGAAATCGCAGGGCGTGCTAACCATTCGCGGCGTGCACGTGTCCTGCTGGCTCTTGGCGGTCCGTTTGCAACGGCACTGTTGCTTGCAGCGGCCTTGACAGTGCAATTCCCGGGCTCTTTGGATGTAGCTCGCATCCAGTTGTTGATTCTGATGGTTAATTTACTACCGATTTTGCCGTTAGACGGCGGACAGGCATTACTTGCGCTCGCAGAACGTGAAGAAAGCCGGTATTTCGACCACACCGCATTTCTGCTGTTTTCTATCGCGTTTCTGATGGTCGGAGTAGCTGTGTTACTGGCAGGATTACCCGAAACTGCTCTTTTAATAAGTTTGGCGGTATTTTTATGCTTGCAGAACATCAGTGTGTTCCGATTCAGACGATATCATAGGATATATGAGCAATTGAAAAGGAATGACTTGACGTAACGTTTTGTGCATGTTATTATTCTAATGTTATGTTTGTAGCGCACCCGTGCTGCAACCGCACTGAACCAGGTCCAAGCATCCACATGGATCACCTGGGAAGGCGAGTCTAAGACTATTTGAGGAGGTGCAAGTATGTACGCAATTATTGAAACTGGTGGAAAGCAAATCAAAGTTGAGCAAGGTCAGGAGATCTTCATCGAGAAATTGGTGGGAGAAGCTGATGAGGCTGTAACATTTGACAAAGTTCTTTTTGTAGGTGGAGATGACGTGAAAGTTGGCGCTCCATTCGTGGAAGGTGCTTCTGTAACAGCGAAAATCGTGAAACAGGGCAAAGGCAAAAAAATCACTGTCTTCAAATACAAGCCGAAAAAGAACTACAGCAGAAAACAGGGTCATCGTCAGCCTTATACTAAGGTTGTTATCGAAGGCATCAACCTGTAAGCTGTTATGATTCAAATCACCGTACAGGAACAAGCATCTGGCCGTATCAACTCTTTTGAGATGAGCGGACATGCCGACTACGCGGAACATGGGAAAGACTTAGTGTGTGCAGCTGCTTCTGCAGTGTCATTCGGCGCTGTGAATGCAATTCTTACACTCACTGGGAATACGCCAGCGATCCAGCAAGGAGAAGATGGCGGATATCTGAAAGTCGTTCTACCGGAGACGGAAGATGATCATGATCAGCAAGTGATCGTGCGTGCGATGATTGTTTCCATGCAGACGATTGAACAAGACTATGCGCAATTTATTAAAATAACTTTTATCAAGTAGGAGGTGGAATACATGTTACGTTTAGATCTTCAGTTTTTCGCATCGAAAAAAGGGGTAGGTTCTACAAAGAACGGTCGTGACTCCGAATCGAAACGTCTTGGCGCTAAGCGTGCCGATGGACAATTCGTTTCTGGTGGTTCTATTCTTTACCGCCAGCGCGGAACGAAAATTCACCCAGGTGAAAACGTAGGTCGCGGAGGCGACGATACTCTTTTCGCTAAAGTTGACGGCGTAGTACGCTTCGAGCGTTTTGGCCGCGACAAGAAAAAAGTAAGTGTGTATCCTGCAGTGCAGGAAGCATAAGAATTGAATCCAAAAAGGACTGCACGCGCCAAGTGTGCAGTCCTTTTTTATTGTTAAAAATTCCTTACACATATTGAAAGCACTTTGAACCTTTTTGCAAATTAGCATCCAATTATATTAAATAATAAGTGTCTGTCTTAACTTTTTGACGAACAATACCCTCATAATGCTATACTGTAAAGAACGAAACTGCAGGCGGTGAAGAAGATGGAAAAATCGGAGTTGACTGTCCGGGATGCGATGAAATTCGCCCGGCATGACTTTTTAAATGAGCTGCAGCTCATCCTCATGCATATGGACCTCAATAATGTCCCCGAAGCACGGCGCAAACTTCTGGAAGCTACAGAACGCATGCGTAACGACTCCCAACTGAGTGGACTAGACATGCCGGCACTCGAAACGTGGATCTTAACTTTTAGCTGGAACTATTTAGCGTTTACTAAAGAGTTGCAATCAACAATCGTGCCAAGGAAGTCTGCACGAAAAGCGGATGACCAGGCAATCGTTGGTGTCTTGGACAATGTATTCCAGCAACTTGTCAATGGCGCGGATCCTTACGCTGACTGTATGGTCAACATTTTTGTGACCACAACGGTGGACGAGTGGGAAGTGTCACTTTCGCTTCCCGGACAAACAGCGCCGATTGTATGGAAAGATGTATATGAGAAAGACTGGACAGCAAAACTGTCTTTAGAAGATGAGTATTGGACGTTCACGATTCGTGGACAATAGGAGGAAATTACATGTTTGTCGATCAGGTAAAAGTTTACGTTAAAGGCGGTAATGGTGGCGATGGAATCGTTGCGTTCCGTCGTGAAAAATATATAGCATTCGGTGGACCTGCAGGCGGAGATGGTGGGAATGGCGGAGACGTCATATTCGTCGTTGATGAAGGATTGAGGACGTTGATGGATTTCCGTTACCAACGTCATTTTAAAGCACCGCGTGGAGAACATGGTGCCAACAAAAACCAGCACGGACGCCGAGGTACGAGTATGGTTGTTAAAGTTCCGCCTGGCACAATTGTGACGGATGTGGAAACAAAAGAGATTATTGCGGATTTAGTGGAAGATGGACAAACTGCAGTCATTGCACGCGGCGGACGCGGCGGACGCGGTAATAGCCGATTTGTCACACCGCAAAACACGGCACCGGAGCTCTCTGAAAAAGGAGAACCTGGTGTAGAGCGAGAAATCATGCTAGAACTGAAAGTGCTCGCGGATGTCGGTCTTGTCGGATTCCCGAGTGTTGGAAAATCCACATTGCTTTCAGTACTTTCGTCTGCAAAGCCTAAAATTGCTGATTACCACTTTACGACACTCGTTCCAAACTTGGGGCTTGTTGAAACAGAGGATCACCGGACATTTGTCATGGCGGATCTGCCAGGCCTTATCCAAGGTGCACACGAAGGGGTAGGACTCGGACATCAGTTTTTACGCCATATTGAGCGGACGCGTGTCATCGTTCACGTCATCGATATGTCAGGTTTGGAGGGACGAGATCCGTTTGAAGATTTCGAGACCATCAATGCCGAGCTTGAGCAATACAACTTACGTCTGATGGAGCGCCCTCAAATCATTGTAGCTAACAAAATGGACATGCCGGATGCTGAAGAAAACCTTCAAGCTTTCAAGGAAAAACTTGGTGAAACAGATCACAAAATCTTCCCGATTTCAGCAATAACGCGCAATGGATTAGATTCACTACTGTTTGCAATTGCAGATCTGCTGGAAGTGACATCTGAATTCCCGATGCATGAAGTGGAAGAAACCGAAGAAGAGCACTCAGTTCTTTACAAATACGAACCGGAAACACCTGATTTCAAAATTACGCGAGATGACGATGGTGCATTCGTATTGTCCGGATATGCCATCGAACGCCTATTCAAGATGACGGATTTCAACTTCGACCAATCTGTCCGTAAATTTGGACGTCAGATGCGAGGAATGGGTGTTGATGATGCTCTTCGTGAACGCGGTGCGGAAAATGGAGACATCGTACGACTGCTTGACTTCGAATTTGAATTTATCGATTAATGGAGAGCCGATTGTCGGCTGCAGGGGGATTAACGATGAAACAATTGGGGGAAGACCAATTCTATTTGGTGCGTGAAGATGTCTTGACGGAGTCCATGCAAAAGATGCTGGAAGCGAAACGGCTTCTCGTATCCGGTGAAGCGACAACCATCCAAGAAGCGACCGCTCAAGTCGGATTATCGAGAAGTGCATTCTATAAGTATAAGGATGCGGTATATCCCTTTGAAGCGATAGCGCGAGAACGGGTACTGACGGTTTTCATCCAATTGGAAGACTTGAAAGGTTCACTTGCGGTGTTGATGGAGCTGATTTCTTCATCACATTGCAATGTGCTCACGATTCACCAGACGATACCCGTACAGGGACGGGCTAACATTACGTTGTCGCTGGATGTCACGGAGATGGACATCTCGATGGAGGCATTCATCCATAAACTGAAAGGACCGAGCTTTGTAGACTCGGTCCATTTGGTCAGTTCAGGCGCATTGTGAAAGGGGAATTTGATGATGAAACATGAATCGTTAACACCATCCGTTGCTTATTTAGGGCCGGAAGCTTCATTTACACATATTGCTGCGACAGATTTTTTTGGGACGGATGGTCTCATGCCATATCCATCGATTCCTGATTGTATAGAAGCAGTCACCGAAGGTCATGTCGCCTATGCGATTGTACCGCTTGAAAATGCGTTGGAAGGCTCTGTGCCGCTTACGATTGACTATTTGTTCCATGGCAGTGATTTGTTCATAAACGCCGAACTGTCCACACCTATCCGACAACATTTGATGGTGCATCCTGAACAAGCTAAGAAGATCGATTCACTGGCATCGATTCACTCACACCCTCACGCACTTGCACAATGTCACAAATACTTGCAATATCACTTCAGAAGAGTCCCTCTCATCCAAACGTCTTCAACTGCAGCAGCAGCTAAATACGTATCGGAGCATCCGGAGCTTCCGATTGCTGCGATAGGCAACCAGCTTGCTGCAGATACATACGGGCTCCATATCGCGGAAGAATCGATTCATGATTTCCACTTTAATCATACCCGATTCGTTGTCCTATCGTTACGTAAAGAAACGTTAACCTATGAAGGCGGAGGGAATCCGAAAACCACTCTTATGGTGAAATTGCCTGAGGATGATCAGCCCGGTATGCTCCATCAGATCTTATCGGTGTTTTCATGGCGCAAGCTGAATTTAAGTAAAATTGAGTCCCGTCCATTGAAAACGGGTCTTGGCAATTACTTTTTTATCATTGATGTTGCAGAAACGGAAGATCATCCGATGATGAAAGGTGCAATGGAAGAACTCCAAGCCCTCCATTGTGATGTATCCTCTTTCGGATCTTATAGTACGTATACTCAACAATCACCTGCCGGCAAGTAATCGGCAGGTATTTTTTGTGATGAAGTACTATTTACCTCTTCCGATTCGTATAGTTGAAAGAGAAGGTGCCTAACATTATGCATGGTCACACATCCGGGCACCCGTTCATAAGATGAGTCGATGGAAGGGGGACTTTACAGAGTGAATGTCCATATCGTTGTAAAAGGTGACACGCTTTGGAAGATAGCGCGTCAGTATGGAATTTCGTTTGAAGAATTGAAAAAGGTGAATGCACATTTAGCCAATCCAGACTACATTGTGCCAGGCATGAAAATTTTTCTGCCTGAAGGCAAGGGGACCAAACCTCCTCAAAAGCAGGTGGGGAAAGATAAACAACCGCAACCTCATGAGAAGCCGATGAAACCAGCACCTCAACCGGCTCCACCAGTAGCTCCAATTCCAAAACCTACACCACCGGTACAGCAGCCAACACCACCACAGAAACCGACGCCGCCACCGCCGAAACCTGCACCTAAGCCAGAGGTGAAACCGCAACCGGCCCCAAAACCCGAAGTGAAGCCACAGCCGATGCCGAAACCGCCGGCTCCGCCGAAGCCAGAAGTGAAACCGATACCTAAGCCGGAATCACCGAACTGTGAAGCACCGCCAGCTCCGCCGATGCCACCGGTACAGCACCAACCGATGGTCCACCCGATGTTCATTGGCATTCCGTGTGGATGGATGCCGATTTACGATGCAGACTGCCATCCGTGCACGCATCCGATGCAGCATCATATGCAGCAACCGATGGCACCGCCGATGATGCCACAGGTCCCTGTACAACCGCCACAATGGAACATGCAGCCCGAATCACCGGAATGTAAAGATGAGTCGCCGATTATGGCTGGCCAAGGACCTGGTGTGTCGCCGAATCATTGCGATAGTATGAAAAAGTGGGAATCTCCGACAGTTCAAATGCCGAGTAACGAGTCGTCCGGTTTTGACTTATCACCGCCTGCCTTCTGTCCGCCTGAACAAGGATATGTTCCTCACCAGATGCCGCAACAGGGATACCCGCAGCACTATCCGAACAATCATCAAGTACCGATGCAAGGCATTCAGGCTGCACAGCATCCGCAATACATGCATTTATGCTCATCTTGCGGTTCAAATATGTCGCCCACTCCGTATTACGGGATGCCAATGATGGGAGTACAGCCTTTTTATGGAGGCTACCCGCAAATGAGCTATCCACCGCAAGGAAACTACGGGCAAAACCAAATGGGCTCGTATTGATCGGCCGTGGAAGTTGAAAAGAGACTTACTCGCATTAAAGAAAATGTGTGGAGAATAGAAGAAGATGGTATTGACTATTCAGTGAAGCGCTATTCGGATGTGCGGGATGCCATCAAAATCAGGAAAATACATGAACTGTTACAAATAGTGGGATTTCCCTTTTGTGCATCTGTCACATCTAAAGGGAATGCTCACATTGTGGTTCAGCCATGGATAATGGATGCAAGTCCAGTGGATTTTACGAAACAATCTGATCGGAGGGCTTCTTTGACTGCACTGGAAGCCCTCCATGAGACGGAATCTGTTGTGGATTGGAAATCGCTGCCGTATCTAAAAACCTATTCATTGTTGGAGAAATGGAGTTGGCGACTGGAGAGGTTTCGCAACAATCGCCAAACCATTGCTTCTTATTTAGGGGACGATGCTTGCGATCTCATTGAATGGTATAGCGAGCAAGCACTGGAATGTTTACGGACTGTGCCTGCTCGGGAATCACCCCACACTCTCCTTCACGGAGATGTGGTCCATCACAACTTACTGAAAACTCGCGATGGCAACGTGATGCTGATAGACTTTGATTTAGCATGTACAGGTCATCCGGATGTCGAAATCGCATTATGGCTTCATCGAGTACTTCCGAAAGTCGATTACAATGCAAGACAATTGTTTGACGAAGAACCTAGATTGCAAGTACTGGGTCAGCAATCGATCGCGATGTTGCAGTATCCGAATGAGGTGTTGCGTGAATGGTCGTATTTAACGACACTTCCTGAGGAACGTCAACGGATTTTAGCGCAGCAACTCATCCCATTTACCGAGCTTGCATTGATGCGCTGGCCGGACCTATGTCGATTTTCCAATGATTTACTTGAACACAATCACTATCTCCCATAAGGACTGCCGAAGTCGTATTGTATACGTCCGGCAGTTCTTTTTGGTGATTAGACGGCGTAGTATTGCACGTTCATGTGGTATACTTGAAGATAAGAATCTAGGGGGTAAGTGGCATTGTATGATTACATAAAAGGGTTCGTTACCCGAGTGACACCTGAATATATTACGATAGAAAATAGAGGAATCGGTTATCAAGTGCTGACTCCGAATCCGTATGCGTTTCATGTAACGGAAACAGAGCAGCAGATCTTCATTCATCATCATGTTCGTGAAGATGCACAGCTGCTCATGGGTTTCCTGTCGTTAGAGCAACGGGAACTCTTCCGGAAACTGATCACCGTATCAGGAATCGGTCCAAAAGGGGCACTTGCGATTCTTTCAAGTGGGATCCCTTCACAAGTGATTAGTGCCATCGAGCGTGAAGACGAGGCGTTCCTTGTGCAGTTTCCTGGCGTCGGAAAGAAGACGGCGCGCCAGATGATCTTGGATTTGAAAGGTAAATTGGTGGATCTCTTCACAGAGTTGGACATGCCTGAAGATGATGGGAATACGCTGTTCACGCTTACAGAAAATGGTGCTCTTGAAGAAGCGATGCTTGCGTTGGAAGCACTTGGTTACTCGGCTCGTGAAATAGCAAAAGTGAAAAAAGCGCTCGAAAAAGAAGAGTTAACGACAGAAGGCTATATGAAACGGGCGTTGCAGCTGTTATTGAAGCAACAATGATAACGAGTTGCATGCCTACGGTTGAAAAGGAGGGAGAACAATGGATTCACGGGTACTGTCAAGTGAACTTTCGGATTTCGATGAAGGGTTTGAACAATCCCTGCGCCCTCAAAGATTAGTGCAGTACATCGGACAGGAAAAAGTGAAAGACAACTTGTCGATTTTCATTGAAGCCGCCCGAGGGCGGAGTGAAAGCTTGGACCACGTCTTATTATATGGACCGCCTGGACTTGGGAAGACGACACTCGCCGCAGTTATTGCGAACGAAATGGGTGTCAACTTGCGCATGACGAGTGGTCCTGCGATTGAACGGCCCGGCGATCTGGCTGCGGTCGTGTCGTCACTCGAGCCGGGAGATGTCTTATTCATTGATGAAATTCACCGGTTGAACCGGGCGATTGAAGAAGTGCTGTATCCTGCGATGGAAGACTTTTGCCTAGACATCGTTGTTGGAAAAGGACCTTCTGCCAAATCGATTCGTCTCGATCTGCCTCCGTTCACTTTGATCGGGGCGACAACAAGGGCGGGATCACTTTCCGCACCGCTCCGGGATCGGTTCGGCGTTCCGTTACGTCTTGAATACTATGACATAGAACCGCTGCAGGAAATTGTCATCAGAAGTGCGGGCTTGTTCAATGTGAAAATCGAAGACCAAGCTGCTATAGAAATTGCTCGCAGGTCAAGAGGGACACCGCGTATTTCAAATCGTCTGCTTCGCAGAGTGCGAGACTATGCGCAAGTGCGCGGGAATGGTACAATTTCTCTCGACATCGCAAAAGAAGCAATGGAAATGCTGCAAGTGGATTCCCATGGATTAGATCATATCGATCATAAGTTATTGACTGGGATGATCGAACGGTTCAGAGGCGGTCCGGTCGGTTTGGAAACCCTAGCAGCTAGTATCGGGGAAGAGTCGGTCACACTGGAAGACGTCTACGAACCCTATCTATTGCAGATCGGGTTCATTCAACGGACCCCGCGAGGAAGAATTGCGACCCATTTGGCGTATGAACACTTTGGATATCCAATGCCCGAAGAGCGCTGACTTTACGAAAATAAGGAGACTGGATGGAATGGATGTACATGATTTTGACTTTGACTTACCACAACGGTTGATTGCACAGACTCCACTTGCTGACCGAACTGCAAGCCGGATGCTTGTGTTGAATAGTGAAACAGGAGAAGTGGCACATCGACATTTTCGTGCAATTGTCGATGAGTTGGAGGCAGGCGATCTTCTCGTGCTGAATGACACGAAAGTGTTACCAGCCCGCTTGATTGGTCTGAAAGAAGAAACTGGTGCTTCGATCGAAGTGCTATTACTGAAAGAAACTGGTGACAATGAGTGGGAAACGCTTGTCAAACCGGCGAAACGTGTGAAGCCCGGTACGGTCATTACATTCGGAGATGGCAGGTTGACTGCCGAATGTACCGGAGTTGCCGAACAAGGCGGTCGGACGTTCAAGTTTACGTATGAAGGGATATTCTACGAACTGCTTGACGCCTTAGGGAAAATGCCCCTTCCTCCTTATATTACGGAATCACTTGATGACCAATCACGCTATCAAACTGTGTTTGCAAAAGAGCGTGGTTCTGCAGCAGCCCCGACAGCAGGGTTGCATTTCACCGAAGAGATCTTAGATGAGCTGCGGGCTAAAGGGGTCGGTGTGGAATTCATCACACTTCACGTGGGACTTGGGACATTCCGTCCTGTTAGCGTCGATTCGATTGAGGAACACGAAATGCACGCGGAGTACTATCAAGTAACCGAGCATACAGCTGCTGCGATTAATCGCACAAAAGAAGCGGGAGGACGGGTCATTGCAGTAGGTACAACGTCCACTCGTACGCTCGAAACCATCGCAAGCGAAAATGATGGCAAGATTATCGCAGGTTCGGGTTGGACGTCTATTTTCATTTTCCCAGGCTACGAGTTCAAAGCGGTGGATGGACTGATTACGAATTTCCATTTGCCGAAATCGACATTAGTCATGCTCGTATCCGCGCTATCCACTCGAGATTATATATTAAATGCTTATCACCAGGCGATTGAAGAGGAGTATCGCTTTTTCAGTTTCGGAGATGCGATGTTCATCCGTCCGTCTAGAAAGAAGGAGAACGAATAATGCCAGCAGTTACGTACGAACATATTAAAACATGTAAGCAAACAGGCGCACGGCTTGGAATAGTCCATACGCCACACGGATCTTTTGAAACACCCGCATTCATGCCAGTAGGAACGATGGCAACTGTGAAGACGATGTCTCCGGAAGAGTTGAAGGAGATCGGTGCTGGAATCATCTTGAGCAATACGTATCACTTATGGCTGCGTCCGGGTCATGAAATTATCCGGGAAGCAGGCGGACTTCATAAATTCATGAACTGGGATCGACCGATTCTCACGGATTCAGGCGGATTCCAAGTGTTTTCGTTAAGTGATATGCGTAAAATCGAAGAAGAGGGCGTTCACTTCAGACATCATTTGAACGGAAGTAAGCTTTTCCTAAGTCCGGAAAAAGCGATGGACATTCAAAACGCACTGGGTTCAGACATCATGATGGCGTTCGATGAATGTCCACCTTTTCCAGCAACATATGAGTATATGAAAGCGAGCGTCGAGCGGACTTCGCGCTGGGCGGAACGTTGTCTCAATGCGCATCAGCGTCCTAACGATCAAGGCCTGTTCGGAATTGTGCAAGGCGGTGAATTCGAGGAGTTACGTAAACAAAGTGCAAAAGATCTCACATCCCTCGATTTCCCTGGATACGCAATTGGCGGACTATCAGTCGGCGAGCCGAAGGATATTATGAACCGTGTCCTTGAATTCACGACACCTCTGTTGCCGTCAGACAAACCACGCTATTTAATGGGCGTCGGATCTCCGGATTCACTGATTGATGGGGCAATCCGCGGAGTGGATATGTTCGATTGTGTATTGCCGACGCGTATCGCCCGTAATGGAACATTAATGACAAGTAATGGACGCGTTGTCATCAAAAACGCAAAATATGAAAAGGATTTTGGTCCGATTGATGAGAACTGCGATTGTCATACATGCAAAAATTATAGCCGTGCATACGTCCGTCACCTAATTAAATGTAATGAAACTTTTGGTCTGCGTCTCGCGTCATATCATAACTTGTACTTTTTGCTCAATTTAATGGAGCAAGTACGAGATGCAATCCGGAATGATCGTCTCGGTGATTTCCGTGAAGAGTTTTTCGAGCAATATGGTTTCAACAAACCGAATGCAAAAAACTTTTAATTCTTGTATACTAGTCAAAGTAGGGGGGGATTTTAGATGAATGAAACTTTATTGAATTTGCTGCCGTTCGTAGCGATGATCGCAATTATGTGGTTCTTGCTGATTCGACCAGCTCAAAAACGTCAAAAAGCAACAAAAGAGATGCAGACAAGCTTGAAGCGTGGAGATCGTGTCGTTACAATCGGTGGTTTACACGGAACAATTGACGCAGTCGATGAAACTTCTGTATTTTTGAAAACTGCAGACGGCGCTGTACTGCAATTTGATCGTCAAGCTGTCGGTCGGGTTACAGAGAGCACAACCGCTATTTAATACTGAAATTGAAGGAGACCTGCCCAGGTTCGTGGGCAGGTCTATTTTTATGCCTTTATCCGTTTAAGCGAAAGCTCTTGTGGGCAAGCTACGAACGATAAGGAGGGTGCAGTCATGCATGATTTAGTTATTATCGGGTATCGCACGGTATTTTTGTATGCACTCATAGTTCTCATCCTTCGTCTGATGGGAAAGAGGGAAGTCGGTGAACTCAGTGTAATTGACATAGTCGTCTTTGTCATTATTGCTGAAGTGGCGGCATTTGCGTTAGACTCTCCCGACGTCAAGCTCATTAACTCGATTTTCCCTATGCTCATTTTACTCGTTATTCAGTTTGTATCGTCATTTATTTCTTTGAAGAATAAGAAGTTCCGTGACATTGTTGACGGAGATACAACGATACTCATTCAAGATGGAAAAATACTAGAAGAAGAGATGCGTAAACAGCGCTATAATCTAGATGACTTGTTCCAGCAATTACGTGAACAGCAAGTTGGTTCGGTGTTTGAAGTGGCATACGCATATTTGGAACCGTCTGGTAATTTATCGGTATTCAAATATGGAGAAACCGCGCCTGTTCTTCCGTTGATATCTGATGGAGACATCGATCATCGACACTTGAAGATCTATGAGAAAACTGAAGAGTGGTTACTAGCGGAACTCCGTAAAAAAGGGATTGAAGATCCCCAACAAGTTTTCTACTGTTCGTATGAAAATGGAGAACTGAAGGTTCAGCTGAAGCAAGATTATTTGTAACGAGCAAATAGTTTCTTGAAATGTCGGATGTCATTGCGCTGTAACTGTCCTGTGAAGAAGAGGACAACAGCTAGAAATAATGCGGTAATCCCGCAATCGCCCCATAGCCCGTAATTGCCGACAGGGAGAAAAATGGGGCGCATGATCGCAGTCATAATGAACGAGGCATAGGGAAGTGCAAACATCGTAAACCCCGTATTCGTCTTTCTGTTTTTCCTCAACGTTGCAATATGTAGAAATGAGGTGATCAAGACACCGAATCCAATCGCTAAAATAGCCCCTGTTTCTTGGAGTCCGGGTTGGGAAGCCAGTACGAACATGACAACCAACTTGGCAATACCTCCGTAAACGGAGTTCATCATAGCCGCTTTCGCTTCATTTGTTGCTTGCAAAATGGAAAACAACGGACTTTGAATGTAGTAGAAGAAAAAGATTGGTGCAAGCATCGCCATATAGGATGCACCCTTTGTAATGTGGAAAAGGGATTCAGCCATTTCTTTACCATGTATGAAAAATACCGCTGCTGCAAATGCACCTGTCAAGGCGGATAATCGGAGTGATAGGTGAATGCGTTCTTGGAGCTTGCTAATATTCCCGGATGCAGATGCTCCGCTGACGGCGGGAATAAGTACGACAGAAAGCGCGTAGGAGATAAACGACGGAAAGAGTAACAGGGGAATGAGCACACCTGAAATCACGCCATAGAGTGAAGTGGCCGCGGCAGCTGTAATTCCCGATACAGCAAGTGCTCGTAAAAAGATGATCGGTTCTAAAAACCAAGTGAACGTTCCGAACAATCGACTTCCTGAAGATGGCAAAGCTACAGAGAGTAAAGGTTTGAATGGATATTGTCCATCCCTGTCACGTACTGCAGGGGTGTTTTTTTTATGTTTTTTATATTTAAGCCACAAATAGAATACCGATCCTGCTTCAGCTAGTAATGTGATGGCCATGGCAATAGCAGCATTCAACGAAGTGTTCCCGTCTACCAGGAAATAAGGGAGCAGCCACGTGATAAGTATGATCCGGATGAATTGTTCCAGGATTTGCGACCAAGCCGTCTCTTCCAATCGGGCGATTCCTTGAAAAAAACCTCGAATCATCCCGCCGATCGCGGCAATAGGAATGATAGCAATCCCAACATATAGAGTCGTAGCCGTTGCGGAATTACCTAACAACGTCCCGGAGAGAAAAGGTACAAATAAGACGGAAAGCGGAATGAAAATGAAAGCCGTGCACAGTGTAATAAATGTAGAACTGCGCATCACTTGTGAATAGCGGGCAGTTTCACCTTTCGCTTTCAGTTCAGCGATGACTTTCGCAATAGCAATTGGAATGCCGAGCTGCACGAGGGATAAGAAAAAGATGAACGCCGGATAGGCAGTCATGTAAATTCCCACTGCTTCTTCGCCAGCAACCCTCATAAACTGAATACGATACACAAATCCAAGTAGTTTTGTCATGAAAACCGCAATCATCAAGATGACAGTTCCGCGAATAAATGAAGACAATGAAAACAACTCCTTCTCAAGTCCGACCAATTCAGATACACTATTAGTATGCGGAAACATGTACATTTACAACTCTCGATTAAAGAAGGGATGAACGTGAGTGGATAACAAATACGAGCAATTGTTCGACCATGTCCGCCCTGCAATTGAAAGTAAGATGAATGAATTTCATTTCTACGGCTATTCAACAGTCACTGAAGCAGATATCTGGAAATATTGTGTCCAAAAAAAGTGGCGAAAGCGAAATATCAGTGAAATGAGGACGTACGTGCTGATCAATGATGTCATGGAACTCACTCCTGCTGAATATATGACATACACGCAAATAGAAGAACAGCGGAGCTCAGACTGGTTTTCAGATTTGAACAGTGATGAGCTTCAATTATTACTTGCCCCTAAAAAGAATTCAGAAAGTTAAATTTAGGCAGGATAGCATTTGACACAGGAGTCTCTCTGTCTCATAATTGTTGTGTTGATGATTCTTTCGTACATAACAAAGTAATCAAAGTAATACCGCTTCACATATAGAGGGGGAAAATGGATCATGAAGAAGAGAGGACGGCTGGTCGCCTTTTTATTGTTGCTCGTCATTTTTGCAGCAACGATCGGCAGTACAGCGAACCCGATTTTAAAAAATGTTAAGTTAGGTCTGGATTTGCAAGGCGGATTTGAAGTCTTATATGAAGTCGAGCAATTGAAAACAGGGACGAACAATCAAAAGATTACAGAAGAAGTCGTCGCAGATACTGCGAAGGCACTTCGTAACCGGATTGACGTACTCGGAGTCAGTGAACCGAGTATTCAGATTGAATCGAACAATCGGATCCGTGTCCAGCTGGCTGGTGTAGATGACCAGAAGAAGGCACGTGAATTACTTTCGACTCAAGCAAATTTAACGTTCCGTGATGCGGATGATAAATTACTACTTGACGGAGATGATTTGAAAGCTGGTAAAGCGAAGGCGAATTTCGGTGAAAGCGGCAATCCAGTCGTAACACTTGAGATGAAAGATCCTTCGAAGTTTGCGGAAGTTACCGCTGCAGTCGCTGCTAAAGCGCCTGAGAACGTCATGGTCATCTGGCTGGACTTTGAAGAAGGCAAAGACTCTTACAAAGAAGAGATCAAGAAACCGGACCCACGCTTCATCTCGGCGCCATCCGTACGGCAGACCATCAATTCATCGAACGTTGAAATTTCAGGTAGTTTCACAGTTGAAGAGACAAAAAATCTAGCAGGTATCCTGAATGCTGGAGCTCTCCCAGTCCACCTTGAAGAGATGTATTCGACATCCGTAGGTGCACAGTTCGGTGAACAGGCATTGGATAAGACGATTACTGCTGGTATTATAGGCGTTTCGTTGATCTTCCTCTTTATGCTCGTGTATTACCGTATCCCTGGATTTGTTGCAGTCATTACACTTTCTGTATACATTTTCTTGATTTTGGTAGTTTTCACACTCATAAATGGTGTGCTGACATTGCCAGGTATTGCAGCATTGCTGCTCGGAGTAGGTATGGCAGTCGATGCCAACATCCTGACCTACGAACGAATCAAAGAGGAACTCCGCGTCGGCAGTTCCATAAAGACTGCATTTTCTCGTGGTGCTAAAGAATCCTTCACTGCGATTTTAGATGCAAACGTTACAACGCTTTTAGCAGCAGTCGTCTTGTTCATCTTCGGGACAAGCTCTGTTAAAGGATTTGCAACGATGCTCATCATCAGTATCGCTGTCAGCTTCCTAACCGCTGTATGGGGCTCACGCTTACTACTTGGCTTGCTTGTTAATAGCGGAATATTTGACGGGAAAACAAGTTGGTTCGGAATTTCTCCGAAACGCGTTCACCCGTTGGAAGACCACGTCGATACGCTTGAATTGACAACGAAATTCGATCGTTTCGACTTTGTGCATAGCCGTAAGCGGTTCTATACACTCTCGATTGTTTTACTGATTGCAGGGATGATTGTCCTAGGAATCTTTAAACTGAATTTAGGAATTGACTTCTCCAGTGGTACGCGAGCGGAAATTCTTTCAGAGAGTACTTTAACGAAAGAAGAAATCAGTACGTATTTGGAAGATATCGGTCATCCTACAGATGATATCGTCATCTCTGGAGAAAAGAGCAACATCGGTGTTGCCCGATTCAAAGAAGAATTCAGTCAAGAAGAAGTGAACGGTATCAAGAGTCAAGTTGCTGAAAAGTATGGAGCTGAACCGAATATTTCCACAGTATCAGACAAAGTCGGAAAAGAATTGGCGGAAAATGCGATCAAAGCCTTGCTTCTTGCAGCGCTTGGAATCATCATTTACGTTGCATTCCGTTTTGAATGGCGGATGGGAGTTTCGGCCATTATCGGACTGGTGCATGATGCATTCTTCATGATTGCGATCTTCAGTATCTTGCGTCTGGAAGTGGACATCACCTTCATCGCGGCAGTACTGACGATTGTCGGGTATTCCATCAACGATACGATCGTAACGTTCGACCGGATCCGTGAAAACCTTCATAAAATCGGTCACTTGGATAACGAGAATGACCTGGCGGATATTATCAACAAGTCACTTCGTCAAACGCTTGGACGGTCTGTGAATACCGTATTGACAGTCCTCATCGTTGTCGTTGCACTTATTGCATTAGGTGCAGAAGCGATCCGGCCATTCTCGATTGCATTATTGATCGGTCTCATCGCAGGTACGTATTCATCGATCTACATTTCCGCTCAAATCTGGTTCGACCTGAAAAAGCGTGAAATCAAGAAACATGGTAAACTTAAAACAGTTAAAGAAAAGAAACAATGGGGATCGGACGAACCGATTGTCTAAGACGTTTCAATGGTTCCTTTAACAGGTATACTCAGGTATACCTGTTTTTTATTGCCTAATTGCATAAAACGCTGGTGGGAGGAATCCCGATTGCTATCGTGGCAGCTTTTAAACAAAGGAGGAAGTCCTCATGAAGTCCCAATGGATGCTCGTATTCGGATTATTATTCGCACTCATCATTGCAGTTTTCGCTGTATTCAATGTCGGTAAAGTTCCAGTCGACTATGTATTCGGAGAAGCGCACTGGCCGCTCGTCCTGGTCATTCTCGGATCCGCTTTACTCGGTGCCCTCGCAAGCGGTCTATTTGCTGTATTCCGTTCTGTCAGGACCCGACGTGAAGTGAACGTGTTGAAACGGCAGATCACTGAGAAAGAAACTATGATTGCCAATCAGCAAAACGAAATTGCAATGCTTCAGAAATCACCGGAGCTTGCAAATGAAGTGCTAAACGATCAGTACGATGCCAAAAAGTAATACAATAAGCGTCTTTGCGATTTCTGCAAAGACGTTTTTCTTTTGGATACAATCCTTTCGGAAATCACCTGCAGCCGGTATAATACCAATGAGGAAGTGAATGCATTGATCAAATCTAATAAAAACTGGAAGATCCATAGACCGGACGAAGAGCTAGTTAAAAGCTTCATGACAGAATTGAAGTTGCCATCGCTCCATGCGAAGATTCTGGCATCTCGCGGTTTCCAAGATCCTGCAGCGGTCAAAAAATTCTTATCGGTAGATGTAACGGCTCTGCATGACCCTTTTCTATTGCATGATATGGACAAAGCAGTCGCACGAATTCGAACAGCTATCGAGAACGGTGAGCACATTGTTGTTTATGGTGACTATGATGCCGATGGGGTAACTAGTGTATCCGTCCTAATGTCAGCTTTAGAAAGATTAGGTGCAGATGTATCCTTTATCATCCCTAATCGCTTTGAACATGGCTACGGACCTAACAGCGAGCTGTTCCAAGAAATTGCGGATCTTGGCGCGTCTCTCATTATTACAGTGGATAACGGTATTTCCGGTATTGAACAGACCGAATTTGCTAAATCGCTCGGTCTTGACATCATCATCACCGATCACCACGAAATCGGAGAAACCTTGCCACAGGCAGATGTTGTGATCCATCCAAGACATCCTGAAGGAAGTTATCCGTTCGGGGAGCTCGCAGGTGTTGGCGTAGCATTTAAATTAGCAACTGCACTTCTTGGTGAAGCACCTCTCGACCTTCTTGAATTTGCAGCAATCGGTACAGTGGCAGACCTTGTTCCACTATTGGATGAAAACCGGTATTTTGTGAAAGAAGGGATTCGTCGACTCCGCATGTCGAGTCGTCCGGGAATTCAGGCATTAGCGAAAATAGGCGGAACAGAACAGCGGCATTTCACGGAAGAGACACTTGGGTTCATGGTGGGACCACGTCTGAATGCACCAGGACGTTTAGGAGACGCAGATCCTGCTGTGGAACTCTTGAAAGCGGAGGATAGCGCAGTAGCAACTGGAATCGCAAATGAGCTGGACCGTCTCAACAAAGAACGACAAGCTCTTGTCAATGGAATCGCTGAAGAAGCGCTCGCAATGATCGAAGAAAGTTACGGAGCGGCCATTCCCCATGTATTGGTTCTTGCCAAAGAAGGGTGGAACCCGGGGGTTATTGGTATCGTCGCTTCCCGATTGACTGAGAAATTCCACCGGCCGTCACTTGTATTATCCATTGACCCGGTTGCAAAAACTGCAAAAGGATCTGCGCGCAGTATCGAGGGATTCGACCTTTATCAGGAACTCACGAAGAACAAAGAGCTGCTGCCGCACTTCGGTGGACACGCTATGGCTGCAGGTATGACACTTGCATTGGCGGATGTAGACGATTTACGTAACCGTCTGAATGAACAAGCTGCACAAGTGTTAACAGAGGAGCAGCTCATCGCCACTGTTCAAATTGACGTTCCGCTGACAATCGATGAAATTGAAGTGGACGTATTGGAATCATTGGAGCAGTTACGCCCATTTGGAATGGATTTCCCGAAACCGGTATATATGATTGAGCACATCACGGTCGGTTCCATCCGAAAAATCGGTGCTGCGAAAAATCATTTGAAACTTGAACTGGAAGATGGGGAAAGTAAATTGGATGCTATCAGCTTCGGGTCTGGTGAACTCGCAGATGAAATGACACACGGCATGTCGCTGATTGTAACCGGAGATTTGCAGGTGAATGAGTGGAATAATTTTAAAAAACCGCAAATCCTGCTCCAGGATATCCGTTCTGATGAGCGTCAAGTATTCGATTTGAGAGGCATTCGGGATCCGCTTCGGTGGATTCATACAATACCGAAGGACAATGCACTCTATATAGCGTTCCAACCTCAATCGAAAACCCACTTCCTGCCGATCCTCCAAGGAAGAGAAATCACACTGTATGATGAACGTCAGGCAGTTGAAACGATTGAACATATTGTGCTGCTGGATATACCTGAACACCCACAACAGATCGAATCGTTACTGAGTGAGTACAATCCAGGTAGAATATATGCACATTTCTATGCACCGGATTCGCGTTATTTCGACGGTCTACCGGATCGACAAGAGTTCGGTTGGTACTTCAGCTTCTTGAAAAAACGCGGAACATTCGATTTGTCTGCACAAGCGGAGCAGTTGGCGAAACACAAAGGTTGGAAAATAGATACGATTTATTTCATGTCGAAAGTGTTTTTTGATTTAGGATTTGTTAAGATAGAGAATGGTGTCGTTACTATCGAACCGACAGCAGGCAAGCGGGATCTTGCCGAAGCACCTGCTTATCAAGAACGGAAAAGCCAGATTGAAATGGAAGAACGGATGCTGTATGCCCCTTACCATGAGCTCAAGCAATGGTTTCAAAAGGTGCATCAGGAGATAGCCGTCAAGGAGGAAACAGTATGGACTTGAAACAATTCGTAACAGTAGTTCCCGATTATCCGAAAAAAGGGATCAGTTTTAAAGATATTACAACCATCATGGATAATGGTGAAGCCTACAAATATGCCACGGACCAAATCGTGGAATACGCAAAAGAAATGGGCGCAGAATTGATTGTTGGACCTGAAGCACGAGGTTTCATCATCGGATGTCCGGTTGCCTATGCACTGGAAATCGGTTTTGCGCCGGTTCGTAAACCCGGCAAATTACCTCGTGAAACGATTGCCGTCAACTATGATTTAGAATACGGTGTGGACCAATTGACGATTCATAAAGATGCCATTAAACCAGGACAGCGCGTTCTGATTGTGGACGACCTTCTTGCTACTGGCGGAACAGTTGGAGCAACAGTCGAACTTGTAGAAAAGCTCGGCGGCGTAGTTGCAGGTTGTGCTTTCCTAATCGAACTCACTTACTTGGATGGCCGTCGGAAATTGGAGAACCATAACATTCGCTCTCTTATGAAATACTGAATTCTTGCTCCTCCGCATTTTTCGCGGAGGAGTTTTTGAATTCATCACAAACAATAGCGGAA
Organism: Sporosarcina gallistercoris; assembly: GCF_014836415.1. Classification (GTDB taxonomy): domain Bacteria; phylum Bacillota; class Bacilli; order Bacillales_A; family Planococcaceae; genus Sporosarcina; species Sporosarcina gallistercoris. The sequence continues at coordinate 89,355 of NZ_JACSQY010000005.1, read as the reverse complement.
ATCCACAATTCGACATGCTTTTGACACAGTGATAAAACTCCTTGAATTCATTTCTTTACAAATCTTCTATTTTCGCCATACAATAGAGGTATGTTTATTTTTTCGGAAATCGATTGAAAGAGGTGAGAGAATGGCTAAAACTCAGGATTTAACGGCAGAGGATATATTTGAACTTGTCGGTTCCTATATGAATAACGAACACGTTGCATTTGTCGAAAAAGCGTACGAAGCTGCAAAGAAAGCGCATGAAGGTCAGTTCAGAAGTTCTGGAGAACCTTACATTCTCCATCCGGTGCAAGTAGCTGGAATTCTTGCGGAACTTCAGATGGACCCTTCGACAGTAGCTGCCGGATTTTTGCATGACGTAGTGGAAGATACGGAAATCGGAAGAGAAGACATCGTGCGGGACTTCGGGGAAGAAGTCGCGATGCTTGTCGACGGCGTCACCAAACTTGAGAAGTTGAAGTTTAAAACGAATGAAGAAAAACAAGCTGAAAATCACCGGAAAATGTTTATCGCAATGGCTCAGGACATTCGGGTCATTCTCATAAAATTGGCGGACCGTTTGCACAATATGAGGACGCTAAAATATGTGAAAGAAGAAAAACAACGCAGGATTTCTGCTGAAACCCTTGAAATATTTGCACCTCTTGCGCATCGACTCGGAATATCTGCGATTAAATGGGAGCTAGAAGATATCGCCCTTCGCTATTTAAACCCTCAGCAATATTACCGCATTGTCAACCTCATGAAACAGAAACGCATAGAGCGTGAAAACTACTTGGCGAATGTAATGGAACAAATCCATAACGAAATTGGAACGATGGACATTCACGCTGATCTGTCAGGACGGCCAAAGCATTTGTACTCCATTTATCGGAAAATGGTGTTGCAGAAAAAAGAGTTCAACGAAATTTACGATTTGCTGGCAGTCCGCATTGTGGTCAATAGCATTAAAGACTGCTATGCCGTCCTTGGAATTATCCATACGCTCTGGAAGCCGATGCCAGGCCGTTTTAAAGACTATATCGCGATGCCGAAGCAAAACTTGTATCAATCGCTGCATACGACCGTTGTAGGTCCTGCTGGAGATCCGCTGGAAGTGCAGATCCGTACGGAGGAAATGCACAAAATCGCTGAATTCGGGGTCGCTGCGCACTGGGCTTATAAAGAGGGGATTACTGCAGATCATCCTGATACGATCGACTCGAAACTGACTTGGTTCCGTGAAATACTGGAGATGCAGAACGAATCATCGAATGCAGAAGAGTTCATGGAGTCACTGAAATTCGATCTGTTCTCGGATATGGTCTACGTATTCACACCTGAAGGGGATGTCATTGAACTGCCTAAAGGTTCCGTTCCAATCGACTTTGCCTATCGTGTCCATTCAGAAGTGGGGAACCGGACAATCGGTGCGAAAGTGAACGGTAAGATGGTTCCGCTTGAGACCGAATTATTTACCGGTGACATCGTAGAAGTGTTAACGTCTAAACAGTCGTTTGGACCGAGCCGTGATTGGTTGAAAATCGCTAATACTTCCCAAGCGCGCAACAAAATCCGTCAGTATTTCAAAAAGCAATTGCGTGAAGAGAATATCTATCGCGGAAAAGAACTGCTTGAAAAAGAAGTCAAACACCAAGAATTTGTACTTCGTGAAGTCGTCACACCAGAAAGTCTAAGACGTGTGATTGATAAATACAGTTTCACTTCTGAAGAAGATATGTATGCTGCGATCGGTTCAGGCGGAATTACCGCACAGCAAGTCGTCAACCGGATGACGGATAAGATCCGTAAAGAACGGGAGCAAAAAGACGCGATTGATAAGATCGTCTCTGAGATCAAGACCCAGCCGCCGCAACCGATGACTGAATCGGGGGTAGTCGTCAAAGGGTTGGAAAACCTACTCATCCGATTGTCCAAATGCTGCAATCCGGTCCCGGGGGATGAAATCGTAGGGTTCATCACAAAAGGACGCGGAGTCTCGGTTCACCGTGTCGATTGTCCGAATATCCACGCAGAAGGTGGGCAAGAGGATCGCTTGATAGACGTCAACTGGGCAGTATCCGGAGCTGAAAGTGTTAAGAAGGAATTCCAAGTCGATATTGAAATTACAGGCTACGATCGCCAAGGCTTGCTGAACGAAGTGATGATGGCGGTAGTGGATACAAAAACACCGATTGTGGCGGTTTCCGGAAAAGCGGACCGTGTCAAAATCGCACATATCAGTATGTCCATCAAGATTACGGACTTGCAACACTTGCAGCGGATTGTCGATAAAATCAAGCAAGTACGGGACATCTACTCCGTTCAACGGATTATTAACTGACAAAGAGGTGTCGTGACATGAAAGTGGTGCTTCAACGATCCAAGAAGGCTTCGGTAACAGTAGACGGCATAGTTACAGGAGCAATCGATCACGGCTATGTGCTGCTCGTCGGGCTGACACATAACGATACACAAGAAGACGCCGCATATGTGGCAAAGAAGATTGCGGGGCTCAGATTGTTTGAGGATGAAGACGGGAAGATGAATCGCTCCATCGATGAAACAGGTGGGGGCATTCTTTCGGTATCCCAATTCACCCTTTATGGGGATACGCGTAAAGGGAGACGGCCAAGCTTTATAGAAGCAGCGAGACCGGAAGCGGCAGAGCCCCTCTATGATTATTTCAACGAACAGCTCCGCTCGCTTGGTTTAACGGTGAAAACGGGTGTCTTCGGCGCGATGATGGATGTCGAACTCGTGAACGATGGCCCGGTTACAATAATAGTTGAATCCAAATGAAAAACGTCCGCTGCGGCCAAAGGATTGGCATGCAACGGACGTTTTTTCAGTTTGTGTCAAAATAATGGAGAAGTCCTTTGTAAATACCTTGAGAAGCTTGTTCCCGGAAGTATAAACTCGTCAACACCCGCTCTTCAGATGAATTGGATAGGAATCCTAATTCAATGAGGACGGCAGGTAATCTGTTTTCACGCAGAACCAAGTAATTAGCTGGCTGAGTTCCTCGGTTCGGCAAATCGATGGTGCTTGAAAGTCCTTCATTGACGGATTGAGCAAATGATTGTTGGGCAGACTGTGTGTAATATGTGGTGAACCCTGTAATCGATCGATCGGGATTCGCATCATAATGCAAGCTGACAAACGCATCTGCACCTTCCTCGTGAGCGATGGATGTCCGTTTGCGGAGTGAAACGTAGGAATCCGAATCTCGTGTCATGATGACTTTAGCTCCGGCATCTTTCAATTTACCTGCAAGGAGTTCAGCCGTTTGTAAAGTAAGGTCCTTTTCATCTGATCCGCGTGTTCCTGTTGTCCCCCGATCATTTCCGCCATGACCCGGATCGATAGCAATGGTGATGCCTTTCAAAGTGCCAGGAATCCGCTTCGGTTTTTTAGTGGCAGCATTCGCAGAACTGGCTGATGTTTCTGAAGAATTCACAACCCACTCAGCGACGTAAGCTGTGCCCCCATCTGAGAGTTGGATTTCATACCAGTCATCCTTCTTCTCGACCACATGGAACTCATCACCGGCGTCTGCTCGTAAAGCAACGTCCGAGGCTGTTGTAGGTTCTACACGGACGTTTGTGCCGTTCGTTACAATCGAGACAGTCTTTGCGACGGTATTTGAATTGTTCGAGGACTTCGTGGACTTGCTTGAAAGTTCGCCATGGAACGCATACACCCATCCAGACTTTTTGCCACCCAATGAAATCTTGACCCAATTGCCGTCAATTTTTTCAATGGGATACGTGTCGTTCTTGCTGACAGTCCCGATCCGCTTTGATGTCTGATCAGGCTTCTTTCGGACATTCAATCTATCCACGATTACAGTAAACGAATTGGCATCCGTAACTTTAGGTTTTTCGGACTCGGATGCACCCGTTTTTTGGCCTTCCTCCACTTCAGTTATGTATGTCGTATGGACCCATCCTTCCATGCCGTCAACGATAATTGACGCCCATTCCCCTTGGTATTCAACCAATTTAGCAAGGTCACCGGAGCGTAATTTCCCGATAGCTGCAGATGTAATCGACGGTGACGACCGGATATTCAGCGAATCGACACGCGAGACGATGGTTTTGTTTTCATTGGATCCGCTATCGTTGGACTTAGTAAGCCAAGAAGCAATCCATCCGGTTTCACCATCAACCGAAATTTGCAGCCAATCATCAGAACGGTCTAGGACTTCCAATTTTTGTCCGTCTTTCAGCTTTCCTATCAAAGAATAGGTGAGCCCTGGCCCGGAACGCACATTTAACGTAGGAGAATCGACAATGACCGTTTGTCCTGAAGATTCTGCAGTTGCTAGCCGCGCATCTAGTAAGGTAACCGATAACAACAGGATAGCGGCTACGAGTTTGGCAAGTCTCGCCATTTCATCACTCTCCTTTCTCATTATTGTAAAAGAGATTGTCGAAAAAGACTAGAGGAAATGAAAAAGGTTGACACATTTGCTTCAGATGGTACTATTATTGTTAACTGCATGAAGAATTCATGTCGATGACTTGGAAAGTACTCAAGACTGTGGCTGAACAGAGAAGGGCGGACGTGGCTGAAATCCCCCTGCAGACTAACTTGACGAACAACACCAACGAGACTCTTTACTGAAACGCCCAAGTGGCATACTAGGTAAAGACGGAGCCGGCCGTTACCCGGATACGAGTGGACGTCATAGACGTCAATTTGGGTGGAACCGCGGAAGCTGATACAAGCTCTCGTCCCTTGCATACGCAAGGGGTGGGAGCTTTTTTGTATTTCCGTTGAATTGAAACAGATGAGAGGGGTTTAGCAATGAAGTTTAAAGTGCCAAGAGGAACACAAGACATTCTGCCAAGCGAATCATGGAAGTGGCAAAAAGCAGAACAACTGATCAGGGAAACATGTGAAGTCTATCGTTATTCAGAAATTCGCACACCGATGTTCGAGCAGACGGAACTTTTCCAGCGGGCAGTAGGGGATACAACCGATATCGTATCGAAAGAGATGTATACGTTCAAAGACCGCGGGGACCGTTCCATGACACTGCGTCCTGAGGGGACGGCACCTGTTGTACGATCATTCGTTGAACACAAAATGTTCGGCTGGGTGGACCAACCTGTAAAATTATACTACATTGAGCCGATGTTCCGTTACGAGCGTCAACAAGCTGGACGCTATCGCCAATTTGTTCAATTCGGTACAGAAGCGATCGGTAGTGCTGATCCGGCAATCGATGCTGAAGTGATCGCACTTGCTCTTGAAGTCTACAAGCGTGCAGGTCTGAAGGACATCAAGCTGGTCTTGAATTCCCTTGGAGACAAAGAATCGCGTATAGCCCACAGAGATGCTCTCGTTGCACACTTCACTCCTCATATTGACGAGTTCTGCAGTGATTGCCAAAACCGTCTGGAGAAAAATCCTTTACGAATCCTGGATTGTAAAGTGGACCGGGAGCACCCGCTCATGAAAACAGCTCCATCGCTTACAGATTACTTGAATGATGAATCACGGGCGTACTTTGAAGCATTGAAGGAATTGTTGACGATAGCGGGCATCTCCTATGAACTTGATCCAAATCTTGTAAGAGGTCTCGATTACTATAACCACACCGCCTTTGAAATCATGAGTACAGCACAAGGCTTCGGAGCCATCACGACACTTTGTGGCGGAGGCCGCTATGATGGACTATCTGAAGAAATCGGCGGACCACCAGCTCCAGGTATCGGCTTTGGTATGAGTATCGAACGTTTGCTGCTAGCTCTTGAAGCGGAACAAGTCCCACTGGCAAATGACGATGCGCTTGACGTATATGTCGTGACGCTTGGTGAAGCAGCGAAAAAAGAAGGATTCCATGTACTCCAAAAGTTGCGGTCAGCGGGCATCCGAGCGGACATGGACTATCTGGATCGTAAGATGAAAGCGCAGATGAAGTCTGCAGACCGACTGCAGTCCAAATGGGTAACGGTGATCGGGGAAGAGGAAGTCGAACAGCAGATTGTCCAACTTAAAAACATGGCGGAGGGAACGCAACAATCCGTAACCGTCACAGAACTAATTGAACTTATTAAAGGCTAATTGAAGAGAGGCAGTGTTGAATGATGCAGCGTACACAATATTGTGGAGAACTAAATGAGCAACATATCGGTCAGAAAGTAACATTAAAAGGGTGGGTTCAGAAGCGTCGTGACCTCGGAGGGCTGATCTTCGTCGATATGCGGGACCGCACAGGAATCGTACAAGCGGTTTTCAATCCTGCGATTTCTGAAGAAGCGCTCGCTATTGCTGACAAACTCCGCAGCGAATTTGTCATTTCAATTACAGGCAGTGTAGTGGAACGGGAAGAACGGACGAAGAACAAAAACTTGAAAACGGGCGCAATCGAAGTTCAAGTGTCAGAACTCACAATTATCAATGAAGCGAAAAACCCTCCGTTTCTAATTGAAGATGACACGGACGTCAGTGAAGAGTTACGTTTGAAATATCGGTACTTGGATCTCCGTCGTCCACAATTAGCGCGTACATTCAAAATGCGTTCTGATATTACGAAGACCGTCCGTAACTTTTTGGATGGAGAAGGTTTCCTGGAAGTGGAGACACCAATTCTGACGAAATCCACACCTGAAGGCGCTCGTGACTATCTCGTACCAAGTCGAGTTCACGATGGGGAGTTCTATGCGCTTCCACAATCACCACAGCTTTTCAAACAGATGCTGATGGTGTCAGGATTTGACCGGTATTTCCAAATCGCCCGTTGTTTCCGTGACGAAGACTTGCGTGCAGACCGTCAGCCTGAATTCACTCAAATCGATATGGAAATGAGTTTCATGTCCATCGAAGAAATTATCGAGTTGAATGAACGTCTCATGCAAAAAGTCATGAACGACGTGAAAAATATTGCGATTGACGGACCTTTTAAACGGATTACGTATACGGAAGCCATGGAACGTTATGGTTCTGATAAACCAGATACACGCTTCGCTATGGAACTCATCGATGTTTCTGAAATCGTTCAGAAAACAACATTTAAAGTCTTCACTGGCGCATTGGAAGTTGGCGGTCAAGTGAAACTGATTAATGTAAAAGGTGCCGCAGCTGATTATTCACGTAAAGATATAGATGGCTTCGGTGAATTCGCAGCGGTGTACGGTGCAAAAGGATTGGCTTGGTTAAAATGCGAGGAAGACGGTCTAAAAGGTCCGATTTCAAAATTCTTCGAAGGCGAAACAGCGGAAGCTCTTAAAGCAGCTGCAGATGCACAGCCGGGTGACTTGTTATTATTCGCTGCTGATAAAAAATCAGTGGTCGCAGACACGCTTGGAGCGCTCCGTATGAAATTCGGTCGCGAACGCGGATTAATCGACGAGTCCCTTTACAATTTCCTATGGGTGACAGACTGGCCGCTATTTGAATACGACGAAGAAGATGGCCGTTATTATGCGGCACACCATCCGTTCACAATGCCTGCTGATGTGGAAGAACTCGTATCCAGCCCGGAAACGGTGAAAGCACTTGCCTATGACTTGGTGCTAAATGGCTACGAATTAGGAGGAGGATCGCTTCGTATTTACGAACGTGATGTTCAGGAAAAAATGTTCAAAGCGCTTGGCTTCACTGACGAGCAAGCGCGCGAGCAATTCGGATTCCTGCTCGATGCATTCGAATACGGAACTCCGCCACATGGAGGAATCGCATTCGGTCTTGACCGCCTTGTAATGTTACTTTCAGGTTCCACTAACCTACGGGATACGATTGCATTCCCGAAAACAGCAAGTGCGACTGACTTGCTGACGGCAGCTCCAGACGCGGTAGACCCGAAACAATTGAAAGAGTTACACATCCAATTGGCTAACGAACAAAAATAGGGAATTAGGACTTTTCTGAATAAAACAGATAATTTCGACTGCAAATTATTGAATCTCGAGAAGTCGTATGCTATGATACATGTAATAACAAATCCTGAGGTGTTCGTTATTTGCCAGACAGTTTTGACCGAACACTTCAATCGTCGGGAGTCTAGATTCTTCTTATGATGACATGCCTGTCATGGGACCTCAGAAGTAAGAAGATCGGACACCCACCTGCATCGTGCGGGTTCAAAACGATATTACAAAGACGGCACATTCGGGATTTGTTTCTTATGTGAATGTTCACCTCTCGGCAGTCTTGCTGAGGGGTTTTTATGTGTGAATTCCTATTAAAGAAAGGTCGTTAGAACATGTTGAATCAGTTTTCAAGAAACGAATTATCCATTGGTAAAGAAGGCGTCAAGCGAATGAGTGACACGACTGTGGCGATATTAGGAGTAGGCGGTGTAGGATCTTTCGCTGCAGAAGCCTGCGCACGCAGCGGTGTTGGGAAAATCATATTAGTAGATAAAGATGATGTCGATATTACCAATATCAATCGGCAATTGGTCGCCTATTTATCTACGGTGGGGCGTTCAAAAGTGGAAGTCATGGTCGAGCGCATACAAGACATTAATGAGAATTGCGAAATCGTGCCGCTACATATGTTCTATACGGAAGAGACAGCAGATCGCTTTTTCGATCAGAAGCCCGATTATGTGATCGATGCGTCTGACACAATCAGTTACAAGATTCATCTGATTGAACAATGTCACAAGCGGGGCATCAAAATCATTTCGAGTATGGGTGCAGCGAACAAAATCGATCCGACCCGATTCCAGATTGCTGATATTTCTAAAACACACACAGACCCTATTGCAAAAGTGATCCGCACGCGTCTGCGTAAACTTGGCATCCATAAAGGTGTCCCTGTCGTGTTTTCAGATGAAAGTCCCATCATTGTAAGGCCTGATGTCGTAGAAACGGTCGGGAAACCGGACGCTGCAATCCGGAAAGCGAAAATGCCGCCAGCATCCAATTCCTATTGCCCATCTGTTGCGGGACTCGTCTGTGCAAGTTGGGTATTGAATGACATCACTGCAGATATCCCTTTAGAACGTGTGAGTGACGCGAAGAAGTAATTGGATCATGGGAAATGAATAACAGAAGAAAACGCTCATAAACCGTGAAAAGTGATCATAAACAGAAGGAAACGCTCATAAACCGTGAAAAGTGATCATAAACAAAAGGAAACGCTCATAAACCGTGAAAAGTGATCATAACCAAAGAAAAACGCTCATAACCCAGGAAAAGTGATCATAAACAAAGAAAAACGCTCATAACCCAGGAAAAGTGATCATAAACAAAAGGAAACGCTCATAAACCGGGAAAAATCATCATAAACAAAGGAAAACGCTCATAAACCGTGAAAAGTGATCATAACCAAAGAAAAACGCTCATAAACCGTGAAAAGTGATCATAAACAAAGAAAACGCTCATAACCCTACACAGCCACACAACAAAAAGCATGCACACCCAGGAGTTGTTCAAGTACTCCCAAAGGTGTGCATGCTTTCCTTATTTATTTCTCACATATTCTTGTTTCCAAGCCAGTACTTTCTCGAATGCCTCGTCCACAGTGTCCGCTGCAATCGTCACTTTCAAGTCATCGTCCACTTTTCCGGTCGAATGCTGATAACGTGGATCGTAGTAATGTTCAAGAAGCAATAGAGTTGCCGTCTCGAAATCGCCAGTATTCAATGCAACCTCGATTTCCTTCGCAATGGGTACGTGAATCCGGCGTCGGATCTGCTCGAAAGCAGCTTTGAACTCTTCCGGTCGCTCTGCTGGTTTGTAATCTTCCAGCGTAATTTTCACACGCTCTTCAATCGGCAGTTTGATGATCAACTGTCGGCTATGTTCTTTTTTCTCAAACAAGAAGCCAGGCATCGTCACTTTACCTATTCGCTTACTCTCGCCCTCGATAAACACAGCTTTTTCATCCAACGTCCGTTTTAAATCGTGTAAGAGTAACGATTCGAACTTTTTCTGGTTACTGCCCGCTAATCCGATCTGTCCGAAAATCGATCCTCGGTGACCAGCGAGATTTTCTAAATCGATAATAGGTTGACCCGCTTCTGCCAGCTTATGCAAAATCACCGTTTTTCCTGAACCTGTATAGCCGTTCAATACGATCAGTTCCGGCGGATAAGCGAGATTAGCAAGCTCTTCTACAACCCACTGGCGATACGTGCGGATACCTCCAGTCAGTCTGTGCGCATGGATGCCCATGAGATCGAGAACGGTCGCTGCTGTTTTACTGCGCATTCCACCGCGCCAACAAAACACAGTCATCGACGTCTCGATCTTTTCAAACTCAGCAATGAATGCAGGAAGCTTTTCCGCAAATATCGCAAGTCCTCTTTTTTTTGCTTCTGCCTGACCGATTTGCTTATAAATCGTCCCGACTTCTGCGCGTTCTTCATCATTAAAAACAGGAATATTCAAGGCTCCTGGAATACTTGCCTCTGCAAATTCTTTAGGTGATCGGACATCGATCATTGTATGGGGCTCTTTTGCATGTAGCCCCATTAAATCCCGTAGCGTTATATCGCGAAACATACATGCACCTTCTTATTGGACAGAAATGTGTCCAGGATTATCGGAAGTAACCTTACCAATCTGTTTTGCGTCCACACCATTTTTCTGAAGAGCAGCGAGGAGCCCATCCGCTTCGTTCGGAGAAACCGCAATCAGCAATCCGCCCGAAGTGACAGCATCACACAAAATCCATTGGTCGATCTGGTCTAAGTGAGTCGCAAATGTGACATCATTTTCAAGGTGTGCAAAGTTATTTTTCGTACCACCTGGAACACGACCACCTGCTGCTAATTCTTTAGCGCGGGGGAGGACTGGAACAGCACTCGCCTCTATTGTGATGCCCGCGTTACTGCCTTTTGCCATCTCAGAAGTATGCCCAAGTAGACCAAATCCAGTCACATCTGTAACTGCATGAACGTCGAAGTCCGCCATAGTTTCAGCAGCTGTTTTGTTCAATGTTGTCATGATTGACGTAACGTGCTTGATTTCTTCATCAGATAATTCACCGTGTTTCAATGAAGTTGTATAGATGCCAACTCCGATTGGTTTCGTAAGTAGAAGAATATCTCCAGGAAGGGCGCCTGCATTCGGGCGGATTTTGTCAGGATGGACTGTTCCAGTCACTGCAAGACCGAACTTCGGTTCCTGGTCGTCAATCGAGTGTCCGCCGACAAGTGCCACTCCAGCTTCTTTCAATTTATCCCCCGCGCCACGAAGAATTTCTGTCAAAATGGTTTTGTCGAGTGCCGCAATAGGGAATGCAACTATATTAAGGGCTGTTATTGGAGTCCCTCCCATGGCATAGACATCACTGATTGCGTTTGTTGCAGCAATTTGACCGAAATCGTACGGATCATCTACGATGGGTGTGAAGAAATCCAATGTTTGCACGATTGCAAGATCGTCTGTTAACTTATAAACACCCGCGTCATCGCTCGTATCCAATCCTACTAACAGGTTCGGATTGGGTGTTGCAGCAGGGAGTGTTCGCAAAACTTCAGCTAAATCCGCTGGTCCGATTTTGCACCCACAGCCGCCTTTTTTAGTAAGTGTCGTTAGTTTAACGGTTGTTTCCATGTGTACGTCGCCTCACATTCCTTATTTTGTTCAGTAAGCCGGAAAAGCTTGCTATCGTTCAGTTTATCACGAAAACTTGCAGTAATCTGCTGTGAAGCATTCAAAAACTGACAGTAACCAACAAACCTTGGTCATCTCACACCTCAAGTGAGATTCAAATCATTAGAACTTGCGATTTTTAAGGAGGAATTTTTAATGGAAAACTATGAAATGATTATTGGTACAACAGACTTCGGTGAAAAACTGGAAAAAATCTCAGTCGTTAATCCATTCACACAGAAAGAGATTGCACATGTACCTAAAGGTGGAGAACAAGAAGCTGTCCGGGCTGTGGATGAAGCACATAAAGCATTTCCGGAATGGGCTGCTCTTTCTGCATATGAACGGAGCGGACTGCTCATGAAGTGGCACGAGCTCATTGAAAGGGATAAAGAAGACTTAGCAAAAACGATGACACTGGAACAAGGGAAACCGACTAAAGAAGCCATCGGTGAAATTGAGTACGCAAATGATTTCAACAAGTGGTACGCAGAAGAGGGGAAGCGTCTTTACGGTGAAACGATCCCAGCTACTCACCATAACAAACGGATGATCGTGACGAAACAACCGGTTGGAGTCGTCGCTGCGATTACACCATGGAATTTCCCTGCGGCGATGATCACACGGAAGGTGGCACCTGCGATTGCGGTGGGATGTACAGTGGTCATCAAACCATCGAGTCAAACTCCTTTAACTGCCATCAAGCTTGTTAGACTTGCATTGGAAGCAGGAATTCCTGAGGGTGTCGTGAATGTCGTCACAGGAGATTCGAAAGCGATTAGCGATGCGTGGCTCGAGGATGGACGTGTCAAGAAGATCACATTCACAGGATCCACTGAAGTCGGTCGAAGCCTCATGAAGAAAGCATCAGATACTGTGAAAAAAGTGTCACTGGAACTGGGCGGTTTAGCTCCAGCCATTGTCATGGATGACAGTGACCTTGAAAAGGCGGCGGACGGTGTCATTGCTACGAAATTCAGAAATGCTGGACAAACATGTGTATGCGCAAACCGAATCTATGTACAGGAATCGATTGTTGATGAATTCACGAAAATCTTTACGGAAAAAGTAAAAGCACTTAAAACAGGGGATGGTCTCGTAGAAGGCACTCAAATTGGTCCATTAGTGGATGAAAAAGCGATTGAAAAAGTGGAAAAGCATGTACAAGATGCGCTTGGCAAAGGTGCGAAAGTTGTGACAGGTGGTAAAAAGCTAGAAGGGCTGGTCTATGAACCTACTGTCCTTACAGGCGTAACTGAAGAGATGTTGTGTATGAACGAGGAAACCTTTGGTCCAGTCGCTCCCATTTCCACTTTCAAAACGGAAGAGGAAGCGATACAACGGGCGAACGATACAATTTATGGGCTAGCAGCCTATCTCTTCACCGAAAATCTCAGCAGAGGAATCCGGATGAGTGAACAGCTGGAGTATGGCATTGTCGGCTTGAACGATGGCTCTCCCTCATCAGCTCAAGCGCCATTTGGCGGATTCAAACAAAGTGGTTTGGGTCGAGAGGGCGGTCATCAAGGAATCGAAGAATTTGTAGAGGTTAAATACATTTCAATCGGATTATGAAAACACAAAACAGGCAAAGCCGGGTAAATTCCGGCTTTGCCTGTTTTGCTGTAATGTTATATCAACAAATCGAACAAGGTACTGTCATTATTCACTTCAGTAAACGAGAAGCCGTTCGAACGCATCCGGTCTAGCAAACCATCATAATCCCCTGGATGTTTCAGTTCAATGCCAACAAGTCCAGGACCATTTTCCTTATTATTCTTTTTTGTGTATTCGAAAGTTGTAATATCGTCATTCGGACCGAGGACGTTATCCAGGAATTGACGTAATGCTCCTGCACGCTGTGGGAAATTCACAATGAAATAATATAATAATCCTTCATGGATCAATGACTTTTCTTTGATTTCCTGCATTCTTCCAATATCGTTATTCCCTCCGCTAATGACAACGACGATCGATTTTCCTTTAATTTCATCCTTATAGTAATCGAGTGCTGCAATTGGAAGTGCACCTGCAGGTTCAGCGATGATCGCGTGCTTATTATATAATTCCAGAATGGCTGTACACACTTTGCCTTCAGGGACTGCGACAATGTCTTCCACCAATTCAAAACAAATATCAAACGTCTTCTGTCCAGGGCACTTCACTGCAGCTCCGTCAACAAATTTATCGATAGTTGGTAGGGAAGTTAACTGACCTTTTGTAAACGAAGCCTTCATACTTGCCGCCCCAGCTGGTTCAACGCCGATCATCCGAGTTAACGGTGAAAGATTTTTAATGTACGTGCTCATACCTGACATAAGACCGCCACCGCCAATGCTCGAAAAAACGAAGTCAATCGGCTGATCAATGTCATTCATAATTTCGACAGCGACCGTAGCCTGACCGGCGATTATATCGATATCATCAAACGGATGAATGAATATTCGGTCTTCTTCCTCTGTGCAAAGGACCGCACTGTCAAAAGAATCATCGAACGTGTCTCCAGTCAAAAGAATTTCAATAAACCCTTTACCGAACATTTTCACTTGATCCACTTTTTGCTTAGGTGTAGTCAACGGCATGAAAATCTTTCCGTCAATCCCGAGCTGTGCACATGCATAGGCGACACCTTGAGCATGGTTTCCAGCGCTGGCACACACAATCCCTTTTTCCAAAGCCTCGGATTCAATCCGTTTAATCTTGTAATATGCGCCTCTTAGCTTGAAAGATCGGACGTGCTGAAGATCTTCTCGTTTAATGTAAACCGTGCATCCGTATTGTTCTGACAACCGCTCGTTTTTTTGAAGAGGGGTATGGGCCACAATATCTTTTAACACCTGATTCGCAATTAAAATGTCTTCAATCCCTAATTTTTTCTTTTCCACTTCTTGAATGTTTGTCAATGGGGCGACCTCCTCAACACTAGCATTTTTCAATACTACCATGTGTCAATAGGGAAACACAATAACTAAGTCGAAATAGTTAGAACATTTTGTTTGATAATTTTATGTAAGCGTTTTCTTTATGAAAATATGAGTTGTTCGCTTGTATCCACCAGTCTAAGAGCCTTTGCTTGGATGCAAATTGTAAAACTTGTTGAATGGATGGGTTCACCGTCTAATATGAGCAAGATGTTTCGATTGGCTTGTAATGTCATGGCGGTCGCTGTGAAATAAGTGATGGAAGGACTCTGAATCGGATTTCCTTGAAGAAGTTTCGGAAATAGGTTCAGTAGCAGGATAGGTCTGCTAGCTGAATGTGCAACGGTAATATGCATCACACCATCATTTGTAAGTGCCTCTGGACAGACGCGGAGACCACCGCCGTAGGAAGGGGTATTGCCGGCAGCGATCAACCAAGTGCGCGGCCAGAAAACCTGTTCATTGTCGATAGACAGATCCACTTCAAAAGGCGAAAAACGGACTAATGTTTGGATGGCCGCTATCGGGTAGATAACTCCGCCTAATCCGAGTTTGTTTAACAACACTTTGAAAATAGAGTGGTTTGCCTTTTCTCCGATTTCCGCATCTACACCCGCAGCTGCAATAGTGATTCCGAATTTGCCATCCACATTCAATAAATCGACCTGCCGGACAGAAAAATCTTTCAGTTTTTCAACAAATACCAAGGGATTTAAGGAAAGCCCGAAAGCTCTTGCGGCATCATTCCCGGATCCTGCCGGCAAAATGGCGAGCGGGATGTCATTCTTAGACGCGAACTGCACGACAGATCCTGTTGTCCCATCCCCGCCTATGACGACAACTGCTGTGAGACTCGAGCTTTCCAACAGCTTTTTCAGGAAGTTGTTAGATGCATCTTTTGAGTCACTTAGCAGTACTTTATAGGGCATATTGTGAAGGTTTAGCAACTGCTCGACTTGTTGAAATAGCTGAGTTGCTTTTTTTCGGCCGGAGTAAGGATTGACGATGATTGCATACATATAACTCCTCCCAACTCATGTGTTTAGTTCGAACGCTTTGTCAATGCTTCATCCAGTTTTCTATAAATCGCTAACATCGCTTGCTGTTCTTCCGTGGAAATGTGTGAAAACAACTCTCTGCGCACTTCAATCCCATCGTTATATGCTTTTTCGACAAGCACTTTCCCAGCTTCAGTAATGGACAAATACTTCGTTCTTTTGTCTTCTTCTGATTGTCTTCTTTCAATTAGACCTTGCTTCGTTAGTTTCATCGAAAGATGTGTAAGGGAAGCTGGAGTGAAATTCAGTTTCTTAGCAATATCTGAAGGTCTGCTTTCTCCTTCGTTCAATAACTCTTGAAGAACAAGAATATGAGAAATTCCCAAGTCGTTATCTGAGCGCTGTCGCCATTTAACAATCATTTGATAGCTCACTTTTTCAATCGTATGAAGCAATTCAAAAATATTTTTATCATTATTATCAGACATAAGGAACCCTCCGGTAGTTGTAAACTTGCGTCAGAAACAGTTGCAAGTTATTCAAAGTAATAGACTATTTTATCATACCCTATAGATAATGAAAAATTGTAGGAAATGACTTAGAAAATAGCAATTTGAGTCGATAGTAGATATGTAGCAAAGGTGAAGGTTGTGTGAATGTAGTATGTTTGTATAGTTTTTCGAGCAATTCTAAGGTAAAGTGAAAAGTAGTAAAGTCCTTATTAATCGAAATTGGAAAGAGGTATTATGTATCATGAAAATGAGAAGGTCATTGACGTTTCAGCTAGGCAGTTTAATAATAGGAATTCTTGTAGTCATGCTTGCGATTACATCGGTCGCAACGTACAAAACGGCGTATGACAAACTCTTCGAAGCAGCCGGGATTGAAGCATATGGTTGTGCTAACATTACTACTGGTCTTATTTTACCTGAAGATATGGACAAAGCACTGGAAGGTGATGCTTCCACACAAGAAAAGGTTGGTGAACAACTTAACTGGACAACTGCTCATAAGGATATCTTTGAAACACAATATATTGTTGAATTAGATGGGACGTTAGTAGCGGTCGATGATAACTTGAAAGCTAAAGGGTTCAAGCCGGGAGATAAATTCGAAGTGGACGATGAAGCGATTGCTATGCTAGCGGATATGAAACACCCTACATACTCCAAAGCGTATAATTTTGCTGGCATGAAACGTTTGTCAGGGTACGCTCCGATTTTTAAAGATCAGGATCCTACCAAAGAAGTGATCGCAGTAAGTGTTATAGACTTCGATGCCGGAATTGTCACTTCCCGTACTTGGGGAGTGGTACGCAACGGGATTCTAATTAGCATCGTTCCATTAATGCTCGCTGCGCTATTGACGATTTACTTGCTCCGTAAAAAAACGAAGCCGATTTCTGAGCTGATAGAGCATTCCAAGCAGTTGGCATCTGGTAATCTAGCGATCGATGATGTACAAGTTTCAAGTAAGGACGAAGTTGGGGATTTAGGGATGACTTTAAACACACTCGCTTCGAATTTGCGGGAAATGATCGGGACCGTCAAAACGACTTCTTCCAAATTGACACGAAGTACGACACAAACAGTGGACTCTTTAAAGGAAATGGAAGGAGCCGCCCATATGGTTTCGGAAAATATTAACGAAGCGGCGAGTTCAGTGGTAGATGGCAATGTAAGTGTGGACCAAGTATCTCAACTCATTCAGGAACTAGCACAAGATCTTCACCGAGCGGATGAGCGAGCGAAAAAAGCGACATCGATTTCATCGAACACTATGGTGTTGTCGGAAGAAGGCAGGGAACGGGCTGTCTCACTAAGTGAGGACATGAAAAAGATTTCCGTTTCATCTGCGATCACTAAATCTGCGATACAAGGGCTCATAGATTCTGCGAAAAAGATCCAGACAATCACTGAATCGATTTCTGATATTGCAGACCAGACCAACTTACTTGCATTGAACGCGTCCATTGAGGCGGCGAGAGCAGGGGAGCACGGCAAAGGGTTTGCTGTCGTTGCCGATGAAGTGCGACGTCTTGCAGAACAATCTAACCAAGATGTCCAGGAAGTGGACCAGCTTATCAAAGATATTTCAACGAGCATTGCAGATGTGGTGAGTTCAACTGAAGAAAGCGGCGGATTAATCGAAACCGGTTCGGAAACAGTCCGTCAAACTGCTCAGACGTTGAGTGGTATTTCGACAGCCGTAGAAAGTACAGTTGCTGAAGTATCGGCCATCTCTGAAAGTTTGATGCGTGAAGCGCAGAAGTCAGAAGAGGCGGAACGCTATATACGAAAGCTGGCAGACGCACTTCGTTCTTTGGAAGAAATGACGTCCAATATTTCCGCATCTGGTGAAGAAACGTCCGCAACGATTAGCGATGTTGCAGAACAATCGAACGAAATGATACGACTTGCAGAGGAATTGGATACAAGTGTTCAATTGTTCCATTTGTCTATAGAAGAAGCGGATTCATCTTCTGATCGATGAACAACGAAATAGGGTCTTGACTGAAGAAGAACCGATCATTTTTACGTGTCTGATCATGTTGTATTCACGCGATATATGATATAATGAAGTAGTGAAAAATTTTAGTTCTGAGGAGTTATCGACATGCTAAAAGATTTATTTATGGGCCTTTCCCAAAACCAGACTTTAAACAGCGCAGCAAAAAAATACGGTCTGAAACTGGGTGCTCAAAACGTAGTGGCAGGAACAAATATTCCTGAGACAATTGAAAGTATCAAGGAACTGAATGCGCACGGTATCTCTTGTACTGTCGACAATCTTGGTGAGTTCGTTTACAATCGCGAAGAAGCAACTGCGGCAAAAAAACAAATTTTAAGTGTGATTGAAGCGATTCATGAAAACAATGTCGATGCTACGATTTCACTGAAGCCTTCTCAGCTTGGCCTTGATATTGACCAAGACTTCTGTGAAGGGAATTTACGTGAGATTGTAAGTAAAGCGAACGAATACGATATTTTCGTCAACTTTGATATGGAAGACTATGACCGGTTAAAGCCATCATTCGACTTGCTCGATGATTTGGCGAAAACGTACAAAAACGTCGGAACAGTGATCCAAGCATACTTTTTCGAAGCAGAAGACTATATGAAACAACACAAAGACTTCCGTTTACGTATTGTTAAAGGGGCTTATAAAGAGTCTCCAGCTGTTGCCCATCAGGACAAAGCGGATATCGATGAAAATTTTGTGAAGTTAATTGAATGGCATTTGCTGAACGGAAAGTTCACGTCAATTGCAACACATGATCACCACGTCATTAACCATGTGAAGCAATTCGTTAAAGAAAATGATATTTCTTATGATAAGTTCGAATTCCAAATGCTCTACGGATTCCGTAAAGACATGCAATTGGAGCTTGCGAAAGAAGGCTACAACTTCACGACTTACGTTCCATTTGGAGAAGATTGGTATGGCTATTTCATGCGCCGTCTTGCGGAGCGTCCACAAAACATGAACTTGATCGTTAAACAAGTGTTCAACAAAAAGACGAATACGCTAATCGGTCTCGCTGCGGGTGCATTCGCACTAGGTCGCGTGACGAAGCGAAATAAATAAAGTATCCAAAAAGGCTGTTCAGAGCGTCGGTGAAAACTGATTTCTGTGCAGCCCTTTTTTTATGGATACAGTTGGGTGATTCGTCGGCACCCAGTCTATTCTTGCCAGTAAACGACCATAAAGAAGTAAATAATCATCGCGAGTAATCCGAAAGGGAAGCCGAAGCGTGCCCATTCCTTACTAGTGACGGATAGTTTGCCTGCAGCGATGATGTTCGGGATATTGCCTGGAATCAGCATCCCACCGCTTATCAGTAAGCCCATTAGAATAGCGCGGATCGTCGTTTCGTCCATAGACGAACTGAGTTCGATTGAGGCCAGTGTAGCGTTATCCAGGACAGCGGATATCATATTGGCCCAATAGAGGAATGCCGGGCTTTTCCCTTCCAATATTGGACTCAATAACGGTTCGAATCCTGCTCCTAATAGTGTGAGTGCCATGACAAATATGTATACTTTAACGCTTCTGATACTAATAGCGCGCAACGATTCTTTCTCTAATTTCTTATTCACTCTTCTTTTCAGCGCAGACGGCTGTATAACGATTCCTGCAATGAAACCGAGTGATACGATGGCAATGAGGACATCGCTTCCCAACAAAGAAAACAAGTAAAAGAAGGATTCGTCCAGACGACTGGTCGCGATTGTCGACAAAGGCTCTCCAAGCGGTGTCAAAACTGCACCTAAACCGATTGAATAGCAAGAGATAATCACCAAACGGATTTGAGTCCGTCTGTCATAATGGAGCAAACTGATGATGGAAACCAGTAAAATAGCAGCAATGATCGCTGTTATGAAACTCGACACTAACCCGATAGTGATGACCATAAGCGCAACAAAAATCCGAGAAGGGACGTGACGCTCTGCAAAACCGATTGACTTACTGAAAGGCTGCTGGAATACACGGAATAGCAAACCCGCAATCAGTACCGCGCACGTGATAGCTATAGGATCCGTAATGACGGTGAAAAATAATGTGCGGCTCCAAATCCCCGCGGTCATTACAGCGCAAATCCCTAATGTGAAAAGATAGAGTTCAAGTTGTCTCTCTGCAAAAGAAAATACGAACGGGCCTAACAGAACAGCTACAAGCAACAGAAGCAACAAAACAGTCATTTCCCATCCCTCACTTAATAGTACTGAATAGAGTTCTATTAAAGTATGCAGAACCATTCGGTTAAATCACAGCACACAAAAAACGGTCTCCAAGAAGGAAACCGTTTTTTGTGTGCTGTTTTTTTAATGAACACCCTTCATATATCGTGAAATGATAGGGGAAATGAAGAACACAATAATTGAAAGCACGATTGCTACTCCTCCGATAATCCCGAAATAGAGCATTTCAGTGTCAGCGGAATATAGTTTAACAAGCTGTGCATTCAATGCCTGCGCTGCCGCATTCGACAAGAACCAAAGGCTCATCGTCTGTGCGGTAAACGCAGCTGGCGCAAGTTTGGTTGTTGCGGACAAGCCGACTGGAGAAATACACAGTTCCCCGAGTACGAGCGTGAAGATACTTAACGCCAACCAAATTGGACTTACCAATGCATCCGTACCGCTCAAAACACCTGGAAGCAAGATGACGATAAAAGAAATACCGGCAAACAGCAATCCGAGTGAGAACTTGTGCGGGATAGATGGTTGACGATCACCGAGCTTCACCCATAGCCATGCAAATACTGGCGCAAAAATGATGATGAATAATGGATTCAATGACTGGAACCATGCAGGAGAAATGTGAATTCCTAAGAAATCCAAATTCGTTCTTTTGTCTGCATACAACGCTAAAATCGTAGAACCTTGCTCTGCAATCGACCAGAACATAACAGCTGCTAAAAACAGTGGAATGTAAGCTAGTACACGAGATTTTTCGTCACGTGTTGTTTTAGGACTGCGGTACATGACGATGAAATACGCAGCTGGAATGGCAAAACCAAGAATACCAACTAAAGCTGTGAAAGAATTCAAAGTCAAATATCCAGTCGGAATTGCAATTGCGACGAGAATTGCTAATATAATAACTGCAATTCCGACAATTTTGATCGTTTTCTTTTTCTCAGCAGGCGATAGTGGGTTTGCAACATACGTTCCTGCGAGACCTAAATTCTTTTTCTTTGTAACGACAAACATAACCAAACCGAGGAACATACCAACAGCGGCAACTCCAAATCCTAAATGGAAGTTGTATTCTGTACCAAGTGTTCCAGCAGTAAGTGGTGCAATGAAGCTACCGAGGTTGATCCCCATATAGAAGATACTGAATCCGGCATCTTGTCGATTGTCACCAACAGGATAAATATCTCCAACCATGCTTGATACGTTCGGCTTCAGTAAACCTGTACCGATGACGATCAACGCCATTGAGAAGAAGAGCATTCCAAGATTCCCAGGAAGTGAAAGAACAATATGCCCGAGCATTATGAAAATTCCGCCCACAAAGACAGCACGCGCTGTACCGAGCACTCGGTCCGCTAACCAGCCGCCGATGACACCTGACATATAAACGAGTGAACCATATAAGGAAACAATCGCAAGTGCGGTGCCTTGATCGATACCGAGACCGCCTTTAGATACCTCGTAGTACATATAGAAGACGAGAATTGCCCGCATCCCATAGTAGGAAAAGCGCTCCCAAAATTCAGTGAAGAATAACGAGAACAGACCTTTAGGGTGACCGAAGAAGCCTTTTTGCGGTACGCTTTCAACGATTTCTTGTTTTGACAGCTGTGACATGATAAATCCTCCTTTTATCTATGAAGAATATAGTACCACTTCTAGTGGTAGTCTGAAAATAATATATTCTAAAATAAAATAAGTCTTATAATGCTGATTTCCTTGACTTTTATGTTTATTTGAATAGGTTGAATTGGTTCGCGTAATTATTTTCAGATAACATGCGATCGAATCTGTTCTCCACCACTTACTATTCCCCTTACTGGATAATTCGTAACCCTTGCATGGTGAGGCTTTCCCTACAAATAAGGAGGAAGATAAGGTATTATGAAAACAGTAGGTTAAAGAATGGAAGTGTTGTCATGAGTCAAATGATTATTGAAAATCTCACAAAAACGGTTGGCGAGAAAACTTTGTTTCACTCAATCGAGTTCACCATAACTTCAGGGGAAAAAACTGGACTACTTGGCATAAACGGAACAGGAAAGTCGACGTTACTGTCAATCGTAGCTGGAACAGAAGACGCAGATACGATTTCCAAAGACCATCCGAATAATTATCGAATCGCATATCTGCCGCAGGATCCTAATGTAGATCCAACCTTGACCGTGATGGAAGCTGTATTTCAAAGCGATGCGGCCATTATCCAGTTGAATTTGAATTATGAGCATGCATTACAAGCGCTCACTGAAAATCCTGACTCAGAAGAAAACCAAGCG
This sequence comes from Sporosarcina gallistercoris, assembly GCF_014836415.1. Taxonomy (GTDB): domain Bacteria; phylum Bacillota; class Bacilli; order Bacillales_A; family Planococcaceae; genus Sporosarcina; species Sporosarcina gallistercoris. Next base: position 66,911 of record NZ_JACSQY010000005.1, on the reverse strand, counting down.
CGTTTTGCTACCTATCAAACACAGATGGACGAGCAAAATGCATGGGATATTAATACACAAGCAAGAACGATTCTATCGAAACTCGGAATAGAAACATACGACAAGAAAATGGACGAACTCTCCGGCGGACAACGAAAACGAGTAATGCTTGCCAAAACCCTCATTGAACCAGCGGATCTCTTGCTGCTAGATGAACCAACTAACCATCTGGATGTCGCCTCGATTACATGGCTGCAAGACTTCATCAGAAATTTGTCGGGTTCAGTATTATTCGTCACTCACGATCGGTATTTCCTGGATGCAGTTTCAACTTCAATTTTCGAACTCGCCGATAAGACACTGTATGCCCATAAAGGCAACTATGGGGATTATATCGAGGCGAAAGCGCTTAGAGAGGAAATGACTGCCGCAACTGAGGATAAGCTGAAAAACCGCTACCGCTCCGAACTGAAATGGATCCGACGTGGTGCTAAGGCGCGATCCACCAAACAAAAAGCACGGATTGGTCGATTTGAAGAACTGGAACAGCAAGTGAAGAGCGGATCTGCAAAAGAAGAGATGGACGCTGGGCTGAAAACTTCACGTTTAGGTAAAAAAGTACTCGAAGCGAAAGACATTTCCAAATCATTTAACGGCAAAACCATCATCCGTCAGTTTTCTGCGCTTCTGCAATCAGGTGATCGTATTGCCATTGTCGGTCCAAACGGTGCTGGAAAAACTACGTTAGTCAATATGTTTGACGGAATATTGGAGCCTGACGAAGGAATCATCGAAAGAGGGACGACAGTTAAAATCGCTTATTTCAAACAGCATCTACCGGAAATGAAAGAAAACAAGCGTATTATCGAATACATCCGGGAAACTTCCAATGATATCGAAGATGGGGAAGGCAACCGGATTTCTGCTTCGCAAATGCTGGAACGCTTCTTATTTCCTGCATCTGCTCACGGGACACCTATCGGCAAACTTTCAGGAGGCGAGCGCAAGCGCTTATACTTACTGAAATTGCTTATGGAACAACCGAATGTCCTGCTGCTGGATGAGCCGACAAATGACTTGGACTTGGAAACGTTATCCGTTCTTGAGACGTTCATAGATACTTTCCCAGGAGTCGTTTTGACGATTTCCCACGACAGGTTCTTCTTGGACCGGACGTCGACAAAACTTTGGGTGTTGGACGGGAAGGGGAATATCGATACCGTGTTCATGTCTTATACGGATTATTTAGAGAGCGCCCGATTCAAAGAAACCCACAAACCGGTCTCTGAACCGGTTGCGACGGAAGAGAAACCTGCTGAAAAGGTAAAAGAATCATCTGGTAAAAAGAAACTTACTTATAAAGAAAAACGTGAATGGGAAACCATTGAAAAAGAAATCGAAGAAACCGAACAAGCTATCAGTACGACGGAAATGGAAATGAGTACGTGTGGCGCGGATTATGATAAGCTGAATGATCTGACGAAGAAACTGGCTGCATTGAATGAAAGATATGAATACTTAATTGAGAGATGGACGGTATTGGAAGAATTGACGGAAAATTAAAGGAGGTACCAAGTGATGAATATTATCTCGATCGAACCGACACCAAGCCCGAATTCAATGAAGATTGTGCTTGATACGGAGCTTCCGATGTTGGAATCCCATAATTATAAAAAAGAAGATGCGGCATCTGCACCTGAACCTGTTGCTCAGCTGTTACAAATAAAGGGAATCAAAGGGATTTATCACGTCATGAATTTCATGGCGATCGAACGTGCAGGTAACGTCCAATGGGAAACGATCCTATCGGAGGTTCGACAGGTTTTCATCGAAGGGATTTCCGAGCAGACTGAAGTTGAGTCCGTTGCGGCTGAACATTTCGGTGAAGTCTATGTACATGTTCAAACCTATAAGGAGATCCCACTTCAAGTCAAAGTATTCGATAGCGATAGTGAACAGCGGTTTGCGTTAAGTGAACGGTTCATAACAGCTATGGAGAATGTACATAGCGCTGAAGTCGAAAATTATATCCTGCTACGCAAATGGGCGGACTATGGCATCCGGTATGGCAATAAGGAAGAAATCGGGGAGACTATTGTAAAAGAAGTTGAAGCTGCTTATCCTGAAGAACGTTTGGCTGCAATTGTCAACAACTCCCTCCGAGGGACTGCGGAAGGTAGCCTTGAACGCAAAAAGGTTTCGTTAGCTGACTTCGAAACGAAAGAGTGGGAGACGCGCTTCCGATTACTCGACCAGATGGCGGATCCAACAATAGAAGATTTACCATTACTCAATCGTGCATTATCGGATGAAAAGATGTCGATCAGACGGCTTGCTGCTGTTTACTTAGGGATGATTGAATCGGTTGAGGTTGTACCCTATATCGAGAAAGCATTACACGATAAAAGCTGGGCTGTACGCCGGACTGCTGGAGATTGTATGAGCGATTTGGGTTTCCCTGAATTTGAACCTGCGGCGAGGGAATTGTTGAAGGACAAAAACAAACTTGTACGCTGGCGTGCAGCAATGTTTTTGTATGAAACAGGAACAGAAGAATCGTTGCCTGCACTTCATCAAGCAGCTGAAGATCCCGAGTTTGAAGTGAAATTGCAAATCCAGATGGCAATTGAACGTATTGAAGGTGGGGAAGATGCGAAAGGTTCCATTTGGAAGCAGATGACGGAATTGCGAAGCACTAAAAAGTGAAAGATTACAGATGAAGTGGGAAGACTTGTAGTACCCCATCCTGTGAAATAAATAGGATTTGCGGCTCTAAGTGCCGAACAACCAACGGTTACCTAAAAAGATAGTGCCTGCTGAATCTCCATCAGCAGGCACTATCTTTTATAATTCGGATGGGATTTCCGGAAATGTGACAATGAGCTTGCCTTCGTTTGAGACGATTTCCGCAATCGTTGTTTCGAAAAGGTAAGGACTGTCCGCATCATCCTGCTTCTGTACGTTTTCATACTCGTTTTTAACAGCAAGTATCGGGAAAGTGACGGGAACGGATCGTCCGCGAACCATAGTTTTAATAGTCCCCATTAGCAGGAGTTCCTTATGAGACGCTCCGAAACATAAGTTACCGACTGTCCGCCGGTTTTTTCCAGTTTGGATCTTTATCCCTTGCAGTAGTGAAATGAAACAGAGCAGCAAATCACTGATTGCACCGATTTCCAACTTATCGAATCCGTTCTCTGTGAAATAGTGGTTGAGGCCATTTCGAATTTCCTTGAACGTATAAAGGAGTTCGATTTTTTCCTTTGGACCGCCTGAACCGAGACGGCTAATGACATCATGCGCACGATCGAAATAAGCATTGACAGAGTCAGCGTTTGAATCCCGAGACGTTACGAGTTCCTTTAACGCAAACAACACTTCAAATTGAGGATTGTTGCCTGCTATGGTTAAAAATCCGAGCACATCTTTTTCATCAAAATTCCTTTGAGTGAAGCGGTTGTAATAATAAGCGTTAAGTTGTTGATGTTTAATATCCATGAAAATTCTCCTTGCGTGTAAAGTCTGTATGTAGTGTATCACAGCTTGATGCGTTTCTGGTTTCAGATGCCGTTCGTTTTCATTCGTGTGGTTTCCATGTAGAATAGATTGTACGGTGGATTGACTAAAACACCACAGATTTTGAAGGAGGTTATTTACTATGAACGCTTATGAAGAATACATGCAAGGCATTGTTCAACCAATGCGTCAAGAGTTGGTTGCTAGCGGATTTACAGAACTGCTTACAGTAGAAGATGTGACGTCTGCGATGGAGGAACATAAAGGAACCGCTTTAGTTGTCATCAATTCGGTTTGCGGATGTGCAGCCGGACTTGCCAGACCTGCCGTACGTGAAGCTTTGAGCCAAGCGGAACAGCAACCCGACCATTTATTCACTGTATTTGCCGGACAGGAAAAGGAAGCAACTGCCCAAATGAGGAATTATTTTCCGGAGGTACCTCCAAGTTCACCATCCATCGCAATTGTAAAAAATGGTGAGCTGGCCTACTTCATACCTCGTGAGCAGATCGAAGGATTTGAAATGGAGCAAGTAAGAGACCATTTGACAGGTGCCCTTAACCAAGTCACTGCATTGTGAACAGTGTAGTGATTTCGACAGCGGGACGACCGGATGAGTTATCCCAAGCCCGTGCATCTGCTGTGCAACAAGCACTCGGCTATGAAGTGATACCGCGCAACAAACGTTCAGTGGCAGCTCTTATGGCGACTTATGAGAGTGATGTCCTGATAGCAGGCAAGGAGCGTTACGAATTATATAGACGGTCCATGTGTGAACCTTTCTTCTTTCATCCTGATACAGCTGCATTTCGGTTGAAGCGGTTGATGAAAGGGGAAACGGATCCACTCGTCGAAGCGGGTCAGCTTACTCCAGGAAACTCTTTTTTAGATTGTACGCTAGGTTTAGCGACAGATAGTATAGTGGCATCATTTGCGGTTGGAGTTTCAGGTGAAGTTAAGGGGATTGAAGCGGATCGGGATGTCGCGTTCATTACCGCGGCAGGATTAGCGCAATTCGAACCTAAGTTCCAAGAACTGCAAGATTCCATGCGAAGAATTTCTGTCATCCAGGACTCAGCAATGACAGTCTTGTCCAGATTACCGGATCAGTCATGGGATGTAGTCTATTTGGATCCTATGTTCTCACAAACGATCTCTGAGTCAACTAGCTTTGCACCACTGAAGCAAGCGGGAGTGCAAGGGAGTCTGACGGAGGAATGGGTGTCCGAGGCGATCCGTGTTGCTGGAAAACGAGTCGTGGTGAAAGCGCATTTTAGTGATGCGGTGTTTGAACGGTTTGGTTTTACACGAATTAATAGGCCGAATACGAAGTTCCATTTCGGATATATAGAAAAATGAAACGCCAATCGGTCTCGAAAGAAACCGGTTGGCGTTTTGTGGATCAATGCGTGAAATTGAGTGAGCTTAAGTATAGGACGAATACTAGCATGCCGATTCCGGCGATTAATTGAAAATCCATCTGAGTAACCTCCTTAAAAAAACATACACGTACTCTAAAGTTTATTGTACAATGAAATTAGAAAAGAGGGAACCTTTTCGGTTATTTTTCGTACTGTTCAGAAAGCGGTTGTTTTAAAATATATACTTGTAGGTGATAGTTATGAAAAAATGGCTACAGCAACTGATGATCATTTCAGTCGCATTTGTGACATTTGGTGTCATTTCTCCTTCTCACGAAATCTGGTCGACCCTCCATGAGAAGGAAGATGTAAAAGAAACTGAACATCCTCAGCATTCCTCGAAGTATGCTGTTCATTTCGATGATCCGTATTTTAACAGACCTGTATCTTCTGAAGACTACCTTACTGAAGAGGACCTTGTTATTGGTGCACATACACTTGCCTTCACAAAGTTCGGTTCAAAGATCGGTCCGGTTATTGAAAATGAATTCGACGAAGTGATTTTCCCTCAAATCGAGCAGGTGATTCGTGAAAAAATTGGAGAACACGTGCAGATGAATCGTAAGTTAGCCATTTCAGAACACCCATCTGGCGGCACCGCGGAAAAAATCTTTAATATAAAAGATGTGGAAGCTGATAAAAATTTGCTTCTTTTCCATGTGAGAACTGAGAAACGTCCTCAAGATGGATACTTCTTTAACTTCCATTATCATCTGCCTGAAGACGATTACCAGACACACCACACGTTAGGAGATGTCTACTGGTCAAAAAACACACCACCGAAGTGGCTGTCCTGACAGCTGGTTTGGTGGTTTTTTGTTGACTTCTTGGAATTTGTAATAGGTAACCTTCACTTGGTATAGTAAGACTAGAGAGTAACAGGAGGGCTGTACCATGAAACAATATTTAGATCTTTGCCAGCACGTATTGGACACAGGAATTCAAAAAGGGGATCGTACAGGAACTGGCACTTTGAGTGTGTTCGGTTATCAGATGCGTTACGATCTCCAGAAAGGATTCCCTTTAATGACTACAAAAAAGACCGCGTTCCGCCTGATCGTATCAGAGCTTTTATGGTTTTTAAAAGGGGATACAAACGTCCGTACATTGGTGGAAGAAAAAAACCCGATATGGGATGAATGGGCGTTTGAAAAATGGGTCAAGAGTGAAGAGTATACTGGACCCGATATGACGGACTTCGGCAGACGTGCCCCGGTGGACGAACAATTCCGTGCGCAGTATGAAGTTGAAATGGAATCTTTCAAAAAACGGATCCTAGAAGAACCGGCATTTGCTGAAACTTACGGAGACCTTGGCCCCGTTTACGGAAAACAATGGCGTAGCTGGGGGACGGGACCAGTGGAAGCAGGTCAAAAGCCGGTTGATCAAATCGCTCAGTTGATCGAAGGGTTGAAAAACAATCCTGATTCGAGGAGACATATCGTGTCGGCATGGAATCCTTCCGAAATCGAAGACATGGCTCTCCCACCATGCCACGCGCTGTTCCAATTTTATGTAGCTGATGGTAAACTGTCATGCCAGCTGTATCAGCGAAGTGCGGATATTTTCATTGGTGTACCTTTCAATATTGCATCTTATGCATTGCTGATTCATTTAATCGCTCTTGAAACGGGACTGATTCCAGGGGAATTCATCCATACATTAGGAGATGCTCATATCTATTCGAATCACGTGAATCAAGTGAAAGAGCAATTGAGCAGGGAACCTAGGGAATTACCGACAATTAGTGTCAATGTGGAAGGCAAGTCCATATTCGATTTGACAACATCTGACATCGTCCTGACGAATTACAATCCACATCCTAAAATCAAGGCACCGATAGCTGTTTAACTAAAGGAGGGGCACTATGATTTCATTATTAGCAGCACATGATGAGAACCGTGTCATTGGAGCAGACAACAAAATGCCGTGGCATATCCCTGAAGAATTGAAATATTTCAAAGAAAAAACGATGGGAAAAGGAATCATTATGGGCAGAAAAACGTTCGAATCGATCGGTAGACCTTTGCCCGGACGACTCAACATTATACTTACACGTGACAAGGAGTATCAAGCTGAAGGAGTCGTAATTGTCCATTCGTTAGAAGAAGCGATCGCACGTGCAGAAAGCTATGCAGATGAAGTGATGGTCATTGGTGGCGCACAAATCTTTGAGATGGCAATGCCTTACGCTGATCGGCTCTACACGACAATTATCCGTCGTACATATAAGGGAGATACGTTTTTCCCACCGTACAACATCGGGTGGAAACTCATCTCCGAATCGAAAGATCATCGCACAGAAGATGGCCTTTCGTATGCCTATCATATTTATGAACGCGAAACAGCCGCATGAAAAAGGCAGCCGTCTATGGCTGCCTTCCTTAGCTATACAAAGAACAAAACACTGAAATACATGGAAGCGCTGCCCGCTAAAACGAACAGATGCCAAATCGCATGGTTGTATGGAAGACTGCGCCATGCATACACTAAAGCACCAAGCGTATACAACATACCACCCACCACGAGCAACACAATACCAGTTCCCGTGAGTGTCTCGTATAATGGTTTAATCGCAATAATGATCAACCATCCCATCAGGATATACAGGACGAGGGAAACTTTCTCAAACCGGTGGATGAAGAACACTTTAAACAGCGTTCCAAAAATAGCTAATCCCCATACGATTCCGAAAAGCGTCCAGCCGAAACCTCCGCCGATTGCAAGCAAGACTAATGGGGTATAGGTACCTGCAATTAAAAAGTAGATGGCTGAGTGATCAAATATTGAAAAGAGTTTCTTGAACCTTTCCGGTAAACTGTGGAGTAACGTACTCATCGTGTACAACAAAATCATGGAAACCCCAAAAATAATATAGCTGATGAGTGCAAGTGTATTCTCTTGCTGAACCCCTTTTATAATAAGGAAAACGAGAGCTGGAATGCTAAAGAGTACTCCAATACCATGTGTGATGGCATTCCATCGTTCCTCTTTCCGGGTTTTATAATCGAACGCGCTTTCCATTGGCGAAAAGCCTCCTTTTCGTACATTATACTAAAATAGAATCACAGTTTCCACTGACAGAGGAGAGAATGTAATGAGCAAAATCAAAGTCGTAACAGACTCAACAGCAGACCTTACAAAAGAAGAAATCAGTGAATATGGAATCCAGGTTGTACCACTAACAATCCATATTGACGGAGATGTCTATCAGGACCAGATCGATATCCAACCTTTAGAATTTCTCGACAAGATGGCAGCGTCTGAAGACTTGCCAAAAAGTTCCCAACCTTCAGCTGGCGCATTTACCGAGTTGTACAACGAACTTGGTGAAGATGGCAGTGAAGTGATTTCCATCCACATGACAGGTGGAATGAGTGGAACTGTGAAATCGGCGGAAGCAGCAGCTGCAATGACAGATACTTCTGTGACGGTTATCGATTCACGTTTCATTTCACATGCCCTTTCTTTTCAAGTGATTGAAGCTGCTAAACTAGCTCAACAAGGTAAAAAGATGGCTGAAATTGTCCAGCATTTGAACGACATACGGGCAAAGACCATGCTTTACGTTGTTGTCGATAAGTTGGATAATCTTGTGAAAGGCGGACGAATTGGAAAAGGTAAGGCGATGATAGGATCATTGCTTAACATTAAGCCGATTGCTTCCCTTCAAGACGGTGTCTATACGCCTGTCGGAAAAGCGAGAAGCCATAAGCAAGTTGCAGCTCAACTTTTTGAAGCGTTTAAAGAAGATACAGCTGGGAAAATAGTGAAAGGTGTAGGGATTTCCCACGCACATGGTTTAGCGATGGCAGAACCATTGAAGCGTCTAATCGAAGAGAGCGGGTTCGCGGATATCCGCTTTTCATTCACCTCACCTATTGTCAGTACGCATACGGGTGCAGGCGCGATCGGTTTTATGTACTACACCGAATGAGGTTCTCACTCTTATGGTGATTTAGAGATTTGATACTTTAAAGGAAATGAGGAAATTTTATAATGAGAAGAAGAGCATGGATACTTTTACTTGCCTTCTCATTGGTATTGACAGGATGTGATCAGGTGTTCAGAAATAATGCCGAACCTTTTGCCGAAAGACGAGACATCGAGTTTTCGAATTGGGAAATCCCGACTAACTTTTTGCCGAAGTCTTTACATGTTGTGGGATTGGGAGATTCATTGACACAAGGTGTGGGAGATGAAGAGAAGAAGGGCGGTTATTTTGAACGGGTAGCTTCAGACCTGACTGAATGGGAAGGGATTTCTTACGTAGAGACGGAGAACTTGGCAAAACGTGGTCGTCGAAGTGATCAGCTTGCCAAACAACTTGAAGAGACTGATATTCAATCATCTATTAAAGATGCGGATGTGATCTTTATCACCATTGGCGGAAATGACATTATGAAAGTCTTAAAAGCCAATTTGTTCAAGTTGAAAACAAAACCTTTTTATAAGGAGCTGGAAGGATATGAAAAGCGTTTAGATGAGATTTTCGGAACGATTCGCGCACTCAATCCAGATGCACCGATAGTGATGTCGGGTTTATACAATCCAATTCTGCTCATTACAGATGAAGTGAAAGAATTTGAGGAAATCATTGATGATTGGAATGCGGTTATTGAATCGAGAATTGAGTTGGACGGAAACAGCTATTTCATACCAGTGGCCGATTTATTTGAAGAGAATACGAATATTGTGTATCATACGGACTTTTTTCATCCGAATGCACAAGGATACACCTTGATGGAAAAACGGTATATGGAATACTTGGAGGCATATGGTTTACAGGAATTGCTCCAAGGGGAAATGGACAGGTAGGAGATGATCGCTTGAACCGATGGAAAATAGCGTTTTTCACATTATCAGGATTGATAGCAGCAGGCTTTGCAGGCGTCCTCTTTTTAATAGGTTCTACAGGAACTTCAGAGCCTCTACCTTCAACAGAAGTGGTTGAAGATGGGGATGTCAATATTCTTACAGTCCGGACGACTAAAAAAGATTTTGAAGGGATCGCGAATACATATATTCGTGAAGCTATGAAAGGCGAGAAACTTCCTGTTCAAATGAAGGTGAAGGATGACGTGATTCTTTACTCTGAGCTCACTGTCTTTTCGTTTACACTCCCTGTGATTATGCACTTTGATCCAATTGTCCGTGAAGATGGAAACTTGATATTAAAACAATCTTCCATGGAACTCGGCCAATTAAACATCCCACCCGCAACTGTTTTAAAGGTTTTAAGGGATTCGGTGAAATTACCTTCCTGGATGATCGTACGTCCGAAAGAGGAAGAACTCTTCATCGACCTATCGAAAGTTCCCGTATCCAAAGATGTATCGGTCCGTGCGAAATCGTTCAACCTAGAACAGGATGAAATCTTACTTGAAGTTTCCATCCTCAAAAAATAAGGAGTGATATCCGTCATGAAGCAATATGCAACGTTTGCAGGTGGTTGTTTTTGGTGTATGGTGAAGCCTTTTGACAAGTATGATGGTGTGCACTCTGTGGTCTCTGGCTATACGGGGGGAGATATACCAAACCCATCTTATGAACTCGTCTGTTCTGAAACCACCGGACACCGTGAAGCGGTTCAAATTGAATTTGACGATGAAGTCATTTCATATCGGGAATTATTGAATATCTTTTGGCGTCAGATCGATCCCACCGATAGTGGTGGACAATTTTTCGATCGGGGAGAGTCTTACCGGACCGCCATCTTTTATCATTCAGCTGAACAGCAGAGCGAAGCTGAAAAATCTAAACTGGAACTTGAACAGTCAGGGAAATTCACAAAGTCCATTGCAACCGAAATCTTACCGGCTAAACCGTTTTATTTGGCAGAAGAAGGCCATCAGGATTATTATAAGAAAAATCCAGGTCATTACAAACGTTACTCAGTCGGGTCTGGCAGAGAACGTTTTAAATCAGAGAATTGGAGTGAGTGATCATGAAAGAAGATTTGAAAAGTCGATTGACCGAAATGCAATATCATGTCACACAAGAACAAGGTACTGAACCTCCATTCCGAAATGAGTTCGATAGTCATTTTGAAGAAGGCATCTATGTGGACATTGTATCAGGAGAGCCGCTTTTCAGTTCAAAAGATAAGTATGATGCTGGATGCGGATGGCCGAGTTTTACAAAACCTATTGAAAAAGCTGAAGTGACAGAGCACTTCGACACAACTCATGGAATGCGCAGAACAGAAGTACGCAGTAAAACAGCAGATTCCCACTTAGGACATGTCTTCCCAGATGGTCCTGGCGAAGCAGGAACTCGTTACTGCATTAACTCAGCTGCACTTCGATTTGTACCTATTGAGAAATTCGAAGAAGAAGGCCTGGGCGACTACAAAGCTCAATTCCAATAAGAAAGGGGGTCCACGGATGGACCGCTCTTTTTATCAATTTGTATTAACGTATCGCGGCGGTGAAAAAAACGATCCTTATTCTGTATTTGCAGAAACCATGTTTAACGATCAAAGTTTTCCAAAGTATGAACGCTCGTTCGATGCGCTGTCACGGTATATTGAAGAGAAAGCCGATTCGCAAATGTCTTCAGTTCTGTTTGACGAATTGTATCGTCATTTCGAAGACCGATTCCTTTAAAACGGGCGGTGGAACCGTTGCAATACCGCCTGTTTAACTGTATGATGGTTACAGAAAATGAAAAAGAGGTGCTATGTAGAGATGAGTATACATATTAATGCGAAAAAAGGCGATGTCGCCGATACGATCCTTCTTCCTGGAGATCCACTACGGGCGAAGTATATTGCAGAAACATTCCTGGAAGATGTTGTTCAATACAACGAAGTTCGTAATATGTTCGGTTTCACAGGAACTTACAAAGGGAAACGCATTTCTGTTCAAGGAACGGGTATGGGAGTTCCATCCATCTCAATCTATACAACTGAACTTATGCAAGAATTCGGCGTGAAGAAACTGATTCGAGTAGGAACATGCGGAGCTATTCAAAAAGACGTGAAAGTACGTGACGTCATCCTTGCTCAAAGTGCTACAACGAATTCACCAATTAACCGTACATTCTTCAACGATGTGGATTACGCTCCAACAGCAGACTTCGAGTTGCTACTGAAAGCGTATAATGCAGGAAAAGTGAAAGGTTTACACCTTCAAGTAGGAAATGTCTTCACGGAAGACTTCTTCTACAATGAGCATGCAGAACATGAAAAGCTTGCTTCTTATGGAGTTCTAGCTGTTGAAATGGAAACTGCTGCACTATATACACTTGCTGCAAAACATGGTTGTCAAGCACTTTCAGTTCTTACAGTTAGCGATCATATTCTGACAGGTGAAGCGACAACTTCTGAAGAACGTCAAACAACGTTCAATGAGATGATTGAAGTTGCTCTAGAAGCTGCTATTCAGGAATAATCTAAATGGGGCCGCCAGCCAGTTAGCGGCCCTTTTTCGACTATACACGTAATATAGAAGTAGAAAGTGGGATCGCGAATGGACGAAAATGAACAAAAAGAGCAGAACCGGCCACCAGAACCGGAACAGCATCCGGCTCATAATCGATATTTTAAAATCAAACCGTTCTCCTTCGTCATGCTGATTTTCACATTAGTCATACTTACTGCAGGAATTACCTTTTTTGCGCTTACATTCGGCGATGACAAAGTTGTCGAAGTAGTGAATCCCCAAAAAAGCGATCGTCAAGAATTCCAAAAGTTGTATGACGCCTATGATGAAATCAAGAAAAGTTATTTTGAGGATATTGACGAAAAGGCGATATTAGATGGCGCCATCAATGGGATGGTCGATTCTCTGGATGATCCGTATTCAGATTACTTGAACACAGAAGAGACCGAACATCTGATGGAAAATATTTCATCCAGTTTCCAAGGCATCGGTGCTGAAATCCAGGAAGCGGACGGCTATATCAAAGTGGTGTCTCCTATAAAAAATTCACCTGCTGAAAAAGAAGGCTTGTTGCCGAACGATCTGATTCAGGCGGTGGATGGTAAAAGCATCCAGGGGATGTCTTCTTCTGAAGCTGTCATGCTCATCCGTGGTGAAAAAGGGACAACCGTTACGTTAACGATCAAGCGTGGAGAGAAAGCTGAACCTTTTGAAGTGAAGATTAAACGTGACGATATTCCGATAGAAACTGTGTATGCAGAAATGCTCGATGGAGGAATTGCGCATATTCGAATGACTACTTTCTCTGAGCATACGTACGATGAATTACTAACAGCGTTAGACGAAATGGAAGCCAAAGGAATGAAAGGGCTTGTACTTGACGTCCGACAAAATCCGGGTGGTGTACTGGATGGGGCTCTGAAAATTTCCGATCTGTTTTTGGATAAAGGAAAAACCATCCTGCAAACCAAGGAAAAAGGGAAGAAAGCAGTCATCTACCCAGCATCTGATGGACGGAAAGTGGAAGTACCTGTTGCCCTTGTTGTCGATGACGGAAGTGCATCTGCCTCAGAAATCCTAGCAGGTGCTTTGAAAGAATCCTCAGACATTCCGATTGTGGGCATAAAGACATTTGGTAAAGGTACCGTACAATCCCCTTTGGATATGAAAGACGGTTCCAACTTGAAGATCACAACTGCGAAATGGCTAACACCTGATGGCAATTGGATCCACAAGAAAGGAATTGAGCCAGACGTAAAAGTCGATTATCCATCATATGCAATGCTGCCTTTCCTGGATCCTTCTGAAGAGATGAAGGAAGGACAGGTTTCAGCTAACACAGAAACTGCTAAAGAAATGTTGAAAGCAGTTGGCTATGACGCAGGGGAAATCGATGGTCTATTCGATGAATCCATGACACAAGCTGTGAAAAAACTTCAAGCCGATCTTAAACTTGAGGAAAATGGTGTTTTAACAGGAGATACGGCCATTGGTCTCATGAACAAACTCCGCGAAAAAATCGAGAAAGACGATCCACAATTGTTGAAAGCGAAACAAGTTGTGCTCGATGAACTCGGTAAATGAGCTGAAGGCGCCCAATCCAAACGGATTGGGCGCCTTCTCTACTAGAAAGGATGGAATGTAATGATAGATGTATACCTGTATAGCGGTTTCTTAGGGAGTGGGAAAACGTCCCTTCTCCTAAATTCCATTTCACAACTAAAAACAGCAGGTAGGAAACCGGCTGTATTGATGAATGAGTTCGGAGAGATCCCTGTCGACTCAGATTCTGTAGCGGCAACGGGAGAAGTTCCGTTAAAAGAACTATTGAGTGGCTGTATTTGCTGCACAGGGTCTGAAAAGACGGAAGCTCAACTGCAAGCGCTCCTGGAAGACTATGAAGACATTGATGTCATCTTGATAGAGACAACGGGCGCTGCACACCCTGTGGAGGCATTGGACGCTGTCTATTCACCACTATTTTCCGATCGGCTTCGTGTGAAAGGGATTGTCACTGTAGCAGATGCACTCCGTTGGGTGCATCGTGAAGAGCTGTCACCTAGAATACACTCATTGATGCTGGAGCAAATTCGTCATGCCCATATCATCGCGTTGAACAAATCCGATTTGGTAACGGAGTCTCAGTTAGCAACAATATCAATGGAACTTGCCAATTTGAATACTTCTGCACCTATCATTCAAACGGTTCAAGGTAAACTGGATTTTTCTTTCATTGAAAAAACGCTGGCAGTTGAAAAACAACCTCAACAGCCGATTATTTCTGGTAAGCACTTACCACTTTCGTCAAAAGTCATTACTTTTTCAAATCCGGTAAAGAAAAGTGACGTGGAAGTGTGGACGGCAGCCCTTCCAGATACCGTATACCGGATGAAAGGATATATTCCTATCGAAGGTGTTAAAAATCCGATGCTCTTCCAATATGCTTACGGTATGGTCAATTGGATGCCAGAATACGTAAAAATGCCTGAGCGCGTTGTTGTGATTGGTGAAGGCATTGATCATATTGACTGGAGTAGTTGAATAGACACTTGAAAATGCTTTGTCAATACGATTTGTTATCCAATAATTCATCCCTTATCCAGAGATATCCATTGAGATCTTTCTTCAACCCTTTTTCAAAGACTTAGAGATAGGTTGTGGGGATCTCTCCAAAGAGTTCCAGTTTTACTTACGTCTTCTTCGTTTACGATAGTTTCGAAGGGAGGCGTACAAGATGAAAAAATCGATAGCAGTCATCTTACTCGGTTCGGCACTCGTATTGCCGAACACTAGCCAGGCAGAAGCATCTACATTAGATGCTGTCCAAACGAAAACAGTAGTAAAAACTTTTAAAGTGGAGGGGACTTTGCAACAGCTCCCGACGCAGCTTCAATACAACAAAGGAGATCTTCAGTCTTTTTATAATGGGTTTGCTATTTGGTTAAAGAAACATTATGATAAGCCACAGGAGAAACCTGTAGAGAAACCGGATACTCCAGTGGAAAAGCCGAATGTACCCGTAGAGAAACCGGACACACCAGTGGAAAAGCCGGATGCACCCGTAGAGAAACCGGACACACCAATGGAAAAACCGGATGCACCCATAGAGAAACCGGACACACCAGTGGAAAAGCCGGATGCACCTATAGAAAAACCGGATACTCCAGTAGAAAAGCCCGACACACCAGTTGAGAAACCGTCTCTTCCAACTAATCCAGTACCTGAAGAAAAACCAGAACAAACACCTGACCAAGGACAAGTTTCTGCGAGTCAAATCGAACAAGCGGTCTTGACGCTAACCAATGCGGAACGACAAAAAGCAGGTTTGAAAGCTCTTCAAATGGATGATAAATTGATGAAGACCGCGCGTGCAAAATCTGCCGACATGGCTTCGAAAAATTACTTCTCTCATACGAGTCCGACATATGGCTCACCGTTTGACCAGATGAAAGCGAACGGCATTACATATCGTGCCGCTGCTGAAAACATCGCTATGGGTCAACGCAGTGCAGAAGAAGTTGTCAAAGGCTGGATGGAGTCTCCGGGACACCGTCAAAACATCTTGACCCCCGGATTCACACATATCGGCATCGGTTATGATGCTAAAGGTAACTATTGGACACAACAGTTCATACAAAAATAACGAAAACCGCCTATTCAGCAAAGATTCTCGCTGAGTAGGCGGTTTTTCTATCTCACGAACAATTCGTGTTTTTTCTGTACAATTTTTAGTCGGATGCTTAATGTTATAGCTCCAACCGTCAACCCGGCGATTAAGCCGACCCAATATCCAAAGGGTCCTAGGTCGGTATAGGTTGCTGATAGATACCCGACAGGCAGTCCAATCACCCAAAGGGAAATGAAACCCATCAGGAACGTGGTGTTGACATCCTTGTAGCCGCGCAACGCTCCTTGAATAGGGGCTTGGACAGCGTCCGATAACTGAAATAACGAAGCGAATATGAAAAACTGAGATGCCAGTATAATAATCGAACGGTCTGTCGTGTATAACGAAGCGATCGGTTCTCTAAATGTAAGCAATATCGCTATGCCTAGAAAACTGAAGACCACTGCAAAACTGATACCAAGTAAGCTATATTTTTTCGCATCTTCAGGCTGCCCTGCACCAATCGATTGCCCGACGAGTATAGTCGCTCCCATTGAAATACTGAGGGGAATCATATACAACAAGGACGTGAAGTTCAGTGCGACCTGGTGTGCAGAAATCACTTCTGTCGAATAAGAACTCATCATTAATGTGACCACTGAAAAGATGCTTGTCTCGATGAAAATGGACATGCCGATCGGCACGCCGATGAACAAAATTTCTTTCCAATACGACCAGCGTGGCAGCTGCCAATGTTTCAGTAACTCGTATTTTTGATAGGGTTTAGCAGCCACCGCTACAGCACCAGCAATGGCAAACACAATCCAATACGTAATTCCTGAGGCATAACCGGCACCAGCTCCACCAAGTTCAGGGAAACCGAAGTTACCGTAGATCAATAAGTAGTTCAATAAGACGTTGATCGGAGCAGAAATGAGAATGATGAACATCGACACTCGCGTAGAACCGAGTGCATCGAAGAACGATCGCAATACGGTATATGCGAATAATGGGGCAAGACCGATACTCATCCCTTTCAAATAGTCGATCGCAATAACCTTTACAGGTGCTTCAAGGGACATGCTGCGGATAATCGGAAAGAAAACAAGAATAATCAGTCCGAAAACGACCGCTGCTAAAGCGATGGATACATAGATTCCCTGTTGAACAGATGGTTTGACGTGCTCATTACGTTTGGCACCTACATGTTGCGCGATGATCGGAGTAAGAGCCATCAGTATTCCCGCAAGGCCGGTGTAGACAGGCACCCAAAATGATGAACCGATTGTCACACCCGCTAAGTGGTATGTATCGTATCTCCCCGTCATAAGGATATCAAAGAATGTTACTAAGTATAGTGCCACCTGTGTGATTAAAATCGGCATGACAATTTTGGCGAAACGGAACGATTTTCTTTCCAGAGGAAGAGAAGATTCCATCGATTTCCCTCCTTTTTTGATTCAATCCTTATTGTATCATGCTTATTTTGGTATACTATCAAAAGAAACAAATGAGAATGACTTTATCTTCGTTCAGTATAAAACTCCACCTCTATTGGTGAGAAGATAAATGATTTCTTTTTCATGTTCGGCAAAAGTTCAAATCACTGCTGAACAAAGACAATGCCTCCGGCGGATGTCACAGATTTTTATGAGGGAATTTCCGAGTAAGCTCGAAAAAATCCGGACGCAATTTCGCAGAGGCGTAATTGAAACTTAATGAACAGAAGAGGTGAACGGCCCTTATGAAACGGCCAGTAATCGTATTAACAGGTGGAGGAACGGCGGGTCACGTCTCAGTTAACGAGGCGATAATCCCTGCATTTTTAGAAAGAGGATACGAGATTCACTATATCGGATCGCATGAAGGAATTGAGCGGGACTTAATCGGTACAGGTCATCCAGAAGTGACCTACCATGCTATTGATAGTGGTAAACTTAGACGTTATTTTTCGATGAAAAATTTCACAGATCCTTTCCGCGTCGGCGCAGGTGTTTTGCAGGCATATTCGATTCTGCGGAAATTGAAGCCGGAGATCATTTTTTCAAAAGGGGGGTTTGTTTCAGTACCTGTAGTGCTCGCTGCGAAACTTGCGCGTATTCCTGTGGTCGCACACGAATCAGACGTATCTCCAGGTCTTGCAAATAAGATTGCACTTCCTTTTGTAAAGCATATCTTTACAGTGTTTGAAGAAACACTCTCATATGTCCCTTCAGAGAGATCCTCCTGTACAGGGGCCATCATACGTCCGGAATTATTTGAAGGGGATCGAATGACAGGATTACGGATGTCCGGATTGTCTGAGGACAAACCAGTTGTCATCGTAATGGGAGGAAGCCAAGGTTCTGCTGTCCTCAATGAGGCGCTGAGAGCGAACCTGCCAACAATTCTAGAAGACTTTCAGGTCATCCACTTATGTGGGAAAGGGAATCTAGATGAGTCACTTGACCTAACGGACGGATATGTCCAATTTGAATATGTGACAGAGGGATTACCTCACTTGATGGCAGCTTCTGAATTAGCGCTATCGCGTGCAGGCTCGAACGCCATTTTTGAATTACTGGCTGTTCGAATACCGATGCTGCTCGTACCCTTGTCTGCTGAAAAGAGTAGAGGAGACCAAATCTTAAATGCTGAACACTTCAATAAACTCGGCTTTGCACATGTCCTTAACGAAGAAGACATCACGGAAGCCTCCTTACTGAACGGACTTATTCGTTTGGCTGAAGATAAATCGAACATCGTGTCGAAAATGGAACAAACAGATGCAACTAAAACGCCGGAGGAAATGGCAAATCTGATTCTAGCATGTCGAACGGACTCGTAAATCCGATTCTCCACAAAATGGACACTTGCGTTTTATAAACTCTTGCATAGATAGTCTGCAAGGTGTAAACTAGTCCGCGGATAATACATGCAGGTGCTAGAACGAAACCCTTTCAGTTCAAGTGTTTGCATGGTAACATAGAAATGGATATAAAAATTTGCGCAACATGCCTAAAGGCAAATGTGGAGGTAATAACTCATGTCGAACAGTGTTGGTTCCGAGCGTTCACCGTATGCAGCTTTTTCAGGTCCGAACCTTGGCTACGTAATGGAAATGTATGAGCTTTACAAAAATGCACCAGAATCCATCGATCCAGAACTTGCTGAATTCTTTAAGCGAAATGGTACTCCTGAAAGCGGAGGCGATAACCTCTCAAGTTTAGCGAGCCCGGATGGAGCACAAGGAAATCCAGCTGATTTCCGTAAAGTTCTTTCCGCGTACAAACTTATGGATGCAATACGCGCATACGGACACTTGAACGCTGATATTTACCCGCTGAATGACCGTCCGAAAGACGCTTCACGAATTGAACTTTCAGCTTATGATCTCTCTGAACGTGATCTTGAAGCAATGCCAGCGTCACTTTTCTTAACGGAAGTTCCATCCCAAGTGGAGAATGCACTAGACGCTGTAAACTATTTGAAATCCCTCTATACAGGCAAAATCGCTTATGAATTTGCCCACTTGATAGAAGAAGAGGAGAAGCATTGGATCCAGGAAAATATTGAATCCGGAAAATTAGCGATTTCCCTCTCTTCAGATGATAAAAAACAATTATTAGATCGTCTGACTAGGATTGAAGGTTTCGAGAAATTCATCCATAGAACGTTTGTAGGAGCGAAGCGGTTCTCGATTGAAGGACTTGACACTTTAGTCATCTTCCTAGATGAACTAGTCCGACGTTCCGAAGAAGCACAGACGAAGAAAATGTTGATTGGAATGGCACACAGAGGACGATTGAACGTTCTTACGCACATCTTGAACAAACCTTATGAAATGATGTTCGCAGAATTTGCGGGTGTGCCATCAGAACCGTTTTTGCCTGAAGATGGGTCTGTGGAAGTGACACGGGGCTGGTTTGGTGATGTAAAGTATCACCTTGGTGCTTTGTATAAAGGTCAAACAGGCATGAATCGTTTTCTTGCTTATAACCCCTCACACTTGGAAGTCGTGAATCCTGTAATTGCAGGACAAACACGTGCTGCCCAGGAGAATACCGATCATCCAGGCATCCCGGTACAAGATACGAATGCTGCCTATGCAGTCATGGTTCACGGTGATGCTGCGTTCCCTGGAGAAGGGATTACACAGGAAACATTCAACTTCAGCCGCGTTCGCGGATTCCAGACAGGTGGATCCATTCACGTCATCGCGAATAATATGATCGGGTTTACGACGGAGTATTACGATTCGCGTTCAACTCATTATTCTTCAGATATGGCAAAAGGATTCGAGGTTCCAATCCTGCACGTGAATGCAGATAGTCCTGAAGAAGTTATTGGCGCTGCATTATTTGCATTTAACTACCGCCAGAAATTCGGTAAGGACGTGCTGATCGACCTCATTGGGTATCGCCGTTACGGACACAATGAAATGGATGAGCCGATGGTTACAAACCCTGTCATGTACCAAGATGTGCATAACCATCCGACAGCTCGTCAATTGTATGGTGAAAAGTTAGTGAATGAGGGTATCCTGACCGCTCAAGAAGTTGAGACATTGGATACGGAAGTTTTTGCTGAAATGCAGCGTGCTTATGACAAAGTGAAAGAGTTTGCATCAGATACAAGTACTATTTCCAATGTAACTCCCGATGCGGTTCTTGCGGGTTATCCACGAGATCTTCAAACAGGTGTATCTGAAGAACGTCTTCGTCGTATGAACGAAGAGTTACTCTCATATCCGGAAAACTTCAATGTGTTCGGCAAGTTGGACAGAATCTTAAAACGTCGCCAAGATCCGTTTAACGGAAAAGGGAAAATCGACTGGGCACATGCAGAGCAACTTGCATTCGGATCGATTCTTCAAGATGGAAAGCCGATCCGTATGTCGGGTCAAGATATCCAACGCGGTACATTTGCACACCGTCATCTCGTGCTGCACGATGAAAAAACAGGTGAAGAATTTGTTCCGCTGCATCACATCAGTGATTCCAACGCATCATTTGTCGCTTACAACAGTCCATTGACTGAAGCGGGTGTCGTAGGTTATGAATTCGGTTATAATCTGGAAGAAGAGAAAACCGTAACTATTTGGGAAGCGCAATATGGAGACTTCTCCAATATGGCTCAAGTGATGTATGATCAGTTCATCTCATCCAGTAATTCGAAGTGGGGTCAGCAATCCGGTTTAATCATGATGTTACCGCATGGTTATGAAGGGCAAGGACCGGAGCACTCAAGCAGCCGGATCGAACGTTACTTGCAATTGTGTGCTGAAAACAACTGGACAGTTGCAAACATTTCAAGTGCAGCAAACTACTTCCACGTACTTCGCAGACAAGCGGCAATACTTGGAGATGAAGCTGAACGTCCGCTCGTCATTGCAACACCTAAATCACTTCTGCGTCATCCGCTTGTCGGTGCTGATCTTGCTGACTTGACGGAAGGTCACTTTGAAACAGTATTGGAAGAGCCGAATACTGGTAAAAACGTAGACAGCGTGAAGAAAGTGATTATGACTAGCGGTAAAATGGCAATTGACCTTGCAGAGAAAGTGAAAGATGGAGAAGGATTCGAACACTTGCATATTGCACGGGTAGAACAATTGTATCCATTCCCATCTGACAAATTGTCTGCAATCATTCAACGATTCCCGAACGCAGAAGAAATTGTTTGGGTCCAAGAAGAGCCCAAGAATATGGGCTCATGGTCATTCGCACTTCCATATTTATACGAAATTTCACAAGGTCTTAAAGTGAATTACGTAGGACGTATCCATCGTGCAAGTCCTTCTGAAGGAAACGGTACGATGCATAAACTCGAACAACAGCGTATCATTGATGAAGCACTTAAAAAATAAGTAGCGCAATTCCTGAATGATTGAACGATATAAGAGGAGGAAATTATTGTGGCAGAGATCCGAGTACCCGAACTGGCAGAATCGATTACCGAAGGAACTATTGCAAAGTGGCTCAAACAACCAGGTGAATCAGTAGATAAAGGTGAATTCATCGTTGAACTGGAAACAGATAAAGTAAATGTTGAAGTGATTTCTGAAGAAGCTGGAACGGTTCAAGAACTGATGGCGGCTGAAGGCGACACTGTTGAAGTCGGTCAAGTCATTGCAATAGTTGGAGCAGGTTCCGGAGCACCGGCGCAGCAGTCAGCTGCTCCTTCTCAACCTGCACAGGAACAGTCTGCACCAGCAGCATCTGAACCAGTTGCAGCACAAGCACCTGCTGAAGAAGCAGCATCTGGTGATCGTCTGATTGCTAGCCCTGCAGCACGTAAATTAGCACGCGAAAAAGGCATTAACTTAGCCGATATTTCACCTGTAGATCCAATGGGACGTGTACGTGTTCAAGACGTAGAAGCACACGGAACTGCACCTAAAGCACAACCCGCTGCACCAGCCGCTCCTAAACAAGAAGCAAAAGTGGACGATGGCCGTGTTGAGCGCGTGAAAATGAGCCGTCGTCGTCAGACGATTGCGAAGCGTTTGCTTGAAGTGAAACAAAACACAGCAATGCTTACAACATTCAACGAGATTGATATGACCAATGTGATGGAGCTTCGTTCACGGAAGAAAGACGAGTTCTTCGACAAGAACGATGTACGTCTTGGCTTCATGTCATTCTTTACAAAAGCGGTTGTAGCTGCCCTTAAAAAGTATCCAAATGTCAATTCAGAACTTGATGGTGATGAATTGATCATGAAAAACTACTTTGATATCGGTATCGCTGTGTCAACTGAAGGTGGATTGGTTGTACCGAACGTTGTCGATGCTGACCGTAAAAACTTTGCTGAAATCGAAGCAACAATTGGAGAACTCGCTAAAAAAGCACGTGATAACAAATTGACACTTGCTGATATGTCAGGTGGTTCTTTCACAATTACAAACGGCGGAGTGTTCGGTTCACTTCTATCTACTCCAATCCTAAATGGTACTCAAGTAGGTATTCTTGGAATGCACACCATCCAAAAACGTCCGATTGCAGTTGGTAATAATGTTGAAATCCGTCCGATGATGTACGTGGCGCTTTCTTATGACCACCGTGTCATTGATGGAAAAGATTCCGTCGGTTTCTTGAAAATGATTAAGGAATTAATCGAAAATCCAGAAGACCTTCTTCTTGGATCATAATTATTAAATTGAACCGTCCGCTTCAAGCGGGCGGATTTACTCTTACACTTTTCTAGAGGAAAGGCGGGATCCTATCATGTCTTCGTTCAAAGAATGGCTTCATGCTCCGGCCATCCGGCAAGTCGTCTGTAAACATGCAGACGCTGAAAAATACTTAGTGACAAACGTGCTCACACCAGGCAAAACTTATGATGTGAAAAACGAAACAGAAGAATTTCTTTTCGTCGTTGACAACACAGGTAAAGTCGGCGGATATTACAAAACTTATTTCGAATGATATACAGGTATCTGCAGTGAACTACTGATGAATAAAACGGTCTGATGCGGTTAGAGCATCAGACCGTTTTATATAGGAGGAGATTGATGTCATGGACTCGTTTATCGAGCAAACACTAGCAATGCGGGCCAAAAGAACGTATAGAGAAGAAGACCGTCTGCTTATTCAAAAAGGCGGTTATGTTAGTCCCAACCCCAATTTGTATGATGATATTCTTGTTGCACTTTCTTTGAAAAAACCGATTCTCTTAAAAGGGCCTTCAGGCAGTGGTAAAACCCGTCTAGCTCAAAGCATTTCAGCATTGTTCCAGCAGCCTATGCAAAGTGTCAACTGTTCAGTGGATCTGGATGCTGAAGCGTTGTTAGGATTTAAAACAATTGTCTCACAAGACGGACAGAGTACAATTGAATTTGTGGATGGGCCTGTCGTGACAGCCATGAAGCGCGGCCATCTTCTATATATCGATGAAATCAATATGGCTAAGCCTGAAACACTGCCGATTTTACATAGTCTTCTCGATCATCGGCGGATGCTCACCAATCCATTTACTAGTGAAGTCATTGTTGCTCATGAAGATTTTTCAGTCCTCTCTGCGATCAATGAAGGGTACATCGGAACTTCTCCGATGAACGAAGCACTGAAAAATCGCTTTGTCTCATTTTCAATTCCTTATTTGCAGGCGGAACAATTACGAACCGTTTTGGAACAGGCAGTACCGGAGGCGGAAGCACCTGTTATAGATACAATAATGAATCTGTCGGAGGACTTATCGAAACAAGCTGCAAATGGATTGCTTGCTGACGAAGCAGCATCCGTCAGAAGTCTTATTAATGCACTCCAGCTTGCTGTGCACATGCCAGTGGATCGGGCTGTAACCTATGCGATTGCCGAGCTTTTGGAAGACAAGATGGAACGCGATCTCGTGAACGAATTGACAGCCACGTGGGTGAAATGAGGGATCGTGATGGATAAGGTCAATCGGTTCATACAATTTAATGACGAATCAGTTGAAACGCGTAAAATCCTGCTTTATGAAAGGATTGCGCAGTCATTGGCAAATGCGCCGTTTGTGAAGATCACTGAACGCCAGTTAATCGAGTATCAGCCTAAAGATGCGACATTTGCGATGAGCGTCTTTTGGCGACATCGTTCTGAACAAGTGACACATTTAGGTCGCCTTTCTGATATCTATCTACTTGCTGCAGGTTTTTACAAACAGTTTGACTTGGCAGCATGGAAAAGATTCGCGTTTGAGATGAAGACTAGCCGTCATCCTAAATTAGCTGGTCAAATCATGATGTTGCTTGAAGAATTCAGATTGATGGAAGCGATACAAAGAACGCGTGTCGGAACGAAAAGAGCCTTTGCAATGCGCATTGAAGTCTATGCAGAGTTCCATAAGGATCGACTATTATCGAATGCAAAAAGAGGATTCCTTTCGGATGCGTTCATTAACCAATTATTTTTGGATATCCATACAGGGATGACGTCTTCTCCGCATGAATCATTACATCAACTTCCTATGGAGCGTGTAAGGCAAGTTGCACAAAGCGCCTATGAGCTGAAAACCACTTCACAGAGTGGAGATCTGGCAAAACGAATTATGGATCTCGTGGAAGAACAACTGACAGGAGATAGTGTACTTCCCTTATATACATTCGGCGAATCGTTTGAGGAAGGCAAATCGAAGGCGATGAGTGCGAGAGCCATGTCTGATCCGGGTGAATCAGACAACCAGGAACTGAAGGAAACAATTGAAGAGGAGTTTCGCGCTTGGCATCGTGAAACAGAAGAAGGAGAGGGGACACATCTGGAATTCGAGCTCCAACAAGGCAAACAAGGGGCTGCAGATGCATCTGAATCTTCGCCAGGGGATGAAAATGCCGAAGCTCAACAGTTAGGACTAGGAAGTTCGGAAGGAAATGACAAAGAAGGGACTGCTAATCAGCAATCAGAAATTGCCGGTGACCGTTTAGAACAAACTTCAGTGAAAGCAGGTTCGGATTATGGTGCTGCCCATAGACATGTTACATTTAGCGTAACGAAAATATCGAATCGGGCAGAAACTATATCGGCTGTAACGTTAACAAAATGGCGAAATAACCATTTACCAATTGTCCGTGCACTTGTGACGGAGATGAAAAAAAGACTTGAACGGAAAAAACAGCTCAAGCGGGAGAACCTGACGAAAGGTCGTCTCTCTTCAAAGCTAACCTCCATGCTGACAGATGAACGACCGAGACCGTTCTATCGTAAGCAAGCACCTTCACAAGAACTCGATGCCGTTTTCGGACTACTCGTAGATGGTTCAGCGTCCATGATTGACAAGGTGGAAGAGACAAAAGAGGCAGTCGTTCTATTTCATGATGTTTTACGGAAATTACATGTATCCCATGAAATCACTACCTATTATGAAGATGCCTTTGAAGCAACCAAAGATGTGCAACCTAATTTTTTCGAGGTGATGCATACGTTCGATGAAACACATGTTGATAGCGGCCAGGCCATCATGAACTTTGAAGCGCACGAGGATAACCGTGATGGGTTTGCGATTCGATGGATGGCGGATCGACTTGCGGGAAGGTCCGAACAGCACAAGTTCTTACTCATCTTCTCTGATGGCGAACCTTCAGCATTCGGATATGATCGAAATGGCATTGTCGACACAGCAGAAGCGGTCTGGGAGACTGAAAAGCGTGGAATCTCTGTTGTGCACCTGTTTTTATCGGCCGAAAAGCCGACTGATGACCAAAAAGAGTTGTTCGCAACAATGTTTGGCAACAAAACCGCGGCGTCTGATTCAGTAGAAGAATTCGCCAACGAAACGCTTCGTATACTTAGGAAGCTTTTAGCAATTGCGGCTCAATGAAAAAACGCAAAACCGCCTTATAAAGGACGGTTTTGCGTTTTTTCGTGGATATTAAGAAGACGCTGTTTTAACTCTTCTTCCATTCTGCCGATTTCGCGTTCCGCTTCTTTCCGCTTCACGCGACCATCAGCCTGAATGACAAGCGTTTCTTCTATTGTTTGGATCAAGTTTTCCTGTGTCTTTTTCAATGTATCAATTTCAATGATGCCACGTTCGTTTTCTTTTGCGGTTTCAATAGAATTCAGTTTCAGCATTTCTGAATTACGGAGCAGTAAATCATTCGTTGTTTTTGTAACCAGACGCTGTGACTCCACCGCTTTCTTTTGGCGATTCAAAGTTAACGCAATCGCGATCTGATTTTTCCATAACGGAATGGACGTCATGATCGACGATTGGATTTTTTCAGCAAGCGTTTGGTTGGTCTGCTGAATCATACGGATTTGAGGTGCGCTTTGGATGGTAAGCTGGCGCGACAATTGTAAGTCATACAACCGTTTTTCAAGTCGATCCAAAAACTGGCTCATATCATTGACTTCTTGTATGGCCATCTGGTCATTCGAAAGTTGCGCAGCTTCGCGCATTTGCGGAATCGTGATGTTTGCAAGTTCATCGCGCTTTATTTCCGCAGCGGCGATATACACGTTAAGCGCTTGGAAATACGTCTTGTTCTGCTCATATAAATTATCGAGCATATGCACATCCTCTATTAACCCGCGTTTAGAATGTTCCAGTTGGACACCGATACGGTCGATTTGAGTACTTAGCTTTTGATATTTCGTCATCATTTCTTGTATGGAACGGGATGCCTTATTAAAGATTCGGCTTAGGCCGGTCTTTTTCTTTTCAGATAAATCGTCTGGATCGATTTCAGATAATTTACCCATTAAATCGTTTAATACATCACCCACAGGACCGATGTCTTTACTTTGTACGTGGTCTAGCATTTTATGGGAAAAGCGCGAAAGTTCGTTTTGCGCAGTAGCTCCATAAGTCAAAATGGCTTCATAATCGCCCACAGGAATCTGGTCGGCAAGTTCCTTAGCTTTTAGCTGTTCTTCTGGTGATAAGCGATCCATTAAAGCTACAGATGCATTGTTATCAGGCTGTTCAGTCTGCATTTCTTTCGGTAACATTGATTCACTTCTATCGAATGGGTTGCTTAGAAGATCGTCAAAAGATTTTACATCATTATTCATTGGCTGATTTTCGGTCATTGAATGGTTCTCCTTTCGGGTGAGGCAAGGATTTTTTGCGAGCCATCGTAATATCTACATAATCGAGTTCCAGTTGCAAGGCTGCCAAATCAGTGGCAAGTGCGTCCTGCAGATCGCCTTCCAATTGGTGGGTAACGTCTGTAATTGTTTCCCGAGTATGTTGAAGTGCAATACGGACTTCTTTTTCTTTCAATTGCTGATTGGCAAGCAGTGCATATTTAGATGTCAGCTCAACTGCAGAATCCAGATGTGCGTAGAAGAACTGTTCTGTTTGATAAAACTTCTTAGGATCATTTCGTACAATTGTAAGTATCTTTCTAGAAAGGTTACTCAACTCATATACTTGACGGAAAGCCTGTACCGAGCGAACCTGTCCATATAGACTATTCAATTTTTTAATTTTTATCTTGGCTTCTTGAATTTGTAATTCAATATGGCGATATTCGGATCGGGTCATGCCGAGTTGTTTAACTGATGAGCTGATTTGAGCTTGTTTCATGGCAAAAGTACCACCTAGGTACATGGCAATTAGAATACCCGTTGCTGCAAAAAAGTGGATGCCAGTTCCGAGTAACAAAAAGAGGTATGTTCCAAAACTGACGGGCGCCACGATGAAGTGCCTCATAAAAAACTGTTTGACTTTATGCATCTTCGGTCAGCCCTCCTTATCGTTGATGTTCTATACCTTATTACGTATAAGCGGTAGCAAAAGTTTCATCGAATCATTAATCTCTCTCTAGTATACCGTATAAAATCTGTTCAGACGAACATTTGAAATGGGAATCAGTTCAGATTGCTTGGAAAAACGGATGGTGCTTTGTATAATTGTCATCTGTAAAGGAAAAGAGGTTTGAGCATGTACGAAGTCATTTACATGAAAGCGGATTATGAACCTTGGTGGATGTTTGAAGGTTGGGAAGAGATGGTTAGGGTAAGACGATCATTTGAGGAGTTAGAGGAAGCAATCGAATTTGCAAACTCGATTATGGATGAGATGCGGAAATGTTTTTCAAAAGAAAAAACACGAAAAGGGTCTTTCACAGCTTTCTGGAACCCGGGTGAGAGAACGTATTGTGATGGATGCGATGATGATCTGCAATTGTATCATGGCGTCTTCATGATGAAGGACAGTGAACCTATTTCTTTTCTTGAGGAAAAATAATTAGAATATTTGATTAGGTTTAATTGACTTTTGGCAGTGGTATGGTATAGTAGAGCTAAGGTTAATAACAAGTGCTTGCGACGAGAAACGTATTCACGTATTACAAAAAGTGATCGGCGCTGTCGGTACTTTTTCTAATACGTGAATTTTCTTTTTTCTGAAGCTAGTTCATGTATTAGCAATTATTATTTGGAGGTTTTCATTTATGAAACAAGGTACAGTTAAGTGGTTCAACGCAGAAAAAGGTTTCGGTTTCATCGAGGTTGACGGAGAAGACGACGTATTCGTACACTTCTCAGCTATTCAAGGTGATGGTTTCAAATCATTGGACGAAGGCCAGCAGGTTGAGTTCGAAATCGTTGAAGGCAACCGCGGTCTACAAGCTGCAAACGTTACAAAACTCTAATAACAAACAAAACGGGACCCGCTTAACTGAGTGGGTCCCGTTTTTTCGTTATGGTTGGGTAACGGATTCCATTTCCGAGGTCACGAGCATATCTTTTTCGCCCTTTTTAGTCATCATGGATTCGCGTTTCACTTCTCCAAATCCTTCGACAAAGTATTTACGATTCGTGTAATTCTCGCCTTTTTCTTCAATTACTATCGCATGTTCGAACTTTTCGTAGGGAGTATCTACCGTAGCATCCGTATCTACAATCGTCCATTTCCCGAAAGTTGCCCCTTTTTCAAACGGTTTTTGTAAGTAAACGCCTGTCACTTCCATCTTTTTAAGTGTTTCTACAGAGGGTGCGTTCTCCTCTACATCTACATGCTTTTCTTCAAGGATGAGAATACGGTCTTGCTCCACTTTGTATAGTTTTCGCAGAAGCGCAGCCCCATTGTTCTCGTATATCATAATGTAATTTTCGTATGGATGGTACACTTGCACATCCAGTTCTGCGTACTCGTTTCCAGTACCTTCGTAATGGGATTTCGAACTGTCCGGCAGCAAGTAGTCGAGCATGGCAGGATCTTTGATTTCCCCCTTAGGATCATCCAATTCTTCAACACCATCGTTGTCGAGGTCTTTGTCTTTTATCTCTCCGCCGGCATCTGAATCTTTTTTATCAAGAGGACTTTGCTGACCGCTGTTTCCGGAATTATCTGGTGCGGTGACATCTTCACCATTCAGTTTGGAACAAGCGGAGACGACGAGGAGACTAATGAGTAAGAAAAACAATAACGGAGACCTTTTCATAGTCAACCACTCCTTTTCTTGTAGTATCACCACTTTTCAAAAAAGTATGTGCGGATGTAACTCTTTCATGACAGGTAAGGCAAACAAAAGAGCAACCGCCAGAATTAGCGGTTGCTCTTTTAGTGAAAATCATTTAGTTTTAGCAGATTATTTTGCAGAAGACTGAGCTTCTTTCCATTCCAGATATTCGTCATAACTCATCATCTTGTCGAAGATTGTTCCATCTTCATTGATTTCAATTACACGATTTGCAATTGTTTGGATGAACTGATGGTCATGGGAAGTGAAGAGCATAACACCTTTGTAAGCAATGAGACCATTATTTAATGCTTGAATCGATTCGAGATCCAAGTGGTTCGTCGGCTCATCCAACAAAAGGACATTCGAGTGTGTCAGCATCATTTTCGATAGCATGCATCGCACTTTTTCTCCTCCAGAAAGAACAGAAGGTTTTTTATTCACTTCTTCGCCCGAGAAGAGCATTCTACCGAGGAAGCCGCGTAGGAACGTTTCTGTTTCATCTTCTGGTGAGTATGGACGTAACCATTCAACGAGAGATTTCTCATCGCCTTCGAAAAATTTGCTGTTGTCGATAGGGAAGTATGCTTGTGATGTTGTCACTCCCCATTTAATAGTTCCTGAATCGGGTTCTTGCTCACCAGCTAATACTTCAAGTAAAGCGGTTTTTGCAAGGGGATTTCCGATCAGGATCACCTTATCTTCTTTGTTCAACGTGAAGGATGCATCTTTTAATAATTGAACTCCGTCTTGCGTTTTAGAAAGGTCACGGACCATTAACACATCATTACCGATCTCACGGCCCATTTGGAAATTCACATATGGATAGCGGCGTGACGACGGCTTAATTTCATCGATATCGATTTTATCCAAAGTCTTTTTACGAGATGTTGCTTGCTTCGATTTCGAAGCATTCGCACTGAATCGAGCAATGAAGGCTTGTAATTCCTTTACTTTTTCTTCTTTTTTCTTATTCTGCTCCTGGGATAGTTTGAGCGCTAGTTGGCTAGACTCATACCAGAAATCATAGTTACCTGCGTAGATTTGGATTTTGCTGAAGTCCAAGTCAGCGATGTGCGTACAGACTTTGTTCAAGAAGTGACGGTCGTGAGAAACCACGATCACTGTATTCGGGAAGTTGATCAAGAACTCTTCTAACCATTGGATTGCTTTTAAGTCCAAATGGTTCGTCGGCTCATCCAGAAGTAAAACGTCCGGTTTACCAAAAAGGGCTTGAGCAAGCAAGACCTTCACTTTGTCGGAACCAGTGAGTTCTGCCATTTTCATCGTGTGCAATTTCTCGGGAATTCCAAGACCTTGCAGAAGGATTGCAGCTTCGGATTCAGCTTCCCATCCGTTAAGTTCACCAAATTCACCTTCGAGTTCGGCTGCGCGCATACCATCCTCATCTGAAAAGTCTTCTTTCATGTAAATTGCATTTTTTTCAGTCATAATATCGTAAAGCCGTTTGTGACCCATAATGACGGTTTCAAGAACTTCTTCTTCTTCGAATTCGAAGTGATCCTGCTTAAGTACAGCGAGGCGATCGTCATTATTTAAAATGACATTCCCAGTTTGTGGTTCAATTTCACCAGAAAGTATTTTAATGAATGTTGATTTACCGGCACCATTCGCACCGATTAGCCCATAGCAATTCCCTGGGTTAAACTGTATATTAACATCTTCAAATAGTTTCCGGTCTCCAAATCGAAGACTTACATTACTTACTGCTAACATAATTGACCTCCTAAAATTCACACTTTGCCCATTATAGCACGGATTGTTGCCAGGGTGGGGGAAATTACAGTGGCAAAATCCATTTTTCAAGCTTACAATAGTTCTATGGGTATAACGTCTATATTGTTTAAGAGCTTTCTCTCTTTTGAAGGGCTCTCCGGTTTTTATATGCTGGCAGTGTGCCCAGTTCTTTATTGATCAAGTACTCCATCTGCACATAATGTTTTCTAGTGGGCAAATCCATTGGATTGAGCCCTTTCATCGTGTTAATGAAGTAATATCCATTGATTTGCCGAAATACCACAACAGTGTCAGGAAAAGTATCGAACACACCTTTTACTTGATATTTCCGAGTATAGGACCAATGAAATAGTTTCATAGAATTCATCCTTTCTCAGAAAATTATACGACTTGAAAAAAACAAACGCAAGTTCGATGAATCAGTTTTAGAAAGGAATCCTTATGAATCCTAACGTGCTTACTACTAAAAAAACGGTTCTCATGATTGTTGCGATTTTTGCAGTGTCTTTAAACATGCGGCCTGCCATAACGTCAATCGGGCCGCTCCTCGAAACGATCCGGGCGCAACTGGTGCTCAGTAATGCCCAAGTTAGTATGCTGACCGCATTACCTGTCATCTGCATGGGCGTGTTCGCTTCACTGGCACCCGTGTTAAATCGCAGGTTCGGATTAAATGCAACGATGATCTTAATGGTGGCCATTATCGGTGTGATGACGGCATTACGTGAATTCATACCGACTTACACAATGCTGTTAGTTTCTTCTATAGGAGTAGGGATAGCGATTGCCATAGCTGGACCGCTCCTTTCTGCTATGATCAAGCAGAACTTTCCGCACCGGGCTGGCCCTGTTATTGGAATCTATTCATTCGGTCTTGGGGCAGGAGCGACAGTGAGTACAGGGTTGTCGGCATACTTATACGAGCTAACCGGATCGTATTCATTTGCGCTCAGTATATGGGCGGTGCTAGCTTTTGTGGGAATCGCAGCCTGGCTCGCCTCAGGAAACGACGGGCTTATCGTTCGGCAACACGGCGGAAGTCCATCTATAGAAGAAATGAGTGAAGTTCGTTCCCCATGGAAAAACGGCAAAGCATGGTTATTCCTATTATTTTTCGGATTGCAGTCCGCCGCCTTTTTCTCGATTGTTATCTGGCTTGCGCCCATTGCCATGTCGAAGGGGATGACGATGGTTCAGGCAGGTACGTTAGTTAGTCTCATGACAGCGGTTCAAATAGTCTTGAATATTACAATCCCGCTTATGATGGAACGATATCCCGGGCGGAAAATGTGGCTGTTGTTTATTCTCTTAATTGGTCTAGTTGCAGTTGTACTATTCGGGACAGGTCACATACCTTTACTTTGGGTGGGGGCACTATTAATGGGTGTTCCATTAGGAGGTATGTTCCCGATTGCGCTCGTGCTGCCACTGGATGAAACGGAAAATGCAGCAGAAACGAATTCTTGGACAGCTATGATGCAAACGGGCGGTTACATAATCGGGGGGATTTTACCGCTAGTGATTGGAGTGTTATATGACACTACAGAGAATCATCAAGTGACAATCGCATTATTCGGATTACTGTTTTTGGGGATGGTTTTTTTAGCAATCTTAATAGGTGATAAGAAGGAATGAATTGGAAAAGGGATGCCCGGTTGGGGCATCCCTTTATTTTTTTGTATAGCCGATTATTGAATATATGAGAAAAAACTTACATCTTTTATCATCTAGAATTGTGTACTTACTCACAACGATCATTGCCGCGGTCGTTGTTCAGCAGTTGTTTCCTAACATAAGCAACGCAAACCCTACCTACTTTTGCGTCCTTGCGGCCCTATAGCCGCGCCAGTTTGAATACGTATAATGGGTAAACATTCCGCAGAATGCCAGTATTCAAGAATCAGCTAACTGGTTATAACTTAATAACTATATCATCTAATCGTTAGTTCGTCAACAAGAATCAAATAGCTGCTTTGATTAACGGGGCATCTAGTTCTAAATGGAAGAGATGTTTCCTACAGTAAACTATACGGCTTCAGAAAGGTGGAGAATATATGGAAATTGATGGCGTCTTTTCAGGTGGCGGATTAAAGGGGCTCGCCTTAGTAGGGGCATGTAAAGTGTTTGAAGAAAAAGGCTATACATTTAAGAGGACGGTCGGTACAAGTGCAGGAGCCATTGTCGCTGCCATGTTAGCAGCCGGATACACAGCTCGTGAAATGGAAGAGATTATGCAACAACAAAACTTTCCTGAGTTACTCGATGCAAGAAAGACGTTTATACCGATTCCATTCATGAAGTGGCTTCAGCTCTATTGGAGAATGGGGCTATACCAAGGAACCGCTCTGGAAAATTGGTTTAGTGACATCCTCGCAGAAAAAGGAGTGTACACGTTTGCGGATCTCCCCGAAGGCTCGCTTAAAATCATTGTATCCGACTTAACCAACGGAAAACTGATTGTATTACCTGATGATTTAGGGGAGTACGGGTTAAGAGCAGACTTTTTCCCTGTGGCACGCGCGTTAAGGATGAGCACAAGCATTCCTTTCTTTTTCGAACCAGTCGTTCTCCATTCGTTAGCAGGCAACTCAGTCACTGTCGATGGGGGTGTGCTCAGTAACTTCCCTCTATGGATGTTCAATGAACCCGACAATGGTGAGATGCGCCCAATCGTCGGTATGAAACTAAGTCATAATCCAGCGGATAAGAAAAAAACAGTTATCCGTAATGGTTTAGGACTGTACGAAGCACTTTTTACGACGATGAAAGATGCTCACGATGAAAAACATGTCTCAAAGAGACTTGAAAAAGATGTCCTATTCATACCGACTGACGGCATATCCGCTGTCCAATTCGACTTGTCAGATGAGCAAAAAGATACACTTGTCATTAGTGGAGAGGTATCGGCAACAAACTTTTTGAAGAATTGGGGAAAAATAGCATTAAAAAGTATGGTGATATAAAAAAGTAATAAAAATATGTTGTTTTTTGTCTTTTATGGTATAATAGTCTTGATCATAAATGACTATTTTGCAGAAAGGCGGTGTCCGGTATGAAAATTTCCTTAAAACAATTGTTGTTAGCTATCGCTTGGCTATCCATCACGTTAACTCTAGCAAGTAGTCTTTACGCCGGATACCGTGCGGATCAGCAAACCCTTGTAAAAACGACATTGGAAACGAATTTTGCCTATGCGCAAAAATTAGCGAAAATGACAGAAGACTATTTATTGAGGACTGAAAGACTCCTTGCTTATTCTGCGAACAATCTGTCACCCTATTTGGCTGAAGTCGATCAGCAGCAACTCAATTACGAAGCTGAACGCTTAGTTGTCCAAGGTGAGTCGTTGAGTTCGGTCCTCATTACAGATAATCAAGGGATGATCCAAGGGACTTCTTCAGAAATTAGAACTCTTATAGGAAAGCCACTTTTAGATGAAGCAGGGATCGAGACTTTATCAACGGGGAAGCCTTCTATTAGTAAGCCTTATCAAACTCAGACAGACAAATTGGTGGTCTTTATAACCTCACCGATTAAAGACTCTTCAAGTAATGTGATCGGGCTGATCGGAGGAAGTATTTATCTAAAAGAAAAAAACGTGCTATATGATCTATTAGGGCAACACTTCTATGAAGACGGTTCTTACGTATATGTAGTAGATGAAGACGGAATGCTGATGTACCATTTGAATCGTGAACGTGTCGGAGAGGTTGTGACTAAGAACCCCGCAATCGAGGAGCTAAGGAAGGGACATAGCGGCAGTATGAGGCTATTGAATAGTAAAAATCAGGATATGTTGGCGGGGTACGCATCTGTTCCTCTAACAAAGTGGGGAGTAGTAACTCAAAGACCCACTGAAATCGCATTAGCTTCCTCAAAACAGATGGTGAAAGAAATGATTGTGAAATCCCTTCCATTCATATTATTGTCTGCCCTTATTATTCTTTACTTTGCTTATAAAATTGCAAAACCGCTTGAGAAACTGGCAAGCTATGCATCAGATCAATTAGAAAGAGATGGGCATGCGCCACTTGAGAGCGGTGCATGGTATCATGAGGCGATTCAGCTCGATCTTGCTTTAACAGATAGTTATAGCCGTTTTCAGGATCGAGTAGATCATTTTATACAAGAGTCATCTACAGACCCGCTTACAGGTTTATTAAATAGGCGGGCACTGAACGAGCAAGCAAGAACGCTTGTAGAAAAAAAAGTCTCCTTTTCCTTAGCAATTTTAGATATCGACCGTTTTAAACGAGTAAATGATATGTATGGACACACAATGGGAGACGAAGTGTTAAAAGATCTAGCTGAAAAATTACAGCAACGAACAAAAGACAAAGGAATGTGCTATCGATTTGGCGGGGAAGAGTTCGTAATCTTGTTTCCACAGATTGAAAATGAACAAGCAAGCGAATGGATGAATGAAATTAGGATTGAAGTGTCTAACGAAATGAGTGCAATTGGTGAGCCGATAACATTTTCAGCAGGTGTTGCTAACATACCGGAGCACGCAGAACATTTCCTAAGACTTCTTGAACTAGCAGATGAATGTCTATATCATGCCAAAGAAACAGGAAGAAATAAGGTAGTCCATATGAATGAACGGGTCAAATCATAGAAGCAAACTTCCATCCCATTTAGAAAAGTGGTAAACTGGAAAACAGCTTAAGAAGAAGCAGGTGTTGAAGATGATCGGTAGAAATGACCCGTGCCCTTGCGGCAGCGGAAAGAAATATAAGAAATGTTGTGCAGGTAAGGAAGAACTGACAGTGGAAGTTGTACAAGCAGAAGAAATGGAACGTATTTTACAGTCGTTTTATGACGAGTATCCAAAGCAAAAAGACTTTGGTGATTATCGCGAGTTTGCAATCCAATGGAAACTACCTCTATCTGAGGCATATTCGGAAGAAATGATTGAAGCGATTGCGTTGGACGAATTCTTTTTCCATAATCGTACGGATATTTGGGAAGGTTTTGTTCGTAAGCAATTGAAGAAAACCGTCCGTCCATCGGTTATTAAAGTTCTTGAAAGCTGGTCGGTCCCACAAACACTTCTTGGAAAAGTTATTCAGACAGATGAATCTTATTTAACCGTGTACGATCGGTTGAATAACCGGAATGTCCTGTTACGCAGAGAGTCTGAGAAGCCCGTCCCAGAAGACGTCCATCTCTGGTGCTTCACTTTACCAGATGGAATAAACGGAGTTCTCGCTGTCTCGACGCTAATCTTTTTCCCGGTCGACCAAAGTTCCGTCTTTGATGAATTTGTGACGGAGTTCACAAATGTCGATCAGGATTCTGAAACATACATGAGAAACCACTCAGTTACACTATGGGAAAAACTAGCGGAGAATGGGTACAAAGGGGAAGAGTTCACCAATTTCGAACAAGGTGTCCTTGGAAGGATTGCCTCATTTTTAGAAGCAAATGATCGTAAATCCGATGCGCTTCTGGAATTGATCGAGGATTACTTAGTTGAGGAGCAGCCAAATGCGCGTAAAGATGTTGCAATAGCAGCAGGCGCCATCCGCTATGGGCAAGAACATGCGCTGTTTGAACCGCTCGAGCTTACGGTTAAAGCTATTGCTGATGTATTCGAAGTCTCTCCATCTTCTCTGAATCGCTATTACAATGGAATCACGGAATACGCAAAATTGAAAACGAACGCATAATCATGTAAACCCCATACTCTTAGCTGAGTATGGGGTTTTAATAAGAGGAAATGAACTTCAGCGAGATGATAGATCTCTGGAGGTGCTCATAAACTGCGAAAAACGCTCATAAATCCAAAATGAAACATTTCAAAAATTAAAACTCGGAACATTTACAGCAACAATCCGCAGTATCAAGCGACAGATTGGAGAACAATAAACTTAATCTACAAAAAGGCAATCATTCAAGTATTATAAAGCGTTAATTAGTAGCGCATAGCTTGTTTTTAATAACAAAAAATGCTTTTACTCTCCAATCCCCAAAAAAACTGCTGGACGTCAGATTATCTGACATCCAGCAGCTTTTTAAATTCAATGTGCAGCTTTTTCTTTAACTCGGAACTCTTCCCAATTGCGGATTTCGTAAGTGGGTTTGTATTCTGTTGTATTTTCCAAACCATTTGGGTTATACCAACACGTATCGATTCCAAAGTTGTGGCCGCCGCGTATGTCTGAAGTTAGGGAATCTCCAGTCATTAAAACCCGTGATTTGTCTGTGACGCCAAGACGGTCCAGCGTTTCTTGGAAAATCTCTGGGCGCGGTTTTTGGAAGCCTGCTTCTTCAGAAGAAACAATCGTTTCAAAACGTTTATTCAAAGAAGAACAAGCAACTCGAGCAATCTGAGCTTTGATAAAACCATTCGTCACAATAGCAAGGCGCACATCCCCTAAGCGGTCCAGCATATCCATGACACCATCAATTAGATGAGCTTCTTTTCCTAGAAACGCTAAATACGTTTCAGAAAAGGCGGCAGGGTCAAGGTCAATGCCGAATTTATCGAATAATTGACGGAAACGGCTTACGCTCAGTTCCTGCATCGTCGTAGTGCCTTCTTCCAATTGTCTCCAGAGAATTTTGCTGATAGCTTTATACTCCGCACGATAAGCGTCAAGTCCTTCTGCAAGACCAGCCTCTGTAAATGCATTCCGGAATGCATTCTGCTCGCTTGTATCGAATTCCAAAAGCGTATCATCTAAGTCAAAAAGGAAAACATCGTAATTCATACAATCATCACCTGTCTGCAATTTTAATTTTAAAAAAGTATAGCACTCACGGAAGGTTTAAAACAAGCTTTCAAGTATTAGGGATGTGCGTTCGATATAAAAACCATGTATTCTTAACGCGAAATTGAAATTCTGATTTTCCGTAAAATTCCGCCGTTTAATTTCCGAGCGGGAGGGTATCACAGAAAGAGAAGCAGATCATGAGGAGGTCGAAGCATTAATGACATTAAGTGAAGAACTTCAAACTCTAAAAGATTACCATTGCGAGGACAGGTGCGTACTAAGTGTGTATTTGAATACCAATCCTGCTGATCCAGATCAGCAGAAAGGCGCTTGGAAGATCCATTTGAAATCCGGATTGAAGCGTCTGGAGGAATACTTGGAAGCTTCGAACGACAAAGAACTTAAAGCATTTAAAAAGGCTAAAGCGCGGGTGACAGAAGAAATCGAAAGAAATCATAATGACTTAAAAAAGGGAGTCATTATTTTTGCTGCGGAAGACCCTGATTTATGGTCCGTCCATTATGTGCAAATTGCGGTTAAAACAAGTTTTCATTGGGAAAACCATCCGGTGACTGAAGAATTGCATTACATGCTGAAAGCTTATCCTAATTCAGGGATCATCATGCCGAGTATAGGAAATGTACGTATTTTAGATACTGCGATGGGATATGTAGGAGATGATTTGGTATACAATTACGACTCCGGATTAGATATATGGCGTCTGGATAATGATATGAATCCCTCAGGAAATAGGGGTACCGGTGGCAGCCATTCGGATGATTTCGACCAACGCATGAAGGAAAACTTGGAGCGTTTTTATAAATCGATGGCGGCAGACGTGGAAAAGATGAAAAAAGAACGGAATTGGGATGAGATTCATGTCGTTGGAGAAGCCGAATCCTCTCAATCATTCGCATCCGCGCTAAATAAAAAACCGAAAAGCGTCATCCATAAAAATTTGAACAATTCGACTCCGGATAAAGTGCTTCATGAAGTATTTGAAAAATAACTTGAAACCTACGACCGTCCTGTAAAAAGGGCGGTTTATTCGTCGTAATATATCGACAAATCGCATTCCGCGCAAAACTGTGGTAGGATTTATAACAAAACTAGATAGGACGTGACATTGATGATTTCTATTACTATTCCTGAAATTGATGTAAAAATTGAACAGCGGCTTCAAAAAGTATCCGCCAATATTGTGCCGATCAAACCGATTTGCGGATTTGTGGACCTGCACGAAATTCCCCGTGACAAAGGCGGAATCATTTTATTCTACAACAAACAAGACGAGTTGCTATTTGTAGGGAAAGCACGCAAGCTGCGCCCCCGTGTTAAAAAACATTTAGAAGATAACGTTTCACCTTTAAAACCACATCGCGATGAAGTGAATAAAATTGCTGTAATCGTTGTGGAAGATGCAATGGAACGCGAAATTTACGAAACGTACATTATCAACACGATGCGTGCAAAGTATAACACGGATAAAGTATTTTTCGAGTAAGACAAGAGGAGGCGACCACTTTGGACAAACGAATTGAAGCTGTGTTGCAAGAATTGCAAGGAACGCTGGGAATCCAGCAATTTGTTCTTCATACACACTCCCTTTCACAAGAAGTGTCTGCATTTGGCGGTTTTGACATCTTGCTGCATGCAGACTGGCTTCCGCCTGCAGCCGCTGCCCCTGAAGAAGAAGACTTGCTTCCAGATGGGACGGTTTCCATTAGATATTCACTGCGTTTTCAGCAATTGCTCCTTGCCGTAACACAAGGACAGCATTCTTTTGCTGATTCTATCGCGACAAGTGATGAGCAGTTCATTCTTTGGGCGGAGCAACAGACAGGATTACATGTCGGGCAGGAGTTTGTTCTAACCAATCGTCACGAAAATGGAATCGAAGGTGCTGTCGTGCACCATAATATTCCAATACATACGAACGGATTTCTAGAGATCGAATGGGATAGACAAGGTCGAATTATTATGTGTACTCTGCCACTAATAGTATCAAATGAGTTTGAGGATGGACCTTTTACACTGACCCTCGAATCGATCGAACCACTTGTACGGCAGCAACTCACGCCAATTCGATTACCAATTGAGGATGAAGCCTGCTTTGCAGATTACTACGCGATTGATGAGGTGTTCATCGCACAAGATGGAAGTGTCCTGCCTTATTTCACTGAAGAACAGTCAGCAAGGTTTCCTCAGGCTGTTTTACAATGGACATCCGCTTCACAACAAGATTTTGAAAAACAGGCGATTCAGCCATTTGGACCTGAACTCACGGCTGAAGAAGCCTTTAATGCGCTCAAACAACCTATCAGTGGGGTAACGGAGGAAGTTCAACAACGCTGTATACAATCTGCAACCTCATTTTTGTCTTCAGCGCTTCCAGACGAAGCTGGCAAATGGGTAGTGTATCGGATTATGCAACAGCCGGGAATGATAGAAGTCGTATGTCGCAAAATAGGCGAAATTGCGGGCCCTCTACGCAGGAAAATTTTGATAATGCTGAATAAGGATACGTATGAAGTGATGAATTTCCTGGATTCAAGCGAAATGGCACAACTTTTTGAAGGATTTACTCAACCCCGTATCGAAACAATTGCTCATGAAGATGCTTTCGAAAAAATGGTTTCGTATATTACTCTCGATCCTAAATATGTGTATCACCAACCTTCGGGGACATACAAACTATGTGGATTGCTGGATTCTGAAGAAGCTGTAGATGCCGTGACAGGTGATTTGAAACAACTAAACGATTTGTAAACTTTTTTGTTTGCTTGAAACGGGGTTTGGAGATGAAAGAACGGGAACAATGGACATCTAAAATTGGATTTATATTAGCAGCAGCCGGAAGTGCGATTGGTCTGGGTGCTATTTGGAAATTCCCTTATATGGCAGGGATGAATGGCGGCAGTGTATTTGTGTTGTTATTCATATTAAGTACGCTACTGATCGGGTTACCGATTTTACTGGCGGAATTCGTTATCGGCAGAAGGGGACAGGCGGATGTCGTCACCTCACTTGAGAAGTTATCGAAAGGACGTAACTGGAATTGGGTAGGATGGATGGGGCTTGTTGCATCATTCATCATTTTATCATTTTATAGCGTCGTTGGAGGCTGGATCTTATCCTATCTCATCCGTTCTTTGATGGGTAGTCTTTCTGGCGTGGACTATGGTGGATTATTCAACGATATAATTGCGAATCCGGCGGAAGTATTACTCGCTCAAGCTGCATTCTTGGCGATTACCGTCTGGATCGTACAAAGTGGTATCCGCGGTGGAATCGAACGTGCGAGTCGATGGATGATGCCATTACTGTTCATCTTTTTCATCTTACTTGCAGTTCGTTCTCTGACACTTGAGGGGGCAATGGAGGGAATACGATTCTTGTTCGTACCTGACTGGAGCTATTTGACAGGTAAAACGGTCCTCTTGGCACTCGGTCAAGCATTCTTCTCACTGAGTGTCGGTGTGACGGCAATGATGACGTATGCATCGTACTTACAAAAAGAAGAACGACTTGGTCAATCCGCTCTTAACGTGTCGATATTGAATATCGTCATTTCTCTTCTCGCAGGGATCGTTATATTCCCTGCAGTATTTGCACTTGGTCAATCGCCAACTGAAGGACCCGGACTTATATTTGTAGTTCTTCCTGCAATTTTCAACGAAATTCCGTTTGGCGGATTTTTCTTGATTGTATTCTTTATTCTCATGCTATTCGCCACATTGACTTCGGCGATTGCGATGCTCGAAATTGTCGTGTCAACTGGAATCCGTAAGAAACATGAACATCGTAAACGAGCAGCTTGGATATTCGGCGGACTGATTTTCCTAGTCGGGATTCCTAGTGCGTTGTCATTT
The DNA here is from genome assembly GCF_014836415.1 of Sporosarcina gallistercoris. Classification (GTDB taxonomy): domain Bacteria; phylum Bacillota; class Bacilli; order Bacillales_A; family Planococcaceae; genus Sporosarcina; species Sporosarcina gallistercoris. The sequence continues at coordinate 24,784 of NZ_JACSQY010000005.1, read as the reverse complement.
GGGCTTTTGGGAGATATTCAAATCTTCGGAGGGACTATTTTCGATTTCGCTGACCTATTAACCAGTCGAATCGCCATGCCTCTTGGTGCATTAGCTGTATCGATCTTCGCTGGTTATGTCCTTAGCCAACAAGACACTGAAGATGAATTAGATATGAACCCAACTCTCCATAAAATATGGAAAGTCCTTGTACGATATATTGTTCCAGCAGCCATAATCATCATTTTCATGACTTGGGTTATTGAGTTATAATTTAGAGCCATGTGCCGCACAGCACATGGCCTTAAATTTGTATAGAAAAGATAGAAAATTGAAACTTATGGATGAATAAAACGTACATATTACTAAAGAACCTACATTTCATAAGCATTGCAAACTAAGAGAAGAGAGAGTGATTGCGATGAAGACTCAGGTTACTAAAAAAAGAATAGGGGTTTTTACTACATGGGCATTAGCTTGTATGATTGTTGCTGGGTGTAGCGAACAAGGGGTAGCAACTGAGGGAAAGGAGACTAAAACTGAAACTGCTCCAACAACAGAACACTCAGTTGAAGCGAATATCAAAACAATTGAAGCTGTGTTGGAACAAGAGCTTAATGGCCCCGACGAGGAATACGTTCAGTTAGTAAATGCAGCTATGGGTGGAACAGAAGACATGGGCAGTGTGAAACAAAAAGAAGATGAGATGAGACTAACTAGTTATATCAAAGAAAAGTACCTTCCCTATTTCACAGAAGATGGGTTATTACGAGCTGAGAGTATAGGCATGTTATTTCAATACCAATATTTCTATGATTTCGAAAAAGAGTACCAGTTAAGACTTGTAGACTCAGAAGTGAAGCAGAGTGATATAGATACAGCGAGTAATCAATATTTCATTAAAGCGACTGTTGAATTCTCAGCACCTGGTGAAGAGCCTTCCCTGCATGAACTTGAAGGAAAAGCGATTTTTTCAACGAAAGAAGGGAAAATCGGAAACTTCCAACTTGGCCAGAAGGATCCGACACTTTCAAAGAAAATATCCAACCTCGGTGAAGGGGAATGACACACTTCCGAATAGATAACAGACCTTTAAAAGAGACAAATGATTTAAGACTTTCATACAACCTCTTTTAATACGTCTCCATTTTATTATATGCAGTCTAAAAAGCCGCCCATTAGGACGGCTTTTGTTTCATTTCCTTATGCATAAATGGACATTTCCCTTGGATCGGCTCACTATCGTCACCGATGAAGAACTGTTTCCATTCATTATGTTCGGGATCTCCGAAGTGGCTGATATCCGGGTGCTTCGGTAAATGATCCCAAGCTTCTACACGTTCCCGTACTTTTTCACGAGACATGATCCCACCTTTTTCGGTACCTTTTAATCCCTCGAATATTTTACGTGGTTGAAAACCAATCACCATCGCATTTCCTAAGTCTCTCGTCTTTCGCTGCTTGTAAGCAGGGGTGTTTCCGAATGCAAAAATGGGTTCTCCGTGAAACATGAAATCCCACAGATGGTGATCTGGATCACGAGGACTTTCCTTCGGCCACTTGACGTCATCGACCTCGTGCAAGTATTGGAGGATTTGCCAAAACTGTTTGCGATAGTCTTCCAGCGTTCCTTCTGTTGAAAAAGGTTCCACAAAAACAAACAATCCATGGCGCTTATGCTTTGGATCTTCAAAGAGAGCTAGGAAATCAGTGAGTGCCAGAGGGAGGTTACTCCAGTCATCCTGGGTGATATAGGCATAACGCAACTCACCTTTCAATTGACCATTCATCCCAAAATAGCAAGGGAACGTTTTATCCGTCACTGTATTGTGGAATGTCTGATACTCTTCAACCAACCATTCCGGCAAATCCGTACGTGTCTCAAAATCCTCTTTCAGTAATAGTGCCCTTTTTGTGCCTATCAAATGATTTCATCCCTTCTCAATTATGTACTATTAGAAGATTTCCCTGAATAACAAACTCGAAACCTGAAAAACTTTTTAAATTGGATGGGGTTGAATAGTGTTGACTACTTCAACATGTAGAAAATCAAACTTTACCTAATAGCATACGCTAAATAGATTGTAACTATGTTGATGAATATTCTTGTGAATACATGTGTATACTAGTAATCACAGAGGCGCGGCACATCTCTGTCCCGCGATTGGGGCACTTTCGGCAGAAGGTGGAAAATAATACGCAGCCTATTCCGACTAGGGATTGCCTAGTAGTGCCGCAACCTATATTATTCGTAATCTCCATTAATGAAAATAGCTAGAGCCGTATCTAACTCTGAGTGTGAAAAAAACCAGCCTTCTACTTGTTAAGGGTAGTAAAGCTGTTTTTTTGGTTCAATGGACAACCTCTCTCACAGTCAGTATGTAATTATCAGCTATTAGGGAAATGATAATCATATTACCGAGAGTAAGTGTTGGTTTTATTAATATCTTTTAATCTGCAGAACAAACTAGCTTATTCACGACAAGGCTTTCAATTTGAAGTATGATAATGAAGGTTACTGATCTCTACTGAGAAAGTTCCTAGACTCATGCAGGAATCATACATATCCTACTTTGAAAGTGAGAATCCATATGTCATTCATTCAAACCATGATCAGCTTCATCTTACACATTGATGAACATTTAGTTGAGATTATTCAAAACTTTGGTGCTTGGTCCTACGTCATTTTGTTTCTGATTGTTTTTACGGAAACAGGCATCGTGATCTTTCCTTTCCTGCCGGGTGACTCACTTCTGTTTGCGGCCGGAGCGATTGCTGCAACTAAGCAAGTATTCAATCTCGGGCTCTTGATTTTTGTGTTCTTTCTGGCTGCTGTGATCGGTGACACTGTCAATTATCATATCGGTAAAACACTAGGAACCGCTATTACACAAAATCGATGGGTCGGCCGGTTGATCAATCAGGAAAAAATCGATCAAGCTGAGAAATTCTTTAATAAGCATGGCGGGAAAACGATTGTCATTGCTCGATTCATGCCATTCATCCGGACATTCATTCCGTTCATTGCTGGCTCCAGCCGTATGGATTATCGGTATTTCCTCACCTACAATATTGTAGGCGCAGCGCTGTGGGTTGGACTGTTCACAATCGTCGGGTACCTGTTTGGAAATATCCCCTTTGTAAAAGACAATTTTTCTACGATCATCATGGGTGTCATTGTACTTTCGATCTTGCCGCCTATCATATCTTACGTGAATGGCCGTATACGTAAGAAGTGATAGCAGAATCCTTGGTACGTCAAATCATGATTTGACCTAAATTACAGCCATACTAGCAATCAGCATCCAATTCACCACGCCTTTTAAAAGGTGTCTGGAATTCGGATGCTTTTTTCATGCAAACACGCATAGAAGACAGGGGACGATTACGTAATATTGTCATCTACAAAATGCAAAACTTCTGTATGAAGCAGGGTGGCTTGAGGCATTCTGTAAGCATAGAGAGGGGATATCAAGATGAAACAATTAGTTGCCATAGGAATGTGCGCCTTGCTACTTACGGCATGTGGAAAGCATGAAGAATTGAAAAATGAGAGATCGGCGACACAAGAGGTAATGGCTGGCCAATTAAAATCAGGAACTATTGCGAAGGAGCGAAATCCTGAAAAGAGAAAAAAACTAGTAGAAGCCGCTTTGCAAGACAACAAATTTGGCGATTTGGTAGGTGTGGACGGACTCGATGCTAAAGAACCGTTTTCACTGAAAATCGAGTATAAAGGCAAAGAGAACCTCTCAGATAACATGACAAAAAAAAGCATTCAACTTACTGTACGTGACGCCGTCTATGCAGTAAAAGAACTCGGTCTGAACATTGATCATATTAAAGTGAATGTTACATATCCATATACAGATAAATACGGGAACACCTCTGAACGTTATGTCATTAAATCGAATTACTCGGGTGCCACCATAGAACGATTGAATGAAGAGAGGAAAAATTTCAAAGAAGAGAACCTACCGAGTATTGCCGATGAATGGTGGGCCCATCCTTCATTTGAATAACAAAATTGTCAATACTTGCGTGATCACTCAGTAAGCGTTGATCGTTCAAAAAGTGTATTGAAAGCGTTTTAAGAGTTTTTCATGTTTAAAATGCTCATTCGAAGTAAGAAAGATCATCCAATTCTTCAATAGATTTACCCACATACTCTCTTTCTGATTCCTGTATACTTAGTATAAGAAAGAATTTGACGGACTGAGGGTAATTGAATGAAAAGGATAAAGAGAAATTGGAGAAAAGTTTTACTGTTGGTTGTAGTTGTTTTTATCAGTATTCAAGTCATTGGGGGCATATTTTTTTATGACCTAGCGATTAAAAGAGGACCGAAAGACTTCTTACAAAATAATGCTGACTTAGAGGTTGCCGATGAAACCATGGATTTGTATGTAAATGGCGATTGGATAGACTGGGTGCGCGACCAGGACTTTGAAGAACTAACACTAGAATCACGAGACGGATTACAATTGTCAGGGTACTTTTTACCAGCTGCTGTACCGTCGGATAAGCTCGTCATTTTGACGCATGGCTATTTAGGAAATGCGAAACAAATGGGGCTGTTCGGCATTTTTTATTATCAGGAATTAGGTTACAACCTATTCATGCCGGATGCGCGAGGGCATGGAAAGAGTGAAGGGGATTATTATGGTTTTGGATGGCCGGATCGACTGGACTTGATCGACTGGACCAATGCTTTAGTCGAGAGACTCGGACCCGAGACAGAAGTCGTGTATCATGGATTGTCGATGGGTGCCGCAACAGTGCTTATGGCTAGCGGGGAAAAAGAGTTACCGTCACAGGTGAAAGCGGTAGTTGCAGACAGCCCATACGGATCTGTCTATCAATTGTTCTCATATCAAATGAAGCGCATGTTCCATCTACCTGCATTTCCTTTGTTGGATAGTACTAGTTTAGTGACCAAGATGCGGGCTGGCTATTTGTTCAAGGAAGCAAGTTCACTAAAAGCTGTGCGGACAACAGAGGTACCGATATTGTATATTCATGGAAAAGCGGATACTTTTGTGCCAGTCAAGAATGCGATTGAGTTGTATCAGAATACTTCCAGCAGTTCTGAAATCTTCTTAGTGGAGGATGCAAACCATGGTGAGGCGTATGCGTCGCAGCCTATGGAATATAAACAAAAAGTTCATCAGTTTCTGACGCATACGGTAAAATGATCATAGTGTCGCGCTGATTGCGGCCAACAAAAAATGACTGAAATGATCGAATTAGAAAACGTTTTGTTATTTCACCTTACTTTGTTCAGTTGTTTAGTGTCCATGGCGTGGAAATTCGTGATACCATGAATACTAGTAAGGTAAAAAGAGGTCTTCAATATTCAGTTTAAAAGGAGGTGCTTAGAGTTGGAGAATCGTCTACGATTGTCTGATACTTCACTCACTCATGCAAAGCCAATAATTAGGAAGGCGATACTTTGCTTGGGGCGAATTATTTAATCTTATCGCTATGAGTTTTTCTGACCAATTGGCTTTGCTCCCATTTATCTATACAAGATAAGGAGCGAGTGAAATTGCCGTATATTAACGCACAGAAGGTTTTACCTGAACAGCTTATAATTGAAATCCAAAAATATGTGCAAGGGGAAACGCTTTACATCCCTAAGCATGAAAATGAGTATCAAAAATGGGGAGCTTCCAGCGGCAGCCGAAAACGGTTAGATCTCCGAAATGCAACAATTCGAGAAGCTTTTACAAAAGGTGCTTGTATAGAGGATCTAGCTCAGGAGTATTATCTCTCAGTTGAAACCATTAAAAAGATTGTCTATTCACATCATAAAAATATGTGTTGAAATCCCCCCGTGTCAATGGTGAACCCATGTGCACGGGGCTTTGTTATGTAGAGAACGTTTCTAACCGATTCTTGCTCTAGTCGGGTATCACATATGCCTTTAAACTATGGATATGGAGTAAAAGTTGGAACTTAGGAGTGAAGCGCGATGATAGAAAAATTTATAAAAAATGATCAGTTTAATTTCATCAGTAAACAAGTGGCATTCATTAAAGACAGCACGAAGCAACATATTCCTCCCCGAGTGCTAGCCTCCGTGTATGAGTTATCAAATGAAAAAATCATGAACTGTGTTCCCAATATAACTCCAGAGCAGAAAAGAATATTGGATTTTTCTACGTTGAAGACAGTAGAGGACTATGACCAAGCTATGATGGAGCTAGAAGCCTATCGCTTGCCTTTTCCAACGGTGACAGAGCAACAGCTTAAAAAACTTTTCCCCAAAAGCAAAAAACTGAAGCTGCCTGATTTAACTGGTGTTGACTTGACACGTGTCACATACTTAAGTTGGAACGATAGCAGGTCCAATAAAAAATATTTACTTTATGACCTTGACGGACAATTAGTTGGTATCGAATGTGCATTTTCCCTTTCTACGAAGAATAACACATGTTCCATATGCAAATGTCAGTCAGACGTTACCTTCTTCACTACAAAAACTAAAGAGAGGGATCCAAACAATCCGGATTATTTCAGATCGATCGGCAATCTTATTTGCGCTGATAGTAATAAATGCAATAAAAACATAACGGATGTAGCTTATCTAGAAGCATTACTAAGAGATTCTCTGCGAAAGTAACCAAATATACTTATTTTCCTTTTAGATAAAAAACGTCTTAACCTTCAGATTTTCGAAGGTGAAAAGAATTTCTACAATTATCCAGTCAGTGTTGATTTCAAAGATGCTGAAAAAGAAGAACATCGATTTGAGTATTGGAGTGGATCCCCGAATGGTGAGGAAGAGACCACATTAATGATGAAACTGCCAGAGTCTTCAATACAAAATCCGATTACTTTAAAAATCAATGGATATCCCAGTTAATTAGAACAAGAACATCCAGCCACAATAGAGCTGAAGTAAGCATGAAAGAACAAATCTGTTAAAATTCAGAATTTAGAGAGCTTGTACTCAGACAAAGACGAGTCTTACCAATAAAAAAAGAAAAAGAGAACCCAACATGATTGGTGTTCTCTACTTCTAATCAATGAATGAAGTTAAGGTTTTATCAAGACTTCCTCTTGGGGGTTGAATCGATATATCTGTTTGATTTCCTTGGGAGACTAACAATAGAGTGTCAAGTTCACTGGAAATCTCTTTTTATATGGCAATTACAAAATTTCTCGGACTTAAATCTGCAGTACATGCTTCAGCTATCGGAGAAAAATCGACTGTTAACTCTTTTGTTTCGGCTTCTACCTTCATCGTGTCAATTTCATATGTACAACTGCTAGATTCGAACATACCGATAAATACGAAATCGTTTTTCTTTAAATTAACTTCAGGAATGTCTCCTTCGAGAGTAAACTGATGCCACATCACCTCATAATCTTGCTGATTTGTGACCCGAGCTACAACAGGTTTTTTAGGATCTTGCACTACAGCAATATTTTCTAATTCACTCGGCAATGTCTTTTCAGATGCAACCAAATTGATGCTTTCAAATGATTGGCGTTCTTTTTCGTTTGACGTACACCCTGCAACCATTATTGCTAAGCATGTTACAAAAAGTATTAGTGACTTTTTCATGAAATAAATCCTCCTGATATATATGGGAAAATGAGTAGAAGCGTTATACGAAGAGTTAGCATGAGATTACGATGTTAATACCCGTTCTTCTGTAAGTAGTAACTGATTAAGAACAGGTTTCTTGTAAAAATACTTTATCTTATTTATTTTTTTCCATTTCTTCAATTTTTTGGTCAATAAGTCAATTTGTTTTTGCATGGAGTCAAATTGGTTGGATTGATCTGCTTGCGTTTGTGCATCTTGAATACTAGAAATCTCTAATTGTTGTAATGCGATTCCTGCTCCGATCGACTGAAGTCCATCACCTAATGTGGAGAGTAATGTGCCGATTAATCCAATCCTTGCAGCGTAAATTTCTGGAGAGACACTATTTTCACTTTGCGGATTATAATTACGGTTATTCATTGTTACACATCCTTTATTGGATAATGATTTCTAAGTATAGTATGAAACTATGCGAAAATGATGTAGTGAATTGAGGGCCATTCGTACACTTTTAAATTGTGGATGAATATCTTGTCTTATAAGAATTATGTGCTAAGTGAAAAGATGATTGGAAGAAAGAAGAGGAATCGCTAAAAAATCACCTTTGATTATTTTTAGCGATTCACAAACAATTTAACACACCTTCCAAATGTGAAAAGCGACAAAAAAGACTTTTTTAGCAGATTGGTAGCCCTTTAAAGGAGATTCAAAAAATACAAATACCAAACTGCATGATTTTGTTCGTCTGCAGAAGTATTGGTAAACACATTTTTTATGATTGGATTATCAGTACTTCTAGCTATCTTGTGATAAAAATCAACGGTTTCCTGTTCATCGATGAATGCAGCGAGTACTCCGGCTTTATAATCCGGAGAACATTGTTTTGTCATTTTTGGTGTTGGTTTTTTATCAGTTAAAGAAAAATATAGGTACCAAAAGGTTTCGTAGTGCCTGATTTCATCATTTCTGATTTCAAGAATACGTTTCTTTATATCAGCATTTGGTGCCTGACTAGCCAATATTTCATAGCATGCTATCGCCGTATACTCACCATCAATCGCTTTTAAAATATCGTTTAAGATTTTTGTATCTGTAGAATCCTGCACTGAGCTTTGATTCAATTTGGAATCCCCCTTTTCCTCAAGGTATGTGGAAACGTATTAACATGTAACTTGTATTAGTGGGGAGCAAACGTTTTGAACGTATAGAAAAACTTCTGAATTCAAATCTTTCGTGCTGTGTAAAGGATAGACTCTTCAACATTCTCACTCCACTCAAAGTATTTCCTCTTAAAAAATCTCTGAGTTCGTCAACCATCTCTTGCCTATAGTTTGAAGCAGGGGTCTCAAAAAAGATAGCTGTACCAATCGAGAAACGATGATGGTAAGATGTCCTCCCTAAGTCATTAACTTAGGTAAAATCATTCATAATAATGATTTTAATTACGAAGTCCATGTCATTTAACCTGTAAAAAGGATCTGCGCAAAAAATGTCGAATGTTTAAACTATCTTTTATTCTAATAAAGTAATAAAATGGATCTACGAACATGAATTCTATTTAAAGGGGTGAGAACCATAGTTGAAATAGTAAATGATGTGGAGAAAAGTAAAATCCAACGATTATTTGATGAACAAATGCATGCTCATGTTTTGTTTAAGTATAACGATAGTAAGGATTATTTTCACCAGCTTTTGAACTATATCCGAGATGGGATCACAGCAGGTGAATACGTAGTTTTGGTCGAAAACGAACGAAATCATCGGCTGATTATGAACGAGCTCAGCACCCGATTTACCGACAAGGAAATGGAGTATGTCCATTATGTAAACAGCATTCACTTCTATTTGTCGAGTGGCAGTTATTCTCCTTCCGCAATCGAAGAATACTTTACGAAAACAGTCCAACCGTACGTAGAAAATAAAATTTCATTCCGATCTTGGGCTCATGTAGAGTGGGCAAGCTTGAACGGACCTTCTCACCTCATCGAAGAATTTGAGAATATAGTTGACCAGGCAGTCATGCAAATACCATTTTCTTTGATTTGTGCATATGATAAAAATAGAATGCCGGATTATCTCAAAAAGAGTTTGTATAAAACGCATCCTTATGTATTGCTTGATAATGAGTTAATTGTGTCAAAAGAATATCAGTCACGTGATAAATAGATATATTGAAAAACGTCTCCCCATAAAAGGAGAGACGTTTAGCTCTTATCAAGAAGAACACTTATGTATCCTTGTGATTTGAACCCGCTAATCCATTGCCATACTTTTCTTCCGATAGAAAAGTGGTTACAAAGTTTTAGAAACGTTATGCCGAAAAGTAATTACCCCGCTTACTGGTCAGTTAGCAGAGGGTAATTGCTTTTTTTCTAAGTGTCTAGTGCATATCGCACCAAGATAATGGAAACCCGGTATGTGCTAATTAGAATCGTGCTGATCTTACTTTGGCTAGTTCATATGTCAATTTGTCAATTTGCTTTTGCATGTTTTCAAACTTATCATCTAACTCTTTTTGGTCTTGTTTCTCACTTTCACCATTGCTTAATTCTTCATCGATTGCAGCAATTACCGAGATGGTTGCTATGCCGTCTGCAATAGTTATTAGAATGGATGATATGAGCGCAAGCCTTAGACTTGCACTTATTGGGGTTGGTTCCTCATTTTCTTTGCTGGAGTTAGCATGATCCAAAAGAACAACTCCTTTCTCTTACGTCATTTAGAAGAATCCCATTAAGTTTATGCTTGTATTTTTAAGCTCATGCATTTCAAAAGGAAATTGCTATACATGCGACGGGTGGCGAAGTGTAAATGAGATGGTTTCCTCCCATAACAACCCTCTGCAGATGAGGAGCAAAGAATTATTAAACTGAACGAACTGACGAATTCCATTGAGACACAAGAAATCTACTATTGGTAAGAGCAACAAAGAAATGATTTGGTGTGTTTTTTAACGAAACGATGAAAACCGCTTAAGTATACTGCTTTTTAACCCTCTAAAAACCAAATAATACGAACGTTTAATAAAAATAATTATAAAACATTCGCTTTTCTGTTGACGCCCGGTTAAGTGATTGTTAAGATGATTACGAACTTACTTATATCTCTCATATATACTCGGGAATATGGCCCGGACGTTTCTACCCAATAACCGTAAATTGTTGGACTATGAGAGAAAGTGCATCCTTAACACAGGATAGGTATGCCCTTTTTTCTAAAAAGGCGACTTATCCCGGACAGGGAACTTTCTCTTCTACGAGAAAGTTTCCTGTCCTTTTTTTATTTCTACTCGTTAACTTTGTATCCAAATGTGGGAGGGAAGACAGTGAACGCACAAGTTGGAGTCATTATGGGAAGTGTTTCCGATTGGGAGACGATGAAACATGCGTGTGAAGCATTGGAACAAATGAAGATTCCCTATGAAAAACAAGTGGTTTCGGCACATCGTACTCCGGATTTGCTGTTCAATTATGCAGAAAGCGCACGCGAACGAGGCATACAGGTCATTATCGCTGGGGCTGGCGGAGCTGCTCATCTACCTGGTATGACAGCTGCGAAAACCACGTTGCCTGTCATTGGTGTTCCTGTTCAAACGAAGGCCTTAAATGGAATGGACTCGTTACTTTCAATCGTTCAGATGCCTGGCGGAGTGCCTGTAGCGACAGTCGCGATTGGAAAAGCGGGTGCCGTCAATGCTGGATTACTGGCTGCGCAGATCATTGGCAGCAATGACCTTGAAATTGCACATAGATTAGAAACCCTTCGAAATGAAACGAAAGTAAAGGTGTTAAATAGCAATGAACAACTTATCTAACGTGATTTTACCAGGACAGACAATTGGAATCATCGGCGGGGGGCAGCTTGGCCGCATGATGGCTTTGTCTGCCAAGGCTATGGGATTCCGTATAGCGGTCTTAGATCCGACAACGAACTGTCCGTGCGGTCAAATAGCAGATATTGAAATCAGTGGCGCTTATGATGATCTAGATGCGATCCGACAACTCGCTGAAGTGAGCGATGTCATAACCTATGAATTCGAAAATGTGAGTTTTGAAGCGTTAGCGTGGTTAAAAGAAAATAGTTACTTGCCTCAAGGAGCGGAACTATTACAAATCACTCAAGATCGGATCACAGAAAAAAAGGCGATCACAAATGCGGGAGTACCAGTAGCTCCCTACGGCATCGTTAAAAATGTGAGCGATATTCATGAAATCGTCAGTACGGTAGGCTATCCGTGTGTAATGAAAAAAACACGTGGGGGATACGACGGTAAGGGACAGATTGTCATTCATTCAGAATCTGATATTGAGCTGGCTTCAGGGCTCCTGAATAATAGCACGTGTGTCATTGAAAAGTGGATCCCTTTTACAAAAGAGATTTCTGTAATCGTCACTAGGAAAACGAATGGCATGATGAAGTGTTTCCCTGTTGCAGAAAATATCCATCACGAAAACATTTTGCACAAAAGCATCGTGCCTGCACGTATCAGTGAAGAAGTATCACGGAAAGCTGTGAAACTTGCTGAGCAACTAGCCACTCAGCTTCACCTCGTTGGAACGCTAGCTGTTGAAATGTTTGTAACTGAACAGGAAGAGCTTATTGTAAACGAATTGGCACCACGCCCCCATAATTCAGGTCATTACACGATGGAAGCTTGTCAGACATCACAGTTCGAACAGCACATACGGGCAGTCTGTAATTGGCCATTGGGCGAAACAGATTTAATGAGTCCTGTCGTAATGATCAATATTCTTGGTGAACATCTGCAGGACATCCTAAACGCAATTTCGGAATTAGAAGATTGGAAAGTTCATCTTTACGGGAAGAAAGACGCGATTGTTAAACGAAAAATGGGTCATGTCAATGTTTTGAGAGACTCGGTGGAGCTAGCTCTTGATGAAATTGAAGTGAGTGGGATTTGGAGTCATTGACCAGAACGAGCTAGCAAGTGGCTGCTGGAACAAAACATTATTCTTAACTTCGGAGGTTCTTCAAATGGAAAAGCGAGAATTGCTGTATGAAGGCAAGGCGAAGAAGATTTTTGCAACAACGGACGAAGGTGTCGCCTGGGTGGAATATAAAGATGCGGCAACAGCTTTCAATGGTGAGAAAAAAGAGGAAATCATCGGCAAAGGTGCATTGACGAATGGAATTACGAGTTTGCTATTTTCAAAGCTCCATGAGGCAGGAATTCCTACTCATTTCATCAAACAGATTTCCTCCACAGAGCAGCTCGTCAAGAAAGTTTCGATTATCCCACTTGAAGTGGTGACACGCAATGTAGTTGCGGGAAGCCTATCCAAGCGACTCGGGCTGGACGAGGGACAGCTGTTAAAACACAAACTCGTTGAATTCTATTACAAGGACGATGCGCTTGGTGATCCACTACTTACAGAAGCCCATATACAAGAATTGGAGCTTGCGACTAAAGAAGAAGTCCACCTCTTACAGCAAAAAGCTTTGGAAGTGAATACCGTTTTAACAAACCTCTTTGCCGAACTAGGAGTTCGTTTAATAGACTTTAAGCTGGAATTCGGAAAACTTGCAGATGGTGAGATTCTTTTAGCAGACGAAATCTCTCCGGATACGTGCCGCTTGTGGGACTCCGAAACAGAAGAAAAGCTCGATAAGGATGTATTCCGCCGTAATTTAGGAAGTTTAGTAGATGTCTATGAAACGATTTATACAAAACTAGGAGGTCGTCAGTATGTTTAAAGTAAAGGTCTATATCACGTTAAGAGAAAATGTTTTGGATCCTCAAGGAGCTGCCGTGAAATCTTCACTTCACAGCATGTCATATGAAAGCGTTTCTGATGTGCGGATCGGTAAATATATGGAACTGACGATTGAAAAGAACAATCGGGACATCGATGAAATCGTGAAAGAAATGTGTGAGCGTCTGTTGGCGAATACGGTTATTGAGGATTATCGTTATGAAATCGAGGAGGTTGTCGCGCTGTGAAATTTGCTGTGATTGTCTTTCCGGGCTCCAACTGTGATATCGATATGTTTCATGCTATTCAAGACGAACTAGGTGAAGAAGTTGAATATGTTCCGCATACAGCAGAAAGCTTAGAAGGCTATGATGGCATTCTTTTGCCTGGCGGTTTTTCGTACGGAGACTATTTGCGCACAGGCGCCATCGCCCGTTTCTCAAAAGTCATGGGAGAAGTAGTAAAGGCAGGAAATGCAGGAGTTCCGATACTAGGTGTTTGTAATGGGTTCCAGATTTTACTGGAAGCAGGCTTGCTGCCAGGTGCGATGAGAAAAAATCGAGACCTTGCTTTCATTTGTAAACCGACTCAGCTGAGAGTTGTGAACAACAACACGATGTTTACAAGCAATTACGAAATAGACGAAACGATTACCTTGCCGATTGCTCATGGAGAAGGCAATTACTATTGCAATGAAGAAACGTTGGCCATGTTAAAGAAAAACAACCAAATCACGTTTACGTATCATGTTGAAAACCCGAATGGCAGTCTGGAAGATATAGCAGGAATAACGAATGCGCAAGGAAATGTGCTTGGAATGATGCCCCATCCTGAACGTGCCGTCGATGAATTACTAGGAAGTGCTGACGGTTTAAAACTATTTCAATCAATCGTAAGAAATTGGAGGGAAAGCCATGTCGTTAATGCTTGAACCAAACCCCGAAATGATTAAATCACAGCGAGAATATGCAACAATGGGTCTTACAGATGAAGAGTTTGAGATGGTCGAGAACATCCTCGGACGGACACCGAACTATACAGAAACAGGTTTGTTTTCAGTGATGTGGTCTGAACACTGTTCCTATAAAAATTCTAAACCCATTTTACAAAAGTTCCCCACAACCGGTGAAAACGTGCTCCAGGGACCTGGTGAAGGAGCAGGGATCGTGGATATTGGTGATGGTCAGGCAGTTGTCTTCAAAATCGAAAGCCATAATCACCCTTCTGCAATTGAACCTTATCAAGGTGCAGCAACTGGAGTAGGTGGGATTATACGGGATGTATTTTCAATGGGGGCTCGTCCGATAGCGGTTTTGAATTCTCTCCGTTTCGGTGAATTGGAGAGTGCTCGTGTCAAGTATTTGTTCAAAGAAGTGGTTGCAGGGATTGGCGGATATGGGAACTGTATTGGTGTCCCAACAGTCGGCGGTGAAATTCAATTCGATCCTTCATACGAAGGGAATCCGCTAGTCAATGCGATGTGCGTCGGATTGATCAATCATGAAGATATTCAAAAAGGTCAAGCTCATGGTGCCGGCAACATTGTCATGCATGTCGGTGCGAAAACAGGACGCGATGGTATCCATGGAGCAACCTTTGCATCGGAAGAATTGACGGATTCTTCAGATGGGAAACGTCCGGCAGTACAAGTCGGAGATCCTTTCATGGAGAAACTGCTGCTGGAGGCGTGCCTTGAACTCATTCAACATGATGCACTTATCGGGATCCAAGATATGGGTGCAGCAGGGCTTGCGAGCTCATCTGCGGAGATGGCTTCTAAAGCTGGTATGGGAATCGAGATGAACCTTGACCTCGTCCCACAGCGTGAACCTGGTATGACCGCTTATGAAATGATGTTGTCAGAGTCGCAAGAGCGGATGCTCATTGTTGTTAAAAAGGGAAGCGAACAGGAAATTGCTGAGTTGTTTTCAAAGTATGGGCTTGAAGCAGTGGCTGTCGGTTTCGTTACAGAAGAAAAGATGCTGAAGCTTACCCATCAAGGGGAAGTGGCTGCTTTTGTTCCTGTGGACGCTTTAGTGAAAGAAGCGCCAGTCTACCACAAACCATCTGCGGAACCGCAATACTTCCGTGATTTCCAAGCGATGTCAAACGCTGCCCCTGTCGTCGTTAACTTTAATGAAACACTCGTTAAATTGCTTTCACAGCCGACCATTGCAAGTAAGGAGTGTGTTTACCGGCAGTTCGACCATACGGTTAGGACAAATACAGTCGTTCCTCCAGGTTCGGATGCGGCTGTAGTACGGATTCGTGAAACAAATAAGGCGCTTGCAATGACGACTGATTGCAATTCCCGTTACCTTCACCTGGACCCGGAAACAGGAGGGAAAATCGCTGTAGCTGAAGCGGCTCGTAATATCATCTGTTCAGGAGCAGAACCACTAGCAGTGACGGATAACTTGAACTTTGGAAATCCCGAGAAGCCGGAGATCTTCTGGCAAATCGAGAAGTCTGCGGACGGGATCAGTGAAGCTTGCAGAGTGTTAAGCACGCCTGTAATCGGAGGGAATGTATCCCTTTATAACGAGACGAATGGTGTGTCGATTTATCCGACCCCTGTTATTGGCATGGTAGGGCTCATAAAGGATCTTGCTCATATCACAACCCAGGAATTCAAAAAGCCCGGTGATGTGATTTATGTGATCGGGGAAGCAAAAACAGAGTTCGGCGGCAGTGAGTTGCAAAAAATGACGGAAGGGAAAATCTTCGGTAAATCTCCTTCTATTAACTTGGAACTGGAAAAGCTTCGTCAGCAGCAGCTCTTGAGAGCAATTCAAAAAGGATGTGTCGCTTCAGCTCACGATCTATCTGAAGGCGGTCTCGCTGTTGCTTTGTCGGAATCCTTGTTTGGAACGGAGCTAGGGGCTCGGATTATTGTGGATATGGACGCAGTTTCGGAATTATTCAGTGAAACCCAATCCCGGTTCGTTGTATCCGTTGCACCGGAACATCGTGATGCTTTTGAAGCGATTGTGCAAGATGCAAGGTGTGTAGGTACTGTCACAAATAATCGGTTTTTGACCATATCCCATGAGCAAGAAGGACTTCTAATCGATACTCCTGTCCAATCATTAGAGCAAGCTTGGAAAGGTGCGATTCCATGCTTGCTGAACTAAAGGGATTGAATGAGGAATGCGGCTTGTTCGGAATCTGGGGACACCCGGATGCTGCGCAAGTTACCTATTACGGATTGCATAGTCTTCAGCACCGTGGCCAAGAAGGTACTGGAATGGTTCTCGCTCAAGATGGAAAACTGATCAGTTCGAAAGGTGAGGGCTTGGTCACAGAAGTTTTCACTGAGGAGAAAATGCAAAATTTATCTGGTAATGCAGCAATCGGTCATGTCCGTTACACAACGGCTGGCGGGGGTGGTTATGAGAACGTCCAGCCTCTATTATTCAACTTTCAAAGTGAATCCATGGCAATGGCCCACAATGGGAATATCGTGAATGCCGATCAGTTGAAAGCTCAGCTGGAAGGACAAGGAAGTATCTTTCATAGCACTTCTGATACTGAAGTATTGGCGCATCTAATCCGAAAAGGCGGCTTTTCAGAATTGAAACAGCGCATAACAAATGGGCTTAGCTCATTAAAAGGCGCTTATGCTTACTTGATCATGACGGATTCGGAAATGTTCGTCGCCATGGATCCGAATGGACTCAGACCTTTGTCTCTTGGAATGTTAGGTGACGCTTATGTCGTAGCATCTGAAACGTGTGCGCTGGATATCGTAGGAGCAGAGTTTCTCAGGGATATTGAACCGGGGGAGCTTCTAGTTATCAATGATGAAGGAATCACAAGTGAACGATTCGCCACTTGTTCACAACGATCGATGTGTACGATGGAATATGTCTATTTTTCCCGTCCAGACAGCAACATTGATGGCATCAATGTCCATACAGCTCGGAAGAATCTAGGAAAGCAACTCGCAGTGGAAAAATTAATCGAAGCGGATGTTGTTACAGGGGTTCCTGATTCCGGAAATTCCGCTGCAATCGGGTATGCAGAAGCAAGTGGCATCCCTTATGAAATGGGTTTACTCAAAAATAGATATGTTGGCAGGACGTTCATTCAGCCTTCCCAATCCCTCAGAGAACAAGGGGTGAAAATGAAACTTTCGCCAGTTCGCGGAGTTGTGGAAGGGAAAAGAGTTGTCATGGTGGACGATTCCATAGTCCGTGGTACGACAAGCAAACGGATTGTCAGGATGCTGAAGGAAGCTGGAGCGACGGAAGTACACGTATTGATCAGCTCGCCGCCTATTAAAAACCCCTGTTTTTATGGAATTGACACATCCGACAAAGAAGAATTGATCGCTGCTAAAAAGTCAGTAGAAGAAATTCGTGAACTGATTGGAGCGGATTCTCTGACATTTCTAAGTGTTGAAGGTACCGTTGAAGCGATTGGAAGGCAGTTTGAAGGCGAAAACCGGGGACAATGTCTAGCCTGTTTTAACGGAAAGTATCCTACAGAAATCTTTTCGGACCAAGAAATAGATTTCATAAAAAGCTGAGCGAAGGAGATTTCAATCCATGTCAAAAGCATACAAATCAGCGGGAGTAGATATTGAAGCGGGCTACGAAGCTGTATCACGCATGAAAAAACATGTACTGAAAACGATGCGTCCCCAAGTGCTGAGCGGACTGGGCGGATTCGGTGGAATATTCGACTTATCCCAGCTGGATTTAAAGGAGCCAGTACTTGTTTCAGGAACAGATGGAGTAGGGACGAAGCTCATGCTTGCAATGATGATGGACCAACACGATACCATCGGAATCGACTGTGTGGCCATGTGTGTGAACGATATCATTGTACAAGGTGCAGAGCCACTCTATTTTCTGGACTACATCGCTTGTGGAAAAGCGGAGCCAGAAAAAATAGAGAGCATTGTGAAAGGAATCGCGGATGGCTGCTCACAAGCTGGCTGCGCGTTGATCGGCGGTGAAACAGCTGAAATGCCTGGCCTGTACAGCGAGGAAGAGTATGACGTCGCAGGATTTACTGTTGGTGCCTGTGAAAAGAAAGACCTAATTACAGGACAGAACATTCAACCTGGCGATTGTATAATCGGTTTGGCTTCGAGCGGCATTCATAGTAACGGTTATTCGCTCGTACGAAAAGTTTTGCTCGAGGATGCAAAAATGAAGCTCGCGGAATTCCTTCCCGAACTTGGTTGTTCTCTTGGAGAAGAGCTGTTGAAACCTACCAAAATCTATGTGAAATCCATTTTGGATGCAATGAAAAAATTTGACATCAAAGGAATGGCACATATCACTGGTGGCGGATTCATCGAAAACATCCCAAGGATGATGCCAGATGATTTAGGTGTTGAAATCGAGTCCGGTACGTGGGCTATCCAGCCTGTATTCAAGCTGATCCAAGAAAAAGGGAACATCGCCCGAGAGGATATGTATAATATCTTCAACATGGGTATTGGAATGGCGCTTGTAGTGGAAGAGGAAACAGCGGATGAACTCCTTGATTTGTTTGAAAAACACGGGGAACACGCCTATCGAATCGGTCACGTTGTAAACGGATCCGGTGTGGCGATCTTGGGTGAGTCATGAAAAAAATTGCAGTATTTGCTTCCGGAACGGGCAGTAATTTTCAAGCATTGGTGGATGCGGTGAAAGCCGGTACACTTGAAGCGGAAATTCGCTTGCTCGTATGTGATCAGCCGTCTGCAAGTGTCTTACAAAGAGCCCGTAAAGAAGAAATCGACAGGTTATCCATTTCACCGAAGGATTTCCCTGATAAGGGAGCATTTGAAACGGAAATTGTGCAACAGCTTAAATTACGGGAAGTGGAATTCATCGTTCTTGCAGGATATATGCGGCTCATCGGACCCACGCTATTACAGGAATATCCTGGAGCAATCGTCAATATCCACCCTTCCTTGCTGCCAGCTTTTCCCGGTAAGGATGCAATCGGACAAGCAATTGATGCAGGGGTCCGGGTAAGCGGTCTGACGATTCATTATGTGGATGCCGGTATGGATACAGGTCCGATTATCGCTCAAAAAGAAATCAGGATCCATTCCGATGATACAAAGGATGAGCTGCAAAAACGGATCCAGCAGCAAGAGCACGTGATTTACCCTGAAGTACTTCAAGAACTTTTCACCAAAGGGAAAAAAAGTGTATCTCTCTAACATAGAAGTCAATTATTTTTATTGAGCGGCAGAAACAGCTCGAGGTGAGCAGCACACTTTAGCAAAAATAGGGAGGAACTATCGAATGAAACGAGCATTGATCAGTGTTTCCGATAAAACAGGGATAATTGAGTTTTCAAAAGGTCTCAAAGAGGCAGGGTTTGAAATCGTATCTACAGGGGGAACGAAAAAAACACTTGCAGATAATGGAATTGAAGTCATCGGGATTGAGGAAGTAACGAAATTCCCTGAAATCATGGATGGCAGAGTGAAAACGTTGCATCCGAATGTACATGGCGGTTTGTTGGCGAAAAGGAATGATAATGACCATCTCGCACAACTAGCCGAACACCATATTCAACCGATCGATCTCGTTTGTGTCAATTTATACCCTTTTCAGCAGACAATTGCAAAACCTGACGTGACTCCCGAAGAAGCGATTGAAAACATCGATATCGGCGGTCCTACAATGCTCCGTTCCGCTGCGAAAAACCACGAATTCGTCACAGTTATTGTGGATCCGGCAGATTATGAAGCGGTCCTTACGCAGCTAGCGGAAAATGGTGACGTTACAAAGCAGAAGAAACGTCAGCTTGCTGCAAAAGTATTCCGCCATACAGCAGCTTATGATGCAGTGATATCGGAGTATATGACACAGCTGGCAGAAGAAGAGAACCCTGAAAGTTTGACGCTCACATATAACTTGAAACAATCCCTTCGGTACGGAGAAAATCCACATCAACACGCTTCATTTTACCAAAAACCACTAGGCTCTAAGTTCTCTGTTGCCTACAGTAACCAACTTCATGGCAAGGAACTTTCCTATAACAATATTAATGATGCAGACGCAGCGTTACTAATCGTCCGTGACTTTGATCAACCAGCCGCGGTTGCAGTGAAGCATATGAATCCATGCGGTGTAGGTGTCGGAGATACATTGGCTGAAGCTTTCAAGAAAGCGTACGAGGCGGACTCGACTTCGATTTTTGGTGGAATTATCGCGTTGAACCGAGAAGTGGATCTAGAAACGGCAACCATGCTGCGTGAAATCTTCTTGGAAATCATCATTGCACCTTCTTTTACAGATGAAGCTTTGGAAGTCTTGACGGCAAAAAAGAATATCCGCCTTTTGACTGTCGATTTCGTAGGGGAACGGAAAAACGAGCGGAAAACTACGTCGATCCTAGGCGGATTACTAGTACAGGACTTGGACACATACGGATTAGATGAGGCAACCATTACGATTCCTACTAAACGTGAGCCTTCTGAAGAGGAGTGGGCGGCATTGAAACTGGGATGGAAAGTCGTGAAACACGTGAAATCCAATGCCATAGTCGTTAGCGGAGAAAAGATGACGTTTGGAATTGGCGCAGGTCAGATGAATCGAGTCGGGGCTGCGAACATTGCGCTCGCACAAGCAGGTGAAAAAGCAACTGGAGCCGCACTCGCATCCGATGCATTTTTCCCGATGGATGATACAGTCGAAGCTGCAGCAAAAGCTGGAATTACTGCGATTATCCAGCCAGGCGGCTCAGTACGCGACGAAGATTCCATTAAAAAGGCAGATGAATATGGGATTGCAATGGTCTTTACAGGCGTCCGACACTTTAAACACTAAGATCTATATGAAGAAACCGTACATAATTCGATTACACACAGAGGTGATTCCATGAACGTATTAGTGATTGGCAGAGGCGGTCGCGAACACGCGCTCGCAAAAAAATGCTCGATGAGTCCACGTGTCCAAACGGTTTTTGTAGCTCCGGGCAATCCAGGAATGGAAGATGTCGCACAACTTGTTCCGATTGCTGAAGAGAATCATCAGGAACTCATTGCATTCGCTAAAGAACAGCACATTTCCTTAACCATCATCGGAGCCGAAGTGCCTTTGGTCAATGGCATAGTGGACGATTTCAACGCGGCAGGTCTGCCAGTATTCGGACCTGACAAACGCGCATCCATTATTGAAGGAAGCAAAACCTTCGCAAAAGAGCTCATGAAAAACTATGGAATCCCTACTGCCGCCTATGAAACCTTTACCGATTTAAAACCCGCCATAAAGTATTTAGACGAAGTCGGCGTTCCAATTGTCATCAAAGCAGATGGGCTCGCTGCTGGCAAAGGCGTTGTCGTCGCCCAAACGAAAGAAGAGGCAGAGGAAGCACTTCAAGAAATGCTCGTGCAGGCGAAATTCGGGGAAGCGTCAGCATCTGTTGTCATGGAAGAATTCCTGGAAGGCGAAGAGTTTTCTTTAATGGCCTTTGTAAATGGAAAGAATGTCTATCCAATGGTGATTGCTCAAGACCATAAGCGTGCATTCGACGGAGATACTGGTCCGAACACTGGGGGGATGGGAGCCTATTCTCCGGTACCGCAAATTCCAGAAAACACGATCGCTGAAGCTATCGAACGAATCGTGAAGCCTGCTGCACATGCCATGGCAGCAGAAGATCGTCCTTTTACCGGTGTGCTCTATGCAGGATTGATCGCAACGGAACAAGGTACGAAAGTCATCGAATTCAATGCGCGCTTCGGAGATCCGGAAACCCAAGTCGTTCTCCCTCGGCTGAAGAATGATTTGGTCGAAACGTTGCTCGCTGTCCTCGCAGGAGAGCATTACGAGCTAGAATGGGATGAAGCATCGGTGATAGGAGTGGTCATTGCTGCGGAAGGCTATCCGGGTGTATATATCAAAGGGACTCCGCTTGTTGGATTGGATAAAATTGGCCCAGATATAGACATATATCACGCAGGAACTTCTAAGAATGTAAACGGGGAGTACGTGACGAATGGCGGTCGAGTACTAATTGCGACTGCGAAGGGTGAGGATCTTCTTGCTGCGCGTGCGATAGTTTATACGGAGTTAGAGAAGATTGATAAAGCGGAAGTTTTTTGGAGAAGTGATATCGGGCATCGTGCCATTCAGTATGATTTTTCGTGAAAACTATAATGACTGTTTGAGTCCTACGTATAATTTTATATAACACGTCGAAAATAGATATTTCTCTTTTTTGGTAGTTATCACTATGTATAGCCACAGTTTGTAGATTTATCTACAAACTGTGGTTTTTTGGCATTTGGGCTTGGAATGAAGAATAAGCAATACATTTAAATTCTACTTGCTTTTACGACGTATTAGGCGGATGATACGGCACATGGTATTGGGAATAAAGCAACGTTGAAAACAACCGATAAATCATCGATTGTTAACGCAATGAATGAGCTTTTTACAAATGTCAGTAATGGAAAACAAGCGGTAGGTACTGCGATTACTGACGTTGACTATAGCGTGTTAGTACCTACCAACCCGACATTTCAACAGTTGGCTGCTGCGATTGGGCAGATTAGTACGGGAAAGAAGTGGGCAATGGGCACAGCAAATAAGATAAGCCCTGGTTTAGAATTTATAGTCAACACCAACGGAAGTAAATTAACTGCTGAATACATTAACGTGTCAGGACTAGAGTTCTCTCCTAAAACGATTTATTATGTTGACCAATCAAATTACAATCTAGGAGCGGTATCAGTTGAAGAAGGATGGCCGTTTTATAACCCAACAAATGGTTTTTATGGCGTTAACACGACGAGCAGACAATATAGGGTGACTGGTAACTGTTATATTTCTGAAAATGGTTTTCAGGTGCCTATAGGAGGAGGAACTTCTGTTGTTTGGCATTGGATTGCGTTTGAATAAAGGGAGGGATGACTTTGAGATGTATAGTAAGAAGAATCTTTTACGATAAAATCACGGGAAATATCTTGCTCGATACAGGAGAGCGACGGGGGTTGGTAAAGACCACCACTATCGAAGAGGACATAGCAAATTATGTTGTACTATCAGAACGAATCCGAGCAACTTTTGGGGCAATTGAGTTAAGTTGTGGTCAATACGCGCAAGACTTCACAGAATCAAATGGCTATCGTGTCAACCCGGAAACGAAACAGATTGAGTTCAGTTATCCAGACCCTAATGAACCGGAAGTTGAGCAGCCAAATCTATCGCCGTTGAGTGAATCGGTGAACAGTAACATGGAGTACCTTGTAGACGTAGACTTCCGTCTTTCGATGATTGAAATGGGATTACAATAAAAATGACTGGAGGAATTTATAATGACACCAACATACAGAGCTTGTAAATCATTAGTGGATCGCGCAGCATATTCATCGAAAGAAGATATGCAGTTTAAATTGGATATTTTCTTGTTGAACGACCGGTTGTCCCAGACAGAGTACGATGAACTCACCGGACAACTCGGCGCTGCGTAATCGGACCCTAACGTGTCGTAGCAACGTCTTATCTCAGGGGTTTTTAATTACTCCGACTAGAGTGGGTATAGTGCGATGAAATAAATTTTATTCCTCAAACGATCCATTTAACGGAATAGAACTAGAAGTTTCAATTAGAACATAATTTAGGGAGAGCTGGGATAGAAAGTAATGTATACAGAATGGGGTGTTAAAATGAATTTGTTACTTTGGATAAAGGTTGGGTTTATTATAGTAGGATTTTTTGTCCTTATTTCAATGAAAAAATACATGGAGAAAAGAGTTGCTCTAGCAATTGAATACAAGGATATTATGGAAGGCAAACAGATATCACCTTACCCCGTTGTATGGTGGATATGGGGAGCTGTTCTTTGGGGAGTAATAAGCATCTTTTTAATCGCATGGTCTTTTTCTGCTTACACGTAAAATGGATTTTGGGGATGAAGAAATTCATTTTTTTGAAAGACTGTATTTAAAAAATCGGGCGTGTTTGTAGAACAACATTAAATCATCATTTGACGTTCTTATTAATGATGCACTCGGACCATAACGTGTCGTAAAAACACCTTATAAGAGGTGTTTTTTTATGACTAACAATTTGGTGATTATGGTACGATGGAATAACTAGATTTTGTTCCGAAAACGGGCCATTTTGTGATATGGAATATTATTTAATAAGAAAAGAGAGAGGTGAGGAGATGTGGATGCGGTTGATGCTGGCATGAATATCATATTTTTTATCTTTATCATTTTTCTAATCTCAAGAGTCGCCAATTTTATTAAACATACAAAAGATAAATTAGAAGAAATGGATAAAAAGATAGATGAGATAAGAGAGTACTTAGACAACAAAGATTAGCTAGCGTTAATAAATGGACTTCTTAAAAGAAGTGTTTTTTTATCTCCCGATTAGGTAATTTCGGTAAGATGGAATAAATATTGTTATTCAATTATCGGGCATTTGTATATTTTATTAATGGATGCGTATTTAATGCTGGTTGCTATTATCACGTCAACAGTATGAATAGGCTACACTTACTTAGACAATAAAGATAGGGTCTTGTAGAATACAACCAAAGAGATGAGGAGAATCTACAT
>NZ_JACSQY010000004.1:48293-210519 GCF_014836415.1 Sporosarcina gallistercoris | reverse complement strand
TCCCGTGGTGTAGCGGTTAACATGCCTGCCTGTCACGCAGGAGATCGCCGGTTCGATCCCGGTCGGGACCGCCATTTAATTTAAACTTCCAAACCGATTCGGGGATATTCCCTGGGTCGGTTTTTTTATAGTTATCGTGCGTACTTGATGCGGTTTTACACATTTTCCGGTACACTGAACACATCACATAAAAAGGAACGGATTATCTTATGAA
Source organism: Sporosarcina gallistercoris (assembly GCF_014836415.1). Taxonomy (GTDB): domain Bacteria; phylum Bacillota; class Bacilli; order Bacillales_A; family Planococcaceae; genus Sporosarcina; species Sporosarcina gallistercoris. The sequence goes on along the minus strand of NZ_JACSQY010000004.1, from coordinate 210,305 downwards.
GAAACAACTACATGTATCCTCACTTGAAGAAACGTTGCACCTTGCAGAACGCTTGTCACAACTTCTTTCTCCTCCGGACGTAGTCACGCTTGAAGGTGATTTGGGAGCGGGGAAGACCACATTCACTCAAGCGCTCGCTAAAGGGCTTGGAGTGCAACGTACTGTCAGCAGCCCGACGTTTACGATTATTAAGCAATATGAAGGCACCTATCCTCTGAACCATTTGGATGTCTATCGCTTGGAAGATAGCGAAGAGGATTTAGGCTTTGATGAATTGTTTTACGGCGATGCCATTTCAATAGTAGAGTGGGCGCAGTTTATTGAAGAGGATTTACCTGAGAACCGTCTTGCTATCCGGATTATACGGACAGGCGATACGGCTCGTATGATAGAACTGGAACCCAAGGGAAATCATTTTATAAAGATTTGTGAGGCGATGACTCAATGATTTGGTTAGGTATTGATACAGCAAATTCACCTTTGTCTGTGGCACTCGTAAAAGACGGCCGGATTTTGTGTGAGCAAACGTCGACATTTGCGCAAACCCATTCCATTCAGGCGATGCCTGCAATAGAACGTCTATTAAGTGAAGCAAGCTTGCGACCTGCTGATTTGGAGGCGATTGCCGTTTCGGAAGGCCCTGGATCTTATACAGGCGTTCGAATTGGTGTGACGCTTGCGAAAACACTGGCATGGACGTTGAAAATCCCATTAGTCGGTGTTTCCAGCTTGGAAGTTATTGCGGCGAATGGCGTTCCATTTGAAGGAGTTATTTGTCCATTGTTTGATGCACGACGAGAAAATGTCTATTGTGGTCTTTACAAGTCAAAAGGTGAACGATTGCATCGTATCTGGGAAGATCGTCACGGGGCTCTCGAACAGTTTTTGGAGGATGTTGCTTGTATCGATCAACCTGTTCTATTTATCGGCACGGATGTAGAAATTCACAAAGCCGCTATTAGTGCGAGGTTGGGTGACCAGGCTATATTTGCTCCGTTTCCTCAGCAACTCCCAAGAGCTTCACAGTTGATCAGTTTGGCTGAACAACGCATTCCTGCAAGCGACATCCATCAATTTGTTCCGAATTATCGTCGGATTCCAGAAGCTGAAGCGAATTGGATGAAAGAGCAAAAACAGGTGAAGTCCCATGATTGACTCGATTGTTTATCGTCAAATGGCAGCGGAGGACATTGAACAAGTAGTAGCGACTGAAACGGAAGTTTTTACAACACCGTGGTCCGCGGAAGTGTTTGCCCATGAGCTGACAGGGAACGAATATGCCACGTATATCGTAGCTGAATGCGGGGATGAAGTGGTTGGACACGTAGGGATGTGGGTCGTACTCGATGAATGTCATATTACAAATGTTGCTGTACGGAAGCATCGGCAAGGGTCTGGCATCGGGGAAGCACTGATGCGGCAAGCGATGGACCTGTGTCGCAGTAACGGAGTGGTAGCTATGTCCCTGGAAGTTCGTGTGAGCAATGAAACGGCGAAGAATTTGTATCGTAAGCTTGGATTTCAAGAAGGTGGAATCAGGAAAAACTATTATTCTGACGACCATGAAGATGCGCTCGTCATGTGGGTGGAGTTATCATGAAAAAAGACGTCTATATTTTAGGGATTGAAACAAGTTGCGATGAAACTGCAGCGTCTGTCGTGAAAAATGGAAGTGAGATTATTTCCAACGTAGTCGCTTCACAAATCGAGAGTCAAAAGCGTTTTGGAGGCGTTGTACCTGAAATTGCATCGAGGCATCATGTGGAGGAAATTACCCGGGTCATCGAGAAAGCACTCGAGGACGCAGGGTTAGCTCCGGATGAGTTGGATGCTGTGGCTGTTACGGAAGGTCCGGGTCTGGTAGGAGCACTTCTGATTGGGATCAGTGCAGCAAAGGCATTTGCATTTGCGAACTCACTACCGATTATTGGGGTGCATCATATTGCAGGACATATCTATGCCAATCAACTAGTCCAACCGATGGAGTTTCCTCTTCTTGCATTGATTGTTTCTGGCGGACATACCGAAATGGTGATTATGCGCGAGCATGGTTCGTTTGAGCTTATTGGTGAGACGAGAGATGATGCTGCAGGTGAAGCGTATGATAAAGTGGCACGCGTATTAGGGCTTCCTTACCCGGGTGGTCCGCACGTCGATCAGCTGGCTCTGGCAAGTGACTCTGCAATAGACTTCCCGAGAGCATGGCTCGAGCCGGATTCTTATGACTTCAGTTTTAGCGGATTGAAATCATCGGTCATTAATTACAAACATAACTTGGAACAAAAGGGCGGTACGCTAAATGCGGAGGCTATTGCTGCAGGGTTCCAAGAAAGTGTGGTAGAAGTCTTAACAGTGAAAGCACTGCGAGCTGCGAAAGAATTTGAAGTGAAGCAAGTGATTGCGGCAGGTGGGGTTTCTGCGAACAAAGGTCTGAGAAATTCGTTGGAATCGTCATTTGCGAAAGAGAATATTCCGTTCAGTGTACCACCTATTGCGTTGTGTACAGATAATGCCGCAATGATTGCTGCTGCAGGTACACAAATGTTTTTAAGTGGAGTTCAAGGCGAGTTATCCATGAACGGAAGACCCGGCATGCAACTTGTATCATGGAATCATTAATAGGATATTATTCACATGGAATTCGTCAAATTCAGACGAATTCCATGTTTTTTTGATATCTATCAAATTGTGTTTGTCAATAGAGAACATTCGTACTTATGCACAATTTGTGGATAACATGTGCATAAGGTGGAGTGAGGTTGATAAGTTACGTTACTTGGTTGGATAACTTTGTGGATTAAAAAGATGATTATTGTGGACAACGTTGATAACTTTGTGAATAGCGATGAAACCGGTATTATCATTGTGGATAAGATTGTGGAAAATGAAAATGTAAGCATGTCGAATTGAGACAGACATCTGTTGACTGGTGGCGGATTTTAGAGTTTAACACGTATTACTCTTTTTGGATAGAGTCAGTGATTCCTCTCAACGCAACAAAAAGCAGCGGAGTGATCCGCTGCTTTTTGAGTGATTAAACGGTTTCTAGTTCTTCTTGCATCATGAGCCATTCTTCCGCTTGTGCATCGTGCGCCTCTTGCAGGGAATCGATGTCCGCTTGCAATTCCATCAGTTTCACATGATCATCCGCAAAATCGGGCATGATCAGCTCATTTTGAAGAGATGCGATTTGCTCATCCAGCTCTGCCATCTTCAGTTCCGCTTGTTCAATTGCGCGTTTAAGACGACGTTCTGCTTTTTGTCGTTCTTTATCTACTTCTTGTGGACGGATTTTTGTAACGGATGCAGACTGTTTTGCAGCAAGAGATTCAGCAAGAAGCTCTGCTTGTTCGATTTTCTTTTCGACAAAGTAATCATAATCGCCTAAGTATTCCACAGCTCCGTTTGCGCTTAAATCGAATACTTTAGTTGCAATCCGATTAATGAAATAACGGTCGTGAGAAACAAATAGAATCGTTCCAGGGAAGTCATCCAGTGCGTTTTCGAGTACTTCTTTGCTATCGAGATCCAAATGGTTCGTCGGCTCATCGAGGATAAGTGTATTGGACTTTTCAAGCATCAGCTTTGCTAGAGACAATCTGGCTTTTTCTCCGCCTGAAAGAGATTGAACCGGCTTCCCGACATCATCTCCTGTAAAGAGGAAGCGACCAAGTAAGGTGCGGATATCTTTTTCGTTCATGAGCGGCCAGTCATCCCAGATTTCTTGCAGTACGGTACCTGAACCGATAAGTGTCGCCTGGTTTTGGTCGTAATAACCGAACTGGACATTGGTGCCATACCGAATTTCACCAGCCAGCAATTCTTGCCTGCGGACAATTGTTTTCAGCAACGTGGATTTACCGACCCCGTTCGGACCTAGAATTGCGATGCGGTCCTGTTTGTAGACACGCATGTCGATATTTGTAGAAACAGGATTTCCATTGTAGCCAACAGCAGCTTTTTCGACTGCCAGCACATCATTTCCACTCGGACGATCGATCGTGAAAGAGAAGTTGGCTGATTTTTCATCGCCATCAGGGGCGTCCATCCAGTCTGTCCGTTCCAATTGTTTGCGACGGCTTTTCGCCATCTTACTTGTTGAGGCACGGGCAATATTCTTTTGGATGAAATCCTCGAGTTTCGCTTTTTCACTCGACTCTTTTTCGAACAGTTTTCGGTCTTTTTCGTAGTTCTTCGCTTTCTCATCCAAATACGCACTATAGTTGCCTGTGAAGCGTGAGACTTTGCGTCGCGACACTTCATACACCAATGTCACGACTTGGTCGAGGAAGTATCGGTCATGCGATACGATGAGCAGTGCGCCTTCGTAGGATTTCAAATAATTCTCTAACCAACCCAATGTTTCTATGTCCAGATGGTTCGTCGGTTCATCCAAAATAAGAAGATCCGGTTTACTGAGCAGCATTTTTGCTAAGGCAAGACGTGTCTTCTGACCACCTGATAGTAAATCGACGGGTTTTTCATAGTCATCAGGATAAAAACGCATTCCGTGCAAAATCGAGCGGGTGTCCGATTCGTATTGGTAGCCTCCAAGATCTTTAAATTCGACTTGAAGCGAATCGTATTCACTCATAATGCGTTCTGAAACTGCAGGATCCCCGTAGACATCGGGATCCGCCATTTGCGCTTCCAATCCGCGGAGGCGTCGTTCCATCGCTTGAAGCGGTTCGAAGACCGTCATCATTTCATCCCACACCGACAATTCGGTTTCCAGTCCGCTATGCTGCTCGAGATACCCGATACGGACGCCTTTCGGAACAATGATATCCCCTGTATCCGCAGAGGATTCGCCAGCAATGATTTTCAGCAGCGTGGATTTCCCAGCGCCGTTTCGGCCCACGAGTGCAACTCGATCACGATGTTGCACTTCCAATTTTACATTTTCCAATATATCAGTGCCTGAAAACGATTTCGTAACACCGTTCACTTGCAAGATTATCATCGTTTCACCTCTATTTTCATTCTCCTTCAGTTTACTGGAATGGGAGGATGGGTGCAAACACCGGCTTTACAACAGAACGCTTCTCCTGTACGATAGAAGCGATTCGATACAGCAGCAGGAGGTTTACGATGGCTGAAGAAACGGTTAAAATTCCCCAGGCAACGTCCAAACGCTTGCCGTTGTACTATCGGTTTTTACAGAATTTCGCGAATAGCGGGAAGAAACGTGTTTCTTCGAGCGAACTGAGCGAGGCGATGAAGATCGATGCAGCGACGATACGTCGTGATTTTTCGCACTTTGGTGCGCTTGGCCGTAAAGGGTACGGGTACGATGTGGATTATCTCGTCAGCTTTTTCAGGAAAACACTTGACCAAGATGAAGCCACAGACGTTGCGCTGATTGGTGTCGGGAGTCTTGGACATGCATTCATGAAATACAATTTCCATAAGAATCTTAATACACGCATTGTCATTGCGTTTGACCCGAAAGCACCTCATGAAGGGAATGTCGTCTCGGATATTCCTGTATACCACCCTGATATGATTGAAGAGAAGTTAACGGAACTTGGAATTGACTTGGTCATCTTGACGGTACCTTCCCGAGCTGCCCAGCAAGTGACAGATCGCCTTGCAGAGGTGGGAGTTAAAGGGATTCTCAATTTCACGACGATCCGGCTGACGGTTCCTCCATCAATCAGAGTCCATACAATTGACTTATCTGTAGAACTGCAATCTCTTATTTACTTCATAAAAAATGACGTAAAAGATTCACATTTATAGGGTTGCACGAATAGTCATTTCATGCGATATGGTGTAGAATAGACATATTCAGAGGGAGGTGTCCGAAATGTCACCAGGTATCGGAAGTTTACTTATTATTGCTGTCATTGCCCTACTCATTTTCGGACCGAAAAAGTTGCCTGAGATCGGCAAAGCATTCGGTTCTTCACTACGCGAATTCAAAAATGCGACAAAGGGTCTTGTTGAAGACGATGACGCTAAAACAGACGTTAAAAAAGTTGAAGATAAAAAAGAAGTGCAATAAGTTAGGATGTCTGTGTAATGGAAGAACGTACGCTAACCATTATTGAGCATATAGAAGAAATTCGAAAACGGCTGATTACCATCGTCGTTTTCTTTGCAATTTCAGTCATTGGCGGTTTTTTACTGGCAAAGCCACTTATTAAATTTTTACAATCGAACGGTCCGGCTGCGGATTTACCGCTGAATGCATTCAACGTGATCGATCCGATTGCCATTTACTTAAAAGTGGTCGTCTTCATCGGAATCGTTATCATTCTGCCGATTATCATGTACCAATTTTGGGCGTTCGTTTCACCGGGACTGCTGGAGACTGAACGACGGGTGACGCTCAGTTACATCCCGTTTGCATTTCTGCTATTTCTAGGCGGCATTTCGTTTTCCTATTTTGTATTGCTCCCGTATGTGATTACATTTATGGAGACGTTGTCAGCTGATTTAGGAATTACGCAAACGATCGGCATTAATCAGTACTTTTCATTCTTGTTCCAGATTCTATTACCGTTCGGATTTGTGTTCCAGCTCCCGGTCGTCTTATTATTCCTATCGAGGCTCGGGTTCTTGAATCCAAGTGTGCTGGCCAAATACCGCAAAATTGCGTACTTTGTCCTCTTCGTCATAGCGGCGTTCATTACACCGCCTGATTTAGTGTCGCATTTGTTTGTGACGGTTCCGTTGTTCTTGCTTTACGAAATCAGTATTGTAATTGCCCGCATCGGATACCGCAAGTTCTTGAAAGCGGAAGAGAAGCGTCGGGTTGAAGAAGAAGAGGCTGAACGGCTGAGGTTGTTTGCAGAGGCGAAGGCTGAACAGCAGCGGCAGATTGATGAAGTGAATGCACGGATGAAGAATCAGGAATCCTAAATTGAAAAAGACTTGCTGACCGGTATCCGGTTCAGCAAGTCTTTTTTTTTAGATCGAACAGTCTCGATACATTCACCATAGATGCTGGAACAATGTGATTACAGACTCTTGGAGTTTTTGAAGCTCCAGGATTTTGTCCTTGTTCAATGTGACAATCATGACAAATCCATTCATGAGCATGTGTGCAATCATAGGTGTCCAAATACGCTTAGTTTTGTAGTAGATGTAGGAAAATACAAGACCGGGCATTAGATAGACGAGAATGTGCTCAAGTTCATTGTGTACGGCTGCAAAGATGAGCGCGCTTGCAAGAGTCGCAATCCAGAAGTTGGTTTTAGTATAGATACCACCGAAAATAACGCGGCGAAATACGATTTCTTCTAAGATCGGTGCGAAAAGAACGATACAGACAATTAAGATCGGTGCGACTTCAGCCACTTGGGTGAGTCGTGCTGTATTGTCTGAGCCATTTGTAATACCGAAGGCTTGCTCAATGTATCCTGCAATCATTTGCCCGCCAAGTGCTAAGAAGAAACCGAGAACACCCCATAAAATAGATTTTGAAATCGGTGCTTTTTTACCTTTGAAGACTGTCCAAAATTTCTTATCTGTTCGGATGACGAGATAGAAGGCGATGATTGCTAAAATATTAGCGACAAACAAACCCCAAGCCGTCCCTTGAAATGCGGCTTCTTTTGTTTCGTATCCATTTTCAGAAAATAACTTAATCATTCCTTGGGCTATCGGCAATGTACCAAATTGCATGGCGATGTATAAAAGAAGGATGGTTAAATAGAGCATCCATGGTTTCATCGTTTTTTGCTTCAAAAAAATCGTTCCTTTCCTTCTATGTATGAATAAGTGTATCGGTTTTAGAAAAGAAGCGCAAAGAGTACGGACGAGCGATTTGTTTTGCTTGCAATTCATTCGTCAATTTATTATGATAAGTAATGTATTAGCACTCCTGTTTAGTGAGTGCTAAATAAAAATAAAAAGAAGAACCGTTAGAGGAGGGTGTTTCATTTGTTGAAACCATTAGGTGATCGTATTGTAATTGAACTAATCGAAGTGGAAGAGAAGACTTCAAGCGGCATCGTATTGCCAGATTCCGCAAAAGAAAAGCCGCAAGAAGGTAAAGTCATTGCAGTCGGTACAGGCCGAGTTCTCGAAAACGGCCAGCGCGTCGAGCTTGAAGTAAAAGAAGGCGACCGCATCATCTTCTCAAAATATGCAGGTACTGAAGTTAAATATGAAGGCAACGACTATCTAATATTACGTGAGAGCGATATCCTAGCGACTATTTAAGGATCCGCATCACTTTGACATTCAAACCAAAAACAGGAGGGACTCATTCATTATGGCGAAAGAAATCAAATTCAACGAAGATGCACGCAGCGCAATGTTGCGTGGTGTCGATACATTAGCAGATGCTGTAAAAGTAACACTTGGACCTAAAGGACGTAACGTCGTTCTCGAAAAAAGTTTCGGTTCACCACTCATCACGAATGACGGAGTAACGATTGCTAAAGAAATCGAACTTGAAGATGCATTCGAAAACATGGGTGCGAAACTTGTTGCTGAAGTGGCTTCAAAAACAAACGAAATCGCTGGTGACGGAACAACTACTGCAACCGTTCTTGCTCAAGCAATGATCCGTGAAGGCTTGAAGAACGTGACAGCTGGTGCTAACCCTGTCGGCATCCGTAAAGGGATCGAATCAGCAGTTGCAACAGCAGTTACTGAGCTGAAGAGCATTTCCGATGAAATCTCAAGCAAGCAGGAAATTGCACAAGTTGCGGCAATCTCTTCAGGCGACGAAGAAGTCGGTAACCTGATTGCTGAAGCGATGGAGCGCGTTGGTAACGACGGCGTCATCACACTTGAAGAATCCAAAGGCTTCACAACAGAGTTAGACGTAGTTGAAGGTATGCAATTCGACCGTGGATATGCGTCTGCATACATGGCGACAGATACGGATAAGATGGAAGCGGTTCTCGACAATCCATATATCTTGATCACAGATAAGAAGATCAATAACATCCAAGAAATCCTTCCAGTGCTTGAGCAGGTTGTACAACAAGGGAAGCCGTTGTTGATGATCGCTGAAGACGTAGAAGGCGAAGCACTCGCAACACTTGTTGTGAACAAGCTACGCGGTACGTTCAACGCAGTTGCAGTTAAAGCGCCTGGATTCGGAGATCGTCGTAAAGCGATGCTTGAAGATATCGCCATCCTAACAGGTGGAGAAGTGATTACTGAAGATATCGGTCTTGACCTGAAATCCACAGATATCTCACAACTCGGACGCGCTTCTAAAGTCGTTGTAACGAAAGACAATACAACAATTGTAGAAGGAACTGGCGATGCAGACACAATCTCAGCTCGCGTAGGTCAAATCCGTGCACAATTGGAAGAGACCACTTCTGAGTTCGACAAAGAGAAACTCCAAGAGCGTCTAGCGAAACTTGCTGGCGGCGTGGCAGTCATCAAAGTCGGAGCAGCTACTGAAACTGAATTGAAAGAACGCAAACTTCGCATCGAAGACGCTCTTAACTCGACACGTGCAGCAGTCGAAGAAGGTATTGTCTCTGGTGGTGGTACAGCGCTCGTAAACGTTTATAAAAAAGTAGAAACATTGCTTGAAGGCGTAGAAGGCGACGTCGCAACTGGCGTGAAAATCGTCCTCCGTGCACTCGAAGAGCCAGTACGTCAAATCGCAACAAACGCGGGTCTTGAAGGTTCAATCGTCGTAGATCGCCTCAAGCGCGAAGAAGTCGGCATCGGCTTCAACGCAGCAAACGGCGAGTGGGTCAACATGGTCCAAGCCGGTATCGTGGATCCAACTAAGGTAACACGTTCCGCACTACAAAACGCAGCATCTGTTGCAGCGATGTTCTTATCGACTGAAGCAGTAGTAGCAAACATTCCAGAGCCAGCAGGTGGCGGTATGCCTGATATGGGCGGAATGGGTGGCATGGGCGGCATGATGTAAGTCAGCTGTCTGAAATAGAAAACGTCAACTCCGGAAGATGGAGTTGGCGTTTTTTGTTTGGATAAAAACGAGGTGGAGTAGACGGTTGTTGATCTGCGCTGCAGGTGGGCGCTTTCCGCGGGCTCGCCCTCAGCCTCCTCGTCGCTTCGCTCCTGCGGGGTCTTCGCGCTTCGCTTATTCCGCAGGAGTCGCCACCTTCCGCTTCGATCAACGGTTTTCGTGATGGATAAGGATATTCTATACATAATCAATGCTTTGATGATAGTGCTTATATGTGGTGAAAAAATAGGTATGTTAGAACAAAAATGAAAGTTTGTTGCACAGGTACCTGAAATATAACATTCGAATCTAACGAAGAAAAGAATAGTATTGGAACTCTCATGTTCAATATTTTAGGTTCCTTTGCACAATTTGAAAGGGATTTGATTGTTGAGTGTACAAGTGAAGGTAGAGAACGAGTAAAAGCACAAGGCAAACACATGGGACGAAAAGCTATATAATCATCTAAAACAATGCAGAAAGCTATACAGCAGTATGAGAACAGGAAAGAGAATGGTATGAGTGTGTCTGACATTATAAAACTAAATGGCATACCGAAAGCGAGTTTCTATGCAGAACTGAAAAAGACAAAGGGAGAGTAGCCATGTAGCTATTCTTTTTTTATGTGTAGGAAGCATTGTCAGCTTATCATAGGACTGGATTCACTTCATTCATTGACAACCATAATGTGTTTAGAAGTTTTCAAATCAATACATAAAATCTTCAAACTACCGAGAGTTGATATTGCAGGTGTAGTGAGAAGTTGTCAGTGCTGAGTGTGCCAACTTATAATCACAGAGATGACACAAGACGTACTTGTAAGTGAGTTTGATATATAGAGGTCAGTGTATGTCAGGAATGTATCAGAGAGCCATTTGGAGCGTCTAGAAAGGTGAGGGGGACATCCCCGCTATTACCGATACAATTAATACTGATACATAGAAGCCTGCTACACGAACAGAGCACGACTATGAAAACGAATGGATATGATAAGGAAATGACAGTGACTGAACATTCCATTGTGACAGCTACTAAATCGCTTGTCATCGATCTAGGAATAAAGATAAGGAGCGAAAAGGCTTCTATGAAAACAGTATAGTAGTTATTCATATGAAAGCATGTAAAGTGATTAACGAGAGATTTTGAGTTCAAGGTTAATCAATACTTGTTAGCGAAGTTTGGAAGTCAGAAACTGAACTTATTACTTTTATTAGAATGTGGAGTCTCCTGTTAAGTAAGTTACAGCAAGGTTTTACTCATAGAAAAAGAAAAACATGAGAATTTAATATTCCTAGACCCATATTGTTCCGGAAAGTGGTAATATGTACCTTGGAGGGGATATTATATGAAGAAGTGGACTTATTTACTAGTAATTGTACTTGTATTTTCTTTGCAAAATAAAGCTGAGGCGCATCCGGGACGAACGGATAGTAGCGGAGGACATAATTGTAGTCAGAAATCTATCTCAAAAGGTTTATGCACTGGCTATCATTACCATAATGGTGGAGGAAGTACAAAAACAGTACCAGCTAAAACAGCACCTGCAAAACCAGCTTACAACCCAAAGATTTACTATGACAGTGGTTATCAAGCTGGTTATGATCTTGGACAGAAAAAGGGGTATAAGAAAGATAAATCTGTACAGAGTTCTGACAATTCTAATGCGGACTATGTTGAAGGCTGGTCAGCTGGATACCAAAAGGGACTTGAAGATGGACTTGCTAAAATCAACAAAGAAGAGCAAGATACAAAAGATAAAAAAGCTGGAACTGAACAGGGAGAAAAAGATGGTATCAACTCATTCGTAGATGGGAAAAAAATCAATGATTTTACATACGCTTCAGGTAGCTCAGAACTTTATAAAAGTTCCTATATAGAAGCATTTACTTCTTCGTGGCAATTAACTAAAGGTAAAAAAGATAGCTATGATAATGGCTATAAACAAGGATTATCGCAAGATGAAATAGTTATCCCATCTATTTTTCAAACTAATATACTGAAACCTGAATATGAAAAGGGACACAAAGCAGGAGAAGATGAGCGAGATAAAAATGAAGTAGCGAAGTACAAAAAGGAAGGGCATGCATTAGGCTATGAAGTAAAAGAGTTAGCAATAAATGCAGATATTAAAAAAGGTATTTACGTAGAAGCCTTTAAACAAGGATATGAGAGTGGTCTTCAAAAACGAAAAGAAGAAGTGGTAGAAGAAGGCTATAATTATGCTTTTAAACACATGAAGTTTGAAAACTCTCCTTATGAAGGTAAAGAATACTTTTCAGAATGGATTAAAGAAGGTTACGACAGCAATGATATTGCTGCAGAGATTAAAACTAAATCAATTGAACTAGGAAAAGAAAACGAAGAATACACTATCCCTAAGAAATATAAGGTTAACGAAGATGCGATTGCTTTACACGATAAACTGTTCTTGAAAGGGCAGAAGATTCAAGAAGAAATTGACAGAAAGAAACGTAACACTTTAGTAACAACGAGTGCAATTGGTATTCCAACAGTTGGTGGGATTTTGTTTTTGGCCCGTAAACGTAAAAAGAAAATTGCTTAATTTTAAAAGGTTTTACTAGATCTATTTTACATTATAAGAATGGAATCATGTACTCATTGAAGAATAAGAAAGAAAACTAAAGGCACTCCTTTGAGGGTGTCTCTTTTCTATAGATGGAAAGTTCTATCACTAAGAAGTAATTCTTACTGCTTGGGATGTCTTTGACATGAACTAAATCCAAGACTACATACTGTTCATTTAGTTCATAAATTACTTGTGCTGTAATTTTGTTAATAATTTTTCCTGCAGATTGACTATAGCATTCACCTTTTAAATTCATTTTCAATCTATAAACGCTCGGCTTTACATATGTCAGACTTCTATTGAGCACTCATTCAGCTTAGATTTTCTTTTTTATTTCAAGAATATAAGCCAAGTAATGAGTCGAGATTTAGATGAACTAATATCTTCACTACTAGTTTTATAGTAGTCTAGCCAGATAAAGAGAGATCAATCTCTCGAAATCTAACTTTAATTTTTTCTTCTATGGAGTGCTGATGACCTGCGTCTTAGAGTCAGAGCTGGCCGTATCAGAAAAACACGGAAAGTTGAAATGTGCAGCATATAAAGTAAAGGAGAACTGCGTATTATTGTTAAGTCAGATATAGTGTGACTATTCCTTAAAACATTAAGAAATGAGCAACCTGCCATGCTGACAATTTACCGTACGTGTTCAGCCACTGCATCTGTCTACACTACACTTTACTATTGCGATCTTCCTGATTAAAAAAGTGGGATTAATAAGGAACGAAATCACTTTGTTTACAAAACTGAATGTAGTATCATCTGTATGATTATGATCGGAACTAATATTTTCCTACAATCCCATTCCATCAAATGTCTGCCTGCGAAAGACACAACTCCAAAACAATCCCTAACAATGTTCGAATCTTACCAGGCAAAAGCCGTAAATCATTCGCCTCCCCGATTGAGACAAGTGATCCAGGGTATAGATTATGGGAAGTACATGTTACAAAATCATTTAAGAGTAATAATCAGAAGGAGTGTGTCTGAAATGAAAGCAATCGTAATTGAGCAATATGGCGGTTCGGAACAGTTGGTAGAGAAAGACCTTCCTAAACCGGAGATACAAGATCAGCAAGTATTAATTGAAATGCATGCCACTTCAATTAATCCGATTGACTGGAAAGTACGGGAGGGCTATATGAAAGACGCGATGCCTTTTGAATTTCCGTTGATTTTAGGTTGGGATGCAGCGGGGATCGTCAGTGAAGTCGGAAGTAAGGTCACTCAGTTCAAAAAGGGGGATGCTGTATTCGCGCGTCCTGCCATGGAAAATGGAACATACAGCGAGTATGTGGCGGTCGACGAAGACTTAGTGGCGTTAAAGCCAGATCATCTTAGCTTTGAAGAAGCAGCCTCCGTTCCGTTGGCAGGTTTGACGGCTTGGCAATGTCTTGTAGACTTTGGACAAGTGAAAAAAGGAGATAAGGTTCTCATCCATGTGGGATCTGGTGGTGTGGGCAGCTATGCCATACAGATTGCCAAAAGCTTTGGAGCAACCGTTTTTTCTACGGCAAGCAGTAAAAATGAAGCGTTTTTGAAAGAGCTCGGTGTGGATGAATTCATTGATTATAAAAGCACTGATTTTGCAGATGTTGTAAAGGACGTTGACTTGGTAGTGGATACTATGGGCGGTGAAATTTTAGAGAAGAGCTTAGACGTCGTGAAAAAAGGTGGTCGTCTCGTTTCAATCGCAGGTGAGCCAAATGCTGAGAAAGCAAAAGCGAATGGCATTACCGCGAAATCATTATGGCTGAATCCGAATGGGAAACAACTCGCAGAACTTGGGGAACTGATGGAAAAAGGAAAAGTTAAACCACATATCGGTCATACATTCCCGTTAACAGAAAAAGGATTGCGTGAAGCACACGATTTAAGTGCAACACATCATGCAAAAGGCAAAATTGTCATTACGATTAAGTGAAAAGTACCTGTGCATAAAACACTCATGAATGTTTTATGCACAGGTACCTGAAAAAAAGCAGCAAAGAGAGCCAGTGGCTTGTCTTTGCTGCTTTTTCCATTAAAATTTCTTCCGGAAGAAGGGAGTTTTTTTCAAAGCGACGGACAGCGGGATGGCAATCAGCAACCCGACCCCGCATTGAATGAGGTCTCCTGGGATGGATGCGAGGGGTGCCGCCCAATTGTTGTACATGATGGCTTGCCCGATGTAGTACACGGCGAGCATAACCGGTATGGATGCAACGGCTGCCAGGATGTTGAGTAGGGTGTTTTCTCCTCGTTGGCCATTCGACCATGCGATTTTTCCGACGATGTAGCCTTGCAAGGCACGCGCGATGATTGTCGTGGGCGCCCAGATCATCCAGCCGCCAAAAATATCGAACATGCCCATCCCGATCGCTCCAGCAAGCGCTCCCTTTTTAGGGCCGAATAGAATGGCAACGGTGAAAAGCGCTGCTGTCCCTAAATGGATGAGGCCGCCTTGTCCGATGGGGAGCTTGATGTTAATGAAGACTGTGGACAGTAATACAATGGTCGACAGGATAGCTGTCAGCACTAAATCCATCGTGTTCGTGCGCATGTGGGTTAATGTATGGCGTTGTGCCGTTTGCATGGGGAACCATCTCCTCGCGTTATCGAATGTTGATAATTCTTATTTTACTGAATGACTGACCATCATAAAAGTGTCAGTTTGATTAAAGTGTTAGAGGTCAGTGGGAAGAGGAGGAAATTGAGATTTGCGGTATACGTGGTTTCCCTTTCTTATGGTACGATTGGAGAAATGAATGTATCGAAGAGTTAGGTGGGGGATTTATTGAAAAAAGTTGCGATCATCCAGGATATGTCTTCCTTTGGAAAGTGCTCGCTTACAGCGGCCATCCCGGTGTTATCGGTCATGGGGGTGCAGGCAGTGCCTCTGCCGACTGCCATTTTAACGTCCCAGACAGAGTATCCGAGCTATTTTTGTGAAGATTTAACCGAGAAGATGACTCATTTCACAGACGAGTGGCACAAGATGGGCGCTACGTTCGATGGGATTCATACGGGGTTTGTGACAGGAAAAGAGCAGATTGAAAATATTTTTTCTTTTTTACATACATTCTATCAGGAAGAGACAACGCTTCTCGTGGATCCGGTAATGGGTGACAGGGGACAGATGTATGATGTGTTTACTGGAGAGTTGACGGGCTATATGGAGGAACTGGTAAAGCGTGCAGATGTCATTACACCGAATGTGACAGAATGTTGTTTATTGACAGGTCTCTCGTATGACAAACTGCAAACGTATCGCACGGTTGAGGATTATGTAGCTACCCTTGAAGACGCTGGCCGGCAGCTGCAGTCAGACACTAACGCCAAAGTCATCATTACCGGTTTGAATCCACCTGCCCATTCAGGAACAAGACTCGTCGGTAACCTATACATCGACGGCGCCAGCTCGTATCACAGACTTCAAGAATATAACGGAAAGAGTTATTCCGGAACGGGTGATCTGTTTGCCTCTGTCATGATGGGCGGGTTGATGCGCGGTCAGAATCCCGTAGAGACCATGGAGCTTGCAGAGAAGTTTTTAACTGCCGCAATCCAGTCTACATCTGAAGAGCGGATTCCAACAGAGGCCGGCGTAAACTTTGAATCGCATTTGCGGATGCTACTGTAACGATTCCTTCAATACAAGTCGTCTGTGTAAGACCCAACTCCAAAGCAATTCCAAATCGTGTCCGGATTGTACGTTGCACAGGCGGCGTTTCTTTAATTCATCAGCTCTTCTATCGATTGTCGAGGTTATCTTATAGTTGGAATAGTTTAAGTCATGAATAACTAGATCTCCTTCATCAGTGTAATTTACTACTCGGAGTAAAATAACCTAAAGTGTTTGGGGGGGTAAATTTATTTTCATAGTTACCATCTAATATATTAAAATGGCCCGATTACGGTATAATCATAATCGCTTATCAAATAATTACAGCGGTTAATTAAAACATTTTTTAAACGTATGAACTACTGTTTTGATAGTTTTAGTCTCCAAGTAAATGAAACGATGAAGGCTGATATTCCACCCAAAACAAGAGCGTAACATAATGAAAAGAATATAAAAGCTCCATAATCTTCAAGTTCAAAAAAGGGGTTATTAGATATATAAGGCTCGGAAATCACATCGATAGTGAAAATTGGAATAAACAAGATAATAAATCTTTTCCAAAAGTACTTTTTGTAATTAGAATATTTATTCTGAAACATCTTATAACATCTCCTTTTTGAATCGTCAAGTGAAATTAGGACAGCAATTTGGCCCTTTAGCGGCACAGTCCTTATTCCAGAATTGTCCTCGATAGTGGATTAATTAATCTTGAACCATAAGCCGATAAATAAGAAACAAAAGAGCAGTAGAATGTCTGGTAATCTGACATTCTACTGCTTTCTTCATTATAATAATCCAGCGTAATTAGATTTGAGGTATACATTATATCATTGACATTTGTACATCAGGAATAATTCTAAACATTATTAAAATGGACGAAAAAGTTATAACCAAAAACATAAACTACAATAATACTAACAAAATCCAATAAGTTACTCGTTTATAGTTTTTAATTAATAATGGACTCAAAGCCAGTGTCCCTGTAACTAGGAATAATATATAGAAGTTATTCAAAATTGACGCGTGTCTAATTTATTATGGGGGTACCTGTACAACAAACAATCACGAATGTTTAAATATCCGGTGTTGTTAGAACAAACACAATATTTTCGTGTGCAGGTACTCTCCATTCGATGGGAAACCGACTCTTTTTTATTAATTTGTTCCTCACTCTAAGTTTTTTTAACACTGCTATCCGCATAATCACAATTGAGTTTTATTGCCAAAAAGAGTGTTTAGAAATGACAAAGTCAATTCTAAACACTCCCGTTTCTCGACAACGATTTCTTGACTATTTTGTAGAAAGTAAACAGGAAATAGACAATTGAAAATGGGGGTTCAACCTTTGCTTGCCTGTTATTTATGCAAGTTGATTGATAGACGTGTTTTATTTTCCGATTATTTTTCTCCGCTCAATTCAACAAGAATTTTCGCTTGTGTTTTATCAATTGTTAAAGCTTCGAATCCTTTTTCGACGATATCATCCAATTGAATTTGAGATGTGATAATTCCTTGCGGTTGTAATTGACCTGTGCCCATTAAGTCCACAGTTTGTTGGAATGTAGTTGGTGTATAGGCAATGGATGATGTGATTTTAACTCCGGTGTTTGTCAATTGGATTGGATTCCATTCAATTGGTCTTGCAAAGATGGATACAATGACCATCATACCACGTGCTTTTGTTGCACCGATTGCGTCGGTAAATGTTGGTGCAACACCCGCAACTTCAAATGCTACATCTACACCTTCTGGGACAATTGCACGAATAGCTTCTACTGCATTGCTGTTACCCGAGTTAACGATATGTGTTGCACCTAATTCTTTTGCTTTTTCAAGACGTGTTTCTGATAAATCCAACACGATGATTTTACTTGCGCCAGCAGCTTTTGCAGCAATTACAGTTAATAATCCGATTGGCCCTGCACCAAAAATAGCTACAGTATCTCCGAATTGAAGTTGACCTTCCTTAACAGCTTGTACAGCGACTGCCATTGGTTCTATTAATGCGCCGTCTTGTAAGCTTAATGTTTCTGGTAAAAGGTAAACATTGTGTTCTGGAGCATTTGCGAAACTTGTAAATCCACCATCTCCGTGTAAGCCAATAAAACTGAAGCCGTCATAAGCATCTACATCTTCTGGTTTATTGCCGTATGTTATTGTAGGATTGATAGCAACGCGATCACCTACTTTAAACTTGGTTACTTGTGTGCCGACTTTTTCAATAACGCCCGCGAATTCATGTCCCATGATTAAAGGTGCTATTTCGCCTGTTAATGGATCTGCTTTCTCGGTCGGCACAAAGACAGGCCCTTCTTGATATTCATGTAGATCACTACCACAAATACCAGCCCACGCCACGCGCACCGTTACTTCATTTTCTTTTAACGCTTTCAACTCTTTTTCTTCAATTCTAATATCTTTTTCCCCGTACCATACAGCTGCTTTCATAATAAAGCCACTCCTCATTCACTTATATTTTGAGGTATCTAAATTATGGATATCTCTTATAAATTATTATACTCCTATTAGTTGAGAAGTGTATTGAATTGCCTAGTAAAGCTTTTAACTCGTGACTAAAAGGTTTTTGTGCAGAAAAAGGGTATTTGCTCGTCGTTTTGTGTAAGTGGAAAGAATGTGGGGGTACATATGCAACAAACAATCACGAATGTTTAAACATCCATGATTGTTGAAACAAGTAAAATAATTTCTTGCGCAAGTACTCACAGGTCTCAATACAGCTGAAAATACAGCGTCAAAGAAGCGAGGCATGTTGGGGAGGAAGTTATCGAAGCCTCTCATGAGTTGTGCAAACTTTTGAGAAGCTTCTTTTTCATTTCTTGGGTAACATGAAGTTAGACAAGTTAGTGTTTCATTCGTTAACTATTATCAATAGATCAGAAATTCAAGTCACATCTAAACTTTGTATGGCGTACGATCGATGTGATAATTATAGTAGTATGGAGAATAGAACCACTGCCTCAATGAATATTTAAACTATAAAAATTAAGGAGAATTACATGAGCTGGAGCAAACTGAAGAAAAATCTGGAGAGCTTTCTCAGTCCTGCATTAACGGGTAGGGTTGAATACCGTGCAAGCAGCTACCGGTATTTACCGGATAAAGCAGGAAATTGTTATATTGCGGTAGATAAAAAGAATGTATTGAATATGAATGATACAAGCACCTCCATTAAGTGGTATCAAACGGAGCTGGAAATTAAGAACGATTCAAATATACAAATTCCAATCAGCAATGAGGAAATTGAAGCGATTAGGAAAGAAACCAAGGGGATGGTTCCTGAGGATCGTTTGGAAGTGATTGCAAGGGGGAGAAAATCTTCAGTTTGTGCAAAGGAGCTTCTGTCAGCGCAGTCCACCTTAAGTAAATCCAATTTTGTCGTTGTAGCTAATAAGTTTTTATCCACCCCTATAGAGGAGAGCATAGAAAGCGATGATATCCTGTTGAATATTCTCGCTTTGATGGACAGGCGGGTTGGAAAAAAACGAATTTTAAACATGACCGAGCAGGTGAAGTCGAAGCATCCAGCTGTTCAGTATTTTTATGAACTACGGCTTAGTGCATTATGATAATAACTAACTAGAATGAAGTGTTGGTATAACACATACTAACGGGTTCTCAAAATTCCGTGATTGTAGAAACAAACGCTATCGTTCCGTTCCCAGGCACTCCAAGTTCTTACTGCGTGGACTGCCTTTGACCTGAACTAAATCCGCCATGATTCCTAATGCTATATCCACTCTGCATGATTCAATTACAATTTTCCTAAGGATTTCCGATAGTATCTATTTGTATACTATGCCACATAAAAGTGCGTACTTACTAAATAGGATGATTTGTTTCATACTAATACTATGATGCGAAAAAATAAGGTCTTCAAAACAATAAGGGGGATTTACATTGAGTGAAGAAAATGTAGTAAGAAGAGGCATTAGAAGTGTAAAAACTGTAGTGTTTCAAGAAAATTCGCCGACACATAAAGCTGGATTGGTTATTGAACCAGGTAATTGGGCGGACGTGGACCCTTTCCTATTGATGGCGGAAGACTTTTTTGAACGTGGGACATTTGGTATGCACCCACATCGTGGTATAGAAACAGTGACATATGTTATTGAAGGCAAGCTAGAGCATTCGGATAATAAAACCGGAGGCGGAGAATTACTGCCTGGGGATGTCCAGTGGATGACTGCGGGAAGAGGAATCCTTCATACAGAAGATCCGGCTGTTGGTGACACCGTTCGTTCCTTGCAATTATGGATCAATCTGCCGAACGATAAAAAAATGACTGAGCCGCGCTATCAAAATATGCGTGCACAGGATATGCCGATTCGTCAGGAAGAGGGGGCAACCATCCGTGTGTTCTCTGGTTCTTCAAGGAATGTAACCGCTGCTACGGAAAATCACGTACCTGTTACGATGGTCGAGTGTCTTGTCGATGCAGGTGAGACGATTACGCAAGACCTACCAGGAAGTTATAACGGATTCCTTTATATAATAGAGGGTCAAGGTGAGTTTGGAAAAGACCAAACAGTTGGCAAAGAAGGGCAAGTCCTCTGGCTCGAAGGCACAGCGGATACAGAACAGACTGAAGTGACCATTCATGCAACAGAAAAACTGCGTGTTCTTTTATATGCTGGACAACCAATTGGCGAAAAAGTCGTCGCGCGCGGCCCATTTGTTATGAATTCAGATGAAGAAATTGTTCAAGCGTACCAAGATTACCGAGACGGCAAATTTGAATGAGAGATGATAGTCACTAATTGTTAGATGAACAAAGAAATCATACAAGTTACTCGTCGTTTCGATGGATCGAGTTGAATGAGAAGAAAAAGCCATTCCCTCCACAAACGGAGAGAATGGCTTTCCTTTATAAATCGCAAAACTACTGATTACAGTTTCGCCCAACGTTCTTCTAACCAGTCCATGAACTCTTCGCCTTTGTCGCCTTCGTATGCATCAAAGACATCTAACCGCATCCGTTTTAGTTTATCCGCAAAGTCTGCCACTGTATGGTCCTCCGGCAAGCTTTTTTTCACTCTCAGGAAAATTTTGTCTGTGTTTTTGATAATATCAAAACGTGCAGGTGATGGCTTCTCAACGTCCTCGCCAAACGCCACAAGTGCTTCGTAGGCTGCTACTTGCACCTTGTTGACAGTATCATGTTGCATACGATTTTTTAATAAATCTATGACTTTTTCATGTTGATAAGCCGATAACATTTCGACTGCGTCTAAACGATCTCGCCAGCTAGACGTATAATTGGCCTGTTTTTTTAATGTATCATACTGCTCAGGTAATGTTGTTTCAAACTGTTTCAAGTAAATGCACCTCTTTTTTTAACTAGAGGAAAAATGAATTCTTCTTCTGCCCCTCTTATTATACGTTGTCTAGGTGAAAATAGCGATGATCGCTGGTAAGGATATATATATTTAGAAAGTGGAAACTAACTACATTTAGGCGAACCGTATCGTAAGTATGTACATGAAACAATAAAGGATATTCAAAATTTGCTTGATCTTAGTGATAGCTGCCTTTGTAAGACAAACCTATAAGTGGGCAACCCGCTCGTTTCCCGGGACCACCCGCCCGTTCCGCATCCGAACCCGCTCGTTTCCCAGGACTACCCGCCCGTTCCGCGTCCGAACCCGCTCGTTTCCCGGGACTACCCGCCCGTTCCGCGTCCGAACCCGCTCGTTTCCCAGGACCACCCGCCCGTTCCGAACCCGAACCCGCTCGTTTCCGGAATCACCCTCCCGTTTCTCGGCTCAACCCGATCTCTCTATACTCAGACTTAAGACTGATTTGAACTTCATGCAAAAGATTGGTCAATTTATGCAGGGAAACGGATATGATAAAGTCAAAGGGAAAGGGGTGTTCTAGATGCGGAAGCTTCTAGTGACAGTAATAATAGGGAGCATACTAGGTGGTATCGGGGTTTGGGGATATAATGTTTTTTTCTCGCGTGAAAGTGTCAATGACATTTTGATTGAAAAGGATGATGTGAAATCGCTCAACGCCAGCATCCATTTTGGCTATGGAGACCTATCTATAGCGGATGGTGCCGATGGATGGATCAACGGGACAATCGACACGAACAAGGAAAAATTGAAACCAACTGTTTCATACAAGACAAAAGGAACAGTCGGCACCGCTGTCATTAAGCAAAAAGGAAAAATTCTTGCAGGATTAGGGAACGTACGGAACGATTGGGAACTCGAGCTGACAAATGAGATACCGGTCAATTTGGATATTGAGATGGGCGTCTCTGACTCGTCTCTAGACCTGTCAGGCATCCGACTCAAGGAACTATCAATCGATGCAGGTGTGAGCGATGCAACCATCGATTTAAGCGGTGACTGGAAAGATAGCTTCAATGCCGACATCGATCTTGGAGTCGGCGATGCGACGATTCTGGTGCCAGCAGACACCGGTGTCAAACTGAACGTTTCAAAAGGGATTACCGACCTAGAGGCAAAAGGCTTCACTTCTAATGGGAAAGGCATCTATGTGAATGATGCGTATGCACATAGTGATGTTGTGATTGATATGAAGATTGACGTCGGGGTCGGTGATTTGAAGATTGTACTTGTAGAGTGAATAGGATTATGGAGGAAAGCTGGGGGTCTGTGAATTTCTTAAGGCGATGGAGAACCCTTCCCATCCTCAACATCAGTTGATGAAGTCCTGGGCAGTGGGGCAGTAGTATCGTGGGTTTGAAGAAAAACTAGTGAATCGGCAAGTGTGTACGCTTTAATAGAGCATAAGCTAAAAGAAGGGACAGGGGAGTGAATCATGATGCATTTAGCACCGATTACAAAAGATAACTGGATTGAAGCCATCTCACTTCGCGTTCATGAAGATCAGGAGTGTTTTGTTGCACCCAATGCAGTTTCCTTGGCACAGTTGAACTTCCTTGAGGGTTTTCTAGCACAAGGAATCTATCATGAAGATGAAATGATCGGTTTTACATTGTACGGGATTGACGAGGAAGACAATGATTACTGGATTTACCGGATGATGATTGACCAAAAACATCAGGGGAATGGGTATGGGAAGCAAGCCGTTCAACTGGTGATTAACGATATCCGTTCCCGAAAAGAAAGCTCCCAACAGACGATTTCATTATCTTATGAACCGGAAAATCAGATAGCCAGGCATTTATATGAAAAATTGGGTTTTCGGGAAATCGATGGTCTCATTATCGAAGGGGAACAAGTAGCGCGCTTTAACTTCTAAGGTTGTGATATTCAATTAGTTAGCGATGGAGGCAGTTGTTTGGTAGAACACCTATCATTAGTTAAACAAGCATAAGAATTTTTATATCATAGGTGCCTTTCACTAAGCCAGGTATCTACACTTGAAAAATGCCCATTCCTAATTCCCGGAGTAGGCATTTTTGTGTTATAAGGCACTTTTCCAAACTCATCTACTTAACCAAATCAAACAAACTCATTGACCGCAAAAAAATGACGTGGTACAATTACTTTGAATTCAAGGTAATTCATTCTCCGACAGCAAGTAGAAACGTAAATACGTTGAATGATCTGCTTTTCCACGGAAGTGGCGAGCAATGATAGATACATGAATAGATGACTAAGAAAACTAGCTTGCAAGTTCAAGCTAATTATTTTTTACACATATATCTTGAATTCAAGATATTATCGCAGAGTAAGAAGGGGGAGAACAGCATGAACGGCTTGAAAGGGATTCACCACGTGACAGCGATTACGAGCAGTGCCGAAAAGAATTATGAGTTTTTCACATACACGTTAGGTATGCGGTTAGTCAAGAAAACGGTGAATCAGGATGATATCCGGACGTATCACCTTTTCTTTGCAGACGATACAGGGTCAGCCGGCACGGATATGACGTTTTTCGATTTTCCGGGCATTCAGAAAGGGACTCATGGCACGAATGAGATTTACAAAACTGCTTTTCGTGTCCCGACAGATGCTGCACTGGATTATTGGATAAAACGCTTTGAAAAATATGAAGTAGCCCATACAGGGATCCAAGAAGTATTCGGCAAAAAAACCATTTCGTTCACTGATTTCGACGATCAGCACTATATGCTGATTTCAGATGAGCACAACACAGGCGTCGCATCGGGTACTCCTTGGCAGCACGGTCCTGTGCCACTTGAATTTGCGATTACGGGATTAGGGCCGATCCACATTCGGATTGCACAGTTCGACTACTTTAAAGAAGTGCTTGAAAAAGTCATGCTGTTCAAAGAAGTCGCGGCGGAAGGTTCCCTGCATTTGTTCGAAGTGGGGGAAGGCGGAAACGGAGCGCAAGTGATGGTGGAGCACAACACCTCTCTTCCGGATGGACGTCAAGGTTTCGGCACAGTCCACCACACTGCTTTCCGGGTGGAGGATACGAATGTGCTGAACGAATGGATTGACCGCTTGCAATCATTCGGTCTAAACAATTCAGGTTATGTAGATCGATTTTTCTTTGAATCCTTATATGCTCGTGTAGCGCCTGGAATTCTTTTTGAGTGGGCAACGGACGGACCTGGATTCATGGGGGATGAACCTTATGAAACTGTAGGTGAAATGTTGTCGCTTCCTCCATTTTTGGAAGGGAAACGCGAACAGATCGAAGCCATTGTACGACCTATCGAGACCGTACGCAGCACGCTGAATATAGAAAAAGAGTACCTATAGAAGGGGGGATCCCGATAATGCAGCACATATTCAGAAGAGGGACGAATGAAGAAAAACCAGTATTTCTATTGCTGCATGGCACAGGCGGCACGGAGCAAGACTTGCTGTCATTGGCGGAAATCGTAGACCCTGAAGCGTCCGTACTCAGTGTGCGGGGGAACGTACTGGAAAACGGCATGCCACGTTTCTTTAAACGGTTAGCAGAAGGCGTATTTGACGAAGAAGATCTAGTTTTTCGGACGAAAGAGCTGAAAGACTTCTTAGCACAAGCGGCCAAAGACTATCAATTCGATCCGTTAAATGTAATCGCCATCGGCTATTCAAATGGCGCTAATATAGCAGCCAGTCTGCTATTCCACTATGCCGATGCCCTAAAGGGAGCGATTCTGCATCATCCGATGGTGCCGCTGCGTGATATCCCAATGCCGGATCTAACCGGGATTGACGTATGGATCGGGGCCGGAGCAAACGACCCGATTTGTCCTAAAGAAGAATCGGTCGAGTTGCAGAAACTGCTAGAAGAGGCAGGAGCATCAGTCGAAATCCATTGGGAGCACGCAGGACATCAGCTGACAATGGAGGAAGTGAAAGCCGCAAAAGCGTGGTATGAACAATCTTTATAAGTAATAGGATTTAAATGAATAGGCTCGGAACAAAAATTAGCTTCAATAGAATTATATATAAAATGGAGGAATTTCAAATGACAAAATGGACAGTAGATCAAGCGCACTCAACAGTAGGTTTTGAAGTGAAACATATGATGGTATCCAAAGTGAAAGGCCAGTTTGACGAGTACACGGCAACAGTTGAAGCGGCTGACTTAACGGATCTTACGACTGCAAACATTGCTTTCAATTTCGATGTCGCAAGTATCAATACACATTCAACAGATCGGGATAATCATTTGAAATCAGCCGATTTCTTTGATGTGGAGAATTTCTCTGACATCACATTCCAATCCACTGCTATTGTAAAAGATGGTGAGGATTACAAAGTAACAGGCGACTTAACGATTAAAGGCGTTACGAAAGCGGTAACCTTTGACGTGGAGTTTGGCGGTAAAGGACTCGATCCATGGGGGAATGAAGTGTATGGTTTCGAAGCGGAAGCGAAGATCAACCGAGAAGAGTTCGGTCTAACTTGGAATACAACTCTTGAAACAGGCGGCGTACTCGTTGGGAAAGACATCAAAATTAAAGTCGAGCTTGAAGTAAACCCTGCAGCTTAATCCTGTAGCGAATAGAAGTTAAGGATGGTTACGCAACCATAACTAAATCCCGCCAGTCGATTCCTGAAACAGTGGAATCGGCTGGCGGGATTTTGTCATCACGAACCTCAAAAAGAACTGACAACGAACTTGATAGAATAAGTATGGAATTTGTGACGGATATGTTAGAATCGAACACAAATAGATTATACATGATACATGAAATGCTGATGAAAGTGACGATATAGGTAGTAGAGTGGAGCCTTGTAACGTCAAGAGACTACAATTGCTATCCGCAGTCTTCATTTATATCTATAATGAAGATAGAGATAATCAGAAGGAGCGAATCGATATGAACAGCATTCAGCAGCGTAATCACGTGACAGTAATGGGACAAGGTGAACAAACAATCATGTTAGCCCATGGATTCGGATGCGACCAGAGCATGTGGCAGTATATCGCGCCAGCTTTGGCGGAGCAGTATCGCGTAGTCTTGTTCGATTATGTAGGAGCAGGGAATTCGGACCTCTCCGCTTATCAAACAGAAAAATATAGTACGGCACATGGCTATAAGCAAGACATCTTGGAAATCATCGATGAGTTGGATTTGCGGGAAATCCACTTCGTCGGACATTCTGTCAGTTCAATGATTGGCATGCTCGCCGCAATCGAAAGACCGGAATGCTTCAACAAGTTCGTAATGATTGGTCCTTCACCCTGTTATTTAAACGAACCAACCGGCTATATTGGAGGATTTGAACAAAGTGACATTTCTGATCTGTTGACAATGATGGAAATGAATTTCGCGGGTTGGGCAAGCTACTTAGCACCTATCGTGACAGATCCCACGGAAAATCCCGAAGTAACAAAGGACGTGGAGAAGAGCTTTGTTTCGACGGATCCTCAAATTGCACGGGAATTTGCCGAAATGACGTTCTTGTCAGATCACCGCGGTAGTTTAGCATCGATGAGCATTCCAACACTTATTATTCAATGCTCAGATGATAGTATTGTACCGATTGAAGTAGGCGAATATTTACATGCCCATTTACCATCAAGCACGCTGCGCATTATGGAGGTCAAAGGCCACTATCCTCACATTAGCCAGCCACAGGAAACGTTGAAACTGATTCAAGAGTTTTTAGTAAAATAACGGTGAAGAGGATGACTCGTAGTGGAAGAACGGCTTAAAGAGGCACCATGCGGATTAATAAGTATTGATCATAACGGCTGTATCACTGAAGTGAATAATCGTTATCTCTCCTGGATGGGATACCGGGAAGAAGAGGTTATCGGCAAGCATATTGAAACTTTTTTAACGAAGGTCAATCGGATGTTCGTCCATACTTATTTTGTTCCGACAATACAGCTGCACGGAACGGTGGAAGAGTTTTACATCAATCTTACGAATTCAGCTGGTGAATCTGTCCCGTTTCTGATGAATGCGAGGCGGTATATGCAGGACGGGGTTCCGGTTATCGATTGTATGTTCATCCAGATGAAACAACGGATCGATTATGAAATGGAGCTGCGTTCGCTTCAAAAAACGACAGAAAAGGCGTATAAAGATCGAGAAGAAGCCTTTGCTCAATTGGAAAAGATCTATTTGGAAATCGAAAGAAAGCAAGACGAAATATTGAAGATGAATGATGAACTCCTCAAACTATCCAATACCGATAAACTGACGGCCATCCCGAATCGCCGCTTTTTCCAGGAGGAATTGGAACGTCATATGGAGCGGTATTCTAGAAAAGGAACTGTGTTTTCGTTATTGATGGTGGATATTGACCATTTCAAAAAGGTGAATGACACTTATGGCCATCTAGTTGGCGATAGCGTCCTGATTCAGTTGGCGGAAGTATTAACGGAAGAAGTACGGTCTGAAGATCGGGTAGCTCGTTTAGGTGGGGAAGAGTTTGTAGTCATTCTTCCACAGACAGATGCAGAAGAGGCAATTGAACAGGCTCGTAGGCTCAACAAAGTAGTGGAAAATACGAAATGGGAAACGATCGATCGATTAACAGTCAGTATCGGGGTGTCTACATTCTCGGAATCTGATACAGAAAGCACTATTTTAAATAGTGCTGATCAGGCGCTTTACCAAGCCAAAGCCAGTGGCCGCAATTGTTCGATTCATTTTCAGGAAGTCTTATAAGAAAGTTACGTGTGAAGTTCCTTTATGCACACAGTACCCAAACTCCATAAAAGCTTGCTAGCGAATTTCAAAAATCATGGAATTTGCTGAGCAGGCTTTTTGTATAAGCAAGAGCAAGCTTCTCCTCTTTTCACATACACGTTACTCATGTAAAATGGAAAAGAACGAATTCTGGGCAGAGAACGGGTTTCTCTTTCGATTTGTTTGATTTTTATGAGTTCCCACATACGTATAACAAGAAATTTTTCGGGTGCAGGGCTGACCTGGCATCCCATAATGAGAGGATTGGAAATTGAATATGCAAGAGAATTTCTGGCGTGAATTACCACGGCCGTTTTTTATATTAGCACCAATGGAAGATGTCACGAATGTAGTGTTTCGCCATGTCGTGGCGGAAGCAGCAAGACCTGATGTATTTTTTACTGAGTTCACAAATACGGAGAGTTATTGTCATCCGGAGGGGATCTTCAGTGTTCGCGGGCGTTTGACGTTTACAGAAGACGAACAGCCTATGGTGGCTCATATATGGGGGAATAAGCCCGAGCACTTCCGGGATATGAGTATTGGAATGGCGGAACAAGGATTCAAAGGCGTCGATATTAACATGGGCTGCCCTGTTCCGAATGTAGCTTCGAAAGGAAGAGGCAGCGGGCTGATCAATTATCCTGATAACGCAGCGGATATTATCCAAGCTGCAAAAGCAGGAGGGCTGCCAGTCAGTGTGAAAACAAGACTGGGCTATACGGATATAGACGAGTGGCGCGGCTGGCTGACACATGTATTGAAGCAAGACATCGCCAATTTATCGATTCACCTTCGGACAAGAAAAGAAATGAGTAATTTCGAAGCGCACTGGGAACTAATCCCGGAAATTAAGCAGCTGCGCGATGAAATCGCACCTGATACATTGTTGACCATCAATGGCGATATCCTGGATCGTCAAATGGGATTGGAACTCGTCGAGAAGTATGGTGTAGACGGCGTGATGATTGGGCGAGGGATCTTTAAAAATCCATATGCCTTTGAAAAAGAGCCAAGAGAGCACACTAGTAAAGAGCTAATGGACCTCTTAAGACTTCATCTGGATCTCCACGATAAATATTCCAAGGAAATCGAGGAGCTGCCATTCAAACCGCTTCGCCGATTCTTTAAGATCTATGTGAAAGGGATTAGAGGAGCAGGTGAATTGAGAAACCAACTGATGTACACGGAGTCGACAGATGAAGTCCGTGTCTTGCTTGATGAATTCGAGTCAACCAATAGTTGAGCGATCAGTCCTTGCAATGGAGGAGCAATCTCCTGTGTCGGTTCAATAAGATATTAATTTACAAAATGAAGTTTTAAGCACACCCGTTGAAAGCCGGCCTGCCAATTCCTTATGACGATGGAATTCGCAAGTCGGCTTTTAGATTTAAAGAATAGGAAATGAATGAGTCCAATGATTGCGGAAAGGATTATTTTAGCGGGTGATTAAGTTTGACCTCTATGAAATTCACCATAATTGAAAGCAGGGAAGGTTTACTATATAATTAATATTAGTAATATTGAACTATATACGGTGATGTGGATTGTCTATCAAAAGACCGGAATAACATAGATAGAAGAGTTGTGGAGGCTTGTTTATGAATCAAAATACCCTTATCCGTAATAACGTGAACGTTACAGGAAAGGGCACAAAGGCTATGATCTTTGCGCCCGGTTTTGGATGCGATCAGAATATGTGGAGATTGGTGGCACCGGCCTTCGAAGAATATTACCGTGTCATTTTATTTGACTACGTCGGTTCTGGAAAATCGGATTACAGTGCATACAGTCCGAACAGGTACAAGGATCTTGATGGATACGCACAAGATGTACTCGATATATGCGATGCGCTGGAGTTGAAAGAGGCGATTTTTGTAGGACACTCGGTTGGCAGCATGATCGGCATATTGGCCTCCATTCAAGAGCCTGAACGCTTTGAACGTCTCATCATGCTTGGTCCGTCAGCATGTTATTTAAATGATCCTCCTCATTATAGCGGAGGATTTGAGAAAGAGGATCTGGAAGCGTTGATCGGGATGATGGATATGAACTACATCGGCTGGGCGAATTATCTCTCGCAGATTGTCATGAAAAACGAGGATAGGCCGGAGCTTTCACAAGAATTGGAGGAAAGCTTTTGTTCGACGGATCCGACTGTCGCAAAACAATTTGCTAAAGCAACTTTTTTCTCCGATAACCGGGAAGAGTTAAAGCAAGTTACAGTTCCGTCACTCATTCTGCAGTGCTCCAATGATTCGCTTGCTCCGATCGAAGTTGGGAGATATTTGCACCGGGCCCTGCCGGAAAGTACATTTCGTTTAATGGATGCCACGGGGCATTGTCCGCATATGAGTCACCCGGAAGAGAGCATTCGATTAATTTACGATTATTTGGCAGCTGTCGAAAAAGGGAGCATTTCAAATGGATGAGAAACTGGACTTTGCTCCATGCGGATATCTATCACTGGATGATCACGGTACTATCCTGGAAATCAATGGGACGTTACTCGATTTACTCGATTACCACCGTCAGGAAATACAGGGACAGCACATTAACCTGATTTTGACACTTGCAAGCCAGTCCTTTTACCAGCTCTACTTTTTTCCGATGATCCGGATTCAAGGAAAAGTGGAAGCGATGTATATTTCACTGGAGACCAAGGCTGGACAGGAAATTCCTATCCTACTCAACGCTTCCAGAAATGAGCGTGACGGGGTGGTGTTTAACGATTGCATCTGTTTTCCAATGAAAGAGCGTTATGAGTACGAACAGGTACTTCTTGCTGCTAAGAAGGAAACAGATGATCGCAACCGTATGAAGAAAAAGCAAATTGCCGAGCTGGATATGCTGCGACAAGAATTGGAGTCCAAGCAGAAAGAGCTGTTGGATCTTAACGAAAAGTTACAGAAGTTAGCCGAAACGGATGGGTTGACCGGTCTTTGGAATAGACGCAGCTTACAGGAGAAACTGACTTCATCTATCGCTGCGTACTCAGGTGAATTGCAATCACTCTCTCTGTTGCTGATCGATATCGATTTCTTCAAGAGCATCAACGATAACTACGGTCATATGGTGGGCGATAAAGTCTTACAACAGATGGGACGATTACTGGAAGAGGAGTGCAGAAAAGAAGATATCGCTGCCCGTTATGGAGGAGAAGAATTTGCATTGATCTTACCGGATACGGATCAGGCCGATGCTCTGAAAATCGCGGAAAAAATACGTGTCCGTGTAGAAGGGGCAAACTGGGGAGTGCCCAGTATGACGGTAAGTATAGGGGCAGCGACGTTTTTGCCAGGAGATACAGAGCGCTCTTTACAATCCAATGCAGATTATGCGCTTTATGCTTCCAAAGATGCTGGACGCAATCTAGTTACCCATGCTAGTGAGTTAGTACAAGTGTAAATGCGGAATTCAGTTTAAAAGGATGAGTTCGGCCTTCATAAAATTCAGGTGACCGGTTCATAAGCGATTTCAAGGTCTTAGAACCAGTCACCTTTTTATTTCAACCAACCATTCACGAAAAAATTTAGAAGCTCGAAAGTTTTGTGCTCAAGTGCAGGAGGAAGTGTTTTCTATTCTCCATCCTGAGGGCTCGGCTGATGAAAGAAATTCGGTGTCACGATGTCATTCCGATACGGCTTATGGAAAATGTGCGTTGTGGCCGGAGAGACGGGCGGAATGAGCCAGGTCCAGTTCCCGGTGACGGGACGTCCGGCGTTGTTCTCCTTTTTCTCGAACGCCTTGAATTGTTTGGCGGCTGTATGATGATCGACGAGTGTAACACCCGCTTGGTGATAAGAATGCAGGACGGCGATATTCAGTTCGACGAGTGCCTTGTCGATCCAGAGCGACCGGTTCGAGTTCGTTGCAAGCCCCATCTGTTTTGCTATCGCAGGCAGCAAATTATATCGGTCTTCATCAGCGAGGTTCCTCGCTCCGATTTCAGTTCCCATATACCAGCCGTTGAAAGGTGCCATCGGATAGTCGATGCCGCCAATTTCAAGCAGCATGTCAGAAATAATCGGGACGGCATGCCATTTGATGCCGAGCGTCTCGATTCCCTGGATGTCCGGATGGCTGATCGGTACTTCTTTCACTAAGCTATCCGGAATTTTGTATAATTGCTCAGGTTGTCCATCTTCTTGAATAACTAGTGGGAGGACGTCAAAAGAAGTGTGAGCCCCTTGCCAGCCGAGGGACTCGCACTTTTTTGTCATAGCAACGTTAGCGGAGTCACCGATAATCGTTCCATCCATTTCATATCCAGCATAACGGATCAGCTGATGATTCCAGATACGGATCGGATCTCTTCCCTCTTTTCGTGGCGGGAAGACGGTAATGGCAGATCGGATATCGCCATCATTCGTTGCGTAGCGGATATGGTCCTGCAACGCTTCAAAAGCACCGTCAGCCGAAGTGACGTCTCGTCTATCAAACACTTCAAGCGTTTCCCAAAGAAGACGGCCGATGCACCGATTGCTGTTGCGCCATGCCATTTTTGCTCCGTGAGACAGTTCTTCCATGGTATGCGTATAGGTGCCGCTTTCCTTGATTTCGTTTTCAATGTCTTGCAGTCGCTGTTGTTGTTGGTCTGCAGAGAATCCCAATTCCGCGTAACAGCGGTCAATGAAATCGACTGCTTTCTGGAAAAGTTCTGTATGCTGTTCCTTCACAATGATCCACTCCTTACTTTCAAGTCTACCATCGAACGACATTGTGATTGCTGAACGTTTTGTGTCCGGTTCCACTCCAGCTGGAAAGCGGAGAAAAGAAGAGTTTTTGAGGTATACTAGGTAGCGGAAGGAGTGAACACCATGCAAGACTTTTTAACAAACGCAATTGAGAAGATTACGATACGAGATGCAAAACAAGAAGACGCATCGCTCATTGTCGAGTTTTACAATGTGGTCGGCGGAGAGACGGATTACCTGTCATTCGGTCGGGATGAATACCCTCAAACTGCAAAGGGATTGGCGAAATCCATTGAAGATATGAAACAATCCAAGGGAACTTGTATGCTCCTTATGCTGGACGGGGAGGAAATTGTCGGGATCGGTACGATTGATTCGAGTTCGAAACGCAGATTCCTTCACGTAGGGACACTCGGGATTGTCATTCGCCAATCGCACGCGGGAAAAGGGCTTGGCCGCTTGCTGATGAACGCATTGATCGACTGGGCTAAAGAAAATGGTCAAACTGAAAAAATTACGCTCATCACCCGTGCAGATAATGAACGGGCAGTTGCGCTTTATGAAAAACTTGGATTTAAGCAAGAAGGGGTATTCTACAAAGACTCGTTCGATGGCGAACGGTATTATGACAGCTTATCCATGGCACTTTTCCTGTGAACTCAAAAACTCTCCTGCGCTTAATTGCCGTAGGAGAGTTTTTGTATGCAGTTCAGCGTTTGTTGAGTGTTCTTTTGGATTCAGATCATGGTTTGCAAATGACAGCAACACGAACGTTACTTTTGTTTATGTTGAGATCTTACATAACGGTGGGGATGCCATCACAAGAAGCAAGTGGTTCAAGAAGATTATGGTTCTGAGTCAATTTATAAACAATTTTATAGTTTCTACGCTCACCAATTGAATTTTTATTAGGGTGCCTTGGGAGATGGCGGTTGCTTAAGAAGTGTGATTGATACGAAAATCATGTCAAACGAGTTTGTGGTGATGCTGAGCTTCACCAGCCTCATTCTTATAACTAAATTGAAAGAAGAAAAGTAGACACTTTAGACGCCTAGTGATGTGGGAGAGGTATAATCATACTTTTCGCTACATTATTTATAGTGCTAATCCTTAATTTTCTTGTTTAGAAGAGCAGACATTTAGAGTTTTTTATTTGTTGAATTTTAGAAGGGATTAGTTGAATATAAAGAAGAATGTTGTTCTTTTAATTTTCGAAAAACATATTGACAACTCAGAAAACGAGCTATATAATTTTGAGTGTAATATTGTTCTGATTAATCAGAACGTTTTTTATTTAATCCAACTTGTACCTACAACCTAACAACACTATGTCGGTATTTGTTTTTGATTTCCTTCTTCTTTTAATAGTTTGAATGCTCTATTATTATATGGAAGCGATTTCTATGAAAAGAGGAAATATCATGGTGAGATTAAAAGATATTGCAGAACATGTAGGAGTATCGGTGACGACAGTTTCTAGAGTGATTAAAGATGATCCTACTAGAAATGTGAATGCAGACATTAAAAAGAGAGTATGGCTGGCGGTTAAAGAATTAGGTTATACGCCAAATGAGCATGCACGACAATTAGTACACGCCTCTGAAGTGAAAGTAAAGCGAACTAGAAGAATCGCGTGGTTGGCAAGTCCGGGACTTGCAGATGATAATCCTTATTTTTCAAGGATTTTTAAAGGAATCAGCGAAACCTTCGCAAAAGAAGGTTACACATTAGTATTGCTCAATCACGCGGATTTAAAAGATGAAGCTGTTTTCCATCGCATCATACGTGAGAAAGAAGTTGAAGGAGTTCTACTGGTCGATGCTGTTGAAGAGGAAATCCTTCAAGAAATAAAGAAATTGGTTCCTGTAGTTGGAGTGGATTTCAACTATAGCGATCATTCAATATCAACAGTTGATTATGATCGGGAAGAAGCTGTCCATAAAGGGATGGAACATTTGGTTGAAAAAGGACATCGTCGGATCGGATTCATTGGAGGTGAAATAGACGGAGAGTTAAAGAGCGAAAAAAGATTTAGAGGTTATAAGAAATCGCTATCTGAATTCGGATTGGAATTGAAGAACGACTATATCATTGATTCAAGATGGTGCATGGAACAAGCCTATATCAAAACAAAGAACTTATTAGACCGTCAAGCACATGATCGGCCGTCTGCTCTCCTCTGTGCAAGTGATTTGTTGGCAATAGCCGGGATGAGAGCGGCTCATGAACTAGATTTAAAAATCCCGGAAGACATTGCTTTCCTTGGAATCGACAATAATGAAATGGCGCGATACGTTGTTCCTGCGTTAACGACGATTTCAATTCCTCAGTATGAAATGGGGATTGTCGCAGCTAAAACTTTGTTAAACAAGATTAAAGATGAATTGCAACTTGATCTTAAAACGTTATTACCTTCGACATTACTGATCCGCCAATCAACATGAAACTGGGGGATTGGTTTAGGTGAAGTCTTTAGGAAAACGTTTTCCTGAATATAGGAAATACCCGAAAGTCCAGTTATACATATTAAAAATGGGGTGTAAATATGGAGAAATTGAGAATTGGTGTCATCGGTGCAGGTCTAAGAGGGGGATTAGCCCTTTACTGGCATAAACCTGAAGGGGAATCGGAAATTGTTGCATTGGCGGATTTAGACGAGGAACGTCAGCAGAAATTCCAAGAACGGTTGGGATCGCCGATATTTTTGACGAAGGATTACAAGGAATTGCTAGTTCGAGAGGATATCGATGCGATAGCCGTATTATCACCGGACTACTTACACGAAGAGCATGTCATTGCTGCACTAGAAGCTGGTAAGCATGTATATTCCGAAAAGCCGCTTGCCATTACAGTCGAAGGATGCGATCGGATAATTGAAGTTTGGAAAAAATCCGGAAAACATTTGATGGTCGGTTTCAATATGCGCTATATGAGCATGTATCAAACAATGAAAGGAATTATCGATTCAGGGGCAATTGGTGAACTGAAAACTGTATGGGTACGTCATTTTGTTGGCTTCGGTGGATACTTCTATTATCACGATTGGCACGCAAACAGTGACAATACGACATCTCTTCTTTTGCAGAAAGGTTCACATGATCTCGATGTAATCCATTGGATTACAGGAAAATACACGAAAAAAGTATCTGCAATAGGCGGACTGGATTACTTCGGTGGAGACATGCCAAATGATTTAACGTGTCCTGAGTGTTCATTGAAAGATACGTGTCCCGAATATGTACCTCATACGTTTACCGAATGTGCATTCCGTAAAGAGGTCGACGTAGAAGACAACAACATGCTTATCATGGAACTTGAGGGTGGAGTGAAAGCATCGTATTTACAGTGCCATTTCACACCAGATTATGAGCGTAATTATACGTTTATCGGAACGAAAGGCAGAATTGAAAACGATGATGTAAATGGAAAAGTATATTTGAAGACACGGAAGACAAATACATGGAATGAGTTCAGTGATGTCACATATGACATGAAACCAGAAGAAGGAAGCCATGGAGGTGCAGATCCTAAAATTGCACAAGATTTCGTAGAACTCGTACTTAGAGGCAAAGAACCATTAACATCACCGTTTGCAGGAAGAATGAGTGTTGCAGTTGGGTGTGCAGCTACCGAATCAATTAGAACAGGAGGCGGGGTTGTAGAGGTTTCGCAAACTTCCAGTCTGATTGAAAACTGACAACGGTATTAGGAAAGGAGTGTTTGTATGGCGAATGTCAGTGAAGCTGCTGAGAAGTTTGAAGTGAGTGACAAAGTGAATGAACAACAATATCGTCGAGAAACAAAAAAGAAGGCACGTGCAAGATGGCGGAAATCTGTTACAAAGAATTGGCAGCTATACGTATTAATTTCTCCTGTCATTTTGTACTTCCTAATATTTCACTATTTTCCTTTGTACGGTTTGCAAATCGCTTTCAAAGACTTTATTGCTTCAAAAGGGATTATCGGTAGTCCATGGGTAGGACTAAAGCATTTTGAAAGATTCTTTGACAGTTACTACTTCTGGCGACTCATTAAAAATACGGTGGGAATCGGAGTATTTACATTAGTAGTCTCGTTTCCGATTCCAATTATTCTTGCTCTGTTATTAAACGAAGTAAAAAGCTTACGTTATAAGAAATTCGTGCAAACAGTCATATATGCACCTCACTTCCTTTCTACAGTTGTTGTGGTCGGTATGCTCCTTCTGTTCTTGAAAACAGATGGTCTAGTCAACAACGTCATACAAGTTTTTGGGGGAACTCCGATTGACTTCATCTCCGAACCGGGCTGGTTCAAGAGTTTGTATGTATTCTCGGATGTTTGGCAAACAATGGGATGGAGTTCTATTATCTATATCGCAGCGTTAGCGGCAGTCGATCCTGCCCAACATGAAGCAGCGATGATTGATGGGGCATCTAGGTTGCAACGGATATTCCATATTAACATTCCTGCAATCATGCCTACTATCGTTATTTTGTTCATCCTGAATGCCGGATCGGTCATGGCGGTTGGATTTGAGAAAGTCTATCTCATGCAAAACTCATTAAACATGTCAACCTCAGATGTTATTTCTACATTTGTTTACCGAAGTGGTATTTTGGAAGCCCAGTATAGCTTCTCTGCAGCGGTTGGTCTATTTAACTCAATTATCAACTTCATTCTGCTTATCATGGTTAACCAAATAGCAAAAAAAGTGAATGAGACTAGTCTATGGTAGGAGGCGTAATGAGTGAGAGAATCTAAAACAGATCGTACGTTCATCATCTTTAACTATGTATTTCTTTCGATTGTTGCTTTACTCGTCATTTATCCACTCCTATTTGTGGTAAGCGCTTCCGTGAGTAATCCGCAATATGTCATTTCAGGAGAACTATGGTTATGGCCGAAGGAGTTTACGCTAGATGCCTATGAAAAAGTGTTCAAGAACAAAGACATCATCAATGGGTTTGTCAACACTGTTAAATACACAGTGGCAGGTACAGCTTTAAACGTTGTTATGACAATTCTCGCTGCATACCCATTGTCACGCAGGGACTTAAAAGGACGTGGAATTATTATGGCGTTCATTGTCTTCACTATATTCTTTAGCGGAGGATTAATACCAACTTATTTGCTAATTAAGGATCTCGGAATGCTCAATACATTTTGGGTCATGATTATCCCGAATGCGGTTGCCGTCTGGAATATCATAATTATGAGAACATTTTTCCAATCCATTCCACATGAACTTGAAGAGTCTGCCATGATTGACGGGTGTGGAAACTTCCGGATACTTTGGAATATCGTTCTGCCATTGTCCTTCCCAGTTATTGCGGTAATGGTGCTTTTCTATTCGGTAGGACATTGGAATTCTTATTTCCAAGCATTGATTTACTTGCAGGATCAAGAAAAATTCCCATTGCAACTGATATTAAGACAGATACTTATTCAAGGGCAAATGGATGATATGATTCAAACGACTTCTGAAAGTTTCCTAGCACAACAGCTTAGCGTAGAAGGACTGAAATATGCAGTTCTTATTGTCGCAAACCTTCCTATGTTGATGCTGTATCCGTTCTTACAAAAGTACTTCGTGAAAGGCGTCATGATAGGTTCACTAAAAGGATAATAAGGGGGAAAAGAACTTGGGGAAAACAAAGTATATGGGAATGGCAGCAAGTTTATTGCTTGCGGCAAATATTCTTGGGGCTTGTACGAAGTCAGATGAAGCAGCAGAACGTAGTGAAAATGCGAACAAAGTGAATGCTGAAGGGATGCCGATTGTCGACGATAAGATTCAAGTGGATGGATTTGCGGCAAAGTTTTTTGCTTCGCAAGACTGGAATGATCTTATGCTGTGGAAAGAATATGAAAAGATGACAAACATCGAAGTAGATTGGTCAACAGTACAAACGGAGGCTCTTGCTGAAAAGCGAAACTTAACATTGACAAGTGGAGATTATCCAGAAGTCTATTTCGCTTCCGCGTTTTCAAAAACCGACCTTATCAAATATGGTCAACAAGGAATTTTCCTTCCGCTGAACGATTATATCGATGAATACGCACCGAACTTTAAAAAGCTACTGGACGAATATCCTTCAGTTAAACAAGGGGTCACAATGGCAGATGGTAACATTTATGGATTCCCTACAATCTATGACCCGAAGTTTGAAGCGTTGCGTGCTGAAGCGCCATGGGTTAAACAAGAATGGTTGGATAAACTGGGGATGAAAGAACCTGAAACAACAGAAGACTTTTATGAATTATTGAAAGCGATTAAGAATGATGATCCAAACGGGAATGGTCAACAAGACGAGATGGCATGGGGTGGAGGTTATGGAATTGATGAATTCATAGCTTACTTGCGAGGAAGTTTCGGACTGAACAAACAAGGTTCTATGAATATTACACTCGACTTTAAGGAAGGGACAGAAGACTTCCGTTTTGTACCAACTACAGATGAATATAAGGAATTAGTGACGTATTTAAACAAGTTATATAGTGAAGGTCTTATTAACAAAGATGTGTTCACGGTAACTCCACAAGAGTTCACAGCAGATTCTTCAAAAGGTAATTATGGAGTGTTGAACTCAATTGATCCAGCTGAGTTGTTGAAACTTGACGGGTATGTAGGAATGCCTGTACTAGAAGGTCCTTCAGGGGAGCGCTCATACAATACAGTTTCCAACGGTCTTGGAAATCTAGGTATGTTCGTAATCACGGATAAAGCGGAAAATCCAGAAGCAATGGTTCGATGGATGGACTATTTCTATGGAGATGAAGGAACAAAAATGTTCTTCATGGGCTTCGAAGGAACCACTTATGAAGAAGATGCAGACGGCAAGTTCAAGTATCTAGATACGATTACAGATAACCCGGACGGTTTGAATATGGATCAGGCTATCAGTCAATATCTCACTTGGCCAGGTGGTTACTACCCAGGTATCGTTAAGCAGAAATTTTTCCAAGGCGCTGAATCGAAAGAGAATTCTAGAGCGAATGCCGAAAAAGTAAAACCATTCCGCATTAAAGATGACGATATTTTACCAGGCTTGAACTTTACAGTTGAAGAGAATGATCAAGTAAGTGCAATTATGACAGATATCAATACGTACGTTGAAGAATCTACAGCAGCATTCATTACCGGAAAGCAAGATCTGAGTAAATGGGACGACTATGTGAAGACTATTGAAAAGATGGGAGTCGACCAATACTTGGAGATTGCTCAAGGTGCATATGATCGAATGAAAGAAAATTAATGCACGAAAAGCTTGTACAGGAAACTTGCCTGTATGAGCTTTACCATTTAAGGGAGGTGACAGGAAATGCCCACACATGGATGGAAAGCTAAGCTTTATCAATTTGTAGAATTCGTAACGATGCTAGCAGTTCTACAACTAATGTGGATAGGGATGACGATAATGGGTCTTGTAATTGTCGGAATCACACCCGCGACGGTAGGACTTTTCATCACTATGAGAAAACGCTTGAGAGGTCAAGAGGATCTCAAGACGCTTGTAAAGATTTACTGGAAAGCTTACAAAGAAGAATTCATTGCGTCCAATAAAATTGGACTTGTCTTAATAGGAATCGGGTATTTCCTCGTCGTTAACTTCCGGATTGTAACCGCGATGCCAGGTACTGCAGGCTTGGCGATGTTAACAATCATGGTCATGATTATGGTCTTATATGCATTAATTGTCATGAACATTTTTCAAGTTTTTGCACACTATGAACTGCCATTTACGCGGTATTTTTCAACATCCGTATTGTTAACCATTTCCTTCCCTCTACAAGGAGCAGGTTCCATAGTTGGTTTGTATTTGCTCTATCGAGTATTCCTGATCATTCCTGGACTTTTACCATTTTTCGGGATAAGTGTCACGATTTTGTTCTTGACGTGGATGTCCTCGAAAATTTTTAAGATGAAAGGCGAAATGGATGGAACTCTTGAAACAGAAAACGGTATCCGATGAATGGTTCTAGGAAAGAAGGTGTATAAGGTGGATGGAATTTGTTTGACCAACGTGGAAATTGTACTTGAACATGAAATCATGCCAGATGCATTTCTCTTGATACGTGAAGGAATTATTGACTCCTATGGACAGATGGGTACTTGTCCAAAGATTGATAGTCGCATCAGAGTGTTCGATTGTCGTGACCACCATGTACTCCCAGGTATGATTGATATTCATGTACACGGAGCAGGTGGATCAGATTTTATGGACGCTACTTCACAGGCAATCGATACAATCGCACGTACTCTTGCGAAAGAAGGTACTACTTCATATCTTGCAACTACGATGACTGGTACATCTGAACAAATTCGTGATTCGATTCTTACGATATCAACATTTATGGAAGAGCACGAGAAGGTAGCTAGCCCGGAATTACTTGGAATTCATCTTGAAGGACCTTTCATTAACTCTACTCAAAAAGGTGCACAACCTGTATCGTGTATTATTTCTCCAAATCTTAATCTATTTACCGAGTGGCAACGTTTAGCTAAAGGCGTTATACGAATTGTAACGTTTGCACCGGAACTTGATGAAGAACATAGTTTTCTTAAGGAGATACAAAGACAAGGTGTTCTCGGATCCATGGGACATACAGATGCGACTTATAAACAAGCAAACGTCGCGATTGACGCTGGAATTTCAAATGCAACGCACTTATTTAATGGAATGAGTGGACTTCATCATCGAGAACCAGGCGTTCTTGGTGCTGCACTCTTAAGGGAGGAAGTTTACGTTGAAGTCATTCCAGACGGTTTTCACTTTCATCCGGATTTGTTGAAGTTGGTTCTTCGTTTGAAAGGAATTGAGCGAATTCTAGTCATTACAGATGGGATGCGTGCAAAAGGAATGTCAGAAGGAAAATATGACTTAGGCGGAAACAATGTAGTAGTGAGCAATGGGAAATGTACATTGGAAGATGGCTCATCACTTGCAGGAAGCATCATTACTATGAATGAAGCAAGAAAAAATATGGCAAAGTGGCTCGGCCTGTCACTTACAGAACAAGCTCAAATTACTTCACTGAATCAAGCAAAACGTCTTGGAGTTGAGGACCGAAAGGGAAGTATTCTAAAAGGGAAAGATGCAGATCTTACATTAATAGATGAAGATGGAAATGTCAGTTTGACAATTTGTAATGGAGAAATCGCTTATATTAATAGGTCATCTTTTGGAAACTAATATGTAAAATCATAGTTGAAAATTGCAAAAGATGTGAATTTCATCGAAGTGATGATATATTGGACAATAAGAACTATTTAAAAAGGATGAAACACTATGAAACCTCTAGAACAAGGGAGTATTATTCCATTATATTATCAAGTCAAACAACGATTAGATGCACGTATTAAATCGGGAGAATGGCGGCCAGGCGATAAGATCGATTCTGAAAATCAATTAATGACCGTATTCAATGTGAGCAGGAATACTGCTAAAAAAGCAATAGAAGAGATGGTGCAGGAAGGTACGCTGTTCCGCATACAAGGAAAAGGTACATTTGTATCGCATCCTAAATTCGAACAATCATTAGGTGGATTTTACAGCTTTAGCCAAGTGTTGAAAGAAAAAGGATTTAATCCGAGTGATATTGTAATAGAGGTGGATGAGGTGGAACCGCCAGCTGCAGTTATTGAGGGATTGCAATTAGCTGCAGATGAGAACGTCGTCATGATGAAACGAGTCCGTTGTGCGGACGGCGAACCGATCATCTTAGAAGCGTCCTATATGCCAAAATCGATTGTACAGAACAAAGAAGATTTGTTCGAAGTCGGGGTTACGTCGCTTTATGGACTATTGGCATCTCGATATGGAGTGACTGTAGTGCGTGCAAAAGAAGCTTTTGAACCCGTATTGATCCGTGAACAGGAGAGCGAGTATTTAAAGACGGAAGTCGGCAAACCGGCGTTACTGCTTGAAAGAACCGCTTATGATACACATGATACACCAGTAGAATTCTGCATTTCGATCGTACGGGGAGATCGATGTAGATTTTATACGGATTTAGTTTAAGGCACATAGACTCCACTATGTGTCTCAGATTTTGCTTAAACTTGTACCGACAACCCACTAACGGAAAAGAGGTTATACTATGACATTAGTCACAACGAAAGAAATTTTAGAAGATGCATATGCGAACCGATATGCTGTTGGTGCATTCGGTGTGCATAATTTAGAAATTATGAAAGCTATTATCTCGGGGGCTGAGGCTGCAGGTGTTCCTGTAATTTTGCAGACAACTTCAAGTACATACAAATATTTCGAGATGCCTTATCTAATTGCGTTAGCAAATGCGGCAGCGGAGCAGTCTTCTGTTCCTGTAGCCCTTCATCTTGATCATGGAGAGTCTCTTAAACATGTCATGGAATGTCTTCGTGCAGGGTATACATCGGTCATGATTGATGGTTCAGGATTACCTTTTGAAGACAATATTAAACTTGTCAAACGTGTTGTAGAAGTTTCGAAGGCGGTCGGCGTACCAGTGGAAGCAGAACTTGGAACAATAGGAGGAGTAGAAGACGATGTCGTGGTCGATGAAACGAAATCAGTATTCACAGATCCTGAGATGGCGGGACGGTTTGTTCATGAGACTGGGATAGACTCTTTTGCTCCTGCTTTTGGAACTGCCCATGGTGCATATCGTGAAGAACCGAAGTTGCAATTCGATTTACTCGATCAAATCCGCCAAGCGACCAATGTTCCACTAGTCATGCACGGAGCATCAGGTGTCTCTGAAGAAAGTGTGAGAAAGGCAATCGGACTGGGGGTAAGCAAAGTCAATTTCTCAACTGAACTTAAGGATTTATTCGCAGAGCAGTTACGCTCCTATTTTATAGAACATCCTGCTGAAAACGATCCAAGAAAGTATTTTCTACCTGCAAGAGAGTCATTGACGAAGCTTGTTGAAAAAAAAGTTAGGATGTTACAAGCATGATTACAACCATTACTCTGAATGCTGCTATCGATCAAATCTATCAGGTAGAATCATTGAGTGTAGGGGGAGTAAATCGTATCGCGTCTATTGTGAAGGACGCAGGCGGAAAAGGTATGAACGTCGCAAAAGTAGTTAAAAGTTCTGGGGCTGACGTGGACGTAGGGGGATTTGCAGGAGGAAACAACGGTGATGTGATTCGTCAGTTTTTGGATGCTCGTTCTATTCCAAATGAGCTGATCCGGATTACCGAAGAAAGTCGTGTTTGTTTAACAGTTTTAAATCTTGAAGATGGTAAAGGTACAGAATTACTCGAAAGTGGACCTGTTATATCTACGGATGAATGGTCCTCTCTACTCCATTGGTTAACCCTTAAGTCGCTAGAGGTAAAATGGTTTGTCCTATCTGGAAGTCTTCCTAAGGGGGTTCCAGAAAATGCGTATGCTCAAATGATTGAAATCATTAATGCCAATGGAGCAAAAGCAGTTCTCGATTCAAGTGGACCAGCGCTTGCATTAGGAATTAAAGCAATCCCTTTTGCAATTAAGCCAAATGAAGAGGAAATCGCCAGTATCCTAGGGAAAAGTGTGTTATCTGAATCGGACCTGCTAGAAGCTGGTAAAAGATTTATTGAAAGTGGAATTGAACACGTGTGTTTCACCCTAGGGAAAAGCGGTGCAATAATTATGAATAAATCCGGTAATTATAAAGTTAATGCTCCAGGAATTCAGCCTGTGAATACTGTAGGAAGCGG
The DNA here is from genome assembly GCF_014836415.1 of Sporosarcina gallistercoris. Taxonomy (GTDB): domain Bacteria; phylum Bacillota; class Bacilli; order Bacillales_A; family Planococcaceae; genus Sporosarcina; species Sporosarcina gallistercoris. Next base: position 165,769 of record NZ_JACSQY010000004.1, on the reverse strand, counting down.
CGATGCGTTTGTTGGTGGTTTCGTATACGGTTGTGCGATGGGAGAAGACGTGTTCACAACTTATAAAAGGGCAATCGCATGTGGAACTTCTAACGCCATGCACGAAGATATAGGTTATATCGAGAAACAAATCGTTGAATCTTTGATGAATAAAATCACATTGGAAAAAATCTAATTAGAATGGGGTATATATATGCATACGTATAATGAAATTAAGAGTCAGGCGGATCAGTTACAAAGGACATATGATTTGTTGAGGGAAATGAAATTCGATCAGAATTCGGTTGATCAAGTACTATTTACAGGTTGTGGAACATCCTTTTATTTAGCATCTTCAGCAGCTAAAATCTATCAGTCAGTGACTGGTCAACTTACAGCAGCAGTCCCGGCATCAGAGCTCTTTTTGCACGAGTCTACTCTAATTGTTCCTGGGAAAAAGTATTTAATCGTTGGGATTTCACGATCAGGAACAACGTCTGAAATAATCCTTGCACTTGAGCATGTAAAAGGTAAAAGCGACATCCAGACGCTTGCGGTGACTTGTAATTCAGGTACGCCGATGGAAGACTTAGCTGACCAAGTGATTGCACTAGATCATATATCCGAGAAAAGTGTTGTCATGACCCAATCTTTCACAAATATGTTATTTGCATTGCAATTGTACTCGGCGAAACAAGCCAATTCTGTAGAGGATTTGGAACAACTGAAACGAGTTCCAGCAATCGTTCAAGAAGCGTTGTCAGATGAAAATAATGTAAAATCTTTAGCTGATGACCATTCAAAGCAAAGATTCATCTTCCTTGGTTCGGGTTCATATAACGGCTTGGCAAAAGAAGCGACATTGAAATTGAAAGAAATGACACAAACAGAGTGCGAAAGTTACTCCAGTCTTGAATTTAGACACGGACCTATTTCAATTGTAGATGAGTCAACAGCTGTAATTCTGTTAGCTCAAATAGAAACAGCAGCATATGATCAAGAACTTGTCAAAGATATTAGAAGTTTAGGCGGTCATGTCCTTGTTGTAGGTCCCGTAGTAGATAAATTTGAAACGAATGAAATCATTAGATTGACCGATACAATCAATGATCGTAACCGACATGCAGTTTACCTCCCGGCCTTGCAACTAATAGCATATCACCGTGCCATCAGTTTAGGTTTTGATCCTGACAAACCGCGAAATCTAACTCAAGTTGTAAAGCTTTAAAAGATGGGAGAGGTCCTGCATGAACTATTTTCTTACAGCTGATATAGGTGGCACCAAACTCTCAACCGCGCTATTCGACGAAACCAGCGCATTAATCGGAAATCATGAAATTCGAAGTGAAAAAGAAGATGGAGAGAAGTTATTCTACTCGTTGTTGGAATCTTTCGAGAAAATATGTTCGGATAATAAAATTAGCTTTAAAGAAATTAAAGCCATTGCGGTAGGACTACCAGGAATTGTTGAAGAGGATTCCGGAATTGCTATCTATCAAAATAACTTGCCATGGCGGAATTTCCCGGTAAAGGAAAAGTTGATTGAAGAGTTTCCAGATACAACGGTGCTGATTGACAATGATGTCTACATGGCGACATGGGGAGAATACGTCGGACATGGTTCAGCAACTGGAACGTTTGTCTATTTGACGCTGAGTACAGGAATTTCTTGTTGTACGATTAATGAAGGACAATTCATTCGTGGGAATGGCATGGCAGGAGAAATTGGTTTCGCGTTGACGGATTCGGACGGTCAAACGCTTGAAAAGTATGTTTCTGGATCTGGTACTGAACAAAAGGGTGTGGTCACATTTAATGACCCTAATATAACGTTCAAGGAAATAATGAATTTATATTATGAGGGAGATGAGCGGGCTATATCAATCGTGAGCGAGGTCATATCTGCGTTAGCAAAAGAAATCCATCATATCCTATTATTTGCAGATCCGACTACGCTCGTGTTGGGTGGCGGGATATTTAACAAGCACCCATTACTCGTCACTGCTGTTCGCAAGGAAGTGGCGAGTCATTTTACACACCCACTTTTCAAGGGGAAAGAGAAATGTATCAAAGAGAGTATCTTTAAAGATGAAGCTGGTCTGCGTGGTGCATTAGCCAGATGTATGCAATGAATGAGTAAGAACTCCACATTCTATCGAAATAGAATGTGGAGTTCTTTTGTTACTATGGATAGTACATAAACTATCTAATGCGCTTTTCAGTCTCAGCATTAAAGAAATGTACGCGATTCATATCAATGGCTAGCGTCACATTCTGACCAGATTGCAAATCTGTATCCGCACCCAGACGTGCAACGAATGGGTGTGTACCTATGGAGGAATAGACCATCAGCTCTGCCCCTGTTAATTCTGCGACGTCTACTTGAACGTTAACATGGGAGTCTGGGAAGGCTTTTAGCAAATCAGCTTGTTCATAAATATGCTCGGGTCTAACTCCGAGAGTGATCGGTTTGTTTATTTCATCCTGCTCTCTGAGTAATGCTAGTTTCCTCTCTGGTATCTTTATAACCGTTTCTCCAACTACAAAATTCCCATCAACAACTTGCCCTTCAAAGAAATTCATTGCTGGAGAACCTATGAACCCACCAACAAATACATTTTCTGGATTCTCGTACACTTCCTTAGGTGTACCGATCTGTTGGATGAATCCATCTTTCATAACTACTAAACGTGTAGCCATCGTCATTGCTTCTGTCTGGTCGTGTGTTACATAGACGGTAGTAGTTTCTAACCGCTTATGTAATTTTGTTATTTCTGCACGCATCTGGACTCTTAGTTTGGCATCCAAGTTTGACAATGGCTCATCCATTAGGAACAAACCAGCATCTCGAACAATGGCACGTCCTAGTGCTACACGTTGTCGCTGACCACCAGATAGAGCTTTGGGCTTCCGTGTTAAGTGCTCTTCCAATCCTAGAATAGTTGCTGCGTTTTTAACACGCTTCTCAATTTCATCTTTCGAAAACTTTCTCAATTTCAGACCGAAGGCCATATTATCGTATACAGACATGTGAGGGTATAGCGCATAGTTTTGGAATACCATGGCAATGTCACGATCTTTCGGAGCTACATCATTCATCACCTTTCCATCAATAAGCATCTGGCCGTCCGTAATTTCTTCTAGCCCGGCTATCATACGTAATGTTGTCGATTTTCCGCAACCTGATGGACCTACAAGAACGATGAATTCTTTATCTTCAACTTTCAAATTGAAGTCTGAAACTGCGATTGCGTCATCTTCGTAAACTTTATATATATTCTTAAGAACTAACTCTCCCATATCCTTCACCCCTAGTTGTGTAGTTAATATTAGGATACCTTTCAATAAGTGAATTGGGTATGTACAGTATGCACAATAATCTGACGTTTGAAGTTGTGCACATTGAATCTTACTTTACTGATAGTAAACTAGCGAAGTAACCAACTAAGGCTCCGTCGAAATTGCGAACAGAAATACCTGTAATATCTTGAAACTTTGTTAGACGGTAATTAAGTGTATTCCGATGAATGTGGAGTTTTTCGGAAGTGATAGAACCATTGAATCCACTTTCGAAAAAATAACGAATCGTCTTCAATATTTCCATGTCCTGTTCTATGGGACCCAGTATCTCATTAGTAATTGTATTTTTCATAGTCGTTGAAAGGGATTCAATCAGTAAATATGGAAATACTTTCTCCATTGTATATATCTGTTCTGTAGGTAATATATTCAATCCTTTTGAAAAATAAAATGATTCAGCGTTGATTTTTGCTGGGTATTCTGAATCTGAGCTGTGGAACTTGCCGACAAATAGTTTCGGCTTCATAAAGAAATCACTTTCAAGAATAGCAACGAATGAAGTGAAATCTTCTATTCCATAACGATATGATGATTTCTTTTCTATGAGCAATGCAAGAGTATTTGTGCGGCACAGTAAAATCACCTCATCTCCAAAAAAGGCTTCAACAGCTTCTCTTAACGAATCCATTTTCCAACGATCATTCGGAAAGGAAAGATGAAGTGTACGAATTTCTAGAACTTCCTTTATTGGTGCGGATCCATAACCATCCAAGTAGCGAATCCACTCAATTTGTTCAGAATCTCCAGATGATTTATGAGGTATTTCAAACTCATCAAAAACAGCTGTTAATAATGCGTAATCGCGGGTGGAGACTTCTTTTTTATTAATCGATATCCAATTGGATGAAGTTTTATCTTTAAAGATAAATACATCGTGAGAATGATGGTCTGGTTTGTTTGAGAAAATCTGAAAGGAAGGAAAGAGGGTGGATAGATTTAAATACATATCGGATCTAGCTCCTTCTATAATTTACGGAATTTTTGAGTTTAATACCTTGTATTTATTCATAGTAGCAGAGGTGTGAGAGAAGCGAAAGAACATAAGAGTGTGAAATTAGTGTAGAACGCTTGAATGGAACGCGCAGTTCCGCATTGCATTATAAACCAACTTCCAGCTACAAGTTCTATTCAATGGTTCTTAATGTGGAAGAAAATATTGGTTTGAAAATACGTCCAGATGTCAACGTAGCTACGTAATAAAGGGAACTAGGTCAGGAACAGTACAATCTCAGCAATTAAGGGATTTTTTTCACTCGTTTTATTTTGGTACGCTATTCAGCAATTAGATTGCGTCACTTACTATTAGGGTAGAATACTTGAGCATTTTGAAAAAGGGAGTGATACGGAATGGAAAAAGTATTTGTGTTAGGTGGAACCGGTTTGCTAGGGCTTGAAACCGTCCATGAATTACTTAACAAGGGCTACGAAGTGTCTACAATTGCACGCAATGAAGAAGTCATGGCTGAGGTATTGCCCGAACAAGTGAAGGATCGATATCTCGGAGATATCAACAAGATGACAGATGAGCAAGTAATGGATATATTGCAAGGAAAAGATGCGTTTGTGTATGCTGCTGGTTTGGATGAGCGGACACTTCCTAAAGCACCTGCTATGAGATTCTATTATGAAAACAATGTCTTGCCGACACAAAGGCTTGCGCACTTGGCACGGAAGTCGGGCATGACGAAGTTCGTAATTTTCGGGTCGTATCATACGGAGACTGCAAGCATGTGGCCTGATCTGAATTTGCAGGAGCAGCCTTATGTCAAAACGAGATTGCTGCAGGAAGAAATCGCGTTCATGGAAGGTGAAGGAGCGATGGATGTCATGTCGCTTCGACTGCCGTACATATTTGGAACGATGCCACAGAGGACGCCGCTTTGGAAAAGCTTCTTCCCCCGGGTTCAAGGGATGGATGTAGTGAAAGTTCCTGCCGGCGGGACTGCAATGGTGACCACGAAGCAAGTGGCGGAAGCGGCAGTCGGTGCCTTGGAACATGGGGAGCACCGCGCGACGTATGCCATCTCTGGGATCAATATGAAGTACGAAGAGTTCTACAAAATGATTGCAGAAAGTCTCGGACAAACAGATACGACGATTGAAACAGCTGCCTTGGACCAATTGAAACCCTCTTCTGAAAAAATGGATGAAGCGGTTGCAGCAAAAGGGAAAGAGCATGCGATCCATATGGGAAAACAGATCGAAATGCAGAATCGTGATGCTTTCATTGATCCGCAAGAGACGATGCCGGTTTTGAGATATCAGGAAGACGACGTTCGGGCTGAAATTAGAAAGACATTGGCTGTTTGTGCAAAAGAAGTGAAATGACCTTTTTCGTTAACCATCTTTTACTAGTAAGCAATTGGAACGTAGAAGAAGGATCAGAAAAAAGAAGACTGCAACCGACCCCGTTCTCCTTCGGGGATAGTTGCAGCCTTTTTTGGTTACAAAACGTAAAAATAAATCAGGTCCCAATCTCTAAGTCTACCCAATCCGGGATTTCAAGATGACATAAAAGTGAAAGCTCCTCTTCTCGTGCATCTAAATAAGAGCTTACCGTTCTCAAATCATCGTCCACAATTGCTGGATGCGTCATTACTTCAACCGAATTCCCTTTGTAAAGCTCCAAACTTTTGAAAACATCTTTATGGATGCCATCCCCATAAAAATCCAGATAGAGATTCTCGGTTAAAAGAACAGCGGGGTAATCCTTCAACGAGTCTGTATAACGTACAGGCACGTCATAGTCTTTGGAAAGAGCAAGAACGACTTCCTTTAATACTGGCCAGCCATGCACATGATGATGACTGTCAATATGGTGAAGTGGCAGACCGGTAGCAAGGAACGCATCGAGTTGAGTGCGCCATTCTTTCTCCACTTCCTCTATATTTGGAGGCTCCATTTGTTTAAAAGTATTTGTATATTTAAAGGAACCCTGCTCGTTCAGTAATGTCGGTACATCATCGCTCAATGGCTTACCATACGTAAGCACGAGATGAATGCCTACTTGTAAGGATGGGAGCATCTTTGCCTTTGCAACGGCGTAATCCGTTGCAAGTCCGTTCATCATGAGTGTCGTAGACTGAACAACACCGTTTGTATGTGCTTGGATAATGCCGTCTGTGACGCCTTTAGTAAGTCCGAAATCGTCCGCATTAAAAAGGACTTTCAACCGTAATCCCCCCTTTTTGTTCCAATCGTTATTCCTCTGCTAAGTAATTGCGACTTATCACGAAGTTTGTCTTATCCCCTCGAAAGTAAGAACGAGAGTATTCAAATACATTCCCATTCACGTCTTCAGCTACCGTTTCGATGTAGAAGCACGGGAGTCCTTTTTTGTATTGCAAGTGTTGAGCGATCCGTTCATCCGGGAATATAATTTCTACATGTTCTGTAGTCTTGGCAATTTGTATGTGATAACTATTTTTCAGAGTTTCATATAAAGAAGATTCAGCGTGTTCTTTTGTAATACCCGGAGCTGCTTTCCACGGAATGTAAGCGACCTCGTATTGAGTAGGTTCTCCGTTTGCTTTTCGGACTCTCTCAATGCATTGGATAGGATCATCGATAGATACATTTAGAATATTTTTTAGCAATTCAGTAGCAGGAATCACTTGAATGCTTACGAGTGAAATCTCTGCTTTTTTTCCTTGAACTGCAATTTGATCGCTGTATCGTTCAACCGTATGAGAAAGAGTTTGCTTCACTTTTTGTTCAGCGACAAAAGTGCCATTGCCTTGTTTTCTGACGAGATAACCTTCCATTGTGAGCTGTTTCAATGCAGTCCTCACAGTTGTTCTGCTTACGTTGAAATCTTTGCACAATTCCAGCTCGGTAGGAATTCTATCGCCAACTTTGTAAGTACCTGATTTTATCCGATGGAGTAGATCTTCTTTTATATATGCATGAAGTGCCTGGTTTTTGTCCATTGCAATGCTCCTTCAGTAATAATGTCTAAAGTGTACAAGAATAATGGAATAATAACAAATGATTCTCATATGATACTACAAATAAAGTATTTTGATTTATTGTTATATACAATTATTTAAATGTATGATACATTATTTTTAAGAATTACAAAGGTACTGAAAAACAAGAATAGTTTTATAGGGTGCTAGGTGCAGTTCAGTACTAACTAGTTCTCGGAATTTATAAATGCCAGTATTTGAAACCGCTTTCACATATTGAAGTAAAGGAGTCTTATAAAATGAATTTAAAAATTGTCATCATCGGTGGGGGGTCCAGTTATACTCCTGAAATCATTGAGGGGATCATACGGCGCCATCACTCTTTTCCGGTAACGGAGATTGTATTGGTTGATATAGAGGAGGGGAAAGAGAAGCTGCAGATTGTTGGGGAGCTTTCCAAAAGAATGATTTTGAAGTCAGGTAAGCCGATACAACTAACTTGGACATTGGATAGAAAAAAGGCATTAGTAGGAGCGGATTTTGTTTCCACACAAATCCGTGTCGGTGGCCTGCAAGCTAGGGAAAAAGATGAACGCATTCCGTTAAGTCACGGATTCATAGGTCAAGAAACAAACGGAGCAGGAGGCATTTTCAAAGCATTCCGGACGATTCCTGTCATGATGGAGCTGGCTGCAGATATCCATGATCTATGTCCTGAAGCCTGGATGATCAACTTTACAAACCCCGCTGGAATGATCACGGAAGCCTTGTTGAAGCATTCTGACCACAAGAAAGTGATCGGTGTTTGTAATATCCCGTTCAACATGCGCCACTCCACAGCTGAGATTCTTAATGTTTCACCAGATGATGTGGAAATTGAATTCATCGGCATGAACCATTTTGTCTTCGGTAGAAAAGTGACGGTCAATGGTCAAGATCGTACAGAAGAAGTATTGGAAAAGCTAAAGAAAGGGTTGGATTATTCTCCAGCGAATATCGTCAATCTAGGTTGGTCCAGTACATTTATCGATTCAACGAAACTGTTACCGAATCCTTATCACCAATATTACTTCCAAACAAAAGATGTTCTTACCAAAGATATCAAGGCATTTGAAGAGAATGGGACACGTGCAGAAAAAGTCCAAGAGTTGGAGAAATCTCTGTTTGACCTCTACAAAAACCCGGAATTGCAAGATAAACCTAAAGAGCTGGAAGAACGAGGGGGTGCGTTTTATAGTGACGTTGCCTGCAGCTTAATGGATTCCATTTATAATGATAGGAAAGACATTCAAACCGTCAACACCTTTAACAACGGGGCGATCACGGATTTACCAACTGATGCTGTGGTTGAAGTGAATAGTATCATTACAAAAAATGGACCGGAGCCGATTTCAGTAGGGCCACTGCCACCAGTAGTAAAAGGTGTTATTTACGAGATGAAGGCATTTGAAGAGCTCGTCATTAAGGCTGGAATCTCCGGCAACTACAATGATGCTTATACTGCAATGATTATGAACCCATTAGTACGAGATGAAAAGGGAAGTAAAATCTTGTTGGATGAGTTGTTGGAAGCACATAAAGAGCATTTACCACAATTTTAAGGGGGAAGAGAAATGAAAGGTAGGTTCATGGAAAAGTTCATTGAAATTGCTGGGAAAATCGGAGCTCAGCGTCATCTTGTTGCAATCCGTGATGGATTCGTCGCAATCATGCCGCTGATTATCGTCGGATCGTTTGCGATTCTGATCAATAACTTTCCGCCGCTAGGCTCGTTCAGTTTTGTTGAATGGATGAATGGCTTGTTAGGTGAAGGGAACTGGCAAGCGGTTGGGGGCAGTATATGGAACGGGACCTTTGCTGTCTTAGGGCTCTTAGTCGCCTTTTCAATCGCGTATAATCTTGCCAAATCCTATGAAGTGGATGGCTTATCCGCGGGTCTGATATCGGCTGCATCTTACATCATGCTCGTTCCGGTAACGGAAGATTGGGGCTTGAACTTTGCATGGCTCGGGTCGCAAGGATTATTTGTCGGAATCGTACTTGCACTTAGCTTGACAGAATTATTCCGGATTCTAGTAAAATCAAGATGGACCATTAAAATGCCTGAAGGTGTTCCAGAAGGAGTAGCTCGTTCATTTCAAGCTTTAATTCCTGCGACGATTATTTTAATTATAGTCGGCTGCTTCCAAGCGTTAATGACGGTTTTTGCTGAAATTAGTATATTTGAAGTGATCTTTCAAGTCATCCAAGAACCATTGCAAGGACTCGGTAATACATTGCCAGCCGCAATTTTAATTGCTTTCTTAAATCATTTATTATGGTTCTTCGGACTGCATGGGACCAATATTATTGGATCTGTAATGGAGCCATTGTACCTTCCTTTAATTCAAGAAAACTTGGAATTGTTCAGTAGCGGTGTCTCTGCATTTGATGTACCTTATACGGTTACTAAGCCATTCTTGGATTCCTTTGTCTTCATGGGAGGTTCCGGTACGACTATTGCACTGATTGCAGCAATCTTCATTGTGATTCGAAAAGAGAAAAATCACCCATACCGGGAAGTCGGAAAACTTTCAGCACCTGCGTCGTTATTCAATATTAACGAGCCTGTAATTTTTGGTTTACCAATCGTATTGAATCCGGCAATGCTGATTCCGTTCATCCTCGTTCCGGTAACGTTGACGATCATATCCTATTTCGCTTTAGCTACGGGATTGGTGCCAAAGACAGTTGCCATTATACCTTGGACGACACCGCCTATTTTAAGTGGATATTTGGTTACAGGAGGAAGCTGGCGTGGAATTGTATTACAACTAGTGAACTTCGCGATAGCCGTAGCCATCTACATCCCATTTGTTATGGTAGGAGTTAGAGCTTTAAAACAACAGGCAGGGAGAGAATAAGTATGCAAACAGTAGAAGAAATTCAGATGCTCTCGTTTTCCATCATTTTGCATGCTGGAAACGCCCGCTCCAGTTCAATGGAAGCGATAGCGCTAGCGAAAAACTATGAATTTGAAGAAGCGCGCAGAAAGATAGAAGAAGCGAATGAGGAATTCACGTTAGCCCATCATGAGCAAACGAAGCTATTGACAGCTGAAGCCAATGGAGAAGTCAATACCGTAACTGTCATTCTGATTCATGCGCAAGATCATCTGATGACAGCGATGACAGTGAAAGAGTTGGCGAATGAGATGATTGATATGTACGAAAAGATGAAATCGATTGAGGAGGGAAAACGATGAAAATTATTCTAGTGTGCTCTGCAGGAATGTCTACCTCCATGTTAGTAAACAAAATGAAAAAAGCAGCAGAAGAACGCAGCCTGGACTTGGAAGTCAGTGCAGTCGCTGAATCACAATTGAAAAATAACCTGGATAACCTCGATGTTGTCTTGATTGGCCCACAAGTAAGATATTTAGAAAAAAAGATTAAACAACAATTGGAACCACTAGGCGTCAAAGTCGATATTATCAACCAGCTAGCGTATGGACTGATGCAAGGGGATAAAGTATTGGATCAAGCGATCGCGTTAAAAGGATAAGTTGATAGAATTAAGAGAAGTTAAATGAGAGTACAAATAGTTGGGAGTAGCTTAACGGAGAATTCATGCACGGCCTGCATCAATTCTATAGATAGAGTAAATCGACATGGATATAATACTTGTTTAAATTGGAAAACGATTCACCTCAAGTTAAAACGACCCGCACATTGCTGAACTCAGCTGGTGCGGGTTTTTTACGGTTAGGGAGGAACTATATGAGTATTATTGCTATAGTATAAAGATTGATTATCAATCGCTATAAATAGCAATATATTCTTGTATGTTACTCAACTGCTATAGCCGAATTATGAAGAAGAGTCAGGTGTTCCGAATATGAATATAGGTCCAATGATAGCTTGTTTTTTTACTAGTACGCTTCTTTTCCTTTTTAGTTACCTAATATGGAAAAAACGAGACTTCACACTCATTGCAGGTTTCAATGAGAGCACATTTAAGGGAGATAAAAATAAGTTAGCAAATGCAATAGGTTTTTTTCTTATGGTTAGTGGGGGACTTATTCTTATTTTGCCAATAGGTATTAGAGTGGCAGGGTTAGTTACAGCGCGAGTGTTTTCTATATTAATTGTATTAGGAATGATCCTACTTGTATTTAGAATTTATAAATTAAGTAAATAGTTTTCCTGATTTTGTTTGTTTCATTTAAACATATAGAAATCAACTCGTATTGTTTTTCATTTTCGTATGAATACACAAAGCAAAAATTACAAAAGCCTGTGCCAGACCCAAAAGAACGGGCGAGCACAGGCTTTTCACTTAAATGGAGGCTTCGTAAATCGAGTGAACCGCTTTTTCAAGAGCACTGTTGAACTCTTCATCTGTTTGGCTGGCATTCAAGTCCTGGCTCAGAGCTCTTGAGAAACTGGCGATCAACCCTTCATTCTCTTTCAGTTTTTCATTTGCAATCGTTGTCGAGTAGCCGCCTGATAGCGCAACAACTCGTACCACTCTAGGGTGCTGGATAAGTTCCCTGTACAAGTTCGCCTCAGTAGGAATCGTAAGTTTCAACATGACATTCTCGTCATCCTTCAGCTGATCCAAGTGGTTCAGGAGTTCATCTTTCAATAGTTGTTCACAAGCGGGTTTGTTTCCGCTGTGAATGTCCACTTCGGGTTCGATAATCGGAACAAGTCCAGCAGCGATAATTTGTTTGGCTACCTCGAATTGCTGATCGACAACTGCTTTGATGCCTTCTTCGTTTGGCTCTTTAATGACGGAGCGCATTTTTGTCCCGAAAATATGGCGTTCGTTTGCTCGTTTCAAGGTTTCATCCAAATCGGTGATCGGTTTCATGAGTTGGACTCCGTTTGCTTCTTCCGCTAGTCCTTTGTCAATTTTAAGAAAAGGAGCAATCCCTTTCTTTTCAGCTAAATAATCAGCCGTGTACATTCCGTCGATTTCGCGATCCATCGTTTGTTCAAACAGAATCGCACCCAATATGTGTTGTGCGTCAAATGCAGGGGAGGTAATGATCCGCGTTCTCATATCATGCACTAATGTAAACATCTCGTCCTCGTTTGAATACGCATCTTCGTTCACGCCGTATGCTGCGAGTGCTTTAGGGGTACTTCCGCCACTTTGGTCGAGCGCCGCGATGAACCCTTTTCCGTTTTTCACCTTATCCAATTGTTTTTCATTCATTCCACTCACTCCTTATCCATAGTGTGTAACTTCCTGAAAAAATCATAAAGATGGGACTGCCAAATCAGCCTTATTACTAATCACTCTATCATGAGTAACTCCGTTCACGCCATCAAACCAGACTAGAGCCAGTTTACGTCCACTTATAGAAAAAGAGCGCAACGATTGAAAAACAGACAATCCCGAAAGCAATCCACAGAATAGCCGAGGGGTCCCAAACACTGACGGATGCACTCGCACCAACCCCTGCTACGAATGTGATAATGCCGATGAAAAGATGGATCATATCTTTTTTTGCCTGAGCGTCTTTTTCGAAGAGAATCAGGTACAAGCTGTTCATCATATTACGTGCATTTCCGGTCATGATTCCATTATTGACGGGAGTGGATCCGATTTTTCTGAACGTTGTCAGTGCATAGCCTGAGAGTAATCCTAATACAAAGACCATAACAGACAATTCAAGTTTGGTTTGAAATAGTGCCAGCCCTAGAAGAAGGAGTGCTTGGACATACAGGAACAGGCGATATCTCCGCAACCCGGGGAGCCTCAAGCGGGCTAAAAGGACTTCTCCTAAAAAGGCACCACACATGAAACCGAAGAAAGCGATCATGTTCGCCAAGGCATCATAAGGATGACCTGTGAATAATTTGACTCCGAACGTCACCATGTTTCCTGTCTGGGCACTCACGAAAACATGGTCCAACTCCATGAATGTATAGGCATCGATAAAGCCCATTAAAAATGCAGCACAGATTGTTAAAAGACTTGTAATCCGTTTCGTGTGCAGCTGATCTCTATCCATTTGGAACCCCTTCCCACATAACGAACCGTAATAAATACGTATATCGTTGAGATACCCGAAATGGAGAGAGTTATTCTGAAGTTCCCCGCATCCCCATGGTATTCTTTAAATTTGGAATGAGTACCTATACCTAGTGATATGGTGGTATATTGGTAAGGGTTGGTAAAGTAAAGGAGTGGTCGTATGAATTCTCATGAATTGTTTAAACTGATCAATCAATGCGTGGATGAATTGGACTTCATAACTGCTAGAAGGTATATGGAGGATAATATTGATGTGGTGAAAGCAAACAAACATCATCTCCAGCGCAATGCACAAGATCTATTTGAATTTGTCTTGAACTCAGATGGAAAGCGATTGACTCAAGTGGAGATTAAGGTCATTCATGCCATCAATGAGTATGCTGTTCACTTTAACATCCGGTCTTTTAAGTCGATCGTGAAAGAACATGCGGGGTTAGTGAGCAGAGAAGATACACTCACCTATTTAAATCAGGATGCGAGGGCACTGTTAGAGAGTATGCATATCCTTCCTTCAAGCGATGATGTGTCATGAGCCTTTCATCTCCTCAAGACACTTGACGATTTAACTTACTATAAGTATGCTGCTAGTGTATGAATTAAAAGTTCTTTTTGACCAATAGGAGGAGTTCACTTGTCTAACATGATTTCTGCCATTATTGAAGAACGCCGTTCAGTGAGAAAATACGATCCTGACTTTACCATTGAAAAAGAAGAGATTCTTGAAATGCTCGAGCAAGCGACACTTGCGCCTTCTACTAGTAATCTGCAACCATGGGAGTTCTTAGTTTTCCTGGACGATGAAGAACGCAAAGAGTTAAGGAAGATTGCGTATAACCAGGAGCAGATCGAAACTGCGTCTGCAGTCATTGCCGTTCTGGGAGATAAAGAATTTTACAGAAACATCGATCCAGTCTATGACAGTATGTCGGATGCGGGTTTTGTGGATGACGCAACCAAAGCAGTACTGGTTGGCAATGCGCTCAAAGCGTATCCACATGCATCGGAACAGTCCCGTATCAATATGGCGACGTTCGATTCTGGTCTCGCTGCCATGCAATTTATGCTCATTGCGAAAGAGCGAGGCTATGCAACAGGACCCATGGGCGGGTTTGACAAAGTGAAGTTCATGGAGCGCTTCAACTTAGAGGAACGATATTTTCCGATCGTTCTTATTACAATCGGAAAAGAAAATGCGCCATCGTATTCAACAACTCGTATTGCAATTGAGGAGAAAGTGAAATTTATCTGAGGTTTTGAAAAGTGCCAGGAATTCACGAAATCGGTGAGTACCTGGCATTTTTAACTAGCGTCTGTTTTCACTTTTTTCAGGTACCAGTATGGTCCGCTCCAAAGGGACTCCTGCCATTGCAACAGCGCGTTTGTGGACAACATAAGATAGCCCGTCAACCAAGTAACGACCATTTCCTATATACTCTGCGTGTTTACCTTGTTTCTTAAGCTCTGCAGTTACAGCATTTGCCTGCTCGGTAAGATTCGTATACCGGCCATCCAATTCCATTGTAATATTCCCTCTTCCATACCCCATGACCTTATTGAAACCAAACAACACGAGAATGAAAGCACCAATCGTCAACAAAATGGGCATTGTTTTTCCTCCTATTTTTCAGTTGTTACAGATGGAAGCTTTTCTTTTTTTGAACATCAAAAGATTTTTAACAAATCACTACGAAAACTAGAGTCAGCAATCGGGTTTCCACTACTAATGAAACTAAACTATCACTGGCAACGTATCAGAATTATTCGTCTACAATTAGTGTACCAATCATTAAAGGAGGATGGAACCTATATCTACTAAATTATCCAATTTATTAGGTTGTCTTGGTTGTCTCACTCCCCTTGTTGGTTTTACCTTCTTAGCTCTTACCTTATTTAAAGGAGCGGGATGGATAGGGGGAGTAAGTGGATGTATGCTTCTAGTTTTAGCGATTCCGTTTTTCGCTAAAGCGAATACTTTAGAGGAGCGCAGACTGGCTGAACAGAGAGAGAAATTAAGGTGTATCCAATCATTAACAGGTGATGAGGAAAGTACGATTACATGTGTTTCAAGCGATGCGTTAACAAGAATTACACTACATAATGAATCACGTCAGATTTTTTGTTGGCGCGCATTGGACGACCTTGGAATGCCGGCAAATCAGCCAAAAGTGAACATGACTTACGCACAATACAATTATCGGTACCTTGAATTGGAAGCCATTTCAATAGTGGAGAATTCTGAAGTTCTTAATATGTCGTACACGACCACAAATATCCCGATGTTGGAATATATACAAGAAAAAATTACTAACGATATTCCGAAAGATCATACATCTAATAAAGTGCACACGTTAGCACTGGTCATTCAAATTCGGAACGAATCCAATCCTTTCTACCAAGTCAATTTCGTGAAAGACAAATTCATGGAGTTAGGAACGAACAGTCCTGAATACGAGAAGCTTTTGAATGAGTTGAAATGGTGGTTCGCTACATTGAATGACATACTTAATAATCCGATACTTCAAGAAGGGCAAAATCTTGTGAGTACGGAAAAAGAGGAGACTGCTTCACCACTTGATCTTGAATTACCCGATTCAACTAGCCGACCAACAATTCTTGAAGATGAAGTAACGGCTCTTAATGAGGTGGAAAAATCCTATCACTCTAACGAACAAGAGAAGATGGATCCAATGGTTATACCTGAACAAAAAGAAGATCAGTTACCTTACACTGCAAAGGAGCCACAAGATCCTTCAGAGCTTTCCTATTTCGAAAAACTCGTAGCAAAGAACAAAAGACAACTGGATAGCAAAGGTCCGTCAGAGAAAGAATCAAACTAATTCTATTAGGGAAATCATAATGTTCTCGTTCCTTTTAAAATGTTCGATGTTACATTGGCCACATGATAATATCTTTTATCCATATTGGAATGATTTAAAGTTAAAAGAAGGGTTTCCTGCTGAAAATATAGAATATTTAGAATGAATGAATATAAAGGGGGATGGAATATGGGGAATTTAATGAAAGACAAAGTAGGGATTGTTACGGCAGCTGGAAGTGGATTAGGAAGAGCTAGCGCGCTCGCTTTTGCGGAAGAAGGAGCAAAGGTGGTCGTCTCAGACATTAATGAAGATGCGGGTAACGAAACGGTGCAGCAAATTGTAGATGCTGGCGGAGAGGCGATTTTCTTGCGCTGTAACGTTGCCGAAGAACAAGATGTCAAAGAACTCGTGGAGCAGACAGTTGCTCATTATGGCCGTCTGGATTGGGCACATAATAATGCGGGGATTGGTGCACCATCCATGCCGATAGCAGAAACGAAAACGGCTGACTGGGATCGGTGTATTCAAATTACACAATCGAGCTTGTACTATTCGTTGAAACATCAAATTCCTGCTATGTTGGCTTCAGGTGGAGGAGCGATTGTCAATACGGCCTCAACTTCCGGTCTTATCGGATCGGAAAACCTAGCTACTTATAGCGCAGCCAAGTGGGCAGTTAACGGACTGACGAAATCGGTAGCTTTGGAATATGCGAAAAAGGGAATTCGGGTGAATTCGATTTGCCCCGGTATGACATTAACCCCAGCTGTGGAAGCATGGGCGAAAGAAGTTCCGGACCAGGCGAAATATGTGGAAAACGACATTCCACTTGGAAGAATGGGACGGCCTGAAGAACAAGCGCAAGCAGCTTTATGGCTTTGCTCAGACAAATCGTCTTATATCACGGGAGTCAATTTAGCAGTAGATGGCGGTCAAACTGCAAAGTAAATTACCATGATAGGATGAAAATAAAAGAAGTGACGTACCTCTATGAGGACAGATGTGCGTCAATCTACTATGGTTGCGATAAAAAATAATTGCCGAGGACTTTATAGTTCACTGAGTGAATTCATTATTTGTAACAGACAAAATAGCCGTACTCCGTAGTTGAAGTCGGAGTACGGTTATTCGATGTCGTTATTTCAATGAAGCAACTGCTTCTTTCACCGGTGTGTCGCCTGCAATCACTTGAAACTCTTTTCCGATTGTCGACTTGTCTTCCAAGCAAGCAAGAAGAACTTGAGCGATGTCATCTCGCGGTACTTTGTTCGCTTCGACTTTCTCTGCCGCTTCGATTTTACCAGTGCCGTCGTCGTTCGTTAACATACCCGGATGCACAATCGTGTAGTCTAAATCCGTTCTGCGCAGCCAATCATCCGCATAATGTTTCGCCGCAACATAAGGGGCGAATGAGGAATCCGCTTCTTGAATCGCTTCACGCGACGTATCATAAGAGCTGATTAAGACAAAACGCTTCACGTTCGCCTGTTTCGCTGCTTCAATTGACTTCACTGCGCCATCCAAGTCGATCAGCATCGTTTTGTCGGGACCTGTTTTCGGTCCGGATCCAGCTGCGAACACAATCGCATCTACACCTTCAGCCGCTTCTGCAATTTTTTTCGTGTCATCTTCCAAATCCACTAAAACTGTCTCAGCTCCGAGTTCTTCGAAATAAGAGGCCTGTTCTTGTTTCCGTATCATCGCTTTGGCTTTCAACGAATCACTCTCTTGAATCAATGAAACAAGCTGCTTACCGATTTGTCCATTTGCTCCAATAACTAGTACTTTCACAATATCCAACCTTTCTTAGTTTCATTATTAAAATTTCCCGTGCCCCACTGGAACTGCGAGAAAAGTGTTATCTAATCATATGAATACCCGGTTTATCTGAAAGGTAACATGGGCCCGAAAACATTAGCTCAAGCTAACTAATTCGTTTCCAGAATATCGAATGGTATAGTGGTCTCATTAAAGGTCTATTAACGAAAAGGGGAGAACACACATGAAAATTGAAATTTGGTCGGATTTCGTATGCCCGTTCTGTTACATCGGAAAGCGTAAGTTGGAAGTCGCGTTGGATGAAATCAGAGGGAAAGACCGCATAGAAATCGAGTTCAAAAGTTTCCAATTAGATCCGGATTCTGCGAAGTATAGCGGACAGAACTTCTATGAGAGTATGGGAGCCAAGTTTGGCGGTGCTGAAAAAGCGAAACAAATGACGGCGTCTATCGCGCAACAAGCGAAAGAAGTGGGGCTGGAGTTCAATTTCGATACGATGAAACCGACGAATACGTTTGACGCCCACCGGATGACGAAGTTTGCAAAAGTTCACGGCAAAGATGCTGTACTGGCAGAGAAGCTGTTGTATGCAAACTTCACAGAATCGAAAGACGTGGGCAACGAAGTGGTACTAGTTGAACTTGCGGTTGAAGCTGGTTTATCCAAAGAAGAAGCGCTTGCTGTTGCGAGTAACCCGGAAGCGTATGCCGATGAAGTACGAGCAGACATCGAAGAAGCAAAACTGTTAGGGGTAACAGGCGTACCATTCTTTGTATTCAATAGAAAGTATGCGATTTCAGGTGCACAGCCACCAGAAGCATTTTTACAAGCGCTCGAAAAAGTCTTGGAAGAAGAACAGTCTGTATCCGCTTTTGAAAACCTGTCACCGGATAATGGAGCAGATGCTACATGTACGGATGACAGCTGTGCGGTACCAACCGATAAGAGCTGAGAGTTCGTTTACCTATCGGCGTTTCGGGTTGATTACATGAAATGACATTGATATGCCCGGTAGTGCCTCTGTCCATGGTATAGTGGAGCATGAAATTCTAAAAGTGAGAAGGCGAATAAATGATTGAAGTGAAAACTTCCAAAATAAGTGATGGCGAGTTCAATAGAGGTGTATTTGCTACATGTGATATCGAAAAAGGTCAGATGCTGCATGCAGCTCCGATCATTTCTTATCCAAACGAGCAGCATGCTCATATTGAGAAAACAATCCTTGGAGATTATGCTTTTGAGTATGGAGTGAATCACTCCGCAATTTTGTTAGGATATGGCATGCTGTTCAATCATTCCTACGAACCGAATGCCTGGTATGACATCAATTTCGATAACCAGACATTCGACTTCTTTGCCCATAAAGCGATTAAAGCCGGCGAAGAAATCTTCATCAACTACAATGGTGAAGTGGACGATCAGGAGCAACTTTGGTTCAACCAAGATTATGCACCGACAGAAGATTAAGCACTGATAGAAAAGAAGACGAAAAGCCATTTACATAGTACGTGTAGATGGCTTTTTGCGTGGAGAAATTTCGATGAAGGGCTCCCTGACGATTTCCAGATAGTGTATCATAAGCATATAGTGAATTAACTGAATTGAATTATAGTTTTGAGAGCGAACAGTTTTCCTACAGAGGAGAGGAGTGAGTGAAATCATTCAATATGCTTCATTCAATTTATTGTCTGTACTTTTTACTATATTCGCATGGGGGATAATCGCTTACCTTGCCTATAGAATGTATAAGAAAAATCCGGAGCAACAGGTAGGGTGGAAAGCACTATTTGTGGTGATACTCGGTCTGTTTTCGTTTTCAATCACTTGGGAGATAGCTTCTACAGCCATTCAGATTGCAGTGTTACCGCTAGGTGTATGGATTTTATATTTCATTTTGAAAAGAAAAACCGGACGTTGGGAGCGGTATCGTAAATTTGCTTGGTTAGGGTTTGGATCTAATTATATCATCTTACTCAGCCTACTCCTCGGAAGTGCGATCGGCCATTCTTTTTATCCGACAGATCATGCAGCAACGTTTGTATCGGATGTAAAAGCAGCATCGATCCTCTCCATTCATCCGACTGGAAATGGAGAGGCTACCTTGAAAGTTGAGACATTGAAATCAGAACTTCATAAACTGCAATCATCAGAGATTTACGATGAAGCTTGGTATGAGGATATGTTTTTGAACGAAAAAGCAGCATATGAACGATTTCCATACTTATTGAAGGATGCAAAACCGAAATGGGGAAGTGGCGTCCGTTCAACCAGTTTTGTAGAAAAGGATGGGAAGGGATTGCTCATTCAAACTCCGACTCAAACCCTTTACTTCCGTTCGACTCAATCATTTATTGAGGAGGATGAGGAGAATTGAGAAAGCGCCATAACTTATGGATATGGATTTCGTTAATAAGTGTCCTGTTTGCAGTCTTTTTATGGTGGAATTATTCTCCGCCAGCTGCATTTCCTGATAATCGTGAACTTCTCAAGGAGATGAACAGTTCGTTGGAGGAGTATGGAGCTCGGGACAAAGTTGACAGGATTCAAAAAGTCATTCACGCAGACAGTCGTCACGTAGCAGTTCCTTTCGTTTCAGAAGATGGGGATTATGGGATGAGTTTTTGGATTTGGGTCAAGCGGAAATGGGAGATGACCAGTTTGGAATCGAGTGGGGAGCCGAGGATGTGGATGATTGACTATGCTGATCCATCTTCTTATTTCCTGACTTGGAATATTGATCCTGAGAGTGCTGCGGAGGAATTGAATGCCTATATGATCCGTCGGAGAGATTATGGAGTGGCAGACGGAAAACATTATTATTTCCCTAGAATTCAATTGTCCAATGAAATAACGTTAGCTAAAGAGTCGTTCGGTGCGATGCCGCTTCCTGCCACCTGGCAGGAAGTGCTGAATTCCTCGATCCAGTTAGAAGATATAGGGACATCTCTGGGGTTCAATAGTTATTCATCACAAGCTATGCAATTTGAATTCGTATGGAATGTACTGGATGACAAGGGGAAATCGGTCTCACAAGAAGTACTCTTTGAGAGTTCGAACTATTCCTATGGGGCAAGCAACGTTCAGATAATGATGAGGATTGAAGAAAATGAATTGGAATAATAACTTAAAACAGTCGTTTAGGAGGACAGGATGTATACAGAACAAATTTCAGCGATCTGTAAAAAGTATGATATAGACCCTGTAGAAGTAGATCGTTTACGGACAAGTGAAAAAGTGTTAGCTAGAGTGAAATCGAATTCGAATTATTTGCTGAAAGGGGAACGTGCAGAGCTCTCCTATTGGGAGGCTTGCTGTCAATATGCTCAACTTCTTCACGAAAATAATATGCATGTCGCTCGGTATCTGAAAAATAGAGACGGTTGTTATGTAACTGAACAGGAATGTTTCGTTTTCACTCTGGAACGAGTACTAACTGGGCAGGAACTGACCTGTATGACAGATGCGTTGTTTTATGAGTTGGGTAGTTTGTTAGGCGAACAGCATAATGTTTCAATGCAACTCAAATCGCCTTTCACTACAGCTACTTCATGGAGTTTGTTTGGGGGCAATGCGACTGAAAATCTTGGGGATTATGATGAAAACGAATTAAGTTTTTTCGAGTTTAGAGATTATTATCAAAGCCATCCTTTGTATGCAACGATCGAATCGCTATATCTTGGATATCGGAAAGTCTTGCAAAGAGCTTGGGCAGAACTACCTCAAGGGGCTGTTCAAGGGGATTTTTGCTATTACAATATGGTGCAAGAAGAGAATGGGAAATTAGGCATTTTCGATTTTAATCTTGCGGGGAACGAAGTGTATTTGAATGAAGCCGTTGCAGTGGCTGTATACCATGCATGGCATGCGCCTTATGAAGGGAATTTAACCGAACAGGAACGATCTCTATTATTCCTTGCATCCTATACTGCCGAACGGCCATTCATAGAGAGTGAACGAGTGCTCTTGCCGATATTAAAATCAGTCATACGGGCGTTTCGCTTTGATCGAGTCGAAGCTGGAGTGTCTTTAGATGATGAACAAAAGAGAAATGAGTTTGTGCAAGAAACGCTTGATATATTAAGGGAAGCATAGATTGATGGGATATTTGGTCGTTTAGGGATGCAGTTTTGCTGTTTTTCATACCTTTTCTTACATTCTTTAATTATTTCCTTCTAGAATACGCGTGCAAGAAAAAAGGAGGAGCTCTTAGCCAAAGGGGGGATCGACTATTGAAACGCATATTAATCATGGGAGTCATATTGGGCTTACTAAGTTCAGGCTGTTCAGCAGTGAATGTTTTTAGGGGATGTCCGGACGGAATCATTGAATGGGCAGATGTTGTAAAGCTGAATGATGTTAAATATGCTGGGGATATCGAAGGCATTTCAGAGGATCACGCTTTGGAGAAGGGCAGTAAAGTGGGCGAAGTGAACTATATGATGGCGGATCACGCGTGTTCGAACCATAAGATTCGAAATGGAGATGCTACCTATTTGCCTGTAGGCACAGAAGTCTATGAGGCAGTTGGATATCGATCGGACTTCAGGGTGATTGCGGAGGATCGAGTGTTTCAAGTAAGAGATAATGAGGCTGCCGACACCATCGGAGATTTGTATGATATTGAAGGGAAAGTGATAGGTATTATCTTGGAGAGTGAGATAGACAATTCATACTTGGCTGAGCTGAATGAAGAACAAATAAAATCCTTCGTCGAAGATTATCTATCTTTGGAGTATATAGGCTATGACAAGGTCAGTGATGAGATTGAAGGGAATAATCGTGTGTTTTTGAGAATTCATTTGCAAGATGGATCCTCTTTTTTGGAGAGTTATTGGCTTGATAGTAATATTCTCACAACAGGTGCTTATGGTACGGAGCGTATGAGCATGATAATTGAAAAAATCTTGGAAAAGTAGCGTAGCAATGTAGTGCTTATTCCCAGATACTAATTGAATAATAAATCGCTTTTCTTTTTCATCAATAACTAAGGAAATTCAGTAGCTGTACATGCTGGAAGAAGATTTTTTTGTACGGTAGCAGCTGCCGGGACTGTACGTTGAGTATTTAAAACTAGAGAATATCGCGAAACAAAGGAAGTTTCAACTCACGGATGAAGAGTTGGATCTAATAGATATTGGAGAAATATCTTAAGAGAGAATTTTAACCAGTAGAGGAGGAGCAAGGGAATGGAACAACGTATGCAGTCTATCCGAGGAATGAAATTGAAAACAGTTCTAGTTGAGCAGATTGCGGCTTACCAAAAAGGAGATGGGTGGGAATATCTCTGCTCGGAACCCGTTCTGCATTTTCAATCCAAATCAGATCCTAATCAAAAAACATATTGGATTCTCTCTTGGCGGGAAACAGAAGAAGGCGATGATGAATTGCTGATTGACGAGACCCATGATACTGACACACTCTCCCAATTTCAACGGGTGGAAGGCTTTCGGGAGCCTGTAATCGTGAGCTCTTCGATTCACCTGGAGAATGCATCTGTTCAAAGTATGGTCGTGTATGGATTCAAGGATGAAGAACAGGAATTTCTGACATCGATCGTGTTGGAATTGGAAGATGTGTATGTGACGTTTACAAGCGGACCGGTTTTCACTGTGACTGTGACGAACACGTTTCCGGAAAACGTGGACGGGGAACTGTTTAGGGTAGGAGAATGAAAATTGGGTAACTGTTGGAGAGATTAAAGTGAGGCACGGTCAAGATTTATGAGCGGAATCCGAAAATTATGATCACACACGTATCTCGTGATGAGCAAAAGGATAGCAATTACATGCATAAACCCATCGCGACAAAGTTAGGAGTTTTTTCAATGAAAACAATCGCTCTATACGCATTTTGTCTGTTCTTCGCTGGCGCAGGAATTGGACACTTCCTGTTAGAACCATTTTTCATTCAGGCTATGCCGGAATGGGTGCCTTTCCGGAAGGCAATTGTCTACATTTCAGGTGTCGTGGAAATCTTGTTGGCACTTGGATTGTTCCTGAAGCCGACACGAGAAAGAGCGGGCGTATTGATTGCCATCTTTTTAGTGGTCGTGTTCCCGGTCAACGTCTATATGGCACTGACGCCAGAGAACTTCGATTTGCCTCCAGCGGCGTTGTGGATTCGGCTTCCTTTACAAGTTGTGCTCATTTGGTGGGTACTTAAGGTTCGAAAATAATTTAATAATCCTTTACTTGAAAACACTCAGTTGCCCTGTCAATTTGAGTGTTTTTTATATTTTATAAAAATTTATGTTAAGAATACTATACATAATGTTAAGTATAGTGTACATTAGAAGAAAGAGGTGTCGCAATGCTGAAGAATAGATTGAAGGAACTGCGGGCACGTCACAGTTGCACGCAAATAGAATTGGCGAAGCAAGTCGGTGTCACGAGACAGACGATCGGGTTCATCGAAAAAGGAGAGTTTTCGCCTTCTGTAACACTATCACTGAAATTGGCAAAGGCGCTTGACTGTGATATCAATGAAATCTTTTGGCTGGAAGGAGAGGGTGTAAGTGAAGAATGATATGAGGTTTACGTATCCACTATGGCAGATGGCTGGAATTTTTATTATTATGGGTTTCGTCGTATTGGTTGGATATGCTGCAACGATGAATACGTTCCCCCACGGTGGATTTGAGTTTGAGATCAATTTAAATGAGAGCTCAAGCATTTTCTTGGTGGGGATGCTTGTCAGCACAGTCCTCTATTTATTATTGTTCTGTCTGCGAATTGCGAAACACAATAGGAGTATGCCCCAACACAAAATATCAATGACAAGCTTGAAGCCGCAAGAGTATTTGGAGGACGATGAACTGTTTCAAGATGTAACGAAACGAGCGACTCAAAAAGTGTACACGTATTTTGCTTGGATGTTACCGATCATGGCTGGCGTCTATATGATGTTTCCAATCAGTAGAACATGGATGATCGTAGGGATTTTGCTCGTGGCAGCAGGGCAATACTGGATTTTTTACCGAACGATCCGTAACTTTGTATCTTCTGTATGATGAAAATAAGAATATGAAAAAACGAGTATGCCGATAACCGGATACTCGTTTTTTCATGTTCCCTAAAATTCCTGCTTCCACAACGGCGCAAACCATTTCACACCTCTGCGATTCACAGGAAGTACTTTCATATCCGCCACTAAATGACTGATGTAGCCCGCCATTCCCGCTGCAAACATCCCTTCTATTGGCCATTCCATATCCAAATACTTTAAAACCGCTGCGTAGAACAAAACGCCGAGTAGGGAATGCGTATAAGAACGGTGAGGTAAAAATGAAGCGAAAACAATATAACTGCCTGCAAGTAAAATGCCGAGGGATTGGTCCAACACAAATCCAAGCAACAGGACAAGAACTCCTGTGATTGTCAGCATCCGTCTTTGCGTAATGAGCCGGGAGACGATCAGGAGGGCGAGACCCATCCCGCCGTATATGTAGATCTCGTTGCTCATCCCTTGAGTCATCACCTGATAAATGAGCGTGAGTAAAATCCCGATCCCCGCAGTCTCCATTAATACTTTACTTACTTTCTTCGATAAAGTAATAGAATTGCTTGCCAGACCGTTTGTATCTAAATCTGGTGCAACTCCAGACACACCGCCTATTCCTGCACAAATCGCAACAGTCATAACGTCTGGATGAGTGATGTATCCAGCGATTGCGCCAACCGCAATGCCAATACCTAAGTGTGAACTTCCTTTCATCTGAAACCCTCTTTAGCTGTAAGTTTTGAAACTCCGAGAAAATAGTAGAACGTATATTCTGTGGAGATGCTTTTCTAGTATATACGATTATCAGAAAGAATCCAGGGGAATGTGGAGTGATTCATGGAAGATTATTCGAAAGCTTAGTTTGATGAAGAAAAGGGGAATGCTTAAGACGGACAGAATCGATATGGAATGGATCGGGAATCTTCAATTCAGGTGTTTTGTATTTTCTTTTAACTGTGCTATACTTATTAACAAGTTAATATATCGGGTTTGAGCTACTGAGAGACCTCAAGAAATAATTGCAGATCATGCGATTATTTTCTTGAGGTCTCTTTTTGTTGTTTAAACTCGTATACGAAGAGGAGACGAGACAGATGACAACATTTTCAGCATTGAATCGAAACGAACTTTTCAGCAAGTTGAATACAGATCAGTTTGACGTAGTAGTAATCGGTGGGGGGATTACAGGAGCAGGAATTGCATTAGATGCAGCAACTCGGGGGATGAAAACGGCGCTAGTTGAAATGCAAGACTTTGCTTCAGGTACATCGAGTCGTTCTACAAAATTAGTGCACGGAGGACTGCGATATTTAAAGCAATTTGAAATCAAGGAAGTGGCGGAGCTCGGAAAAGAACGTGCGATTGTGTATGAGAATGGACCGCATGTAACAACTCCTGAATGGATGTTGCTGCCGTTCCATAAAGGAGGAACGTTCGGACCTTATTCCACAGCTCTTGGATTAAAAGTGTATGACTTTCTAGCAGGTGTGAAACGCTCGGAGAGAAGGAAGATGCTGAACTTGGATCAGACGATTCAAAAAGCTCCACTCATTAAGAGAGAGGGGCTGCAAGGAAGTGGATATTACGTTGAGTACCGTACGGACGATGCGCGTCTCACAATTGAAGTGGCAAAAGCCGCGGCTTCGAAAGGTGCAACACTTGTCAATTATGCAAAAGCGGAATCGTTCCTATATGATGAGTCCAACAAAATAGAAGGCGTACAAGTGCGAGATATGCTGACTGGAGAAGTGGCAACCATTCACGCTTTAAAAGTGATCAATGCTGCAGGTCCATGGGTAGATGAAGTGAAAGAAATTGATGGGCATTCCAATGGAAAACAACTTATCCTTTCAAAAGGGGTCCACTTAGTGTTCGACCAAAGTGTATTTCCACTGCATCAGGCAATCTACTTTGACACACCCGACAAGCGCATGATTTTTGCGGTACCACGTGATGGAAAAGCCTATGTCGGGACGACGGATACCTTTTTTGAGGGGGATCCAAAAGAAATGCAAATAACTGAAGAAGATCGTACGTATATTTTAGATGCCATCCACTACATGTTCCCGGAAGTCTCAGTATCTGAAAAAGACGTGGAATCGAGTTGGGCGGGAGTACGTCCACTTATCCATGAAGACGGAAAGAATCCTTCTGAGATTTCACGGAAAGATGAAATTTGGGAGTCGGAACGGGGGTTAATTACCATCGCGGGCGGAAAACTGACTGGCTACCGCAAAATGGCAGAAACCGTGGTCAATAAGATTGCGCAGCTTCTGCAGCAAGAAAAAGGATTGACGTTCAGTCGTTGCAGTACGACAAAGATTCCCATCTCTGGAGGCGATTTCGGCGGATCTGTGAATTATAATCGGTATATGGACCAAGCGGTGAAAAGAGGGGAACTGCTAGGATTTACTGAGAGAGAAAGCAGACATTTAGCTGCGTTATATGGCACGAATGTCGATGAAGTCTTTATGATTCCATACGATGAAAACCAAGTGATGCCCCGGATTCTATATGTGAAACTGCGCTATGCGATTGAAAAGGAGATGGTCGTGAAACCAACGGACTTTTTCATTCGTAGGACAGGCGATCTCTATTTCAATATAAAAAATGTTGTGGATGCAAAGGAAGATGTACTGAACGAAATGGCTCGGATTTTCAATTGGTCGGATACAGAACAGCAGGACTATGAGAAAGAATTGGATAATGAGATGAAAAAAGCGACTTCAGTTGTCTAATTGAGATATCATAGAACTCTACTGATAGACGGGGGGTCACAAAAAATGCCTTTTCACAATCAAAAAATTCTACCCGCTGCTCGTACGTTAAAACAGTTTGAGCAAATGCTGGACAGTCCGTTCGAGTATGTCGTGTTACTGGAAGTGCATATTAGTAATTTGAAAACAGTGAAGCATGAAGCCGATAAGAGATGTAAAAAACTCATCATTCATGCGGATCTTATTCAAGGATTGAAAACGGATAATTTCGCTGCAGACTTTTTGTGTAATGACATTCGTCCTGCAGGTATTATTTCCACTCGTTCCAATATGATTATGAAAGCAAAAGCCAAAAACATCCTTGCCATTCAACGAATGTTTTTACTTGATACGATTGCATTGGAAAAGAGTTATTCTTTGATTGAGCAGACCCAGCCTGATTTCATAGAAATGCTACCTGGTGTGATTCCTGAACTGATAGAAGAAGTCTATGAACGTACAGGAATTCCGATTATTAACGGAGGCCTCATCCGTACTGAAAAACATATTAAAGATGCGCTGGACGCGGGTGCTGTTGCAGTTACGACCTCTGATCGTGAACTATGGAAGTTATTTGAGGAAAAGAGAACTTTCTGAATCTATTGTTGACAGACCGATGAAACCGCTTTATACTTGGGGACAAGTTCATAAGACGTGGTTGAGTTGAGGAGTCCACAGTTGAAATCTTGCATCCAGCAAGATTTTAATTGTGGACTTTTTTTGTGCGCTTCTCTCAATCATCCTTGTCATTACATTTAAGTAGGAGGAGAATTGTATGACTCCATTTGCGGGAGAGTTAATCGGGACGATGATTTTGATTTTGTTCGGCGGCGGTGTAGTCGGCGGCGTCGCTCTAAAGAAATCGAAAGCGGAAGGTTCTGGTTGGATTGTGATTACAGTAGGCTGGGGACTAGCAGTTGCACTTGGCGTTTATGCAGTCGGTCAAGCGAGTGGTGCCCATTTGAATCCAGCTGTGACGATTGGATTTGCAGCGATAGGAGATTTCCCTTGGGCAGATGTGCCGATGTACATACTTGCACAAATGATTGGTGCGATACTTGGAGCTGTATTGGTGTATTTTCAATACTTGCCGCATTGGAAAGAGACGGAGGATCCAATTGCAAAACGGGATGTATTTGCAACAACTCCAGCGATTCGGCATCCACTATCCAACCTAACGAGTGAAGTCATCGGAACGTTCATTTTAGTACTAGGGTTATTATCAATCGGCGCTAACGAATTCACTGAAGGACTCAATCCCCTTATTGTCGGTGCGCTGATCATCGCTATCGGGCTGTCCCTTGGCGGTACGACAGGTTATGCTATTAATCCGGCACGGGATCTGGGACCAAGAATTGCACACTTTTTCTTGCCGATTCCTAAAAAAGGATCTTCCGGCTGGCGCTATGCATGGGTTCCGGTCGTGGGACCAATCTTAGGAGGAACGATGGGTGCGCTATTTTATAAGCAATTCTTTCTTGCAGAAAATAGTATCGCATTCTGGATAGTCGGTGCTGTCGTGCTTGCATTATTAGTAGCGGCCCAGTATTCAATACGTAAAGAGACAATCTCAGAGCAAGTCGAAACGTCAACGAGCCATGCAACACACAAGTTTTAAGGATTGAAAGTATTGGAGGAGTAGACAATGACAGGAAAATATATTATGGCATTAGACCAAGGCACTACTAGTTCACGAGCGATTTTGTTTGATAAAAAGGGGAAAATCTTTCACTCTGCGCAACAGGAATTCACACAGCACTTTCCGAAATCAGGCTGGGTTGAACACAATGCTGATGGGATTTGGAGCTCTATACTTTCCGTAATCGCTGGCGTTCTGTCCGAAAAGAATATTTCAGCAGAACAGATTGAAGGTATCGGCATTACGAACCAACGGGAAACGACAGTAGTATGGGACAAGCATACAGGAGATCCGATTTACAATGCGATTGTCTGGCAATCACGTCAAACTGCAGAAATTTGTGAAGAGTTGAAAGAAAGCGGTTACAACGAAATTTTCAGAGAAAAGACTGGATTACTCATTGATGCTTATTTTTCCGGAACAAAAGTTAAATGGATTTTAGACAATGTAGAAGGGGCTAGAGAGAAAGCAGAAAACGGGGACCTGTTATTCGGAACAATTGATTCGTGGATTGTTTGGAAACTGTCTGGAGGGACTACGCACGTAACGGATTATTCGAACGCGTCCAGAACGTTAATGTATAATATTCACGAATTGAAATGGGATGAAGAACTTTTAGAGATTCTAGGTATCCCAGCCTCAATGCTGCCGGATGTGCGGCCCTCTTCAGAAATCTATACACATACAGATCCTGAACAATTTTTCGGACATGCTGTACCGATTGCGGGAATCGCTGGGGATCAGCAGGCTGCTTTGTTCGGACAAGCCTGTTTTGAGACAGGAATGGTGAAAAACACATATGGCACCGGCTGCTTCATGTTAATGAATACGGGAGACAAAGCGGTTAAATCAGATCACGGTCTGCTGACGACAATCGCTTGGGGTATCGATGGGAAAGTGCAATATGCCTTAGAAGGAAGTATTTTTGTTGCAGGTTCAGCCATCCAATGGCTGCGTGATGGACTGCGGATGTTCCGCCATTCTTCAGACAGTGAACAGTACGCTTCAAAAGTGGAATCGGCAGACGGGGTATATGTGGTACCCGCCTTTGTAGGTCTCGGAACTCCATATTGGGACAGCGATGTACGTGGTGCTGTATTTGGTATAACACGCGGCACAACGAAAGAACATTTTGTTCGGGCAACATTAGAGTCACTCGCATACCAAACTAAAGACGTGTTGGATGTCATGGAAATTGATTCAGGCATTTCGTTGAAAACGTTAAGAGTGGATGGCGGTGCTGTCGAGAATAATCTCCTTATGCAGTTCCAGTCTGATCTATTGGATGTACCAGTTGAGCGCCCTTCTACTAACGAAACAACAGCACTTGGCGCTGCATATTTAGCAGGACTTGCGGTCGGTTTCTGGAAAGACTGTTCTGAAATCGCTGCTCATTGGTCATTAGATCGCTCATTTACGCCTGAGATGGAGCAAGAAGAACGAGATCAGCTGTATAGCGGATGGCAGAAAGCAGTGAAAGCAGCAACGGTATTTAAATAATTGGGGCAAGCAGTCGGAGAATCTTCCGGCTGTTTTTTTGTTCTATATATCCCTGATAACTAGCATATTTTTTTTCTGAGTGAGGAGCCTTTTTATATCAAAATCGTCATTATAAGACGAATATTATCGATAATGGTTAATTATTTATTGATAATCGATAAATTCTAATGTACTATAAAACTTATAATAAACAAAGAGGTGTTTTCCATGAAACGCGAAACGTTATTTTTAAAGGTGACGCTTGTAATTATGGCATTGCCGATCCTTGCCCTCTGCATTTTTGTCGTACCGCAAATCGCAGAATTCTTTGCAGAACTCGCTCCAACATGGTCGTTTTTACAATATCCTTTTTTAGTAGGGCTGTATGTATCGGCTCTCATTTACTTCACTGCCCTTTATCAGACGATGAAACTTTTAACTTATATCGACAGGAACACGGCATTTTCGGAGGCTTCCGTCAGTGTGTTGAAAAAGATTAAATTGTGTGCAGTCTCAATAGGAGCGCTCTATGTGTTCTTCATGCCGCTGCTTTTCTTGATGGGAGATGCGGATGATGCGCCAGGAATCATCGTTATCGGCTTAGGTATTATCTTCGGGAGCATAGTGATTGCTGTTTTTGCGGCGGTTCTGCAGAAATTGCTGCAGAACGCAATCGACATAAAATCTGAAAATGACTTGACGGTCTGAGGTGAACGCTATGTCAATTATTATTAATATCGATGTCATGCTCGCAAAAAGAAAGATGAGCGTTACGGAGTTGTCCGAGAAAGTGGGGATTACGATGGCGAATCTGTCCATATTGAAAAATGGGAAAGCAAAAGCCATTCGATTTTCAACGCTGGAAGGGATTTGTAAGGCGCTTGACTGTCAGCCAGGAGACATTTTGGAGTACCGTAGTGAGCAAGATGGCTAATGATTGGAAAGAAGTCGTGTCTCCTGATGCTTTCCATTTTAAACGATTAAAAAGATTCATGACACAACTGATTGTTTTCGGCTGGGAGCAAGCGTTGTCGTGCTTGTTTCCGGTCGTCATTTTCGGCTCGCTGGCGTTGACGCAAGTTATTCCACTGCCATGGCTGCCGAGGTATGATTGGTTGCTTCTCATATTCTTACTTATGCAATGGTGGATGGTTCGTTCTGGTCTTGAAACGAAAGATGAACTCAAAGTCATTACTCTGTTTCATCTGATCGGACTGGCTCTTGAAATCTTCAAGGTGAATATGGGATCGTGGTCGTATCCAGAAGAAGGTTATATGAAGATTCTTGGCGTGCCTCTTTATAGCGGATTCATGTATGCCAGTGTTGCGAGTTATCTATGCCAGGCATGGAGACGGCTGGATGTCCGACTGGTAAAGTGGCCGCCGTTCGTAGTGGTCGTTCCTCTTGCAGCTGCCATCTATTTGAACGTCTTTACGCATCATTTCTGGATCGATATTCGCTGGTGGCTATCCGGACTAGTAGTAGTTGTCTTTTGGCGTTCGTGGGTGACTTACGAAGTGAACGGGAGCCGTTATAGGATGCCGATTGCACTCTCTTTTACACTCATTGGATTTTTCATATGGGTGGCAGAAAATATCGCAACGTTTTTCGGTGCCTGGCAATATCCGAACCAAACGGACACATGGAGTTTGGTTCATCTCGGTAAAGTGAGTTCGTGGTTATTACTTGTAATCGTTAGCTTTCTCATTGTCGCCACGCTGAAACAAGTGAAATCTTCAAAAGCTGTCTGATAAGATTAAGAATAGGGACCTGTCATGTACACCATATGCATTTTGTTTACGACGACCAAGAGGTTCCTATATACTAGACAAAATTGCGAAGGAGTTGAGCGGATGTTAGGAAGAAAAGACAAAGATGTGAGTAAAGTTCAAGAGCCGGAAGAGGGCGTAGATAATATTTATGCAGCGATGCCGCCAGTTGGGGTAATCCTCGAAGAAGCGACAGAAGAAGAGATGGAAAAAGCAGCAGATCTTGAGATTCGCCACATTGCCTTTATGCGTCTCCAAGAGATGAATATCCAGTTCGATGGCTCCTCTTACAAAGACTTGTTGAAGGACTTCAAAGAATTTGAAAAGGATTCCAGCGACTTCTGGAGAGGAGTCTCTGTTCGGCTATCCGTTCCGTATGAATGGCCAATCCGTATTGATCATGCGCTTGGTATTATCTATATGGGAGAGCATGAGTATGGAGAAGAAGAGGAAGAATGATCCCGAGTTGCTGACCGGAACATTGTTGAATTAGGAACTATCGTCCGAATGCTCCCATACAAGGGGATGAACGTCAAAAAAAGATGCATCGATTGGAGAAACCGTCGATGCATCTTTTTATTTATTTCTTTGACTTACTCGGAACTTCCAACCGTTCAGGTCCCATATAGAATACAGCAATGATTGAAATCGCTACTGGAATGAGTGCCCAGAAAAATGTTGAAGAGATCGACTCGGACATGGCGTTTGTGATCACCTCTAGAATATTAGGTGGAATCGTTTTGCGCGTTTCGGGAAGAAATACGTTTTGAATATTTCCAAACGACTCTATACCACCAGCTGCATCACCAGGAAGTTTTGCAAAACCGGAAGTGAGTCCGCTTGCCAATAACTTTGTCTGAATCGCACCGAAAATCGTAATCCCGAGTGCCAATCCGAACGAACGGAAAAATGAGTTCGTTGAGTTGGCAGAGCCACGGTACCTGAAATCCATCTTGTGGACTGAAGCTGCCGGCAGTAAGGAAAAGGAAAAACCGACACCGAATCCGACAAATATCATGTAAATCGATAAGATCGTCCGTGACGTTTCTGGAGTGATCGTGCTCATCAAAATCATTCCGATTGAATAGGCGATGACAGAAATGACCATGATTTTACGATATGACGTTTTTGTTTGAAGAATACCGCCAAGTGCACTCCCTACTACAGTACCCAGAAGCATCGGCATGAGAACGATTCCTGCATTTGTAGCCGATCCACCGTATACAGCCTGGACAAAAATCGGAATGAAAATCGTCAAGCAAATGAATGTTGCGCCGTAGAGAAACGCGAGTATTTGCGATGAGGCAAACAGACGGTTTTTGAACATCCAGAACGAAATGATCGGCTCTTTCGCTCGGGTTTCCGCCCATATGAAGACGAGGAAAAAGATCGCGAAAATGCTAAACAAGGAAATGCTTTGCCAAGAAGACCAAGCAAATTCTTTTCCGCCGAATTCAAGACCGAACATGAGGCTGACCACAGCAAGAACGAGTGAAATTGCCCCGAGCCAGTCGATTGCCTGCTTAACAGGTTTCGTACTCTCTTTATAAAAACGGGCGATGAGCAATAACGATACTAAACCGATTGGTATATTGACGTAGAACACCCAATGCCAACTGATGGATTCCGTAATCCAAGCGCCGAGCAATGGACCGATGACGCTGGATGCACCGAAAACAGCCCCTAATAGACCCGTCATTTTTCCGCGCTTTTCAGGAGGGAACACATCAAAGACGATTGTAAAAGCGATCGGTAAAAGTGCACCGCCACCTATCCCTTGAATCGCCCGGAAAACGGCTAATTGCGGAACGGATTGTGCCACACCACAAAGAGCAGAACCTACCATGAAAACAATAATTCCGAACATGAAAAAGCGTTTCCGTCCAAACATATCCGAGAGTTTACCGAAAATCGGCATCCCCGCAAGGACAGCGACTGCGTATGCTGAAGTAATCCAGACATAACTGTCGACGCCGCCTAAATCTCCTAAAATCGAACCTAATGCAGTCGCGACAATTGTGTTATCCATCGCTGACATTAAAATGCCGAGAAGGATACCAGCGAGTACAAGTCTTAGCGTTCTTTTTTCTTCCATTCCAATTCCTCCTAATTATCACGTACCCGCAAAAATTCCTGTTTTTGAACTTTCCAATAGTACCATTATTCTTTCCGATTGACATCTAGGAAGTTTTGAAGTTTGATCCGGAATTCATCAAAGCGTCAACTTTTGAAATCAAGGAAATTAGAACTGTTCACTGAAAATGTACAATTATTCATAAATATAGCATCGCGAGCGCATACTACCGTTATTCATGAAGTGTTGGGAGAGGTAGTTATGCAGACCATTGAAAAGGGATTGTCCATTTTTGCTTTAGGCGGTATCAATGAAATAGGGAAAAATATGTATGTTGTGCAATATGAACAAGACATCTTCGTCATTGATTGTGGTTCGAAATTTCCTGATGAAAGTTTGCTTGGAATTGACTTGATCATCCAGGACATTTCGTTTTTGCAGGAGAACAAAGACAATGTCCGGGCTTTGATCATCACTCATGGTCACGAAGATCATATCGGAGGCATTCCCTACTTTTTAAAACAGTTGAATCTTCCTGTATATGCAACGGATCTGACTCTGGGCCTAATTGAAATCAAACTAAAAGAACATGGTTTGTTGCGTACGACTGAAATGCATCTCATTGATGATGCCTCCAACCTATCGTTTGGTTCCGTGAACATTACGTTTTTCAGAACCAACCACAGCATTCCCGATTGTGTAGGAGTTGTATTCGATACACCCATCGGCAGAGTCGTCCACACGGGGGATTTCAAATTTGACCTGACTCCTGTGAACAACGAGCCGCCAGACATTCATAAGATGGCGAAAATCGGAGAAAGTGGTGTATTAGTATTGCTATCTGAGAGTACAAATGCTGAACGCCCCGGTTTTAATCCTTCTGAAATGGCGGTCGGAAGCCATATTGAGGATGCATTCCGGAAAGCGCACCAGAAAGTTTTCATCTCCACATTCGCATCGAACGTTCACCGAGTTCAGCAAGTAGTGGACGCGGCGGAAAAAACGGGACGTAACTTAGTCCTGCTCGGCAGAAGTATGTTGAACGTCGTGAAAGTAGCCTCTGAACTTGGCCATTTAGATATTCCGGATGGCATGATCATCGAGCCTTATCAGATGAAAAGAATGGATCCCCGCAATGTCGCTATTCTTTGCACAGGCAGTCAAGGGGAACCCCTTGCAGCATTGTCCCGTCTGGCAAGTTCAAATTCAAGACACGCAGAAGTGCATCCGGGTGACACGGTCATTTTAGCTTCCTCGCCAATTCCAGGAAATGAAACGAATGTCTCCCGCATTATTGATCAGTTATTTATGCTGAAAGCGAATGTGATCTATGGCTCGGAAGAGGGGATGCATGTATCCGGACATGCTCGTCAGGAAGAACTGAAGCTGATGCTGACTCTCATGAAACCGAAATACTTCATCCCCATCCATGGCGAATACCGAATGCTTTATAAGCACAGGCAATTAGCCGAGTCTGTCGGGGTGGAACATGAAAACATATTCATCATAAAAAATGGAGATGTAGTGGATTTTGACGGTGAATCTGCCAGACAGACACGCAAAGTGAAGGCAGGTAGAGTGTTTGTCGATGGGTTAGGAGTCGGAGATGTAGGGAATGTGGTGCTTCGCGATCGAAGACTGCTTTCGGAAGAAGGGATGCTTGTAATTCTAGTCACGGTCAGTAAAGAAACGGGACGCCTATTGTCAGAGCCCGATACCATTTCGAGAGGTTTCGTGTACAAACCGGATGCTAAAGAATTGATCGACGAAGTGAATGATACAGTCCGTCTGGCTGTAGACAATTTCAAAGGCAGTCCAGGCAGCGATGGAACAGTTATGAGACAGCAGATTAAAAAATCCGTAGAAACGCTTTTGTTCGAACGGACGAAGAGAAGGCCGATGATTTTAGTATACGTTATCGAAATCTAAGTAAAGGAAAAGCAATAGGTGTCAGGGAGGAAGAGCCGGATGAATACTCGTCGGCTCTTCTTTTATAGCACTACCTAAATCACTCTATACATAAAACAACTATTCTTTGGGCATGCTAATTTAAAAGACATTGCCGAATGAGGGGATAGATATGCGAATTGAGCGGTCGACAGAGTGGAAAGAAGGATTATTGGAACGTCTCGAGAATCGCAAAGATTGGGATAATTGGACACTCTATCAGATGTGTTATGACATGGAAAGAGCGAAACTGATTCCGGAATTCCACGGTCTCCAGTCTCCAAAGCATTTACCGAATCTGACGCCGTACGCGCACCAGTTAGAAGCAGCGGAGACGGTGATTGAACGCATGAATGGAAAAGCCATTTTAGCCGATGAAGTAGGACTTGGGAAAACCATAGAAGCAGGACTCGTGTTAAAAGAATATCTCATTAGAGGTCTCGTGAAAAAAGCGCTTATATTAGCACCCGCTTCATTAACGAATCAATGGATTGCCGAGCTGAATCAGAAGTTTCATATTCCTGCGATTGCTTACAATAAAAAATACAATCTAGATCACTGTCCGATTGTGGTGACGAGTATCGATATGGCGAAGCGGAGTCCCCATAAAGAGATGATTGTTCAACAAGAATACGATTTGGTCATTATCGATGAAGCCCATAAGCTGAAGAACCCTAAGACGAAAAACTATGAGTTCGTTCAGCAATTGAAGAAAAAGTTTTGCCTGCTGTTAACTGCAACGCCGATACAGAATGATGTGTTCGAACTGTTTAACTTGATTTCATTATTGAAGCCGGGCCACTTAGGAAACTTGGAAACCTTTCAGAGTGTGTTTTCCGCAAGCAAACACCATGTCGAAGAAGATGAATTTTTGAAGGAACTGATCCAACAAGTGATGGTGCGGAATATCCGGCACGAGACAGGGATTGAATGGACAAATCGACTCGTACAAATAATGCCACTGGACTATACGGAACAAGAACGAGCTGTCTATACGCTGATTTCGAAGTTACCTGTTTCCGATTCGTTTACGCTGCTCACCCTTCAGCGCGAAATGTGCAGCAGTCAACTGGCTGCGGTGTTGACGTTAGAGAAATTACATCAAACATTGATCCAGCCTGAAGTTCGATTTCAAATAGAAGAGATTTTGTTGAAACTGACGGAGCTGGATATCCATTCAAAGGCGAAAAAAGCTTTGGACCTTATTCAAAAAGCGGATGATAAAGTCATCATCTTTACAGAATATCGAGCGACACAAGCTTATTTACAAGCGGTTTTACACGCGAAAGGAATCTCAAGTGTACTGTTCAACGGGAAATTCAGTAAAAATAAACGAGAGTGGATGAAACAATTATTCCAAGGCAACGCACAAGTGCTGATTGCGACCGAATCCGGAAGTGAAGGGATCAACCTACAATTTTGCCATCATGTCATCAATTACGACTTACCTTGGAATCCGATGAAGCTCGAGCAGCGGATCGGCCGTGTGCACAGACTTGGACAGACAGAGGACGTCCACATTTATAATTTAGCGGTCCAGCAGACAGTAGAAGACAAAATGGTGGAATTGCTGGAGCGGAAGATAGGTGTCTTTGAAAAAGTGGTCGGAGAATTGGATCATATCTTAACGGACAGCAAGCGGTCGATTTCTTAAAAGGTTCAGTAAAAGGAGGGTATCTATGCGCCAGCAAGAAATTCATCAGTACATCCAACGGTTTTTCCGTGAAAACAATTGTACAGTGCTTGACGAAAGCTCCGATCATTTGACGGTTCAGCTGACGATTGACATGGATAAACGCATTATGAATCGTCCGTTTTACTGGAGCTATGTAGAGAGTGGCGGTGTAGAGCCTAATCCGGCTAAGTTGACGATGATCACAAATCCTAGCCAGTTCTCAGCGTCTTTGGCAGGAGAGCGGATCCACTTCGGTTCTCCCCGGCTTCATCAGCTGTTTCAAGTGACGAAAGAACAAGGAGCCTTTGTTCAATTGTATGAAATGCCAGGCCTGAATCAGACAAGTCAAAGCACGTTGACCCCGTGGCTCGGTGTGAATTATAAAATTACGTATTCAAGTGACCGAACGAAAGAGATGTTGTATTCGTTAGGGATGAATTTGATGAATGGTGCGGTGATCGACGGGTTTCAAGAGTCTGTCCGGAAACTGGAATTGGGACCGTCCGTAGCTGCGAATACGTACTATTTACCGTATAACATACCTCCAATGAGAGCTTTGGATCGTCTGGAGGATGTGATGGGAAATGTCGTGAATCAGGATGATCATACATGGGTTGAAGAGGCGAAACAACGGCAAGTGAGAGATTTGCGTGTGTTGGATTACTTCTACAATGGCGTGGAGGATGTGCCTGAAAGTTACGCGTTGGAGAAAAAAGCGATTGAGGAACAATATGAAACAACCATTAAGATTGAAATCATTAATGGCGGGTTGTTCTATTTGAAGACACCCCTCCTGTAAATCCCTCAGATTCCTATTTGGTATAGTATTTAATCAGAAAATACTGTATAATCGTTTTTAACTAGTAAAGGGAGGGTTGACCATGACGCAATTGTACTTGAATTCTTCTCTGTAAACGAAAAAATTACAGGAGGAATCTAAATGACACAATCATGGGTAGAACCCTTTTATCGGAAGCAATTTGAGTGGATGAATCAGAATGTAGATATGGAAGATGCATATGCCGAGTTCGCTCACGAAGTAAAGGAGCAAGTCGGAAAGCCTTTTCGAGTGATGCTCGACATTGGAGCGGGAAGAGGAGATGTTGCGAAAATATTGGCGGAACAAGGAATCCAGATGACCACACTCGAGTTGGTGCCTGAGTTAGTGGAGTTTGCTAGAGAACGTTCTGATGGACTGGTGACGAGTTATTGTGGTGATTTCTATACGTTTGAATTGCCAGAGACATTTGATGTTGTAAGTTACTTTGATGGTTTCGGAATCGGATCAGATGAGGATCAGCTTCTTCTCTTGCAACAGATTCGTAATTGGATGAAAAAGGATGGCTGTGCATTGATCGACATCTATCAGCCACGGTACTGGCAGCAGGTGGATGGCCGAGAGATGACGGTGGACGCAGCATATCGTGTATATCATTATGATGAAGGGTCACGTTCTCTGTTGGATACTTGGTGGCATCCAGATCATCCAGAGGATAAGGTCACGCAGTCCCTACGCTGTTATTCTCTGGAGGAAATTGGTGGACTGTGCGAAAAGGCCGGTTTAAGCATCGTCGGAATTTTTCCAGGCGGTGCGATGGATTTTGAAGAATGGCGCTATCATGAGCGAGTGGCATTACATGAGTGTTTGTCGTATCGGGTGAAGGTGAAGAAAACAGGATAATCGTATATTAAAAAGGGTGCCATGAAGGCGCCCTTTTTTTATTATTGATTCAAATCCAAGCATAGTTAAAACCGAAGTAAATCTGATGACTGACCTTTCACCATATTAGAAAAATATGGGCATGTGTTGACATGTGGGAAGGCAGGATATATCCTGTACTATGAGTTTTTGTATGAGACATGCAACACGAATTCAAATCGTGTTGCTTTTTTTTTTTGCAGGTGCTGATGAAGAAGTAGAGGGGAAGAAGGTTAAGCTGTAACTGTGATTGTCTCGGAAATACATTATAGATGTGAAAGCAAAACGAATATTGGAGGAGAATTATGACGAACGACTTTTGGAAGATTATTCGTCGGAAGATTGATTGGCCTGTATTTCTATGGAGTGGTGGCATTTTAATGGCATTCGTGCTGTTTTCGATTTTTAAAGTGGACCAGGTCAGCAACTTTGTGAATAAGGGATTCGATTTATCCATTCGCTACTTTGGGGCGTATTGGCAATTTCTCATGATGGCCACTTTTGCAGTAGGTGCGGTTTTGGCGTTTTCAAAGTATGGCAAAGTCCGTCTGGGCGATGCAAAGAAGCCTGAGATGTCTTATTTCAAATGGGTGGCCGTCATTTTGACGACGGGCTTAGGCGCGGGCGGTGTCTTTTGGGCGGCGGCAGAGCCTATGTATTATTTTCTGGACGTGCCTCCCATGCATAAAGGGATAGAAGGCGGGACAGTTGAAGCGATTGGGCCTGCATTGGCTCAAAGTTACATGTCATGGGGCTTCACCGCATGGTCTGTCTACGGTGCGATCAGTTCCATCATTTTGATCTATGCGCATAAGCATAAGGGGATGCCGTTGAAACCGAGAACCCTTTTGTATCCGATTTTAAAAGAGAGAATTTTAACGAGCAAATGGGGTACGGCAGCCGATGTATTTTGTATCATAGGTGCTGCCGCTGGTACGATTGGGCCGATCGGTTTTCTCGGGTTGCAAGTCAGCTATGGAGTCAGTGCGATCTTCGGCATACCGGATACATTCGTAACGCAGCTTTCGGTCATCGTTATTTTGACAGGAGTTGTTCTCGTGTCCACCCTTACAGGTATCGAGAAGGGGATACAATTCTTAAGTAAACTGAACGTGAACTTAGTGGCGATAATTGCCGTCTTCCTGATCGTATTCGGTCCGGGTCTGTTCATCGTCAACACGTTCATGTCTTCCTTTGGTACGTATGTCAGTGATTTCGTGAGTATCAGTACATTCCGCGGGGATGAGGCATGGCTAGGAAGCTGGATGCTCTTCTTCTTCGGATGGTTCATAGGATTCGGCCCGTTGGTGGCATTATTCGTTGCAAGAATCTCCAATGGAAGAAAAATCCGTGAAATCTTTTTAGTGGTTGCTGTTATAGCACCTGTCATTACAAACTTTTGGTTCACGGTACTTGGCGGAACGGGTATTTTCTACGAGTTGAACAATACAGGTTCAGTCAGCGGTCCATTGAACGAAGGCGGATTGCCGAGTGCAATTATCGCCATAGCGGAACAAATGCCGCTAGGATTCATCATGCCTACTGTTTTCTTGATTTTGACGACACTATTTGTAGTGACGACAGTGGACTCCATGTCGTATTCGATTTCCATGGCCGTGACGGGCGACGGAAACCCACCAAAAGTCGTTCGTGTATTTTGGGCGGTCATCATGGCCACAATCGCCACGATCCTCATTAAAATCGGCGGCGGAGGAATCGGCGCTTTGCAGTCATTTGTCGTCATTGCCGCAGTTCCAGTATCGTTCCTTTTGATTCTCGTGGTATGGTACGCACCGAAAGTGGCAAAAGTGCTTGCGATCGAACAGGGGATTGTTGAAAAAGAGTAGTTTCTGTTACTATCGGATTTTGTAACAGAACTTACATCGTGAAGAATATAGAACAACGAAACGCGCATTGCTCTTTAGCAATGCGTCAGACTGTAGACAAACTCCAGAAATCATGGGGTTTGCCTACAGTCTTTTTTATTTTTCAACGGAATAAACAATGAAAAGCTGATTTCCGCTGCGAGCGGACGCTTTCCGAGGGGCTTGCTCTCAGCCAATCGAACCACGAAGAGTTCGATTAGCCGTATATTAGCGAACTTTGCTGAAATTAAGGCAGCACTCATCTTCCTCGCGTTGCTCAGTCCAGGGTCTTCGAAAACACGTGCTCCTAACGCTTCGCTTTTGCTGATCCCTCCGGAGTCACCGCTCTCCGCTACAATCAACAGGATCTCCCAACTATCGAATGAGGTGATGAACGGGGACAGATGGAGCTGCGTGCGATTGAACAGGTAGTTCCGCAAGACCATCTGGTTCGTAAATTAGATGCAGCTAGTGATTTTTACTTCATTTATCCATTGGTTGAAAAACTGTATTCGATATACGGGAGACCTAGCATAGATATTGTTGTACTCAATAAATTCAATACACAAAGCACATTTTGGGGTATCCATCGCGTACTATGCGATGGACAAAGAGCCCGCCAACTGAATTCTTTGCTTGTAAGATGTGAATGTCTCATGGGAGATTCAGTTGATTGAAGTGCAGGACGGCGACTCCTGGGGATCAGCGAAAGCCGTAACGAAGAACGGCTTTTGCGAGTAAAAGCGAAGCGTTAGGAGCACGTGTTTTCAAAAAAAACCGGACTGAGCAAAGCGAGGAGGATTAATGATGCCTTAATTTTAGCGAAGTTCACTAAAATACGGCAAATCGAACTCTTCGTCGTTCGATTGGCTGAGGGCAAGCCCCCGGAAAGCGCCCGTCCGGAACGGAGATCAACGGCCTGTTAGCTTTCATTTTCAGAGTCAACGATGCAAAAAAGACAAAAGGAGGGAATCAAATTGATCCCCTACACTTTTGTCTACAGTTTGGCGAAATGCTCTTTAGCAATGCGTTTTTTCTTGAGTTTGTGCATTCAATTAGTACTGCTGTGGTGTATGGAGAGTGGTGGAAGGCAACATATGGAGCAGTCAAGTAATGCAAACACCATGATGAATCGTGGAATTACATTTGAAAATAAATAGAGTGTAGGGGAGTTATTTCATGAAAAAAGAGAGCATGCTATGTAGCAAGCTCTCTTTGCCAATTCTAGTCAAGCTCGTGGGATGCGTCCTCTTCTGAGGTTACCCAATGTTGCGACCAGTTTTCGATTTCTTTTAAAACAGGTGCCATGGCGTGTCCTTTTTCGGTTAAGGAGTATTCAATAATCACAGGAGTTTCAGGAAATACTTCCCGTTTAACAATTCCTTGGCTTTCCAAATCTTTCAAACGATCAGATAAGACCTTTCCGCTGATTCCGACAGCTGACTGAATCTCGCTAAACCGTTGAGTCCCTAATAATAGTTGGTAAATGACTAGCCCCGTCCATCTTTGACTCAGGAGGGAAATGGCTTTTTCGAATTTTGGACATATGGTCGAATATTTCATGGTATATACACCTCTCTACTCCCAGTATAACACGAACTTCATTCTTCTTACATTATAAAACAAATGCACTTGACAATACTTTATTACTGATATATAGTTGGTTACATAAAGTAACTAGATTATAAAAGGAGATTGTAGCAGCATGCGTTGTGTCGAAAATTTATGAACCACTGAATACAAAAATGATAGGAGGATTATGATGAATTTCCATACAAAACCCACAACATTTGTTGGTCACGTCCAAATTAAAGTGAAAAACCTGAAGCAGTCAATATCTTTCTACCAAGACATTCTTGGTTTCGATATCTTGGAGCAAACTCCTTCATCCGTGAAGCTGACTGCGGATGGAAAAACCAGTATCTTGTCTTTGGTGCAGCCGGAAAATGCGGTGCCTAAGCAAGGTAGAACTACAGGATTGTATCACTTTGCAATTCTTTTACCGCAGAGATCGGATTTAGCAGATCTCGTTGTTCATCTATCCAAACAAGGTATTCCGTTAGCATCATCCGATCATCTTGTCAGTGAAGCACTATACCTCAATGACATAGATGGTAACGGTATTGAGATCTATATCGATCGATCTCCTTCTGAATGGAGCTGGGAAGCGGAAGAAGTGAAGATGACAGTAGATCCTCTTGATTTTGATGACTTGCTATCGGCTTCCAGTACCGAATCGTCATGGCAAGGAATGCCGGAAGGAACGGTGATGGGGCATATCCATTTACACGTTTCTGAATTAGTGGAAACTGAAGAGTTCTACGTGAATGGGTTAGGACTCGATGTCGTTAACCGGTACGGCAGGCAGGCATTGTTCCTTTCTTCCGGGAAATACCACCATCATATAGCAGTCAACATATGGAATGGGGAGGGAGCTCCGGCGCCATCTCATAATAGTGTAGGTCTGCAATCCTTTACGCTCGTTTTACCTGATGAAGATGTGCGATTGGAAACCATCAAGAATATTAACCGCATTGGCGGAAATGTGAAGGAAGAAGACCGTCGCTATATCACATCCGATCCTTCAGGAAATCGAATCGTATTAGAGGTATAAGCAGGCTGGCTAAAGAAGAAAGAATAGGATGGTGTCAAGGAAATGGGTTTTTTTACAAGAATACTCACTAAAAAAAACAAGGAGGAAAACAACATGAATACAATGAATATCGGAATTATCTTAGGGAGTACGCGTGAAGGTCGAGTTAGCCCGCAAGTTGGGGAATGGGTGAAAGGGATTGCAGACAAACGGGGAGATGCCAATTATGAAATCATCGATATCGCTGAATTCCAATTGCCGTTCTTAGGGACAACTGATGGGACGGAGCCGGGAATTACGGCTTGGAATGACAAGCTTGCTAGTTTGGATGGCTTTGTATTTGTTGTCGCGGAGTACAATCATAGTATTTCAGGAGCGCTGAAAAATGCTTTGGATTTTGCGCGTGAGGCATGGAATAACAAAGCCGCGGGAATTGTGAGTTATGGTTCAACAGGAGGTGCTCGAGCAGCAGAACATTTGCGAGGTATCATGGGAGAACTCATGATTGCAGATGTGCGCACCCATCCTACGCTCTCTCTCTTTACGGACTTTGAAAACGGATCTGTATTGAAGCCGCAAGAACTACATTTAGATAATGTGAACTTAATGCTCGATCAGGTA
Source organism: Sporosarcina gallistercoris (assembly GCF_014836415.1). Taxonomy (GTDB): domain Bacteria; phylum Bacillota; class Bacilli; order Bacillales_A; family Planococcaceae; genus Sporosarcina; species Sporosarcina gallistercoris. The sequence goes on along the minus strand of NZ_JACSQY010000004.1, from coordinate 120,781 downwards.
ATTGCTTGGAGCGGCGCATTAAAAACATTGAGATAACATTTAAAATCCGATCAATGAAAACATACAAGTAAGCTCTGAGCATTCCGCTCGGAGCTTTTTTAGGTATTCATCTAAAAAAACACTTACATCATTCGGGAAAGTTCTGCTATAGTAATACAGACCGGTTGGTATGTCGAAGGAAGGAAGAGAATTGTGGATACAAAAACACGAATGATTGAAACGGCGACAACGCTTTTTCAGCAGAGAGGCTACAAATCCGTAGGGTTGAACGAATTGCTGCAAGCTTGCGGAATTACGAAGGGAGCACTCTATCACCATTTTCCAGCAGGTAAGGAAGAGTTGCTCATTGCATGTTTACATTCGCTCAACCAGACGCTCACTAGAGATATTGAATTGGTCTTTCACGGCACTGCTTCTACAGAAGCGGCAGCGCGTGCGGTTATTGGCGAGATGATCAGCGATTTGGATCGGGATGGAACGATTGCGGGATATACGTTCAGCAGTATCGTAAGTGAGATGTCTCTGCTTAGCGAACCTGCTCGTGAAGCTTGCAGAGCGCTTTATGAACAAATCGAATCCATCTTCTGTGCCAAATTACTTGAAGACGGTTTTTCAAGTGATCGTGCGTCCTCCGTTGCATTGTTCTTGACTGCATCCATAGAAGGCGGATTGCTCCTGTGTCGTGCGCAAAACTCTTCTCTCCCTTTACAAACGATATCGAACGTCATACCTCAATTGATGAAGGAGTTTTAAAAAGTATGGTGAAGGAACGAGAAATTAAAAGAGGATTTATCATGTTGGCGTTATTCACGGCAGGGTTTGTCGGGTTGTTCAGCGAGACCGCCTTGAATATTGCGCTAGGCGAACTCAGCCACATTTTTCAAGTAAGTACAACTGCAATTCAATGGCTGGCTACAGGCTACTTCTTGACGCTCGGAATACTTGTTCCGATTACAGGGAATCTGATGCAAAAATTTACAACACGTCAGCTTTTCATCGCATCGCTGACTTTATCGATAATAGGAACGGGTACTGCTGCAGTTGCGCCTGTCTTTAGTGTCCTGATCATTGCACGTGTCATTCAGGCAGCAGGCCTTGCCATCGTGTTACCGTTGACACAAAATGTGATTTTCACGATTTATCCGCCGAACGAACGCGGAGGCGCTATGGGAATCATGGGTCTGGTGATCCTGGCTGGACCTACACTAGGGCCTACCCTCGCAGGACTGATCCTGGATACACTCTCGTGGCATTGGATTTTTGGAGTTACGTTACCGGTACTGCTGTTTTCTTTAGTATTCGGGTACATCTTCATCCCGAATGTAAATGAAGTTCGGGAAACTCGAATCGACAGTCTATCAGTCATCTTATCCACTCTTGGTTTCGGTGGGTTGGTGTACGGATTTAGCAGCAGCGGGGACTATGGATGGGGAAGTATGACGGTAATCGGAACAATCGTCATCGGACTTGTTGCACTCGTATTATTCGTTGTCCGACAGATGAAGCTCGAATCACCGATGCTGAACTTGCAAGTTTTCAAACATCCCCAATTTGTAATAGGTTTCACTATGAATAGTATTACGTTCTTCAGTATGCTTTCCATGCTCGTGGTTTTACCGATGTATATGCAAGTGGTACTCATCATTTCGGCTTTTGCAACAGGACTGGTCTTGCTGCCGGGAAGTTTGTTGAATTGCATTCTGGCTCCTCCGATTGGACGCTTATTCGACCGGTATGGCCCGCGTGCAATCATTACACCAGGAACGCTGCTCGTAGTGGCAGGATATGCCCTCTATTCTCAATATGGAACAGAAACAGCTTTGTGGATGATGGTTGTTACACATATCGTGATGATGCTTGGCGTAGGTATGACGATCGGAGCGGTTCAGACGAATACGTTGAATGCCTTACCGAAACGGCTCTATCCGGATGGCATTGCGGTTACCCAAACCTCACAGCAAGTATCAGGGGCTGTCGGAATCGCCATTATGATTTCAATACTATCTGCTAAACAAGTAGCAGCTTTAGCGGAGGGTGCAACCTTAATGGCGGCTACCGCGGCAGGTACTTCTATGGTATTTACGTTCAGTTTAGTGCTGGCTGTCATGAATGTGGTGCTGTCTCTCTTCTTGAAGAAAACGCAATAATACTTGCACACCGATCGAATTGGATCGTTGAGAAAAGCTGGTTCTGCTAATTAGGCGGAATCAGCTTTTTTGCGTCCAAAATCTTTCATAGTCAAATTAACCTTTGAGATTAGAACAATTGAACCTGGGTAAATGAAGTAGTATCTATGTTTTATGGAAAGATGGCTTGTCGGACGAAGATGAATAGGATAATGGCTTTGTAACCTGAACAGCCAAATTTTACGAAAGTATGAAGAAGGAGGAATCCAGGTTTGAAGAAAAACTATGATGTGATTGTAATCGGCACTGGAACAGCAGGATCGAGTACTGCTCAAGCTTGTAAAAAAGCGGGTTGGACGGTGGCCATTGTTGAAAGTCGTACATATGGCGGAACATGTTCCCAGCGGGGGTGTGATCCGAAAAAAGTGTTAGTAGGAGCAGCGGAATGGATGGATTGGAAGGAGAGGATGACAGGAAAAGGACTCTCGGGAGATACACGAATTGATTGGAAAGAGTTGATGGCGTTTAAGAAAACGTTTACGGAGTCCATTCCTGAAAACACCGAAAAGAAATTTAAGGAGCTCGGGATTGATTGTTATCATGGCCATGCAAAATTCCAGTCGAAAACTCAAATAAGAATAGGTGAGGACGTGCTTACCGGAAAGAAAATCGTTATCGCGACGGGAGCACAACCTGTGAAATTAGGACTCAAAGGCGAGGAGTTAATGATTCACAGTGATGATTTCCTCGATCTTGAAGAGATGCCGAAGAAGATTCTCTTTGCAGGCGGCGGGTATATCTCGATGGAATTCGCACATCTCGCAGCACGTGCTGGTGCAGAAGTGGAAGTGATCCATGGCGGGGAACGTCCTCTTGAACAATTCGATCCGGATTTAGTAGATCTTCTTGTAAAACGTTCTCAGCAGGTAGGCATGAAAATCCACCTGAATACGCGCGTCGAATCTATTGAAAAGAACGGAAAAACGTATACGGTAACAGCTGAAAAAGACGGCGCAAAGCAAACCTTTACAGGCGACTTAGTTGTCCATGGATTGGGACGCGCGCCTGCGCTCGATATCGATCCTGCAAAAGGGAATGTCGATCTTGGAGAAAAAGGGGGCGTGCATGTCAATGAATACTTGCAAAGCGTCAGTAATCCTGACGTTTACGCTGCGGGAGATGCAGCCGAAACCTCAGCGCCGCCATTGACTCCGATCTCTTCAAGGGATTCAGATGCAGTCATCCGAAATCTATTGCATGGCAACAGTACGCCTATTGAATATCCGGTTGTCCCATCTGTTGCATTTACAGTCCCGAAAATCGGTTCTGTCGGGTTGACAGAAGAAGAGGCAAGAAAGTCCACTCAAAAAACCAAAGTGACGTACCGGGAAATATCGGATTGGTTTACGTTTAAAAGGACAAACGAGCAAGCAGCTGCCTTCAAGCTCATTACGGATGCCGAGAAAGGAACCGTCCTGGGTGCACATATTTTAGGCGGAAATGCAGATGATCTCATCAATCATTTCTCCACAGCCATTCGCCTGGAGTTAACTTTTGAAGACATGAAGAAAACGATTTTCGCTTATCCTACAGCTGCTTCCGATATTGGATCCATGTTGAATGAGGTCGATTGAAACACTAAAAGGATCCCCCCGCCATTCCATTTGAATGGCGGGGGGATCCTACATACTTAAAATTATTTCTTCGACCAATCTGTATGGAACGATCCATCTTTATCGATGCGCTCATACGTATGCGCACCGAAATAATCCCGTTGCGCTTGTATCAGGTTAGCCGGCAGCGTCGCTGTCCGGTAACTATCATAATAAGCAAGTGCACTAGAGAATGCAGGAGTCGGAACGCCTTGTTTGATCGCTAAGGCAAGTACTTCACGAAGTGATGACTGATACTCGCCAACAATTTTCGTGAAATAAGGGTCTACCAACAAGTTCGGCAACTCCGGATTCTTATCGAATGCATCCTTGATATTTTGTAGGAACTGCGCACGGATAATGCAACCTCCACGGAAAATCATCGCAACTTCCCCATATGGAATGTCCCACCCGTACTGTACGGATGCGGCACGCATTTGAGCGAAACCTTGGGCATACGAACAAATCTTACTCATATACAGAGCTTTTCGGATTGCTTCAATCATCTCATTGCGATCCCCCGCAAATGGTTTTGCTTCGGGACCTGTCAAGCATTGGCTCGCAGCAACACGTTCTTCTTTAATAGAAGAAATGAACCGTGCAAAGACGGATTCCGTCACGATTGGGAGTGAAATCCCTAAGTCCAATGCATTTTGGCTTGTCCACTTGCCTGTCCCTTTTTGTCCGGCTTTGTCTAAAATCTGGTCTAGCAGCGGATTACCCGTCTCTTCGTCCACCTTCCCAAAAATCTCGGAAGTGATTTCGATCAAGTAACTATTCAGTTCGCCTTTGTTCCACTCTGCGAATGTGTCATGCAATTCTGCAGACGTCAACCCGAGAGCGTGCTTCATGATGAAATAGGCTTCGGAAATCAGTTGCATATCCCCGTATTCAATTCCGTTATGTACCATCTTCACATAATGGCCAGCTCCTTCAGGGCCCATGTGGGCACTGCATGGCGTGCTATCGACTTTCGCTGAAATGGCATCCAGGATCGGTTTAACTTGTTCATACGCTTCTTTCGGTCCTCCTGGCATAAGGGAAGGGCCCAATCTTGCACCTTCTTCGCCGCCTGAGACGCCTGTACCGATGAAATGGATACCTGACGCTTTTAACTCGGCAGTCCGACGATTCGTATCTTCAAAAAATGTATTGCCGCCATCAATTAAAATATCGCCCGTTGTTAGGTGTGGAAGGAGGGATTGGATGACAGAATCTGTCGTCTCGCCGGCTTTCACCATCATCAAAATTTTGCGTGGGGCTGCAATCGACGCGACAAATTGCTCAAGAGTGGAAGCCCCGATAATGTTTTTTCCTTTTGCTTCATTGGCAATGAATTCGTCCGTCCGATCTGTCCAGTAGTCATAGACCGCTACAGGGAATCCTTTACTCTCCATGTTCAACGCCAAGTTCAATCCCATGACGCCAAGTCCGATTACACCGATTTGCTGATTGCTCATAGTCATCCTCCGTTCTGAATTCAGTAACTAGTAATCTCCGTTAACCGTTCTTCCAGTTGCTTCTTTTCATCCTCGAATCCCTCTTTGCCAAGCAGCGCAAACATGTTCTTCTTGTATGCTTCAACCCCTGGCTGGTCAAACGGATTCACGCCAAGTAACGTCCCGCTGATAGCGCACGCTTTTTCAAAGAAATAGACGAGCTCCCCAAATGTGTATGCATTTAACTCGTCCAACTCGATCAGCAAGTTCGGAACGTCTCCATCAATATGTGCAAGAGTCGTACCGAGTGCCGCCATTTTGTTCACTTCGTCCATCGTTTTTCCCGATAAGAAATTCAACCCATCAATGTTGGTAGCATCCGCTTGGATTGTCCGTTCAACTGGCGATTTCTTGATTTGCAACACGGTTTCGATGAATAACCGACGACCTTCTTGAACGTATTGTCCCATGGAATGTAAATCCGTCGTGAAGTTGACTGAAGCAGGGAAGAGACCTTTTACGTCTTTTCCTTCACTTTCTCCGAAAAGTTGCTTCCACCATTCTGCAACATAATGGAGACCCGGTTCGTAGGTCACTAATAACTCAATGGATTTTCCTTTGCTGTTGAAGATATTTCGAACCGCAGCGTATTGATAGCTCCCGTTTGTCGCAAGATCAGGATTATTATACTCATAGTAAGCGGCTTTAGCACCCGCCATCATCTGGTCAATATCAAGACCTGCAACAGCGATTGGAAGTAAGCCTACGGGTGTAAGTACTGAGTAACGTCCTCCGATATCTTCAGGAATGACGAAGGTCTCATATCCTTCCTCGGTCGCGAGCTTGCGAAGCGCGCCATCTGTTTTGTCCGTCGTCACGTAAATTCTTTTGCGTGCTTCTTCCTCCCCGTATTTTTTCTCCATGAATTCACGGAAAATCCGGAAAGCCAATGCAGGTTCAGTCGTTGTCCCTGATTTAGAAATGACATTGATGGAAATATCCTTTCCTTCTAATACTTGCAGAAGGTGTTCGATATAGATGGAGCTGATATTCTGTCCTGCGAAATACACTTCAGTATTGCCCGCCATTTGGTTATGGAATGTATGCGAAAGGGCTTCGATCGCAGCCTTGGAGCCAAGATACGAACCGCCGATCCCGATGACAATCAGTGCATCCGATTGGTGTTGAATCCTGGAAGCAGCCGATTTCACTCGTTCGAACTCTTCTCTATCATACTCGATCGGCCAATTCACCCATCCAAGATAATCCGATCCAGGACCACGCTGGCCGTGGATTTGGTTATGTGCCTGCTTTACAAATTCACTGAAATTATCCATCTCCGTACTTTTCATGAACGACATTGCGTTTGTATATTCAAATGTAACTGACATGTGCTGTATCTCCTTTTATGTGAAAGGCGGTCTCATTACCACCAGTTGACGTGATCTTTTGCAAGTAACTGTTTTGCTTCTTTCGGTCCCGTTGAGCCGGCGGCATACGAGACTAACGGTAAACGATTTTCTTCGAACGCTTCCAGTAATGGCTGAATCCATTGCCAAGACAACTCGACTTCTTTCCAATTGGCAAAGAAGGTTGCATTGCCGAGCATGGCGTCATGCAGTAGAAGTTCGTAAGCTTCTGGCTGATTGCTTGAATTTGTAGTGAACGTGATTGTGGACGGTTGGAAACGATTTGTAGAAGGGTCTTTCATGTTCACCTGTAACGAAATGCTTTCATTCGGACTGATTTCAAGGATCAACAGATTCGGAGCCAGTCCTTCAGGATGATAGTCTTCCATTAGCGTCGGACGTTCCTTGAATTCAAAGACGATGCGTGTCGATTTTTTATCCAACCGTTTACCGGTCCGTATATAGAAAGGAATCCCTTTCCAAAACTCGTTGTCGATAAATAAGCGGGCAGCGATATACGTATCATTCATGGATGAGTTCGGGACACCCGGTTCTTCGCGATAAGCAGGAACGTCGATGCCGAAGATCTCCCCCTTATCGTATTGTGCACGAATCAGGTCGGTTTGTAAGTTTTCCTCATGAATCGGACGCAAGGCTTCCATGATTTCCACTTTTTTTGTACGGATTTCCTCAGGTTGAGCCTTTTTAGGCAGATGGAGTGCGGTCATCATGACGAGTTGGAGCATATGGTTTTGCACCATGTCGCGAATTGCGCCCGCCTTGTCGTAATAAGGAGCACGAGTTTCGACGCCAACCGTTTCGCTGGCAGTAATCTGCACATTCGCTATCAGTTTGTGATTGAATAACGAATCCAATACAGGATTGACGAGGATCAACGTCTCCAGATTTTGGACCATCGGCTTCCCGAGGTAATGATCGATTCTATAGATTTCGTCTTCATGGAACGCGGTCCGTAACTTTTCGTTTAAATCGCGGGCAGATGCTAAATCACTTCCGAAAGGTTTTTCTACAATAAGCCGTTTCCATCCAGAGGTTTGAATGATGCCACTTGTATTGAGATTAGAGGTAATGACATCGATCAGACTTGGAGCAACGGACAAGTAGAATAAGCGGTTTTCAGGGATAGCCAATTCACGTTCCCGTTGTCCGATGAGTTCGTTCAACTTTTTATAAGACGTTATCTCTGTTGCGTCGAATGTACAGTATCTGAAGGAGTTTAGAAATGGTTGTAACCCTTCGTCTTCAACGTTCCCTCTTGAGTATGTCCGTAGTGATTGTTCCACCTTTGTCTGAAAAACATCATCGGTGTATGGGGTACGTCCCAGTCCAATAACTGAAAAAGCTTTTGGCATTTTGTTCTCGACATACAAATTATATAATGCAGGAAATAACTTTCGCTTGGCCAAATCACCTGTAGCGCCAAACAAAACAACTGTCATCCCTTGCGCATTTCGTTCGCTGTGCTCTTCAGTTTGTGAAGAGAAATTATTGAATTGCATAGGTTTCCCCTCCAATGGGTGAATAGTAATCCCGGTATTTAAAAATACACCAGTACTTAGTATAAGAGTACCGCGTGAGAAATGTAAGTACGCAGTTTTAAAACAAATAGTTCAAAAAAGTATACTGTGAAGAATGACGAATACTCAGAACAGAAGTAAGCGTTCATCATTTAAAGGTTTTTCATGGATTTGCAGTATAGTTACTTTTGGAAAATGACGATAATCTTAGTTTTAAAATTCATATGCAAACTGTCTTCTCTTTTATGAAGTGGAAAGGAATCCTTCTATATAAATCCATTCAGACAGTATACTCCTTGTCAGTATGTGATTTTAAAGTGCGTACTTCTCAAAGGATAACTATAGATTTACACTGAGTGAGCACTGAAAAAACATATAAAAGGAGAACAAATATATGAAATTACAATTAGCATTGGATCTTGTCGACATCCCGGGAGCAATCCAAGTCGTTAAAGAAGTTGGAGAATTTATCGATATCGTAGAAATCGGAACTCCAGTTATCAACAAAGAAGGACTCGCTGCAGTGAAAGAAGTCAAAGCGGCCTTTCCTGATTTGGAAGTTCTCGCAGATGTGAAAATCATGGACGCAGCAGGATATGAAGTTGGGAATGCTTCTGAAGCTGGAGCGGATATCGTAACCATTCTTGCTCAAGCAGAAGATTCGTCCATTCGCGGCGCTGTCGAAGAAGCTAAAAAACTTGGTAAGCAGATTTTGGTTGATATGATTGCAGTCAAAGATATTAAAACACGTGCTGCAGAGCTCGATCAGTTGGGTGCAGATTACATTTGTGTCCACACAGGGTATGATCTCCAAGCGGAAGGAAAAGATTCATTTGAAGACCTCCGTACGATAAAGAGCGTTGTAAAAAATGCAAAAACGGCAATCGCCGGTGGGATTAAGCTAGAAACACTTCCACAAGTGATCCAAGCTCAACCGGATCTCATTATTGTAGGTGGCGGAATCACTGGCAAAGAAGATAAGAAAGCAGCAGCGCAACAAATCAAACAGATGATCGAACAAGGCGCGTTCGTATAATATGAACGCAACTGCCTACACACAGGAAATACTGGATGAACTGAAACGTACCCTCTCACTTATGAATGACGGAGACACTGAAAACTTAGCCGACACCATTCTTCACGCGAATAAGATTTTCGTAGCAGGTGGAGGACGTTCTGGTTTTATGGCCAAAGCATTTGTGATGCGTATGATGCATATCGGCCTTGAAGCATACGTTGTAGGCGAAACCGTAACTCCTAACTTGGAAGCCGAGGATCTCTTCATTGTAGGCACTGGATCGGGCGAAACGGGTAGCTTGGTTGCGATGACAGAGAAAGCTAAAAGCATCGGCGCAACGATTGCAGCTGTTACAACCAATCCGTCCTCAACAATAGGAAAGTTGGCGGATCATACAATCGAAATTCCTGCTCAATCGAAAGCACATAGCGCAAGTGGAATATCCATTCAGCCAATGGGCTCACTGTTTGAACAAGCGCTACTCTTGTTCTACGATGGTCTCATTTTGTGTGTGATGGAGAAAAGTGACTCGCACTCTGATATTATGTACGGTCGTCACGCGAATTTAGAATAGAAGTGTTGAACAGCCTGAGCCTGATTACTATGGTGACTCAGGCTTTTTCATCTGAAAATGGGGTTCCTTAAAACAGGTAGATGGCGAATGTGCAAGGGAGACGGTATAGTTTGTATAGAATCTAATAATGAATGGGTGGTCGTTAATGATGAAAATGTATGATGTAACGAGTTCAATTTATGAGGGAATGACGGTCTATAAAAACAAGCCGGAAAAGCAGCCTGAATTGAAACGGGTGACCAATGGCTACGTTACAGAAACGCGCTTGGAATTGGATGTGCACACGGGTACTCACATTGATGCACCGCTTCATATGGTTGTAGAAGGTGATACCTTTGAGACGCTTCCGCTAACCAATCTTGTCGGACCATGTAAAGTGATCGATGTAACAACTGTCGGGTCCGGAGTTACAAAAGCAGACTTGGAAGGATTCAACCTTGAGAAGAACGATTTTGTTTTATTGAAGACAAAGAACTCTTTTGAAGAACAATTTGATTTTGACTTCGTTTACTTGGCGGCTGATGGTGCGGAGTATCTCGCTGAAATTGGCATACGCGGAATCGGAATCGATGCGCTTGGAATTGAAAGAAGCCAAGAAGGACATCCGACTCACAAAACGTTATTTGCAAGTGACATCATTATCATTGAAGGACTTCGGTTGAAAGAAGTGGAACAAGGGGACTACTTCATGGTTGCAGCTCCTCTTAAGTTAGTAGGTACGGACGCATCTCCAGCAAGGGTGTTATTGTTTGAAGGTCTTCAATGAAGAATTTGGAGATTTTAGGAATTCGTTAAGTGGTAAAGGAGAAGTTTTATGTATAAATTAGTAGCGATCGACCTCGATGGAACACTATTGACGGATCAATTGGAGATTACGCCTCATACAATCACTGCGATACGTCAGGTAGTTGAAAGCGGCGTAATAGTAACACTCGCGACGGGGCGCATGTTTCCTTCTGCAAAAAAGTTTGCCCAACAGCTGAACTTGAATGTCCCGCTCATCACGTACCAAGGGGCAGTCATCAAAGACGTAGATGAGAAAAAGATTTGGTTCGAACGACCAGTCTCTAAAAAGATCTCAGAACGGCTCATTGAGTTTTCAGAAAAGCATCAGGTGCACATTCAAGTGTACCAAGACGATATTGTCTATGTAGATGAAGACAATGAAGAGATTCAGAACTATGCAAGGGAAAGCAACGTGTCCTATACTGTCGTGGACGATTTAAGCAGCCTTACGGACAGGGGATTCACAAAAGTGTTGTTCATTGGAGAACCAATGTATTTGGAAGGCTTGCAAATCGAGTTACACCGAGAATTCGGTTCGGAAGCACATATTGCGAAATCCAAACCGAATTACTTGGAAGTCACGGACCCTGAAGCGAATAAAGGGACTGCGTTACTTTACTTAGCAAAACAACTTGGAATCCAGCAGTCTGAAATAATTGGAATAGGCGATAACCATAATGATTTTGAACTCATTACGACAGCCGGTTTAGGTGTAGCAATGGGAAATGGAGTTGAGGCATTGAAAAGTGTCGCTGATTATATCACTAAGACCAACAATGATGAAGGTGTACTCCATACGCTTGAGAAGTTTATATTGGAACCCGCTTCAACAATTAAATAAATGTCCGTAATCATACGACAAGGCTTGGACTCTGCGAACAGTTAGTCCAAGCCTTGTTTTTGTTAATGTAGATCACTTGGGAATTCCAATCCGATATTTTTCCGGATGGCGTCTGCCACTTTCATGGTCGTAAACGAATTGAAATAGGTGTTCACGTCCGATTCGTTTTTGCCTTGTTCGATCAAATCTACAAACTCTCGAATTTCGTAGTACATCGATGGATAAGGCATTTCAACGGTAAGCGATTCGATCCTACCATCGTGATAATGGATTTCAACATGTTCAGGAGATGACACTTTCGTTATCAACATCGTACCCTTTTCCCCTTGGATTTCCCATGGCAATGCGGAATTTGAAACTTTAGAGTACATCAACACCGCATCTTTTTCTTCATATTTCAATGTAACACTTCCCGAACTATCTACACCGGATTCTAGGAGTGTGCCCGTGGCTTTTACCTCAAGGGGTTCTCCGAACAGAGCAATCAAAGGGTATAAACAATAGACGCCGAGGTCCATCAATGCACCATTCGCAAATTTTGGATTGAACGCATTTAAGACGGTTCCTTCTTTATATTGATCATATCGTGAAGAATATTGACAGAAGCTTGCAAAGTATTTTCGAATGGGTCCCAGTTTGTGAATGTTATCTTGGATCACTTTGAAATTTGGAAGGAGGGTAGATTTCATAGCCTCCATTAAAAGAACGTTATGCTTCTTTGCAGTTTCAAACATACGTTGAACTTCATTTGAATTGGCTGCGAGCGGTTTCTCACATAATACGTGTTTACCATTTTGTAAGAAAAGAATGGCTTGTGGTGCATGAAAAGAGTTCGGCGTAGCAATATACACCGCGTCAATTTTGTCGCTAGCAGCCATTTCCTCGATAGTTGTAAACTGATGTGGAATTCCATGTTTACTAGCAAACTCCTCTGCGCGTGCACTTGTTCTTGAGTAAACAGCAGCAACGCTGAGGTTATCCACGTGGGCCGCGCTATCCAACAATCGTTCTGTAATCCAGTTCGTGCCGACTAAACCGATTCTAACCATCATTTCACCTCTGTTTTGTAGTATGAAACCCTGTCGTTTCCATAAATTATGATGACGAACGAGAAGATTTACGAATGGGGATAGTCCCATTATAATGTGTACGAATTGCAATTCAAACTACCATATTAACGTATACATAGTGCTAAAAAGTATACTATAGGTGATTATAAGCTTCAGGAGGGATAACGTGCCAAATTTAGGTGAGAAATCTTTTAATTGTGAGAAGGAATTAACGCTATCGATTATCGGGGGGAAATGGAAAATGTTAGTCCTCTGGCATTTAGGAAAAGAAGGAACAAAGCGATTTGGTGAATTAAAGACTCTGATGCCTGGAATTACGCAACGTATGCTCGTCAACCAATTGCGCGAACTTGAAGAGCATTTAATCGTCCATCGCGAAGTCTATCCAGTCGTTCCTCCAAAAGTGGAGTACTCTCTAACTGAACAAGGAAGAACGCTCATGCCGATTTTAGATGCGATGTATGAATGGGGAAAAACCTATATTGCAACCAATTTACATACCCATGACGAAGAAGAACAGATGGGAAACTGATTTTCAACGATTATTTGGTCAATTGGCTAAAAATGATGAGGCTGGGGCAAAACCAGCCTCTTTTTTTGTACGAAAAAAGCAGTCTGACAGTCCCAACGTTATCATAATGACGGATTGTTAATCATTAAATAAAAATGTTTGACAGTTAACTTTCATGAATGATATAGTGCCAATAGATTGAAAACGCTTTCTACTTAGCGGTAAAAAAGATACTGGTCAAATTCTCGTTTAACGTCAATCAGCAAGGAGACTATCCATGAACAGCCTAGATTTACTAAACCGATTACAACATTCCCTCATTGTCTCTTGCCAGGCATTGGAGGATGAGCCGTTGCACAGCTCATTCATCATGAGTAAAATGGCGCTTGCCGCAAAACAAGGCGGAGCGGTTGGCATCCGTGCAAATTCCGTAGAAGATATCCAAGCCATTAAACAAGAAGTCGATCTCCCTATCATCGGGATTATTAAGAAGGACTTTCCGGACGAGGCGGTATTCATCACCCCAACGTTCACAGAAATCTCTGCCTTGGCTGAAGAAGGCGTCGACATCATCGCACTCGACGGGACGAATCGGATGAGACCTGGAAACCAAACGTTTCCACAACTTCTCAGCCAAGCAAAACAAGCATTTCCTGAGCAACTATTCATGGCAGATGTGTCGACTTTGGAAGAAGGCATCCTTGCAGTTGAAGCGGGAGCAGATATTGTCGCTCCGACATTAGCAGGTTACACACCTTATTCACAAGACGTGAACCCGTTAGCACTTGTGAAGCAACTCGTTGAGAAAGTGAACGTGCCGGTCATCGCCGAAGGAAACTTTGATACTCCTGAAAAAGCGAGATTGGCAATTGAACTCGGTGCTCATGCAGTTGTCGTAGGAAGCGCCATTACACGTCCTATGAAAATCACTGAAAAATTTGCAGCTGCCATTCAAAACAAATAAGAGATTCCCAACAAATATCCCAAAAAGAGGAGCGGATTAGAATGAAAGGTATTTTTACAGCACTAATGTGTGCATTTGACGAGCAGGGTAACATTCATGAAAAAGGATTACGCCAGTTAGTTCGTCACAATATCGATGTTTCTAAAGTAGACGGTCTATATGTCAACGGAAGCACAGGAGAGAACTTCCTGATCTCAACTGAAAACAAAAAGCGGATCTTTGAAATTGTCAAAGACGAAGCAGGGGACCAAGTGAAACTGATCGCTCAAGTCGGTTCACTGAACATCGATGAAGCTGTCGAACTCGCTCAATTCGCAACAGATCTAGGGTATGATTCTCTATCTGCCGTCACACCGTTCTACTATAAGTTCGATTTCGAAGAGATTAAAGACTACTACAACACGATTATTAATAGTGTCGATAACACGATGATCATCTATTCGATTCCTGCTTTAACAGGTGTCAACATGAGTCTGGAACAATTTGGTGAGTTGTTTGAAAATGAGAAGATCATCGGCGTAAAATTCACAGCACCTGATTTCTATCTGCTCGAGCGTTTACGTCATGCGTATCCAGAGAAACTGATCTATTCAGGATTTGACGAAATGTTGTTATCTGCAGCTGTTTTAAATGTGGACGGTGCAATCGGCAGTACGTTCAACGTCAACGGTGCACGAGCACGCTCTATTTTCCAACTTGCTCAAGAAGGCAAAATTGAAGAAGCACGTGAACTCCAAAAAGTGACGAATGATTTGATTTCAGGAATTCTTGCTAACGGCCTTTATCAGACGATTAAAGAGATGTTGAAAACACAAGGCGTGGAAGCGGGAGTTTGCCGCAAGCCAATGAAACAGCTATCGGCAGACAAAGTGAAAGTGGCACAAGAACTCGCAGCGAAGTTTTTGAGCAAGTGATGAATAGAAGACTTTTTCGAAAGTCTTCTATTATATAAGTAAGCGCTTACTGCTGAACAAGAGATGATAGGGGGAAAAGGGATGGACGGAAAGTTTGCTGTAATCGATTATGTAATTCTAATTGCTTATTTGCTCTTCATTTTATATATCGGAATCGCGGTTGCTAAGAAGGAAATGAAAGGGAAAGAGTTCTTTAAAGGAGATGGCAGTATCCCGTGGTGGGTGACATCCGTCAGTCTTTTTGCGACGTTGCTCTCTCCGATTTCGTTCTTATCACTTGCAGGAAACTCGTATCTAGGAAACTGGCAGCTCTGGGCAGGACAAATTGGATTGTTCATCGCTGTACCGGTAGCAATCTACTTCTTCTTGCCGGTGTATCGCAATCTTAACATCGATACCGCTTATGAATATTTGGAAAGACGGTTTGGCAAAGGTTTACGGATTATGGGAAGTTCTCTTTTCATCATCTACCAAGTCGGGCGGATGTCGATTATCATGTACTTGCCAGCGCTTGCGTTGTCCGCGGTGACTGGTATCCATACTGTCATGATCATCCTATTCATGGGTGTCATCGCAACCATCTACTCGTCAATTGGCGGGATCAAGTCCGTACTGTGGACAGACTTCATCCAAGGAATTGTGCTGATCGGAGGAGGGGTTTTTGCTCTTGTCGTGCTTGTTCTTTCCATTAAAGGCGGTCTTCCGGAAATTATGAAAGTCGGTGTCCAAGATAACAAATTCTTTAGTGAAGCTGTCATTTTCGACCCGAATATTTTCAATGATAGCTTGTTCATCATCTTCCTTGGAGCAGGATTATCTACATTATTCTCGTATATTTCCAGTCAAGACATGGTCCAACGCTATTTGACTACGACGGATTTGAAGCAGATGAACAAAATGACCATCCTGAATGGTGTGCTCTCTCTTGGTACCGCAACGTTGTTCTTCTTTATCGGTACGTCATTGTACGTGTTTTATAAGCAGGCAGGCGGCGCTATGCCGGATGGTGCTAAAGATCTTATCTTTGCGAATTTCATCGTCACGGAGTTACCTGCAGGGATTTCAGGATTACTCATCGCTGGACTCTTTGCGGCAGGTCAATCGACGCTCTCTACAGGTTTGAACAGTGTCGCGACCAGTTGGACGTTGGATATCCAAAAGGTTCTGCGTCCCGATATGTCCGATGAAAAAGGAACGCAAATCGCTAAAATCGTCAGTATCGTTGTTGGAGTCCTGTCGATCGTCTTTGCAATCGTTCTCGCATATTCCAACGTAAGTTCTGCATATGAATGGTTCAACGGTTTGATGGGTCTTGTACTCGGTATTATCGGTGGTACATTCACACTTGGTGTCCTCACAAAACGCGCGAACACAAAAGGCGCCATTGCAGGGTTCATTGTCACGACCATGATCGCCATCTATGTCTCTTATTTCACAGACACGACGTTATGGGCGTATTCGCTTATTAACCTTGTCTCATCACTCGTATTCGGTTACTTGTTCAGCTTGCTGTTCAAAGGCAAGAGTAAGGCGGAAGACGCTTCGGCACATCTTACGTATTACGATCAGCCAAAAGGCTAATAAGGAGAGAAAGGGAGGACAGCGCCGTATGTTAGGTGCTGTCCTCTTCCTTTTGAAATGATATAGTAAATGGAATAGGTGGAGAGGGGAATTGGTATGCACATTGGAGCGATCGATATTGGCGGCACATCGATAAAAACAGCAATTTCAAATGAGTATGGTGAGTTGACGAACCCGAAAGCGTATCCAACAGAAGCCGAGAAGGGCGGTTCGCATCTGATGGAAAAAATCCTGATGATTTGCGAAGAGATGCAAACAGTAGAAAAACTGGATGGAGTGGCGATTAGTTCAGCGGGGCAAGTAGATGCAGAGAATGGATCGATTATCTATGCAACGGACACGATTCCTGGCTATTCAGGGATGAATGTGTGTGAGCAAGTGACGACAAAATTCAATGTGCCGGCTACGATGGATAACGACGTGAACTGTACAGCACTAGGTGAGCAATGGGTAGGCGCCGCTCGCAACGTCAAAGACTTTTTGACCGTAACACTCGGAACAGGGATCGGTGGTGCGTTGTTCATCAACGGAAGGTTATATAGAGGGGCTACATTTTCCGGAGGTGAAATCGGACATATGATTTTGCATCCTGGAGGGAAAATGTGTACATGTACACAAGCAGGGTGTTATGAGCGATATGCATCCAGTGCTGCGTTAGCTGCTGCTGTTCAGCAACAGTTTGGTGAGGTGGAGCTGCCTGCATTTTTTGACATGATCCGATCTGGAAATGACGAAGCGATTGTTATATTTGAAAAATGGATGGACGATTTGACAACAGGATTAGCCTCACTCGTCCTGATTTTAAATCCTTCAGTGGTAGTGATTGGTGGAGGAATTTCAGCGCAAGGGGAATTATTGCAAGAAGCGATTCAAACGTCTCTCGAATCGAAGCTCATGCCGAACCACAAAAAAGAGTTGACTGTAGTACTGGCGGAAAGAGGGAATGATGCGAATCTGTTGGGAGCAGTACGCCACTTTTTAAACAACAACCCTGTCCAGGACGACTAAGGGAAAGGAGAACATCTGATATGCAAACGGGACCGCTGAAAGGCATGAAGCCGTCTGTGCTCATGGAGCAATACAAACCTGAGTTTACGAAGTCCGAGCATAAGATTTACACATATTTAACTGCGAATGAGGCTCACGTCATCTATTTATCTCTTACAGAATTGTGTGAGGCCAGTGGTGCAGCAGAAGCGACAGTGCTACGTTTTTTCAGGAAGCTCGGGTTTAAAGGATTTCAAGACTTTAAGTATTCCTACGCCCAAGAGCTTGCGACGGATGCAACTGTAGCTGAGCACGGCACCTATCTGGATAAAATCCGGACGAACATGGTAAGGGCTGTAGAAGACTCCGCAGGGATAGTGGATGAAAAGGAATTGCAACGTACGATAGATGTGTTGAAACAGAAAGACAATATTGTCATCTTTGGCGTCGGGTCATCGGGGATTGCAGGACTCGATATGCAAAGCAGGTTGATGAGGATCGGCCGGCAAGCGACAGCTGTCATCGATCCGCATTTTCAGGTGATGCTGGCTTCTTCGCTCGACGCAGACAGTGTCGTTATCGCAATTAGCATATCGGGTGGTACAAAGGATATCGTTGATTCAGTGAAAATCGCAAAAGAAAAAGGTGCCACAATCATTGTGTTGACGAACTATTTGAAGTCACCATTAAGCCAATATGCAGATCATATACTCCTCGGTGCAGCGAAAGAAAACCCACTGGACAGCGGGTCATTAGTATCGAAAATCGCTCAATTGTTTTTAATCGATGTCCTCTGCACAGGATTGGCAGTCGGGAATGTAGAAAGAGCGGAAGAGATCCGCACCCAAATTTCTGCAAACATCTCGACAAAACTATATTGAACAAGATCTTTGCTCGCTTATCTACGCTTGATAACTGATTATAATTATGGTGTTTGACGAGGCCGTGTCTAGATTGCGTTGGTTGGGACATTTCTCTCATGTTTTCGCTTTCTTGAACGAACATGAAACTTTTTAGAAGGTCATCCGACTACTCCTAATGGAAACACACATTTAGTGAAGTGAGGGGATTTTATGAAGAAGTTAGCGGGAATCTTAGTAGTATTCATGGCAGTCCTGATGGCGGCTTGCGGCAATCAGAATGCAGATGAATCGAATAATGACGAGGCCACTGAAGTGGAATTTACAGATATCATTTCAAACATCAAGGACCAAGTTGCGACAGACTTGAAGGCTGATGGTGTAGAGGAAATGAGTCAAGTCTATCAAGAAGTGGATTTAACCGAGACCGAAGATGAGAATTCTGCAGCGGATATTTGGATCGAGAAAATGAAACTGAATCCAGAATCACTTGAGAATGGGACAGTAATTGCTGCGCTCATGAGTGTCAAATCAGATGAAATCATCTTATTGGAAGCAAAAGACGAAAAACAAGTCAGTGAACTGAAGGCTTCACTTGAAAACGAATTGGCAGCTCAAGTTCAAACTTGGGAGCAATACTTACTTGACCAATATGAGAAAGTGAAGGACAACAAAATCGTCACAAAAGGGAACTTCCTTTTGTATGTGACATATGAAAATCCGGAAGCAATCGAGAAAGCATTCAACGATAGCTTCTAACAAAGGAAAAGACACAGTTTGTGTTTTCAGACTGTAGACAAAAGGGGTGTGAATCGATTTGATTTTCACCCTTTTTGTCTTTTTGCATCGTTGACTCTGAGAATGAAGGAGTACATGCCGTTGATTTCCGTTCAGGGCGGAAATCAACGGGATCTCCCAACTATCAAATAAGGTGAAGGAAATGCTTACGATCGAACAGGTAGTTCCGCAAGACAATCTGGTTCGTAAATTAGATGCAACAATTAGTTTTTGCTTCATTTATCCATTGGTTGAAGATCAATATTCACTATTTGTGAGACCAAGCATAGATTCAGTGTACTCATTAAAATGACATTCCTCCAATAGACCTTTGGTATTCGATCCATGCGTCAGACCATCAAAGAATGATATGAGAAACGCAAAGAGTCGGTTGAACATGTCTTTGCCGATGCCAGGGGAAAAGCATGGTATGCGATGGAGAATCACGAGGGGGACTTAAAAATTTGTCTATGCAGGCGATGTTTCTTTTGTTGCCCAAAATTTGAAGAAGCTCGCCAACTGGACCTTGCGTCCACCTGTCATGGAAATTGCATGTGGGTATCGCGGTCCTGCGGGACACTTAGTTGATTGGAGTGCAGGGCGGCGACTCCTGGGGGATCAGCGCAGCGCGAAGACCCCGCAGGAGCAAAGCGACGAGGAGGCTGAGGGCAAGCCCCCCGGAAAGCGTCCGCCCGGAACGGAAATCAACTTTTCAGTGTGAAATCCATTGTAAAAAAACACTGTAGGCAAGCCCCATGATTTCTGGAGTTAGTCCACAGTGTGAAAAACATTTTGTGCCTTTTTCTAATTGGTTTGGGAGGTGTGTCGCGGTTGGTATTCAGTAGTTTGACATTTCTATTTTTCTTTTTGCCTCTCGCACTTATATTCTATTACATCAGTCCGCGCATACTGAGAAACCTCGTACTGTTAGGTGTCAGCTTGTTTTTCTATGCGTGGGGCGAACCGATCTACATCATGCTAATGATCTTTTCTGCACTGACAGATTACATACACGGTCGTATCATCGGCCGGTATCGGGAACACCGGCCACTCTATGCAAAACTGGGGCTTGTTTCCTCACTTATTGTGAATCTGGCGGTGTTATCGTTTTTTAAGTACGCTGACTTTCTCATTGAAAGTATCAATTCCATTATGGGTACAGGAATCGAACCAATGGATCTGCCGTTACCCATCGGTATTTCGTTTTACACGTTCCAAACGATGTCCTACGCGATCGATGTCTATCGGGGGACTGTGCGTCCTCAAAAGAATATCATGACATTTGCGCTCTATGTCTCCTTATTCCCGCAACTGATTGCAGGTCCTATCGTACGCTACGAAATGATCGAGCAAGAACTGATGAATCGGACGTTTCAACTCGGTCAATTTGCAGATGGCGTTCGGATATTCATCATCGGACTTGGTAAGAAGGCACTGATCGCCAATACGATTGGTCAACTGTGGGCGAGCGTTGAAAGTCAGGGTATTTCAGACCTCACTGTATTTGCTGCATGGCTCGGAATCATTGCATTTGCGTTCCAGATTTACTTCGACTTCAGTGGTTATTCGGACATGGCGATTGGCCTTGGAAAGATGTTTGGGTTCAGCTTCCCGAAAAACTTCAATTATCCATACATCGCGAAGAATGCTTCTGAATTTTGGAGACGCTGGCATATTTCACTCGGCTCCTGGTTCCGGGATTACGTCTACATTCCGCTAGGCGGGAATCGGAAAGGTCAGTTTGTGCTCTATCGAAATTTGTTCGTCGTCTGGGGACTAACGGGATTATGGCATGGAGCGAGTTGGAATTTTGTATTGTGGGGATTGTATTTCGGTGTACTGATCGGACTCGAACGCGCAGGTCTGCTCAAATGGCTGGAAAAGCTCCCGCGTGTTATCCAACATGGTTATTTACTACTCGTCATCTTGTTCAGCTGGGTTCTGTTCGTCTTTGAAGATATTGGCGAAGGGATCCGCTATGCGCAAGTGATGGTCGGTTTGGGAGGACGCCCGCTCTACGACACAGCTTTTCTGTATGACCTCTATACGAATGCAGTGTTGTTGTGCATGGCAGCACTTTTATCCACTCCGTTGTTTACCCAACTGTGGAACCGGTGTATCGAACGTAGTGAAATCATGCAAAAGGAATGGGTTCAGACAGGTTTACAGGTGGTCTTTTTCATCGTGATTCTAACCTGTTCGACTGCATATTTAGTCGATGATGCATTTAATCCGTTCCTTTACTTCCGATTTTAATAGATTCATCAATTCGATCAAGGCAGGGGGGGAAGATAAGTGAAGCGATTGAATGCGATCATGATTGGCGTGTTTGCCGTTTTTGTTGGTGGAATTGCTTGTATGAATCTACTTGCGGAGGACGAGCCGTTTTCACAGGCGGAAAATCGTCCGCTGATGCAATTCCCCGAATTGTCGTTGGACAAGATTATATCAGGAGAGTTTTCAAAGGATGTAGAAACGTACCTGAGTGATCAGTTCGTCCATAAACGGTTTTGGACAAGCGTTAAAGCATCTGCTCAAAAAGCGGTTTTGAAGAAGGATAATAATGGCGTGTATTTTGGGGGAGATGGGTATTTGTTCGAGAAGTTCGAAACCCCTTCAGAGCAGCTCGATGCCAATAGTGAGAGTATCTCGCGTTTTCTGGAGAAGACGAAAGGCGTTTCAGTGTATGGACTTCTTGCACCGACCTCTATCGAATTGTATCCTGAAAAGTTGCCGAAATTCGCACAAACCGCTAGTGAAACAGCCGCGATTCAACGTGTTGAAGAACAAGTGAAAGGGGAGATCGGGTGGATAGATGTATCCTCTGCATTAAAAGCGGAAAAAGATCAGCCGATCTATTACCGTACGGACCATCATTGGACGACACATGGGGCGTATACAGCTTACCGCTCAGCGATAGAGAAGATGGGTATGGAGCCGTTTTCATCAAATGAATTTACCATTCAAACTGTTTCTGAGAACTTCAGGGGGACGTATGACGCGAAGGCAAATGACCCTTCAATTACTGCAGATGAAATCGACGTGTACGTGCCCAAGTTCAACGTATCTTATAATGTCGACATTGATGATGGACAATCGAAAATGGAGTCGCTGTATGCATGGGAGTTTCTTGAAAAGCGTGATCAGTATTCGTTTTTTTTAGGCGGCAATCATCGCGCTGTGACCATCCATTCCAATGTACAAAATGGACGTAAACTGATGATCATCAAAGACTCATACGCGCATGCGTTAGTACCTTTTCTGGCGAATCATTTCGAAGAGATCTATATGGTCGATTTGCGATATGATCATCGCAACATGGCACAGGTTGTGAAAGAGAAAGGAATTCAAAACGTCTTAGTTGTTTACAATATCGCTAATTTTGCAGAAGACCAGAACTTGATATGGCTGCGCCAGTAAAAAAATGCAGAAGAAAGGCTGAGACGTTGTTGAGACGTCTCAGCCTTTCTATGGTTCCATAGTGCGATCCAACAGTTAGTGTGCAGCAATCATCGCTTCTTTTACTTCTTCGATCTGTTCAATATGCCGTAACTCATGGTATCCAACGAACGGAATCCATTGGTCCAGGCTCATGTCACCGAAGACAGGGTGTGGATAGGATCTAGCCTTCAGCTGTTCGGTGGGAACCGAATCTTCAAGTTGTTGAAGCGAGGTATGGGATGCCTTCAGTTTGTCTTTCAATTCTGCGGCGGTAGCAAAGGAATCGCCTGGTTTTGCAAAGTCAGGAGCGTCCACTTTAGTCGATCGGTCGACTGTCCGCTCGATTGGTTTGCCGGCGGTTTCATGAGTTTCCTCTTTTGTCAGTTGTGACTGGATCGTCTTTGTCACGCCGCCTTCCATCAAATAGAGATGCTCCAGAACTTGACGTACGGACCACTCATCTTCGGAGGCTTTCCAGTTCAGCTCTTCATCACTGAGACCGTCCACTGTTTCCAATAACTTCGTACGTGCTTCCTCATTCACTTTCATCGACTCACTCCTTATGAACTCTATACCTATTTATACCATTCCGATTGGAAAAATAAACCTTCATCCATGTTTTCAGAAGGGAGAAAAGCATGAGTACCTCTTGCTTTATAGTGTCCAAAAGGATTAGTTTAACGTATAATTATCAAGGTGAAAGTTAGGATTATGTGTTTTTTTTAGAATATTTCAATAGAAACGCACTATATAGAGTATGGAACATACTGAGAACTTCCAGATATATATGTGATGTAACCATAGAAGAAGGTGAAGAAATGGAGATTTTTGAAGTTATATTGCTCATGCTGAGCGCAGTTTTTCTTTCCAATATTTTAAATCGTTTTTTACCGACCATTGCGATTCCCCTCATTCAGATCGTCTTGGGGATTGCATTAGCCATTCCATTGACCAATCATTCATTGGAGTTAAGTCCGGAATTGTTCTTGTTACTGTTCATAGCCCCGCTATTGTTCAACGATGGTGTGAATGTGGACAAAAAAGCGATATGGCGAGAACGTAAATCGATTTTGTCCCTTTCAATCGGGCTCGTCTTTGTTACTGTCGGGTTGCTTGGCGGATTCATCCACTTGTTGCTGCCAACCTTACCATTAGCGGCCGCATTTGCCCTCGCAGCCGCACTTGCGCCTACAGATGCAGTTGCAGTCGGTGCTCTTGCAGAAAAAGTGAAAGTACCTCATAAGATCATGCACACGCTCGAAGGGGAGTCTCTCATCAACGATGCTTCTGGACTTGTTTCCTTCCAATTTGCGGTGGCGGCTCTCATGACTGGAACATTTTCGTTGTTCCATGCAAGTACTACTTTTATCATCATCTCGATCGGCGGTATTTTACTCGGTGCAGTGTTGAGTTTCCTGAAAATCGCCCTGATGAGAAGACTTCGCGAACTGGGGATTGAAAATAGCACGTCGTTCATCCTCATGGAAGTTCTCTTGCCATTCCTCATTTTTGTTATTGCAGAGAAAGTGGGAGTCAATGGAATCTTAGCGGTAGTGAGTGGGGGAATTGTCCATTCACTCAGCTATAAGAAGCTGAATGTCGAAATTGCACAGCTGAATTTATTGTCAAAAAATACGTGGTCAGTCATAACATTCAGCTTGAATGGACTAGTTTTCGTGTTGCTTGGAACCCAGATTCCAAGTATTTTGCAGACGATTTTAAATGACCAGCATCTTGAAATTATCACGTTGCTTGGCTATATTTTTGCAATAACCATCGCATTGCTCGGATTGAGGTTCATGTGGATTCTCCTATTCAATAATTTCCAGAAAAATTCCGAACACGTGAGCAAAAGAAAAATCAAGGATACGCTACTCTATACAGTTTCTGGAGTGAGGGGAACCATTACATTAGTCAGTGTGTTGTCGCTTCCGTTGTTTCTAAGCGATGGCACCCCGTTCGAGGGACGTGATCTGTTATTGTTCATCGCTGCGGGCGTTATTTTAACGACCTTGCTGCTGGCTAACTTCACCTTGCATCTGTTTGCGCCGAAAGTGGAAGGGTTTTCGCATCAGCATGATCCGAAGTGGGAAATCGGGATGTTGAGAGAAGTGAAAAATGAATTAAGAAAACATAGGACAGCTGAGAACAAGAGAACGATAGGTAAAGTGATTAAGATGTACAACGATCGGATTTTCTCGCTCAGTAATTTAAAGGAAATGAACAACGGCGAGCGCAAATTGCGTCAGCTCATTTTGGAATGGCAGATGGAGAACACACTGGAGTTAGTAAAACAGCGTCGGATCCGTATCCAACTGGCGTTCCCGGTTCTCAGAAGGTTGAACAAGAGACTTTATAAACTGACGAAAGAAAAAAAGTACGGATTTAATTCCTTCTATAGCAGACTTCTGAAAAGACATTTTCAAGGAATGCGTTTGACGCCGCTCACTTCAGAACAGCGCAAAGAACAGCGGATGATTCTCTTGCAAAGCAACAGTCATTTCATAACGGAGAATTTGAAAGCACTCGAAGAAGGTCAATATTCACCTGAGCTTATCGAAGCCTTCCTATTGAATTATGAAAGAATGGGCGGTTACGGACTACCGAGAGAAGCCGCACATCATTTGCACGAATGGATAGATTTCGCCCTTCATACTGAAAGGAATTACATCCAGACTGCATTTGAAAAAGGGGAGATTTCGAGAGCGGAGATGAGACAATATCGAGAAAACCTGTTAGCCATCGAAAGCAGCATACAAATACAGGATTGATCGTATAGAAAAGAAAAAGGACTGTCACAGAAGTCAGGGTACACTGACTTCTGGACAGTCCTTTTTCAAAAATCCGGTAAACCGGACTGAATGTAATTAAAAGTGAACAGTTGTGATTAAACATATATCCTTCTTAATATGGAACAAAGGACGAATCGCTAGGAAATGATATCCGTGTAACGATAATTCGATTCATTAGTATGGATAGATCCGTTCAATAGGTTCAGTTCCGGGAGTGGACCCGCTCTCCCTGGACCCATACTTCACGGATGTTTTCGGGACGTGCAAGATACATGATCTTCTGCAAAACATCGAGTAAAGGTTCGTTCGGGTCAAATATCGGAAGCCTGGAAGATGGGATGGTTGTATCGACACGCTGAACGTCCCAAGCATAACCTTCTTCCAGACGACCGATCGGCAGACTCAGACTTGCTCCGCCACCAGCCGTTACCATATGGAACGCTTCTGCAATCGTAATGCGGGAATCGTTCACTCCTCGTTCATCAGCAGGTACACTTGGATTTACGCCATCTTCCAACATGCGGGAAGACATGACAGCTTGACGTGAGTTATCGTAAAGACTTGGAGAAAATCCACCTGAGAGATCTGAACCAAGTCCGATATCGACGCCCATCTCAGCAAATCGAGCAACTGGGATCACGCTATTTGCAAAATATGCGTTTGAAACTGGACAATGGGCAATCGCACTGCCGGTTTCGGCGAACAACTTGGCATCTTCATCGGAAAGGAAGTTGCAATGAGCCATGACAGACTTGTCCTGCAGTAATCCAAAATCATTGAGCGCTTGTGCGTCATTTTTTCCGAACCGCTGCTGGACGTGCTGATGAGCCCAATCGCTTTCACTGCAATGGGACTGGATGTGTGTATCATACTTAGCTGCAAGCGCGCCAAGACCTGCTAGCACTTCTTCCGTACATGTAGGAATGAACCTTGGAGTGACAACGGGATAGACCCCTTGTTTCGTAGTCTTGGCAATCTCCTTCACTTGGAGGATGAATTCCTCGGTATCTTGCAAAGCAGTCTGGGTATCCGCATCGCGGTAATAATCAGGACATTCTTGAACGAGATCCATGACGACTTTGCCGACTAGACCGCGTTGACCTCGCTTAGCACAAATGTCAGCGAGCAAAACACTCGCATCTTTGTGAACTGTCGCAAAGTAAAGTGCAGTAGTGGTGCCATTTGCGAGAAGTGTACTGACCACGTCTTCGTAAACTGTTTTCGCATAATCGAGATCTGCAAATTTTGCTTCAGAAGGGAATGTATACGTACTTAACCAATCATGGAGTGGGATATCGAGTGCTGTTCCTGCTTGGGCCCACTGAGAAGCATGAACGTGCAAGTCGACGAAACCAGGAAGCAAATAGGAACCTGCCTCAATCTTCTGGAACACATCTGTATGTATATATTCATCGAGGACTTTTTCGTAATCTGCGTGCTCAGGGTGTACGATGCGTTCGATCAACCCCTCCCCGTCAATACAGAACAGGCAGTCTTTCAATACATCCACCTCTTTCGGTGACTTACTTGTAAAGGCAGTTGCTAAAAAAACTTTTGTATACATAAACGTTTCATCCCCTTGTTTTAGTTGATAGAGACTATTATACCATTACGGATTTCCTGGTTGTAAAGTCTACGTCCTCATAGTAAGCATTCTTGACAAGTAAATTCGGCCCGAGACAACGGACAGCAGGGCAATGACAGCTGACAGATTTCGCAAGCGGATGCTGTTGCCACGCATCATACATGTCCGGAAGGTTGCCATGTTGAATATTCCCAAGTGGCGGCACATCGCCAAAGTCAGTCACAATGACATCTCCAGTGAAAATATTAACGTTCAAGCGGGAACGACCATCTGGATCATTTCGGACGGAGACATTAGGGCTTGCCTGAAGCTTAGCCAGCAGTTCCTGATCTGCACCATTCGAGCTACAAGAATAGAAAGGCAGCGTTCCAAACAGCATCCAAGTGGATGTATCCCGGAATTGAAGGATTTCTTGTATCGCCGAACGGGTTTCCTCCAACGAAAGGACTTCTAGCGTTGAAGCGAAGTCGCTTGGATACATCGGGTGGATTTCGTGGCGTGCACACTTCATTTCGTGGACAACTTGCTCATGGATTTTTTGTAAATGAGGGAGCGTTCTACGATTCAACATCGTTTCCGCAGATACCATTACCCCTAAGTCTGCCAATGCACGGCTGTTTTCAATCATCCGTTTGAATTGGTCTGCGCGACGTTCAAAAGAAGGGACGCGTTCCATATTTGCGAATCCCCCCTCAGCGAAATCTTCAACAGTTCCCCAGTTATGCGAAATATGAAGAACATCGAGATATGGAGCAATCATTTCATAACGCTCAAGAGGCATCGTCAAGTTGGAATTCATCTGGGTACGAATACCGCGCTCATGTGCATATTTAAGGAGAGGCAGGACGTATTGTTCCACCGACCGTTTAGAAAACATCGGCTCACCACCTGTTAAACTGATGGTGCGTAAATAGGGAATTTCCTCGAGTCGCTGGATCAGCAACTCTATCGGAAGCGCATCGGGATCTTTTGGTTGAAGCATATAGCCAACCGCACAGTGTTCACAGCGCATATTGCATAAGTAGGTCGTCGTAAATTCAATGCTGGAAAGAACTTGGCGTCCGTGGGTATCCACGTCTAAATAAGCTTCCCAAGGGTCTTGTGAAATTAGGTCATTAGTTGAAATCATATGTAAAACTCCTGTCTTCTAAAATGAACATAGATAAGTATGCGCTGAATGTGTAATGGTTGCAATAAGAGGGGGAATTCGCAGAACACGTTGAAAATTCAAGAAGGAGATGGAGAAACGATTGCTTCCAGTTATCCGATCACTCCGGTTTGAAATTTCTAATCATTCCGAAATTTATCTCTCGTACATGAAAAGTGATATTTCCATAGAAAACGGGTATGGAAAAAAGAGTCGTTGGCACAAATTCAGAAAGCAGGTGCTCGGAATGAAACAATTGTTCATTTCATTTGTAATCCCTTCCTACAACGAAGAAGGTAATATCCATACTATGATGAAAGCATTGAGTGAGACAATGGCGTTGGGTGGATACCCTTATGAAGTGTTATTTGTTGATGATGGAAGTGACGATAAAACAATGGATGAAATCCGTGATGCAATTATTGATTATCCAGAGGTTGAATATATATCTTTTACCCGTAACTTCGGGAAGGAGGCTGCCATTTTAGCAGGTCTTGAATATGCAAAAGGGGATGCAGTGATCCTGATGGATGCCGATTTGCAGCATCCCCCGGAATTGATCCCCCAACTGATCCGGGGATATGAAGAGGGGTATGATCAGGTCATAGCGAAACGGAATCGGAAAGGGGATTCTCCCATTCGATCCTTACTGTCGCGTGCTTATTATTGGGGAGTGAACAAAACGATCGACGTCGAGTTACATGATGGTGAAGGGGATTTCCGATTGCTAAGCCGTCGCGCAGTCGATTCTTTGTTGCAGCTCAGTGAAGGAAATCGTTTTTCCAAAGGGCTGTATTCTTGGATTGGGCTGGAACAGAAGACGATTAGTTATGAAAATGTGACACGACAGCACGGCGAGACGAAGTGGTCTTTTAAACAACTGTTAAATTATGCGGTCGATGGCATCGTGTCGTTCAATACGAAGCCGTTGCGTCTTTGTTTTTATGCAGGATTATTCAGTCTGTTTCTAGCAATTTCGTATATAGCGATATCATTGGTCGGGATTATTCGAAATGGTGTAGACGTTCCAGGATATTTTACAATCATTTCAGCCGTCCTATTTCTCGGAGGTGTCCAGTTGTTATCTCTTGGTATCATAGGGGAATACGTTGGGCGGATTTATAATGAAACGAAAAAACGACCGCATTATCTTGTTCGACGGACGAGTGCTGCGGTGAAAGGAAAACCAGTCACTCATGCCAAAATTCGAAGTTCGTGAATTCATAACATTCGCCATCGTTGGCGTTATTAATACAGCAACTTACTACGGGTTTTACTTGGCTGGACTGAAAGGGCTTGGTCTGGCTTATATGATCTCGCATTTCAGTGCAGTTATCTTGAGCATGATCATTTCATTTTTTTTGAATAGTTATGTGACATACAAAGTGAAACCGACGTTAAAAAAGTTCTTGATGTATCCATTGACGCAACTTGTCAACATTGCAGTGACTGCCGTATTGCTATATATACTAGTGGATGGGTTGCATGTGAACAGTAGTATTGCGCCGCTTGCGGCATTAATTGTTACAGTACCTGTTACATTTGTTGTGACTGGAAAGGTGCTGAAAGCGGCATGATGACGAAAAAGAGTTGGATCGGGCTCATTCTAGTGAGCGCACTAACCGCTGCAGCTGCACATGGGTTCATGCTATCGGAATGGATGCAAGGGCGTTATGTGGTAGGTCCGAATGATGGGTTATCACAAATGATCCCCTTCAAACACTTCCTATATGAATCGATGCTTGAAGGGAATTTCTTTTACTCGGAACGATTCGGTTTAGGGGGAGGAACGTTTTCTCAGCTTGGTTATTATTTTTCTACGTCACTTGTTTTTCTGGCAACTGCGGCGATCACGATGATTTTGGAATGGATGGGCATACTGTCATCACCTGAACTTCAATATTGGGCGGATGTTACTGTGTTTGTCAGTATGATCCGTTTGACAGTGATTTTGCTCATCACTACGGTTTTCTTCCGTATAATTGGCTTGAAAACGCAGTTCTCCTATATCGCGGCCGTCATTTATGGGATTAGTATTCTGTATTTCCGGCATGTGACGTATTGGGAATTTTTTGCAGATGCCATGTTATTTTTGCCATTATTGCTCATCGGGGCAGAGCGAATCATGCGATACGGAAAACCTGGATGGTTTATCGCAGCGGTGGTGCTCAGTATGGTGGATAATTTCTATTTTGCCTATATTAACTTCCTTCTGGCATTCATCTACATAGTTTTTCGCTGGTTCATCCCATTGACCAAGAACGAAGGGAACAAAAGGCAGCAAATCGGTCAGTTTCTTATGGGCGGCTTGCTTGGTGCTGCAATAAGCAGCCCATTTTTTGTCCCGGCAGTTTATGGGTATTTGAATAACTTCAGACCACCGTTTGAAGGAGAAATCCCTCTTTTTGAGATGACGGAAAACATTCTATCCGACGGTAAGATGGTCGTTTTACCTGCATTTGCCGTCATCTGCCTATTCCTATATCCGTTGTATAAGCAGCGAGGATATCGGTTATTTGCAATTATGACCGTTATGTTAGCCGTGTTGCATGCGTCTCCTGCAGTGGGAAGTGTCTTTAACGGATTTTCAGCGCCGCAATTCCGTTGGGAGCATATGCTTATGTTAGCTGCAGGGGGACTAGTGGCAGTTACACTGCAAAATTGGAGGGAAATCCAGCTGAAGCATGCAGGGATTGCGGCAGTTGGTACTATCGCCGTTTACATTCTTTTTTCCACTATGGAGTTGGAAGGAAAGCCGAGTCTCTATGCCGATAGTTTAGTTGTGATGGCGCTAATTACTTGCGCATTAGTGATTTTAGCTGCCGTACGCCAATTCAAACATTGGAATATTGCATTGTGGACGGGAATAATCGCTTTCAGTCTAATCACGGTGAATTTATACCAAGAAGAAAAGTTGACAGGCAATCACCCTCAAGTGGAGCAAGTTCAAGGACAAGGGATTCCGCAGTCCTTTTTCACAAGCGATGCCTACAATGGGAGCGCATCACGAGAACTGGTTCAGCAGTTGACGGAAGGTGAAGAGGATCCGCTTGCCCGAATTGAATGGATGATCGGGACACGTAATAATACCCCGATTGTCCAGAATTTTTTAGGGACTAGCATTTACTCGAGTATATTAAATCAGCACTTGCTGCATTTTTACTTAGATGACCTATCCATCGATATGGGAAGGGAAAGTGTCAGCCGCTATGCTGGATTCGGCGGACGTGCAAATCTTTATAGCTTATTGAACGGAGTCTATGCAATCCGTTCAGATAAGGGGAATCCGATTCCGTACGGTTTCGAAGAAGTTGCACAAAATGGTGAATTCAAAGCGTTTGAAAGCAATCATCGTCTGCCATTTGTGCGGACGACGAATCGGATCTATACAGAAGAAGAGTTAGGGGATAGTCCCGCTATCGTTCGTGAGCACGCGATGTTAGATGGAGTGATTTTAGATGAATGGAATGATACTTCGGAGACGGCTCCAAGTGCGGAGAATTTGATAGATAAGGTTACCATTCAACCTGTCCGAGCTGAATATGAAAATGACGAGCTTGTCGTTACTGGAAAGAATGGCGGCGTCGATTTGAAAGTTTCGGATGTCCGTCTGTTGAAAGAGGACACCTATGTGTCATTTAACTTGGAACGCTCAACAGCAGACATAGGATTCCATCTTAAGGTGAATGAGTATAAAACAACACGTAAACGGACGGATTCGATTTATCGTACACGTGTCAATGACATAACGATCCGTATTCCTTCTGAAGAAACCATTCGAATTCGAGTGCCTGAAGGGACATATACATTCAGTGATTTAGCGCTTTACGCCGAGGATTATACGACTCTTGAAAAAGCTGAGCGGGAGGACGAACAGACTTCTGGCGCCACCGTTGAATGGAAAGGGGAACATGCTGACGTTCAGCTGGATAATTCTAACGGAGACACATTCGCTGTGATGCCGATCCCATTTGAAAAGGGATGGAGGGCGAAAGTGAATGGGGAAAACGTGTCTGTTCAAAAAGCGAATTACGCATTTACGGCAATTCCGATTGAACCGGGTCCGAATACGATTGAAATGACGTATCGACCTCCTTATTTCGTGATATCGCTATGGATTAGTTTGCTAGCATTAGTAAGCACGATCGTCTGGTTAGTTAAAGGAATTAGGAGCAAACCTTTCGCTCATTGAGGCGGAAGGTTTGTTTTCATCTCAAACAAATGCCTCGGAGAGCTCTCTGTTGAGCGAGCGCTCAGTCTGCGATATAATCGAAGCATCATATGAACTGGAGCTGTTAATTTAACCATGACGAAACATTTGAGCGAGCAAGAATTGATGGCGTTAATGCAACCTGGCACAGATATCATTATTCCAATAGCAAATGGGGAACCTCACTTATTACTGGATTTGTTAGAAGCGAATTATGAACAATTGGATCACGTAACTGTCCACCAAATGCTAGCTTTGCGTGAGCGGGCTTATATTCGCGGAGAAATGAAAGGTCATTTGTCGCACACGTCTTACTTTTTGAGCGGTGCAACCCGACATGCGTTTCGAAGCGGGGCTGTCGATCTCGTTCCGAATGTCTTCAACGAAGTACCTCGGTTGTTACGGGACACATTGAAACGTCCAGTCGTCATGGCGGTTGCATCTTTACCCGATGAGCATGGATACTTTTCCCTCGGAACACAAGCGGATTATGTCTCAGAGTTCATCGGCAAGATTCCTTTCATCCTCGAAGTGAACCAGCACATGCCGCGCACATTCGGGAAAAACCAAGTGCACATGAGCCAGATCGCCGGCTATGTGGAACACGATGCACTACTGACCGAGGAGAAGTGTCCGGTTAGCAGTGAAAAGGATAAAAAAATTGCAAGTTATATCACGTCCGAAATTCAAAATGGGGACACGCTGCAAGTAGGAATTGGAGCGGTTCCGAACGCTGTGATGAGCATGCTGAGAGATCATCGTGATTTAGGGATCCATACTGAAATGTTGACGGATGGAATCGTTGACCTCGTTGCGTCAGGTGCTGTAACAGGTATGAATAAATCTACACATCAAGGGAAAATCGTGACGACATTTGCATTTGGGACACAGCGACTCTATGAGTTCCTGCACAACAATCCAAGCGTTGAATTTTTACCAGTCAGTGTCGTGAATGATCCATATGAAATCGCAAAAGAGGACAATATTGTATCCATCAATGCGACGACAGAAGTGGACTTATATGGTCAATGTGCTTCTGAAACGATTGCCGGAAACTATTATTCATCCACAGGCGGACAAGCAGACTTCGCACGCGGCGCACAATTAGCTAAAAATGGGAAAGGGTTCATCTGCATGTACTCGACATTGAAAAATGATTCCATGTCCCGCATTAAATTGAATCTGGCACCGGGTTCAGTTGTGACGACCTCTAAAAACGAAGTGGATTGCATCGTGACCGAATACGGGATTGCTAAGTTGCATGGCAAGTCGCTCCGCGAACGTGCAGAAGCTTTGATTGCCATTGCGCACCCTAAATTCCGGGACGAGCTTCGAAGCGAAGCGATTGCAGCTGGAATATTGCCTGCTGCAGAAGAACACGCAGCTTCAGAACTAGTTGAGCGCTCATAAACTAGGGGAAGTGCTCATAAATGCTGAAAAGCGCTCATAAACCTGTAGAAATGATCATAAACCTGCGAAAGCGCTCATAAACTTCAAAAATCATAAACACGTAAAAGCGCTCATAAATATCTAGAAATGATCATAACCCTGGTGAAAGCGCTCAACTTCTCAATAAAGCGCATAAACGCAAAGCGGCATTCCCCTTTCAGTAGCCCGCGGAGCAATAACAAATGCTCACTCTAAACCAACACGCGACCAATCAAGCACTGAACCACTTAAAAAGGAATGCTTCGCAGTTGCGAAGCACTTCTATTGAAGAACCGCAACGAAAACAGGAGCCTCCACTATCTATGGGGGCTCCTGTTTTATTGATTCCACTCATACGTAAAGAAGGTTGCACCTAAACCACTCTATCCATCTAGTGTCCACATCCAATATCAACTGGTCGTAAGTGCTATTTCTAAACGTTTCTCGAACTTTTTACGCCAATCGTCTGCAAGTGCTTCAATCGCCAGCACACGACGGATTCCTTCTATGTTTTTCGGGTTATGGAAGTAGATCGTATTCGCTTCAAGCACGGTGACTCCAAGGGGATCTTTTGTGTGTACCGCTATCTGATCATCTGACCGAACCATACCTTCTACGAGAACACGGCATAAGTAGCCTGTGAATCCGGTCTTGATCATGTTTTTCATCACAGGATATCCGAGCCGCTGATCAATCGTACTGCACGGTATCCTCCCTTGCGTCACCTGTATGACTGTCTTTCCAATTGTATAGATATCTCCAATACAGACTTCGGCTTCTGTCATTCCGGAGGCTGTAATATTTTCACCGAACGCAGCAGGCGGAAGCGTACATTCAAATTCGTCATTCCACTGGGCGTAATGTTCATGAGGATACATACACACTGCACGATCTGGTCCGCCGTGGTGTTTTTTATCCGCTACGTCATCTTGATGGAATCCATCGAAAGATAAAAATGCTTCTTCCATCGTTTGTTTGCAGATACCGGTAATCAGCTCTTTTCCTTTTGCAGTGTCAATCTTTTGAGGTGTCCCTATTGCGAGAGTCCTCATCTGCATGTGTGTAGTCATCCAAATCCCTGCTTTCATAATTGTTTTTTCAAGTATAGCAAACAATGGGAATATTTCGAGGGCAATAAGGATATTTTCTCTCTCTTCAACTCAGTTTACGAATATGAGGGAAGGGTAGATACTAAACAACTTTGAAAAAGGATGTGACCGTATGAAAGCAGTGACGTTTCAAGGAAAAGAGTCGATGGTGACAAAAGAAGTGAAGACGCCGGGGATACAAGACAATCGTGATGCAATCATCCGGATTACTACGAGCGGAATTTGCGGATCGGATTTGCACCTCTATCACGGTGGGATTCAGCCGGAACAAGACTATGTAGTAGGCCATGAGCCTATGGGAATTGTCGAAGAGGTAGGATCTGATGTGAAAACGTTAAAGAAAGGCGACCGTGTCGTGATACCATTCAATATTGGATGCGGGGAGTGTTTCTTCTGCCAGCACCAGATGGAGAGCCAATGTGACACTTCTAATCCGCATGGCGAAGTTGGCGGCCTGTTCGGTTTTGGTGAGCAGAACGGGAATTACCCTGGTGGTCAGGCAGAGTATTTACGAGTTCCATATGCAGATTTCACATCCTTCAAAGTTCCGGAAAATAGCGAGTTGAAAGATGAACAAATCGCACTGCTTTCAGATGTCATCCCTACAGCTTACTGGAGTGTTATCCATAGTGGATTGAAAAAAGGTGATACAGCAATCATCCTAGGCTCAGGTCCAATTGGTTTAATGGCTCAGAAATTTGCCTGGATGAAAGGCGCCAAGCGTGTCATTGCAGTAGATCATGTTGACTATCGTTTGCAACATGCTAAGAAAACAAACAAAGTGGAAACGTATAACTTCAAGGAACATGATGAAATCGGTAAATTGCTGCACGAAGAGACAAAAGGCGGAGCTGATGTTGTCATTGACTGTGTTGGAATGGATGGAACTGTTCAGCCAGCTGAAGAATTCGGTTCGAGTGGAGATAACCAATTTGGAACGATCAGCCCGATCGTGACCGCTTCGGAAGTTGTGCGGAAGTTTGGTACAGTCCAATTGACAGGTGTCTATGCAACAGATGCTAATAACTTTCCGTTAGGTGATTTTTTCACTAGAAATGTCTCCCTTAAAATGGGGCAAGCGCCAGTCATCCACCTGATGCCTGAACTCTACAAGAAAATCGAAGCAAACGAGTTTGACCCAACAGATATCATTACACACAAAGTGAAACTGGAAGATGCAGCAGATGCCTATTCCATATTCGATAAGAAAGAGGATGGCTGCATTAAAGTTATATTCCAGCCTTAAGTCACAGAACGTGCGATGCGGATGCATCGCACTTTTTTTGTTCGACCAATTGGCCCCGACCCCCTATAATGAGGACAGGTGATAGAGAACGTATATGAAATGGGGAACACGTGTGAAGAAGGCAGTCATATTCGATTTTGATGGAACGATTATAGATACAGAATCAGCTTGGTTTGATATTTATCAAGAAATTTTGAAGGAGCAGCATGGATTCAATTTGACGTTGGAGGAATTCGTGAAAGTGGTAGGGTCAACGGACGGCGCATTATTCGACTTCATTGACCAGTCGCTCGAAGTCCCTATGGACCGAACTATTTTTCATGACCAAGTCAATTTGCGTTTTGAAACGATTCGAGAACAACTCGCATTGCGTGATGGTTTTTTAGATACAGTCAAACAGCTGAAACAGCGTGGGATGCTGCTGGCAGTTGCGAGCAGTTCGAGATTGACTTGGATTGAAGGGTTCTTGAAGCAATACGGCTTGCTGGAATACTTCCCTATCATCGTTTCAGCAGAGGATGTTGAAGAAGTGAAGCCGAACCCAGCCATTTACAACGTGGCATTGGAACGTCTAGGTGTTACTGCAGACGAAGCGATTGCAGTAGAGGACTCCTACAATGGATCGATTGCAGCAATAAGCGCAGGTGTGCATTGTTTAATCATCCCGAACGATGTCACTCGTTCGTTATCATTCCACGAAAAGGGACAGCTGATCGGATCATTTGCTGACTTCGATTATGCATTACTTGAGAAGTGAATAGGAGGACATGCACTTGAAGAGTCGACAGTTGGAAATCCTGCTCTACTTGCTGAAAACGAAAAAAACGACACATCGCGAACTAGCTGAAACATTTGAAGTGAGTGTAAAAACGATTCAGCGGGATATCGATCGGCTGTCTGTTCAAGGGATTCCAGTGTATACAAAGCAAGGTAATGACGGTGGGATTTATATGGAACCATCCTATAAGCTGTCTCGCAGTTTCTTTACAAAAGAAGACTTGCAGACAGTCATTTTTGCGTTGTCTCTATTCGATCAGATTTCCCATGAGGATAAAATGACAAGTATCCTTTCAAAGCTAGCGCTAATTGAACCTGACTTCATCCATCTATTGGAACAAGATGCTTCGGAATACTTCGTAGTAGATGTCGTAGACGAACCAGTCTCGATGAAGGATGCTGTATTTACTGCAATAAATACGTGTTTTGATACAGAGCAATACGTGAAGCTGACCGTAGAGGGGGTAGTCAAAACGGTTGCACCTATTAGCTACGTACTTCGCAACGATGGCCTCCATTTATATGCTTATGATGATGAGTACTGCTTGCTTCCACTCGCAAACATCACGGAATTTGAAATGTTGGAACAGGAGTTTGAACGTGATTTTGAACCATATCATACTATGAAATCAGTTCTTGATATTCGTGAGTAATCAGTTTTTCAAATAAGACAATAGGTGACCGATTTAGCGGATAGACTAAGGGTATGGAGGGATGCAAAATGGAAGAATCCATTTATACTCGTTATTCGGTCAATCGGCTGATTTTTATATTCTCATTACCTGCAATTTTGTCACTTATCGTCGAGCTCATGACAGGCATTGTGGATACTGCATTTGCTGGACACCTTGGTAATGCGAGTGAAAGTGCGCTTACTGCAATGGGATTAGTATCACCGTTGTTAGGTGTTTTCGTAGCAATCCAATCGCTTTTTGCGATTTCTACAGCAATCATGGTTTCCTCGTTACTTGGAAAGGAAGACCGAATCGCACTCGATTCCCATGTGCAAACCGGATTCGTAATGACACTTGTTTTAAACACGGCAATCTCCATCGTTTTCTGGTTTTTCCTGGAACCGGTTCTTAGGAAGATGGGTGCAAATGGGGAAGTTTTAGCACTCGCGATGATCTATATGCGAGTGATCCTCATGAGTAATATCTTTAGCTCGCTCGGTTATTTACTGACCAGTGTCGTTCGTGCATTTGGACATCCTAAAACGGAAATGTTCATAGTCTCGCTGTCTGTTGCCATCAATCTAGTTGCAAACGCGGTACTGACTTTCGGTTTCGGGCTCGGGATTTTGGGGATTGCACTTGGAACACTTATTAGTGAAGTTGTATGTGCAACGCTTGCAATTGGCTGGATGAAAAGGAAAGGTTATTGGTTCACCTATCGTGCGCAACCGATGAAACAGATAGTTACGATCACTTGGAGTCTGGTGAAGATCGGATCCGTTCAAACCGTCCTGCAGTCTCTCGCTGGGGTGACAGCATTTTTAGTGAATCATCAGCTTCTGACATGGGCAGGCAGCTCACAGATCGGAAGTTGGAATATCGCTAACAAAGTGTATATGTTGCTGCTCATGCCGATTATCGGACTGACCCAATCGGTGCAATCGATTCTTGCTTACTTCAACGGCAGTGGAAATACAGAAAAACAACGTTCAACCGCAGTGAAAACGATTTTGCTGAGCATAGGATACGGTGTAGTCGCTGCAGTCATCTGTTTCCTGGCGGGTTCAGCCATTGTAGAAGTATTCTCGACAAATGAGAGCTTACAAAAAGAAGCCCTTAAAATGATGAAAATGGTGTTCATCACGTTCCCATTCGTCGGCATCACCTACACGATGATTACATTGCTTCAAGTAACAGGAAGAGAAGGTCAATCGCTTCTCATTGCAGGATTCCGACAAGTGCTTGTCATCATACCGCTTGTTTTTGCCATGCCATTTCTAGTTCAATGGCTTTCCATACCGGTGGCTCCGGCGTTAGCTGTCATCATGGCGATTCCGGTAGCGGACACGCTTACTCTGATGCTTGCATGGTTTCTAGGAAGAAGAGTTTCCAGACAGGTCATTCAAGTTGGTGAATAATGTTGAGCGTTCTATCCTGAAATGGATGGGACGCTTTTAAATTGGCGTATTTTAGGGAAGAGGAAACAATATAGCGAAATTTGAAACTATAACGGGGGTATTTCGTAATAGAATGAAGGGAGTGATGGACGTGAAAAAAGTGTTGATAAGCATGGTGATGTTCGTATTATTACTTGCCTATCCGGTTCCAGCATTTGCAGATGACTTTACGATTAAAGAGTTTAAGATTGATGCCCAACTTGAAAATGACGGGAATGTCCAGGTGAAGGAACAGTTTACGTATGAATTTGATGGTACTTTCAATGGAATCAGCCGAGATCTATACCCGAAAGAAGGAAGCGACATCCGTGATCTCCGTGCTGAAGAAAATGGTAAGTCCTTGAAAATCGAAGGTGAAGATGGCAGTTATAAAATTCATAGGAAGTCAAAAGACGAGACTGTTGTTATCGAACTAACCTACACGATAGTAGACGGGGTAGAGAAGTATACAGACATGGCTCAATTTTACTGGCCATTTTTCGACGATCGCAACGAAACTGATTTTGAAAACGTAATGATTACCGTTCGCCCTCCACAAGCGACGGATGATGTAATTGCTATGGGATACAATGCAGCTCGTGGAGTTGGAAAGACCGATGAAGAGGGAAATGTCGTGTTTAAGCTCGGAGAAGTGTCTGCTGGGACGAATGCGGACGTCAGGGTTGGATATCCTGCATCCTTGTTTGGCAGTGCTGCTGTCGCAAATGACAAAGAAATCCGCCCCGAATTGAAGAGAGAGAAAGAAAATCTCGCAACCGCTCAAGCCCGTTACGACAAAATGCACAACTTGTCCGGGCTGGCAGCGCCATATATTGTGGGAGGGGCAGTCGCGTTGCTGCTGCTGATTGGTGGGTATGCGTTACGTTTACAACGTCAACGGAAAATGCAAGCCGATCTTCACTATCCGGAAGCCTATTTCGTTCCTGAAGAAGTTATGAGTCTGCCGGCAACGCTGAGATATGCTGTGCCTCATGTGCAAAGTACACAAGTCCAAACAACGGCGTTATTGGATCTACTTCGAAAAGGGAATATTGAAAAACAAGGAGAAGAGGCATTCCGCGTCATAAGCCGGGATACGCAACATGAGCACGAGCGCTTGCTCATCGAGTGGCTATTCGATGGGTTTGGTGATGGCGAAACGTTTTCCTATAAAGATTTGAATACATTAGAAGGAGATAAATTATCAGTTCGGCAAGAAGTTGAAAAGTATAATACGCTGCAAAGTGCTTGGGAGAAATCCATCAAGGAAGAAATCGATGGACATGATTTGAAAGGAGGAGCAAAGGGAGTGCGTATCCTATCTGTGCTAATAGGTTTCTTGCTCGTTCCACCGATGATTATTTTCGGAATCTACGATCAGCCGATGTGGCTATTGTTTTCCGTTTTCCCAAGCTTACTACTTGTCCTGTTTGGGTTGTTATACGCTCCAAAAACAGTGAAAGGACATGGAATCCAGCACCAATGGGATGCTTTCCGGAAACGGCTGCCTGAGGTATCAGCTGCT
Source organism: Sporosarcina gallistercoris (assembly GCF_014836415.1). Taxonomy (GTDB): domain Bacteria; phylum Bacillota; class Bacilli; order Bacillales_A; family Planococcaceae; genus Sporosarcina; species Sporosarcina gallistercoris. The sequence goes on along the minus strand of NZ_JACSQY010000004.1, from coordinate 80,364 downwards.
GATTTGAGTGACCAGCTGGATGACGAGCAAAAGCGTGCTGTGATTTTCGGGATTGGGACAAAAACTATGGATGAAAAACAATTGGTTGAACCGGAATCGTCCTATGAACGCGGGTACGTGCCTCCAATCATGTATTATTTCCCGATTGGAACATACGCCTATTCGCAATTGAACCGTGCGGATAGTGCAGTCGCGGCCTCCAATACATCCTCGTCCTCTGCATCGTCCGGCGGAGGTGGAGTCGGTGGCGGTGGCGGAGGTGCAGGAGCGTTTTAACCCTTGCGACAAGGAATGGTCACACTCGCAAGATTCTTTTAGACAATTCGCTTTGTAACCCCAAACAACCATGATAAGATGAGGAAATAACTTATTTTAAGGTCGATACTGGTTGTAGGAGCGGAATATATGAAGAAATCATCTATTACACTATGGTTGTTATTAACAAATTTACTCATTGCGTTCTTAGGTATTGGACTCGTGATTCCCGTCATGCCCACGTTAATGAATGAATTGCACTTGTCTGGGAAAATAGTCGGCTATTTAGTTGCATTCTTTGCAGTTGCACAGCTTGTCGCATCTCCATTGTCGGGGCGTTGGGTGGATTCCATTGGACGGAAAAAAATGATTGTCATCGGACTGGTCATGTTCAGTGCCTCGGAACTGCTGTTTGCTGTCGGCCAATCACTGTCTGTCCTGTTTGCATCCCGGATTGTCGGAGGGGTGAGTGCAGCCTTCATCATGCCGGCAGTCACGGCTTTCATCGCAGATATTACTACGAACGAAACCCGTGCGAAGGCGCTTGGTTACATGTCGGCAGCGATTTCCACCGGGTTCATCCTCGGACCGGGAATCGGAGGATTTCTCGCGACACTCGGTACTCGGGTCCCATTTTTCTTCGCAGCGGGTCTGGCTCTCTTTGCCGCTATCTTTTCTCTGATCATGTTACGTGAACCTGAACGTCAATATGAAGAGACGATGAACACGCAAAAACCAGGATTCAAAAGGATTTTTGCACCGATATACTTCATCGCATTCGTCCTGATTTTTGTGTTGTCATTCGGACTTGCATCGTTTGAGTCCATTTTCAGTCTGTTTGTCGATCACAAATTCGCATTCACACCAGCTGATATTGCCATCGTGATTACAGGAAGCGGGATTGTCGGTGCAATTGCACAAGTTGTCCTATTTGACCGACTCGCAAAACGGATGGGCGAAAAGAAGCTCATTTACCTGTGTCTCGTTTTGTCTGCTGTCTTAGTTGGTATGATGACCATAGTGAGTTCCTACTTTGCTGTGTTAGCAGTTACGATTGTCGTGTTTGTAGGATTTGACTTGATCCGTCCGGCGGCGACTTCGTACTTGTCTAAAATCGCGGGGAATGAACAAGGGTTTGTCGGCGGGATGAACTCCATGTTCACGAGCATTGGGAATATGATCGGCCCGATAGTCGGAGGTATTCTGTTCGATATTGACCTGGACTATCCATTTTACTTCGCAACGATTGTACTCATCGGAGGAGCGGTACTTGCATTCGTATGGATGCGCAGACCTGACGCAACAAAAGACCCTATACACCAGCCGTTGTAAGCGGCTGATGTACAGGGTCTTTTTCTATAAAAAGAATACAATCAATTGTGAGGCAATCGCAACGAGTATCAGCGCGAATGGATACGCTGCTGCATAGGCGATCGCAGGGTCTTCTGAGTCGATGAGCTGATTCAAAGCACCAAGTGCAGGTGTGCTCGTCATACCTCCTGATAGTCCGCCTAGAGAGTGGACGACACTTAGTTTCAACAGTTTCCGTGCCGCGAAATAGCCGACGAATATCGGGACCAGAGTTATCAGAACACCGCCAAATATCAGCTTCACGCCTTCGGTCTGAATGACTTCGACAATTCCGGAACCGGCTGTTGTCCCAGCTCCGGCGAGGAACAGCACTAGACCGAGCTCACGGATGACGTGATTGGACGGGCCGTAATAGCGGACGTGAATTGGGCCGAGCTTCCCGAAATGCCCGATGATCAGCGCAACAAAAAGCGGTCCTCCCGCCGTGCCTAACTGAATGGTGCCGAGCCCAGGAAGAGGTATCGGCACCATTCCGAGCAATACGCCAAGCAGCAGCGTCACACTAATTGAGAAGATATCCAAGTTCGTAATAGTGAGTTTCTTGCGGGTGAAAAGTTCTTCGACTTCGTCGAGCCGCTGTTCCGTACTGACAATTGTCAACACGTCTCCGCGGATCAATGGCAAATTCGGATTTTGAGTCAGTTCAATTCCTTCACGTGTGATGCGGGTTACTGTCGTCCCGTGATCTTTACGTAATCGGAGTTCTTTCAGCGTTTTCCCGATGACCTCATCGGAATCCACGGCCACTTTGCGAAGATGGACATTATCCGGATTTTCCAGTTCCGTATCCACAGGCTTGCCGATGTAGGCAATCAGCCCATCGAGCTTCGTTTCGTTCCCGACGACAACTAAATAGTCTCCATTCAGTAAAATCGTATCACCAAGCGCAATCATCGTATGACCGTCACGGATGACCCGACTGACAACTGCGTCATAGGGTGCGAAATTCAACTCGCTCAAACTGCTTTTGTGAAGCATGGGGTTCGTCACTTCAAGCGTAGCGAGCACGGGAGAACCTGCCGTCCGGATTGGATTAGCCGTCTCATCCAAGTCTTTTTGCAAGTCGATCTTCCCGATACGTGGCAGCAACTGGACGAATAGAACGACAGCTAGAACACCGAATGGATAGGCAATCCCATAACCGACTGATGCAAGAGGATCATGCGTTGCCTGCAAGGCTGCAGCCAAGCCTGGTGTACTCGTAAGCGCTCCTGTCATTAATCCGACGCTCAATGCTGGATCGAGATGGAGCCCTTTCGCAACAAGAATCGTCGTTGCGACGGCAAAGAGGATGATCAGAAACGATAAAATGCCAAAGATCAAGCCGCTGGAGCGCAACATGCGAAAGAACTTAGGGCCAGCTTGCAATCCGATTCCTACGATGAATAAACTCAGTCCGAAATTCTGGATGACCGGAGAAATCGCAAAACCGAAATGTCCAAACACCATAGCCACGAGCAAAACTCCGGCAGCGCCTAAGTTCAGACCTTTAATCGACCACGAACCGAACCAGGAGCCTAAAAATAAAATAACGAATAATAAGATCAGGGGTTCGTCGAGTAACGAGCGCAATAATTCCATCCAATCACCTCTATGAAACAATCTACCCTAAGTATAAGGCAATGAACCTGATGAGTGCAGTGATTTTACTCGGATATTCTCTTCAATAGCACGGGCTATTCCGATTGCTGCTTCGCCAACAACGCAAGTAAGTTATCGAACGAATGAGTATCCTTCGTGTCCAGGTCGATATACCCCCCATAATAAGGGGACTCACGATTTTGGACAGCGAGCTGTTCCATGTGTTTGAGAAGCTGATCGGCAAACTCGTGCTCATTTGCTTCACGAGACATCATGACAGCGAGCGCATAGACAGATGCACTTTCATAGGAGACGGACGGTTTTCCTGTTTTGCTGTCATAACGACCGTAAAGCTTGTTATCACCTTCTTTAAAAGCACGTTTAGTAAACGAAACGAGTGCAGACACATCGCCATTCCAGACCGCCCGATGATACCCCGTATATAATTGATCGATCAGATTCACGTCTGCATCATATATATAGCTATCGGTTCGTATCGAATACTGCTTCGGGAAAAACCCCTCGGGTGAAAGAGGGGCTTCCATTAACACTTTTCGCGTATTTTGATAGATGGATTGTGGCAATTCACCACGCAGAGCCATAAGGTCGAGAGCTTGAGGAACAATATAGCTCAGTGTTAACTCCGTACCTGCTTTCTTGCTATCTGTTTCAACGAAATCCGTGAGAATTCCTTGACTTGTTTGATGACGTGAAATGGAATCACTCATTTGATCGGCTAGTAATTCATACGCGGGTTCATCCCATTTTTCTGCAGCCATATAAAGGGCTTGGATGATCCGGATATCATCGATCAGCGCGTTTGCAGAAGCGTGGTTACCTCTGATGATTTGCCAGGTGACGAGATGGTCGTCAGTTAGAAATTCGTTACGTAACGTTGTGACTTGAGTTTCAAATGACTTTTTTTCGTTGGCCACGACAACATAAAGCATCCAGAGACCCATCGATTCCGACAAGTATTCATCAGCACGATCAGTGATGTTGGTTCTGATGAAACCGTCCTGCTGCAGTAAATGGGACCGGACGAAAGATTCTGTAGCTGGGCGTTCTGGGGAATCATATACTGTCCACATCCAATACAAACCTCCTCCGATCATGAATAGCAATATAGCTCCGGTAAGCTTCCAAGTTCCCATTCGCTTCAACGTCCCATCTCCTTCATCCGGCTTCTAATGTGCAAAGAGCAGGACAGCTCTTGCTGCCCTGCTCGAGTGAGTAGTTAAACAGAATCATTCGTGACGACGCGATTTTTACCGGATCGTTTCGCTTGGTAGAGCGCTTCGTCTGCTTGGCGGATCACGTCACGGATATCATCTTCTCCCGAGCGCCACACAGCCGAGCCGACGCTGCAGCCAACTGAAACGACTCCTTCCTTCAGTTGGAATGGTTCGTTGATGGTTTGAATGACGCGATTTCCAACTGAGAGTCCGTTCGTTACGGGATCTCGTTCTTCTGATAATACAACGACAAACTCATCGCCGCCGATTCTCGCGACCAGTTCACCAGGGGAGACAAGTGTTTGCAATCGTTCTGCAACGAGCTTCAGCAGCTGATCTCCTGCAGCATGTCCGAAAGTATCGTTCACGTTTTTGAAACCATCCAAGTCTAAAAACAGAATGGTGACAACTTGCTTTTCCGTCTCTGTTTCTTCCAAAAAGACGTCAAGCCCATAACGGTTGGGAAGTCCAGTGAGCCGATCGTGCTGAGCTTTGTTCTGGGCCATATGCAAAGCGGATTCCGTTGTAGTGAGATCTGTAACGAGTTTCTGAAGGGAATCGGACAGGATTTCGATTTCGGAGATCCCCTTGTACTCCGGGATTTCCACGTTTTCACCTGCACGCAGCCGGTCAGCAACTTGAGTAATACGTTTCAGTGGGCGGGTCATCCAGCCTGCGAGGATCCGACCGACGAAAGCGGCAAGAATGACTAAAATCACACCTGTGAGAATGAAGTAGCGCATAAGCTCCCGAACCGGTGCGTATGCCTCTTCCACAGGTTGCCGTACGAGAATGGTCCACCCCAGACCAGGGTATTCTTCGTAGCCGGCAGCTGTGACGTAGCCTGTTAAATATTCTTTGCCATCTGCCCATTTTTCGCGTGTCCAGCCATTCTGTCCTTGACCCGCAAGCTCTATGCTAGTTGTTTGGAGTTCCATTCCAAGCATTTGTTCAGGCCCTAACACAATATCGGATTTCAAAGGACTGACGATGAAAAATTCAACTTCTTTCCGATTGCTTAGTGTTTCCTCCATTGAAGTTCTCACTTCTTTTAACCAGTCCCAACTAAGATGCGCAGCCAATACCCCTACTAAATCTCCATCGCTATTTTTGACGGGGGTACTGATATCGACGAATTTCATCTGCTCACCAGACGGATTAGGGAGCAGGTCAGCAAGTAATACAGCTTCGTGTACATCCCCGATGAAAGGTTGTTCCAGTGCGTTTTTGTAGACAGGACGTTCTGAAATATCAACACCTTTTAAAATATCGTTTGAGGATGCTAAAACAGTCCCTTTTGGATCGGTATACCCAATCCAGGAGAAGGTTGGAAATGTATCTTTTAGCTGATTGATCAGGATGCTGATTTTTTCGGGCTTCTCGGGATGCTGAAGTTCGTTCAAATTGGCAAGAATTTGTGTTTCCCCATAACGGGACCACATATAATGATCGAGTTTGTCCGCCATCAGATGAGCAGTTTCACCGAGAGATCCCCCAATTTCCTGTTCCACCTGTTTAACAGCACGTTGTCCAATTATCAAACTGAGCAAAGAGATGGCGAGAAACGAGAAGATTACAAATATAATAGAAAGACGGGTCCGAAGACTATGAATACGGGCGATAACGAACCCCTCCAAGTGGTAGAATTAAGACTATATTACCATGTCGAGACAGAGGTTGTCAGTTTATTTTAAGGACAATTAGTGAAATAGGGTGATAATGTTAGTCATCTGACGCTATCGGGAAAGAAGGATAAGAGAGAGTCAGCTAGCTACACAAGGAAAGGAGTGTTCACGTGGGAATTTTATTGATCATTTTCATCGCTCTCGGTGCAGCGGGTCTACTTCTTCAAGGACTGATGTATACGAAGCAATTCAACTTGAATTTAGGGATCCGCGTTCTGAATACTGTGCTTGGGCTTATCATTGCTTACATAACGTTCACTTCGTTCCCTGAAGGTGAAACGATAAGAAAGTCAATCGCTGCCGCACTAGGAATCAGCGCTGTGGTTGGTTTAGCAATCAGTCTTATGCAACGGAAGGCGCTCGTCGGCAGGTTACTTTTAACTCTATCCGTTTTAGTGGGACTTGGCTTTTTGTACGTAGGTATGTGAATCGGATTAGGCTGGCTGCTTCTATTCAAGAAGCAGTCTATTTTTTGTTGACTCTTACGTTACGTCAGGCCTTACACTGAAGATATGAAAGGAGGATGGTCATGAGAGTGAAAGAAGTAGCAGCACTATCAGGTGTGAGTGTCCGAACGCTGCATCACTACGATGAGATAGGATTATTGAAGCCAGCAGTAACAACTGAAGCGGGATATCGCATATATTCGGATGGAAATCTTTCTGAGCTCCAGCAGATCCTGTATTACAGGGCCATCGGTTTTTCACTGAAACAAATCAAGGAAATACTGAGGAATCCGTCATTCAATCGACTGGAAGCATTGGAAAGTCAACGACAGATGCTCCATCGGAAGCGAACGCAACTTGACGACATGATTAAGACGATTGAACGAACGATAAAGGAAGGAAAGGGTGAAGTGACAATGTCACACGAAGAACGATTCAAAGGATTCGATTTTAGCGGAAATCCTTACGAACAGGAAGCAAAAGATCGATGGGGAGAAGAGATTGTCGATGAAACAACAAAGAAAATGAACCAGTTCGGAAGTGAAAATCAGGAAAAGATGAATGAGATCTACAGACGGCTTGCCGAAGTACGACATCTCCCAGCGGATTCTGAGGAAGCTCAAGCAACGATCGGTGAATGGTATCAGTTCTTGAACACGATTGGCACGTACTCACTGGATGCATTCGCAGGACTCGGGGAGATGTATATGGCAGATGAACGTTTCAAAACGAACATCGACCAGTTTGGTCAGGGATTAGCTTGTTTCATGCGCGATGCGATGAAAGAGTTCACGCAAACAAAAAACTAACTAAAACAGGTGCTTTTAAAAGGCGCCTTTTTTAGATTGACCTCTTCAATTCGTTGTCTTATGATTAATGAATCTAAATAGTTCGACACTGGATGGAAAGGTAGTGATCTGATGAACGTCCCTGCAAAATTACAGATGGGTGATGAGATTCGTATTGTCGCACCGAGTCGGAGTGGTGCGATATTGTCTGAAGTTGGAGTGAAGAGCGCTACAGAACGACTGGAAACCCTTGGATTCAAAGTGACGTTCGGTAAGTATACGTTTGAATCGGATCTTCACCACTCCGCTTCCATTGAACACCGAGTCGAGGATATTCATGAGGCGTTCAGAGATTCCGCTGTCAAAGGGATTTTGACCGTCATTGGCGGGTTTAATAGTAATGAGCTGCTGCCGTATTTGGATTATGATTTGATCGGAAAGAATCCGAAAGTGTTTTGTGGATACAGTGACATCACCGCGATTGCAACAGCAATTACTACCAAAACAGGGATGGTCACGTATTCCGGACCTCATTTTTCAAGTTTTTCGATGGACATTGGCCGAGAATGGCAGACGGAGTTCTTCAAAAGATGTCTCATGCAAGATGTACGTTTTGGGCTCACACCTTCTGAGCAGTGGAGTGATGATTCGTGGTATATGGATCAGGAAAATCGAACGTTTGAACCGACAAAATGGAAAGTCTATAACGAGGGAATGGCAACAGGTCGCGTCTTTGGAGCGAATTTATGTACGCTTAATTTGTTGCAGGGAACTGAGTACATGCCTGAATTGAGGGATTCAATTTTATTTATAGAAGATGATGATATGACCATACCTGAGACGTTTGCGCGGGATTTGACTTCCTTACTGCAAGTGGCGGGCAGCATCCGCGGACTCGTAATCGGACGTTTTCAACGGGAATCCAATGTTTCTGATGAGCACATCCGCTATATCCTAGGAAAACATCCGATGCTCCAACACATTCCCGTTCTCTATGACGTGGATTTCGGTCATACTCAGCCGATGTTCACCTTCCCGATTGGTGGAGAGGCAGTTTTAGATAGTAGAGATTGTACCATTGAATTGAAAGTGTTCTAATCTCTCGTTCAACCTGGCATTGCTTAAAGCAGTGCTTTTTTTGCGTGGTTTTCATTTATATAGATAGGAAGCGCGGACTTTTCAACTTCCCGGGAAATCTTTCAGCGCTGTGTGAAATAATGACTGACAAAACCGTTACCGATTCCAACAGTCGGTGTCTAAGTAGATAGAAGAGAGGTGATAGGATGTCTGCAGAACAATGGTTTGAGGACTATGCCGACGCAGTGTATAGCTACATTCTGATGCAAGTGCGCAATCGGCATATCGCAGAGGAGCTGACTCAAGAAACATTTGTGAAAGTTGTAGAGAAAGGCCATCAGTTCGACGGCCGGTCAGCAGTGAAAACGTGGATCTTCCGGATTGCTTACACGACAACGCTGAATCACTATAGAAAAAAGCATCCCCTGACACACTATCTCGACAAGGAGTTCCACATCTTCGGCAGTCACCCGTCCACGCAAGAGACGGCACTGCTCAATGCGCAGGAAACACAGTTCTACGAAGCGCTTCGTAAGCTGAAAAAAAGCTACCAGCAAGTGATCCTGCTAAGGCATATACATGGATTCTCCACGAAAGACGCAGCTGCAATCCTGGACAGCTCGGAAGGAAAAGTGAAAATGAGTCTCAAACGGGCGATAGCCGCGTTCAAAAAAGAACTGGAGAAAGGAGGCATGAGCCATGAAACCCTATACCGACGATGAGATGATCGAAAAACTGGAAACACTCAGTGAGCCGTTCCACCCGACCCATGAACAAAAAGAAAGCATGCATGCAACGATATTCCAACAAAAAAACAAGCGGAAAAAGCGATCCCCACTGCAATGGAAACCTGCACTCATCTCCCTACTCCTACTTATCACCGTCATGTCAGGTGTCACCATTATGATTAGCAAGCCGGACTCTCACAGCTTGGGCTTTTTCGCAAAAGATGTCACCAAATCATGGAACCACGTGGCGATGAAGCAGGAAAGTTCAAATGACCTGACTTCCTATTACCTGTATTTCGATGGAGGTACCCTGCATGTTTTTCAAAACATGGATATAGGATTATCGTTCATGGGTTCCGGTATGAGCGAATCAGAAATCAGAGAAGCTGCAGCAGACCATCAAGCAAAACTAGCAAAGATGACATTGCAAGAAGGCGAATACCAGAACTACACCGTCAAAAAGAAGAAAAACTTCTATGAAATCAAGGTACCAGGGAAAAACGGCTTCACGTACACAATGGAAAAAACGGCTCCACGGAAATATACGGGGGAAGACGGCATTCGCTATAGCACGGGTCAATATATTGAATAAGTCATGTCAGACGGAATTTCCGGTATATGGAGAATTCCGTCTTTTTCCTGTTTGTCTCGGCAATAGAATGATTTTAATTTATGGGAAAAGATAGATAATTGACAAATAAGTGTTATAATTTAGAAAGGATATTTAGGCTTTTAGATGGCCTTTACATGAAGTTTAATGTTGAAAGTGAATTACTGGTCAACGGTGTTTTTGAAAAGATCTAGCATACTGAAAACGCTTCTATGGAAAGAAGGTCTACTATGATAAGAGTTTTTGAAGAATCTGATATGGATGCCTTGGTTGCCATTTGGTATGAAGGATCGTTGCAAGCTCACCATTTCATCGATGCCGATTATTGGGAGTCGCAAATCATGGATATGAGAGAAAAGTATATCCCGATGTCAGAAACGCATGTCCTAACTACCCACTCAAAAGTTATCGGTTTCATTTCAATGGTTGACAATTATTTGGCTGCCCTCTTCATTGATACAGAATGCCAGAACAAGGGGGCGGGTAAGCAGTTACTGGATTTTGAAAAGGAACGAAAAAGCACGATTCAATTGAAAGTGTATAAAGAGAATCTATCCGCCATACGCTTTTACAAGAAGAACAGCTTTGTAATCAAAGAAGAGTTAACGGATGAGCAAACTGAGCAGAGAGAGTACTTGATGGAGTGGAACGGTTCATCTTATATTTCTTAATATTCAGGATTGGGAGCACGTTCCTGCTGAATTGTTAACATAGGACTTATTGACATATAAAGGGGTCTAAAAGATGAGTAATCAGATTGAATTGAGTTTTAAGAACAAGGCAGTCAAAATGTGGCTGATTCTTATGGTGCCCAACGTCTTTGTGCAAATTTGTCTTACCCAGTTCACTGAAGTGCCAAGAATTATCCCTGCGTGTCTCCCTGCAATTTCTTTACTCATCTTTTTTTCTTGGTTTTACTGGTACAAGAGAAAAGAGCAGTCTGTTGCCTGAGTATTTAGGTTAAACACGATTGATAGGCAAAGTCCATTAAGAGATGTTGAGAAGCTATAGTAATAGAATTGCCGGTAGAGTCAAGAGTTCAATCTCAAGATGAGTATCCATAACATCCACTCAAATGAACTCACGGAGGGCTTTAATGAAGTTTCAGAAATACTTTCAAGTAAGGTGCCTATTAACCAACTGGTACATTTAATGAATTAGGGGTGCGTTTCAATCGGGCCATCTAATTGGATGACATATTAAGCGAATTATGGATGTCTTAAATGATTATTATAAATCTAAATAGCAGATGAGCATTCAAGAAATACGGGAAGAGGGGTTATGTGTACAAATTTTTTAAAATTACACTTATTGTTTTGGGAGTAATTATATTTGGTATTGCTGTACTTGTATTTTCCTTTATTCAAAGTATGAAACCGGATAAGGACAAAGAGGAAGAGGTAAAAGTTCAAGCTGAAAAATATTTAAAGGATAATTTTAATAGCAATTTTGTGATATATGACACGTTGTTTGATAATATGGGGAACTTTGGATTTGAATATGCCGCCAAAGTCAGGGATACAGTTACTGAAACGCAATTTTTAGTTTATTATGATGATGAAAAGAATCACATGGTTGATACTTATATTGCGGAAAAATGGGCCAAGGATTTAGAGAAGGAAATAAGCCTTTTTATCGAGGAGAACCTTGAAGATTCAACTGATCTCTACGTTTTCTTTGATGACAAAATAGGAAATGAATTTGGTATCGATCCTAATAATCCTAGAAATTACAAAGATTTCGATGTTGAGCCTACTATCCGTATTAGAGTGCCTAGAAAAAAGAGTGATGAAGACGAAAAAATTATTAATGAGTTCGTGACTTTGTTGAAAAGTGAAGCTGAATTACAACATGGTTCTGTTGTTATGGAGTATATCGCAGAAAATGGAGTGATTTTAGATGATGAATGGTGGAAAGATTTTTAAATGAAAAGAGAACTTAATTTCAGAAATCGGACCCTTATATTGGGTAGTGTTTGAGGGAGCGAAACGATGAAGAGTTTATTAATTAGCCTTGGCATTTCAATGACAATAATCTTTGGTGGAGGATTTATTATTCGCTTTATACGAGATTCGGATTTTTATATTACTGAGTTCATAGGGGGAATCATAGGCATTATTATTTTAATCATGGGGATATTTGTAAAAGTTAAAATGAAAATCGAAGAAAAGAAAGAAAAGGTGTGCTAGTGCTTGAAGTATGCTTTTAAATTTTTTATACGAAAGTTGGTGCATTGAATTTGAATCTTCTACATAAAATTCCCGTAACACCGATTGGTAATTTGCAGGAGGAATTGAAGAACGCCATACCGCTTTCCATTGCCATCGGTCATGATAATGACGTGTTCGTTCTGCTGATGGAAGAACAGCCTCCGCTAATAAATGATCGATTTCCTGCAACTATCACGGAAGAACCCTATAACTACCATGTGATTCACTTGAAAGATGGACAGAAAACGGTGATCGAGTTGCCAGGAGAAACGTGGAATTATCATTTTGTCCAGCCTATTGATGAAGATCATATATTGCTCGTCGGTGCCCGTTCCTATTACCATAGCGCAGAGAATATAGAAGAAAATGCACGCGTGTATGATAGAAATGGCCGACTGGTTCGTTCCTTTTGTTTAGGTGATGGAATTATGCATGTCCATGTAACCAAGAACCAGGAGATTTGGACAGGATACTTTGACGAGGGAACATGCGGCAACTACGGTTGGGATGAGCCGATTGGCAGCAGCGGTCTTGTTGGATGGGATGCAGAAGGCAACAAGTTGGATTCCCTTGAAGGAGATACGACTTATTACATTTTCGAGTGCCTAGCCCTAAATAGTAATCCAGACGATGACATATATTTTTTCTTCAGCATAGAAGGCATGGTGGGGATACGAAAAGACGAAGCATCCTCGTATTATGAACTGGATGACCTCGATTTCACTTCATTCGCTGTGAATCGTGACAAGATGGTCGTCCATCACAGGAGGGAAGGAAGTATTCTTATGGAACTGGAGCGACGAGGCAACCGCTATGAAACTGTCCGGAAACTGGAACTGATCAAACCGGATGGAACACCGGTCATTCCTCTAGAAGTGAGCAACCGAGAGAACCAGCTACTGTTTTTAGATGGCAATGAGCTGTACTTGTATAAAGCAGGATATGCTGATTGACGAGAAGTTTACGGAGCAGTGAACAAGAATAGCTCACTCGGCATCTACTTAGTAACGGGATAGGCTATGAGATGAATAGTTGGTATCCCTTATGTCAGAATCCCCCTAATATCTATATCACTTATCACCGTATCTAAAAAGGAAGGAACCCCATGATTGGAGAGAAAGAAACGCGTTCAGTTCATCGCTATAGTTTCATCGAGAAGCTTTTATTTAAGCCTGTTCGTTTCAACTTTACTAAACTGGCGCAGGAGTTACGTGGGAAGACGATTCTGATTACAGGAGCGAGTTCGGGGATAGGCGAGCAAGTTGCGTATCTGTTGCAAGATCTTCCTGTCCATTTGATATTGGTCGCTCGGCGCAAAGAAAACCTGCTGCGTATCCAAGAGGAAATTGAAAAGAACAGGGCGACTGTTACGGTCTTTACAGCCGACCTGCGAGTGGATGATGAGTTGGGAGGGCTGATAGACCTGATTCAATCGCTGCCTGGCGGGCTGGATATCATGGTCAGTAACGCGGGATTGTCCATCCATCGGTCAATTTATGAGTCACTGGACAGGTATCATGATTTTGAAAGAACCATGGCGATCAACTACTTTGCGCCTGTCAAAATGGTATTGTCGTTCATTCCATTATTAGAGAAAAACAATGGGCAGGTCATCAACGTATCTACCATCAATTCCTTGTTAATCCCTTTTCCCGGATGGGCTGCATATCAAGCTTCTAAAGCGGCGTTCGACAACTGGTTGCGTTCCGTCGCAATTGAATTGCAGCGAAATGGTGTATCGACAACTTCAATCTATCTTCCATTAGTAAAGACGGACATGATCCGACCGACAGCGGCATATGACCGGATGCCGGCGATGTGTCCGAAACATGTAGCAATAATCATTTGCAAGTCCATGTATACGAAACGCAAACTGTATAGGCCTTGGTGGCTGCCATTCGGACAATTGTCCTCCGTACTTTTCCGGAGAACAATAGAAATTGGAATGCAGAAGATGAGCGGAAGAAGGGATCGACATGCAGGTTCGTAATTTAACTCACCTGTTGAAAGAGATGAAATTGCTGTCGCCGATGGGGGCTGTTGGATTCGCCTCGTCGGTTGCGAAGCATGGGGTAAATATTATGACTTTATTGGAACTCGCAGAAAAGTTCCATGGAGACAAAATTGCGATAGTAGATGATCAGGAGTCGATCAGTTACTCGCAACTCTGCAAGCAATGCGATATTCTCGCATTTCATCTACAACAAACTTACGCGATCGATAAAACCAAAAAGGTTGCGTTCCTTTGTCAAAATCAATCCTCCGTCGTCAAAGCCATCTTTTCTGTAGCCCGTTTAGGGGCAGATATCTATTTATTGAATACGGAAATGGGCAGCAGCCATTTTGATGAATTACTGAAACACCATGCATTCGACCTACTCATTTATGATCAGGTAGTAAGTGGGCTAGTGGATAATTCTGTTTATCGGAATCCGAAGATTTTGAGCTTTCATGATGACTTGCATGCCATCAATCATATGACATGTAGCGAATCCTTCGTCGCCAGTAAAGTGAAAAGAACGTCAGCCGGAAAAATTGTACTTTTGACCAGCGGCACAACCGGGAAACCGAAAAAAGTGATTCATCAACCATCGCTTTTCAATTATGTCCAACCATTTTTGACTATGGTGACGAAACTGAAGCTTACAGAACGCAAAAATGTAATGATTGCCACTCCCGTTTATCACGGATATGGAATCGCCATTCTGCTTTCCTTTTTAGCGTTAGGGAAGACAGTAATTCTGAGTAAAGGGTTCTCAGCAGAAAAAGTGTGTACTCTTATTCGTACACACGAAATAGAAGTGATTACGGTGGTTCCTTTGATGATTGAAAAACTCTTAACACAATGCGATGGTGGTTTAACTTCGTTGAAATGTATTGCATCCGGGGGAGCAACATTGCATCCAAAGCTTGTTCAATGCATCGAAGAGAAACTTGGTCAGGTTCTGTTCAATCTATATGGGACTTCGGAATCGGGTCTGAACTGTATTGCGACTCCAGAGGAATTATCAATATCTAGGTGTACAATCGGCAGGGTGATTCAGGGCAGTCGGCTGAAGATACTGGATGAAAAGAAAAAGGAAGTAGTGGTTGGAAAAATCGGGCAGTTTTATGTGAAGAACAAATGGTCGATGAAAAATAAGGAATCACGTTGGATCAGCACTGGAGACTTGGGGTACAAAGACCAGCATGGCTTGTGGTATTTGTGCGGTAGGACAGATGACATGATTGTATCGGCTGGAGAAAATGTCTATCCAATTGAGCTGGAGCAACTCATAAGGATCCATCCCTTAGTAAAAGACGTGGCGGTCATCGGGATAGAAGACGATAGATTCGGCCAACGGTTATGTGCATTTATAGAGCCGGTCAACGATGAGTTAACAAGTGAATCCTTCAACAATTGGTTAACTGGCAGGGCTGCCCGATATCAAATGCCTAAAAAAGTGATAATCCTTAGTAGCATTCCGTACACCTCCTTAGGGAAAACGGATAAGAAAAGGTTACGAGCAATGACGACTGGCTGTGTCAGTTTGTAAAGTAGTTTTAGAAAGAGGTATGCAACAAACAAACATGATTGTTTAAACGTTCATGTTTGTTTCTTACGCATGCGCTGTACATTAAGTGCAATAGCAGGTATCGTGCTGGTAATGAGACCAGATAGAAATGATTAATGCAATTGGGAGCAGTTGTTGAATAAGTGCTACGATGTAAACGAACTTATACAAATATCTTTAGCTGACAAGGGGATGAGTCTTATGGATAGCATTCCAAAAGTAAGACAAATATTACTTGACTAGGAAATCGGTGAGCAAGAGTTCATTGATGTATTTAATAGGGTTTTCAAGAAAGAATGCTTTATTTATGCAATCATCCTGAATGGGATAATGAGCTTCTTAATCGATTGTCTAACGATTTTATTACTTTAAAGAAATTCCCCTTACCTTTATTACATATTTTCCCTAGAACTATAGGTTTTTTAGGGTATATGAAAGATGTAAATAAACATTATATTTTTGATTTTTACTTAAAATCTTCAACAATAGATTTCTTAATATTCTCTGAAACTGACGTCTCCAAGCTATTAAATGACATAAATAAGAAAAATATAGATATTTATAAAGTATTTGAATCAAATCAGATTTCTCATATAACTATTGGTCCTGATGGCCAATGGTTAAATGTAGTTGAATATTGAAAAGCCCTTTAGGCTTTGGAAGAGTGCAGTCTTGGAATAAGATTTACTCTTCGATAGGCCAATGTGTTTGATAGGGATTCAATTATTAATAGTGTTTTGGGGGGATATGTATGTCCGGAATTTCATTAGTTCCACATAGTGAGTTTTTTGCGAAATCAATGTCATTACTTTCGTCAGCACCTCAAGTAAAAGACGCATTAGGGCTTACTGATGATCAAACTTCACTTGAAGGAACTGTAGGTTTTATCAAGTTTATTCAGGAACAAGAGAAACTGGGAAAGCAGTATTCAAGAGTTATCCTTGATGAAAGCGGAAATTTAATTGGGGTAATAACACTAAAGGACATTGATAATACCAATAAAACTAGTCATATCGGTACTTGGTTAGGGCGTCCATATTGGGGACAAGGCTATAATTTATTAGCAAAAAAAGAAATCTTATATAAAGCATTTACGGAATTGAATTTGGACTATGTGTTTGCGGGCGCTAAAATTTCTAATATACGATCTATTAAATCCCAAGAAAAGCTCCCATTTATGAAGATTGAAGTCCAAAATGAGTATTTAGATGAACATAAGAAACTAGAATCTGATGTTGGTTCCCCTTGTATATTAAACGTTGTAAAAAAAGAAGTCTTCTTAAAATGGTATTTACAAACAGAATGCAAAAGCTAATTGATTAAAAAGGCGCGATTCTAAAAGAAGGTATTAGCATGATCTACATAAAGGCCATTTAGTTAGAGTGAATTCCAAGTAAGTATTGAAAATGGATATTAAATAGTGACAAGTTTGAAGATTGCTTCCACATCAACATGCGTACAAGTTCTTTAACAAGGATTAGCGATCCCTTTAATTATTGGCTAAGTTGGTGCTATAAAAATCAAGAAAAAGTTTTGAGACATACATGAAAATCTGAGGAAGTGATACATATCGAAGGTGTTAAAGATCTTTTGCCTAGACATAAGCATGATACTGAGCGTGTGGAAATGATTAGCAAAATGAGTAGAGATAAAATAGTACAATTGTTGCCAGGTTTACTCGAGTGGATTCAAGATATAAATTGGCCAGTGGCACCAAGTGTGTTGAAAATACTTTTGACCTTCCCAGAAGAGATTGTTCCCCATGTGCAAGATGTTTTATATTCTGATGATGATAATTGGAAGTGGTATATTCTACACTTTTTAGTAATTGAATTGCCGGCAGAGTCAAAAATTCAGTTTAAAGAGTATTTAGCAAGAGTTGTCGAAAATCCTACACAAAATGAGCACGGGGAAGAACTTGATGAAATTGCCAAAGAGATTTTAGAGACGCTGTAATATAAGCTATTTCTTCAACCAGCGGGCGCATTAATGGAACAAGATTGTGAAAGAATAGGGTTGTTATTATTTAACTATGCTGTAAGGATATTAACTTCATAAAAGAAGAGCGGAGATAGAAACTGCTACCTAATTTTTAAAAAAACATTGAAACTCTTGGGAGGTGGAATTTAGTGAGCTTGCACAATCACGAATCTCCAACAGCCTATAAACGAGTTTTCGACCGCTTAGCGATCTATGTGCTTGCGGTCTTTCTCTCCCCCGTTCTTTTCGGTGCTTGTCTGGCGTTATATTCAATGGCAATGTATGACGACTCCTGGGGATTCGGTCCGACCGTCTTCGTAACAGCGCTTTATTCGCTGCCGTTTTTTGCTCTCGGAGCCTTTCCAGTTTCCTTGTATATCGATTCTAGTGTCAGAACAAAACAAAGCCCCCGGTGGATCAAGAGCCTTCTTTACACGGGGGCTGGTAGTATCGCCGGTCTTCTTAGTGCCGTCCTGTTCGGTGATATGTTCTCCATCCCTGTTATGGCTCTCTACGGTGCAGTCGGTGCCCTTGTGCATTTCGTAGTAGTGGAACTGGTAAAAAAGCTATTTAGATGACGTAAACAGCCTGTACTGAAAATCAGGAAGATCAGTGAAGTAACTGGCAAGACAAGGAGGTGCGGTATGAACTCTTCTGACGAATACAAGGGGCTGAAAGACTACACATTCCTGCTCGCCTCTCTTTGGATTCTGCTGGCTGTTCCTTGGATCAAGCGAATGGACGGTAGCACACCTTTGAAAGTGGGAATTCTGCTAGTTGTTATCTGTCTGCTGTTTTCTGCAAGACGACTGATCAGACATGAGTGGCTGGCTGCAAAGCTCGCATCTCTGCATGTGAAGATGTGGCATCTGTATATGGTGGTCGCGATTCTGTATTTTCTTTTTGCAATAATTTCTTGACTAGTATCCTATGGTCTGCGATTGAGGAGCCGGATTCGAACTGGAGGGAATGTAATGAAATCGAAGTGTACTTTTTACTCAATGATTCTTTTCTCAGGTCTTCTCCTGCTAGCAGCCTGTTCAGCTTCCAGTGCTGACTGGAACAGCCATTTTGTTGTCTGGAAAGGCGATCAGTACGAAGTTGTCGATGAGTATGTGACGGACGTCGGAGAAGAGGTTGGAGAGGTAACAGCCTTCTCTGATCGAGAAGGGAAGTACCAAGGGAACTTTTCGAACAAGTATCGGAAAGGGACGAAGTATTATGCCATACCTGGATTAGTGTCCGAGGAAGTGATTGCTGTCGAGGAAGACGGGAAATATCGGAAAGCTGTGAATGCAGGAAAGTATGTCGGGAAGTGAAGAATAGTGGATATATAGTGTCTCGTGGGGAACGAGTTTTAGCAAAAGATCATCACAGTCTATTTTAAATGCGCTAACCGAACTAAAGAGAAGTTAGCAGCACGTTGGTAACTCCAAACTATTCTGCTTTAGAAAAACCTAATAAAAGTAAATTTTTAGTTAGTGATGAGATAATTTTTTCAAATATCCATAGAGCAAGGAGAGAAAGATATATGGAGAATAAATGGTACTCGGTTTATGCTTTGATTTTAGGAATTGTCTCTTTTTTTACTGGAGAAATCGTTACGTTTATTATGTTGGGGTTCATTCTAATGGCTCTGATAAACATCAATACAACGTTGAAAAAGAATGGACAGCATTCAGATGGCAGTAATAACAGAAGTCTTTGACTATAGGGAGGCTTTTAAACAATAGAGGAGGGAAGAGCATGGCAATTACAGCAATTTACATAGTTTTGACGCCTATTCTGGCGTTTCTCGGCGGACTGCTGTCGTATAGCATGATGCTGCGGCTGTTGTGGCGCGAATCGATTGGAGCTGAATTAGGAACGGTTGTCTTTTGGGGCAGTGCGTTTTTTTCGATCATGATTCCTGTCTATTTTACCGTGGTCTACCTTCTTGCGCGCCGCTTCAAGCATAATGCACTCTTTCTCTTTCCCGTTGCATGTCTTCTGGTCTCATTCCTGCCAGTACTTCTAATCTTCGCACCTTTCGGCAGTCATGCGCTGTTTTCGGAACAATCCGCACTTGTTACTGCATTCTTCACAGCCGCCGGCATCATTTTCGGTCTATGCAGCTGGCTGTTCAGGAAATTCAAATGGAGATTCAATCAATAACACATGTCTGCCGTTCAATCTATTAACAAATGTCTGAAAATAGTGTTATTTAACCTGAGATATTATGGTGAAATTGTGGAAAGGATGTGTTCATATGATAAAAAGATTTCGTAATATGTCTCTGTTTGTAATCGGCCTTTTAGCAACTGCCATAGGGTTGCCTGTCTTAAATGCAACAGCCCTCCCTTCGTTCGATGTCGTACTCTATTCCATGTTCGGGGAAGGAAGCATATCGGCGCTGCTGTTTGCTGCTCTTCTTATCGGAATGGTGCTGTTCAGTATGAAAAAGTTGGTCGAGAGCTACCAATTACGCGGATAGTGTTTTCAACTTAGGAGAAATGGTAGCTGATTATTCTGTAAGCGCCTGTGGATTTTTTTGTTGCAAATAGTGGTATTCAGAGAACTAAGTGAATGCAATCCTACAGATTGTCTATGGAACGTTTGCATTGATCCGCAGGCTTGGATCGATTATCGGTTTACGCAACGCAGTCAGGACTGCACGGAGTATTGGGTGGAGGAATAGGGGGAGAGCCAATGAATCTGTTCATTCTCGGAATAGTGCTCGTTTTTGTGAAGACGAATCTGCAGCTGTTGGACACGGGTGTGTTTTACTATGTCACGAATGCTGCAGGATATTTGCTGATCTATATTGGGATCCATCAGTTGAAGGCGGAGATTCCTGGATTGCGATGGTTATTGGCTTACGTACTGGTGATGGTGCTCCATAGTGTCGGATTCGCTGTACTCAATGGCACCGGACATTCGATTCGGACGATTCCGCTGTCAGGCGGCGTGAACACGATGACAGCGCTAATTCTTACTCTGCTTGCTGTTGTAGGAATGGCAATGGTTTTT
Organism: Sporosarcina gallistercoris; assembly: GCF_014836415.1. GTDB lineage: Bacteria > Bacillota > Bacilli > Bacillales_A > Planococcaceae > Sporosarcina > Sporosarcina gallistercoris. Next base: position 59,835 of record NZ_JACSQY010000004.1, on the reverse strand, counting down.
TATATTCTCCATGAAGTGCTCGAGGCGGTACGAAGTAAGGAGAATGCCGCTTTTCCGGAAGTGGGGAGTCTTGAAAAGGTGCCTGGACTGTTGCTTATCCTGATGGTTATAACCTGCGTTCTCTTCTTTACCGTACCGTCTGCTGCAAGCTTTTTGATGATTGTCCTACTGGCGGCGGAATTGGTGTTTGTCGCCAGTTTTTCTGCAAGGGTACGAGTGGTCTGAGAGGCTAATTCTTGAAAGAGGTGCGATGAATGAAGCTGAATGATTTTATGTTGAAGAATTTTCCGGGATTGGAGCTCCGTTCGCCTCTGTTTTACTCTTGGGATGCGAGCATCCGGTTCGAACTCGGTGTGGATGAGAGCACTGTCAGTATTCATGAAAATCCACGGTATTTACAAGGAGTGTATCGGCGTGCAATCGATTTATTCGAAGCGCTGCATGCGCCTCAAGATGTGCTCTATCTTGTAGCTGACGCCCACGATTTAGGAAAAGGGTATGCGTTGCAGCGGAAGTTGAATGTCTTTACGAAGTATGTAAATACGACCTCGGTCTTGCGCCATCTGCAGCACGAGAACCGTCCTTTCGTCTATCCTGAAGATGATGAAGACGGCATCTACCGGACCCACCGGTTCAGTCTTAGATGCCGTCGTTCGGATTTTCGGTATGCTGCACTGCTGAAGGCGATCTGCAATCAGGATATGGGTAAAAGACCCTCTATCCACTATCCCGTCTATTTTGTGAATGAAACGAAAGGGACGATCTACTATGTCTACGACGATAGAGGCTGTGATGTGCTTGGAACGGAACCGGGGGTAATACACTCGGTGTATGAGGAGTTCAATGACTGGATTTTGGATTATGATCGTGCGGAGATTGATAAAGTGTTCTCTTGTTCGGGATAGATGATTGGACAATCGCGTTTGTTGAACTATTTCTTTTACAGAAAGATACGTAAAAGTGTGTAACAGGCAATGCTGATTGTTACGCCACTACAAGTCGGTTGTCTTCAGCTGAACATAGTAGACTGTTCAATTGTTTCATACACAGATGCTTTAAAAGTAGGAAGGGGATTATATGGCACGCTGCGCAAATTGTAATTACAAGTGGAAGGTTAAAGACGTTCTTGCACTTGGTTTTTCAAAGAGGGGAAAAGAATGTGGTAACTGCGGTCACCGACAATACGTATCTGCCGAGACACAAAGACTATTTACGTTAGGATACTTGAGTCTTCTATTTGTTCCGTTTCTCCTTTCAAAAATCAAATTGAGCGGCAAGGACGAACCGTTATGGTAATTTGCTTCAAACGCGGCCAATTCTAGAAGAAACGGTTACAAGATATGATGAACAACAGAGCAGACGGAGGTAAACGATGATTCCTGCAACTGAAGTTGATGACCGTGTACAAATCAGACCAATAACGAAAGAAGACTTTGCATATGTTCTAAAATGGAGCAAGGACGTTACTTTTTGCACTGCTAACGAATGGAAGCGAAATCGGAAGGAGCCAGAATTGCATTCCTGGTGGTTACGTTGTGTCAATCAGACAGCTGATGATTTCCTTCGCATGGGAATCGAACTGGATCATCAACTGATTGGATATGCAGACTTGGCCCATATTGAAAATCATTCAGCGGAACTCGGCATTGCCATTGGTGACAGTGAATTATGGGGCATGGGAATTGGATATAGCGCAAGCAGACGGATGATGGAGTATGCGTCCATGCATTTAGGGATCACAGTTTTCACTGCGGAAACCCACGAAACCAATAGGCGATCACGAAAAATGTTGGAAAATCTGGGCTTTCTTGAAGTCAGCAGGATGGGTAGCGAGTATTATTTAGGCGCTGATACAGCGTTAATCCAGTATAGAGTGTCTTTGTAGATAGGGAGCTTTCTATGTATTTTTACTTGAGCATCGCATACACATCCTGAGTTTGTTCTTTATCTTAAATGAAGAAAGAGTGCCTGTTGTACCGTAATTTCTTAATGTGATTTTACTGTTAAGCACAACTTGCTCATCATAAGAGAAGAAGGATTCTGCTTTCTCAAGAACTCAGGAAAACAATTAGAAAATCGAGGAGGATTTCATGCCCAGCACAATAGCCGGTAGAATCGCATTTGCCATGTTTATAATCTTCATCATTCAAATCATTACGGTTATCACTCTAATCTTCACGAGCCCTCTTTTGGGAATCGTGGTCATACTAATCTCAAGCATACTTGTTGGGCCGATCTTTTTAGTGACCGGGACGCTAGGTGCCGTATTTGAAGACGAATCTAAAAAAGTGATTCCGCTCATAGTGCTTGTCTTGGGGGCCATTGAACTAGCCATGTTCTTGTTTGTTGCGTTCGGATTTGAGTTTGGCGGTTAAACGCCCTGAAGTGTGCATATCACAGAATTCACGTATTAGAAAGTCAACAGCTACTCGTTGAAGGGAGCTCATTTTGATAAATACAAAACTGAACATCATTACGAATGTAGTTAGTTATATAGTCTTTCTTCTGTTAGCTGGTTAGGGAGCGGCGAACAGCAAATAGCCGAGATATTGATCTACATAGGGGCTCTACTGATACTCCTCTTTTTGCCCGTTATTAGGGAGTTACCGAGAAGTGGCCACGATGAAAATAGGGAGATTTTAATTGCCATTTAAAAAGTTGTCAAACAAGCAGACTGACTGGAGGATTGACATGAATCGTAATGTGATCATTAATGTACCGACTTATACGGATCTCGATTCAGATTTTCCTGAACCACCTGAGAAAAATTATGACTACTGGACATCGTTAGTGTCATTCTTTCTAAAGCAATCTAACAAGGTAGAAATCCATTGCTGGGATGATGAAGTTGAAACGATTGATGGGCTTACGTCTTGTGCTGCTCATCTTTCTAACATGAGAAAAGAACCGAATTTGACAATTTTTCAAACTGAGCTAACGCCAGCTATAGCAGATTATCTAGTGACTTACCATATTAATAGTGATGGACATCTTAAGTGGTTTACAGTTAATTTATTTAAGGATCAGCTGGCTGTATTTCACTCGGGACATTGGGGGACAGAAGTTTTCCTACCAAATGTTATGGATCGAGACATTGCAGTTATCAAGAAAGTGTTGCCAAATGGCACGAGTTTTTATCGGTATTGAAATCTTTATGTTTCATCAAGGAGAAAGTTCTGGAGATAGGTCGGGACGCTGAGTGCTAAGGGGGAAGTAAGCATGGAAGTTACCTTAAGAGACGGCACCATAATGTCCATTGAGCCATATGTACATAGTGATTTTACCGATATACAAAAATTGAACGAAGTGGAAGGGTGGCACACACTATCCCGAAATTGCAGGAAGACAAGAATTGCGTGGGAGAACTCAACTATCGCGTTTATAGTTAGAGCGCAGCATAACGAAATAGTAGGATTTATTAGAGGGCATACGGATACGGCTGTCAGCCTTTTTATTTGTGAACTGCTGATTGATAAAAGATACCGGGGGTTAGGAATCGGCACGACATTACTTCAATATGTCCATGACATGTACCCGGACACACGCGTAGAACTACTGGCCACCAGCGGCTCACAGACTTACTACGAAAACTTGGGCTATCGTCCTTTTTACGGGTTTAGAAAAACATATCAGGAATGATTTAAGTTAGTGAGTGGGATTTTTTAAGAAAAATTATTTGTTCAATAAATAGAACTATATAGTCTGTACACTTTACATATAAACCAAAGACACCATGCCTTTAAAGTAGTGGTGTCCTTTTTTACTGCACAAAGAATAGTAGCTTCCTTTCTGTTGCTGCAATGTATAATGAAATTAAAACCACTCAAATCTACAAGTTGTCTATAAAGGGGGCTACTATGCAAATCATATCGGAACTGCTCAAAAAACCATGGTTTTTGGGGAGTCTAGTTGTTGTTTTTGTAGCCATCGTCTTATGGAATATTCCGATTGAGAAAAGGAAATATGGGCTCTCTCAAGGCAGTTTAGTTACCGATTATCCCGGGCTTCTTCCTGAGCGCGTGGAACGAGTTGTCAAAGCGGAAAACCGAAATGATTTGCAGAGGATTGTTAAAGAAGCAAATCGGAATGGACAGAAGATCTCGGTTGCTGGATTACAGCATTCGCAAGGTGGCCATACGTATTATAAAGATGGTGTCGTACTGGATATGCGAACTTTCAACCGGATACTTGAGATAGATGAACGGCAGAAGACGATTCGTGTAGAGGCAGGAGCAACGTGGGAGGACGTCCAAGAGGCCATTCAACCGCATGGATTCGCTTTGAAAGTGACTCAATCGCAATCCATTTTTACGATAGGCGGTTCCCTGTCGGTTAATGCGCACGGGCGGGATATCCGTTTTGGCCCAATGGCGGAAACCGTAAAGGAAATGACGCTACTAACCCCTTCAGGTGACATGAAGACCATAACGAGGGAAGACCCCGATGAATGGATGAAGTATGTGTTTGGCGGATACGGATTGTTTGGCGTGATTTTAGATGTGACGTTGGAATTGACGGAAAATGACCTCTACACGATCCATACAGAACAGTTGAAATCAAATGAGTATGCATCCTATTTCAAACGGTTATTGAAACAGCGAAATACAGCGATGCACTATGCCAGAGTGAGCGTTGCGCCCGCATCTTTCCTCGACGAAATGGTAGTTGTCAATTACGACTCTACAGATAAACAGGATCCTAATACGGCGCTCAAAAAAGAGCAAGGCGTCAAACTGAGTAAGCTGGCACTAGATGTGGGCCGACTCGGTGGGGCTTTTGAAAATGTGTTTTGGGGAACTCAAAAGCACTATCTTGCTTCTCTTGAAGGAAACGAAATTACCCGGAATAATGTGATGCGCTCCGAGTCGACATTTATGGAGTACACAAAGCCGGGGCGGGTGGAAGTGTTGCAAGAGTTTTTTGTTCCGGTGGATGCCTTTGAAGCCTATCTGCATGATTTAAGGCAAGTGATTCCAGCCAACGACAGCAAAGATGATTTCAAACTTCATAATATAACGGTGCGATATGCGGCCAAAGACGACTTCACCACACTGAATTATGCCAAAGAGGACATGTTAGGTTTGGTTGTATTGATCCAGCATGGAGTAAAGGAAGAACAGGTTGCCAACGCAGAATCACTCATCCGGACTTGGACTGACTTAACTCTTGAGCATGGCGGGACCTATTACTTGCCTTACTACCGTTATCAAACAAAAGATCAATTCAGGAGTTCGTACCCTGAGTGGGAAAAGTTTAAGGAAGAAAAATTACGAAGAGATCCAAATAACATCTTTCAAAATATGTTCTACGAGTATTACGTAAAGTGAAGGAGCACAGCATGAATTCCAAAAGTGCACGGTATCTGCCGCTTGTTGTCACGGTGGGACAGGTTGTCATTTTCCCGTACTATATTATTTGGCTGAAGCAAGTCTCTTTGACGTTTACGTTATTTGCCTGGTTCTTTGCGGCATTCTCTTTCGCGGCGGCTTGGGGGTATCGGACATTTCAGTCGAAAAAGAATAAGGAACGCTCATATATATTCGTTGTGTATGCAGGCATGGGAATGGCATACGTACTGATTGGCTGTATCAAGAATTCATATGAAAGTCTTCCTTATATGGTGCTGCCCTTGCAAGTAATCCTTGGCTTATTACAAGGTTACTTTCGTGCATGGCATACTGAGCAGGAAACGTACCATTTACACGCGGTTCATCATTATTTGATTGTCGGTTTCATGATGATCGGCTTTAGTTTTCTTAAAATCATTTCGCCAGTTGTCTTTCTCACTATTTTTGGTTTCTTGTTGTTGATGTGCAGCTTGTGGGAATTCATCAGAAGAGGGAAGTGGAGTTTGACAAAAAAAGTGTAACGGCCTGTTGAATGCCGCATTCGACTCTTTCTGCATGATGGAACTGAAAGTTTCTTAAATGGAATCTCATAAGTACGTGCAAAAGACCGCTAATAGTCTCATTAGCGGTCTTTTTCTATGGGGAATTGTTTATAGCATTTTTATTTTACTTCTTCCACCGATCTGGATAACGGCGGATTTTGTCCTAAGTTTTTATCCACAGGAATGACCAAGTTCAAAATCACGGTCGCCAATGCACCTACTGAAATTCCTGAAGAGAGGAGATAGTTCGCCCAGTTCGGGACAGTTGCGAGTACTTCTTTTGGAAGCACGGTAACCGCGATCGTCAGCAAGATCGGAACGCCGATGACAATCATGTTGCGATCGTCGATAATGATCGGCTGGATGATTTTCATCCCATTCGTGACGATTGCCACACAGACGATACCGAAAATCCCGTTAATGACGGATTCCGGGATACAAATAATGATTGCAGACAATTTGGGGATGAACCCAAGTAATACAAGGATGAAACCGCTCGCCATGATCACCATGCGGCTTCCGACTCCAGTAATTGCGAGGAGTCCTGCGTTCGATGAATAACCAGTGAGTGGCGTACTTCCGAATAGGGATCCGACGAAACAGCCAAGCCCTTCACCGAACGATGCTCGGTTCAAACGTTTTTCATCCAATTCCTCTTCTGTAATCGTCGAAACAACGAACCACGTTCCAGTTGTTTCAAGCAGGATGATCAAGTACACAAGCATCATCGTGAGGATGGCGCCCATATCGAATACGGGTTTTCCGAATGGTAATAATGTCGGAAGTGAGAACCAGGCAGCTTCTTTAACCGGCGTGAAGTCAATCGGATAGAAGAAACTTGCGGCAATCGATCCGGCAACGATCGCTAGAATGACAGAGACGAGTCGGAAAAATGAGCCGAATCGTGGCAAACGCTTACCTAGAACCATACATGTTACAAGGACACCTGCAGAGACTGAAGCGATGGCTACGTTTTGACCAATAGTCCCTTCGGCAAAGTAGATGTTATTCAAGCCAACAGGCATTAACGCGATACCTACGATGATGATGACCGTTCCTCCAACGATTGGCGGAACAATTTTACGGACGGTTTTTGCGAATACTTTCAAAGGATAACCGAGGAGTGCAATCATGATCGCGCCAGGAATGAGGCTTCCTGCAATGGCTCCAAGTCCCAGTTTACCGCCAATTGCGGCAATTGCACCAATCGGTACATATGAAGGACCTTGAACAACTGGCAGTTTCAAACCGAAGCCGGTTTGTATGAGCGTTGCAAGTCCAGTTGCGAGGAAACACATCTGAACAAAGAATGAAGTATTTTCAGTACTCAACGAGAGCAAGCCCGCTACGATAATGGGCGCAATATACAAATCCATCGCGAGTACGTGCTGTAATCCTAGTGCAATCGCTTTTGGATAACTAACTTTCTCATCAACACCGATGAGCAGACCATCTGGGCGTTTCTTGGACAACATGAACACTCCTTAGTTCGTTTTTGTTAAGGTATAGAAGGAGTATAAAGAATTAAATTGTTTTTGTACAGTCAAAATGCGAACGTTTTAAAATTTTGTTTTACATTGGTTCGTGTTTTGGGTTGACCAAAGCAGAATCCTTTCGTACAATTAGGGTAACCAAGAGAATGGAAGGGGATCTACCCATGTTGAAAGATACTGCGTTACAAGAAGAGTGGCTCGTTGCTTGTCGATCTCAAGATGTCCAAGAAGCGCCGATTCAAATTGTTCTAATGGGAGAAAGACTGGCAATTTTCCGCAATAGTAAAGGCGTCCATGCATTTAAGGACTTGTGTATACATAGAGGAGCTGCACTATCACTCGGTGAAGTGAAAAACGATTGTCTTGTGTGCCCATATCATGGGTGGGAATATGAAGATGAAGGGGATTGTGTGAAAATCCCTCAGTTACCTGAAGGAAAATCGATTCCGAAAAAAGCGAAGGCCATCACCTATTCTTGTGTCGAAAAATATGGACTCATCTGGGTGAATCTTGCTGGAAATGAACCGGAGTTCTTTAAGTATCCAGAAATGGAGTCGGATGAATGGAGAAATGTCATCTGGGGTCCACAGGAAGTGGAGGCCCTTCCTCCAAGGATCATAGAAAACTTCTTGGATGTCGGTCATCTAGCTGTCGTTCACCAAGGCTTTCTCGGTGAAGAGGCACATCGTGAAATTGAACCGTACAAGATGAATGAAGTGGATGGAAGAATGTATTCCGATGAAATCCGGATTTTCCAACCGGATGCAGACGGAACGGGAGTGGCAAAATACGTCTACTATACGTATGAGATTGTACGTCCGCTCACGGTACGATTTACGAAACGGGATGCTGAGAATGATACATTGATGACAATCCTGCTGACGGTGCGTCCGATGTCAGAGACGCATTCTGTCGCATATGGTATATTGTCATTCAACTACGATACGGGGCAGACGGATGAAGAGATTATCGAGTTCCAGGACTTGATATTCGCTCAAGATAAACCAATCGTCCAAAACCAGAAACCTGAAGAACTGCCACTCGATTTGCAAGTGGAATTGTCACTTGTTTCGGATCGTGTGAGCATCGCGTATCGTCAATATTTAAAAAAATGCGGAGTCACTCTAGGTACAGCTTAATAGGTTTGTGAAAAGCTATCCGTTCTGGATAGCTTTTTTGAGTTGTGTGATAAACTGATAGAAAGAATATCCGCTATGATATACCAAAGGAGAACGATAGAAAAGGAGGGATGTTATGCTGAAACGACAGTCGGTATTGGTTTCATGGGTCTGTGCAGTTTTCTTGCTAGCTTCTTGCGGTGCCAATGCGGGTAGACCGAGTACTCAGCCCGAACCGGAAGATGGCTACGTATTGAAAGATGATGTGACCAATATTAACGAACACTTGAATTATGACGATAGCGAGTTACACAAAATTTACTTTGCAGGCGGCTGTTTCTGGGGCGTGGAAGCGTATTTTGCAAGGCTTTACGGAGTGCAGGATACAGTTTCCGGGTATGCGAACGGAACAGGAGAACATCCGACGTATGAAGAGGTTATCAAAGGCGATGAGAAATTCGCGGAAACCGTGGAAGTCACGTATGATCCGGACCGGATTTCGTTGGAAACACTCATTGATCATCTGTTTCAAGTGATTGATCCGACAACGAAAGATAAGCAAGGGAATGATGTTGGCGTCCATTATCGTTCCGGGATTTATTATACAAATGAAGCGGATGCGGAAGTTGTGAAAGAAGCTGTGAAAGATGAACAGCAGTTCTATAAAAAGGCTATTGCAACGGAAGCAGCACCTCTAGATAATTTCTATGAAGCGGAAGAGTTCCACCAAGACTATTTAGTGAAGAATCCGAACGGGTATTGTCATATCAATTTACATGTGTTGGATGATATTAAGATCCAACCGATTATCCGGGATGAAGAGGTTGTGAAGCGGTTGAGCGAGCCGAAAGAAGATGAAGAGACGAACTGATGGAGGGGAATGCAGGATGAAGACGTTGCTGATTAGAAATGCTAGGATCCGGGATGATCAGGATTTGCAGGATATTTGGATGGAGGAAGGGGTCATCCGAAAAATCGGATCGGGATTATCTGCTGGCGCGGATCGCGAAATTGACTGTAAGGGCAGGGTTGTACTGCCAGGCTTGGTTGAAGGGCATATCCATCCGGACAAAGCATTTTTAGAGGAACGGAAACCGAATGTTTCTGGAACTCTTGAAGAGGCGATTAAAAATACCGGTGAACTGAAAGCGGAATACACGTATGAAGACGTGTATGCGCGTTCTGAGAAAGTGCTGAAGTGGGCGATTGCTAAAGGAACAACGGTGATGCGTGCTCATCCCGACGTCGATCATATTGAAAAACTGATGGGCGTGGAAGTGTTGCTTGAATTGAAAGAAGTCTATAAGGATAAAATCGATTTGCAAATTGTTGTCTTCCCCCAAGAAGGCATCTTGAAATCCGAAGGGACGCTCGAACGGATGGAAGAGGGCATTCTTATGGGGGCAGATGTTGTCGGAGGCTGCCCTTACAATGAAAAGACGCTGGAAGATTCCATTCGCCATTTGGAATTGGTCTTTGACTTAGCGAAAAAGCATGAGTTGCCGCTCGACTTGCACGTGGATTTCGCCGATCATACGGAAGATCCTCGATACTTGCTGACGGATCGGATTTGCGACCTGACGATAGAACGGGGGATGCAAGGTCGTGTGACGCTCGGTCATGTGACGACACTTGGATCGCTTGACCTTGAAGAGGCGTCTCTGTTATTTGCAAAGATTGCACATGCGGGAATTACAATCATGCCGCTTCCTGCAACGGACGTGTATTTGAATGGCCGGAATGATGAGAAGAATGTACGGCGTGGGATGGCGCCCGTGCGGCAGATGCTGGAGCATGGGGTGAATGTGGCGTTTGCTTCGAATAATATCCGCAATGCTTTTACGCCGTTCGGCAATGCGAACTTACTGCTGATCGGGTATCTGCTTGCGGAGACACAATTCATGGGATCTGCAGAACAGCAGCGGGCCGTCCTCGACATGATTACGTACAATGCAGCGAAGTGTCTAGGTATTGAAGAGACTTACGGGATTGCTGAGGGGAAGAAGGCGGACTTGGTTGTGTTCGATTCGCTGAAATTGAGTGATGTGATTCAAGACCAGCCGATTGCGAACTACGTGATTAAAGCAGGCAGAGTGATTGTCGAACAATCCATGAACCGCACTGTCGAATAGAAGGGTATATTGTTAGATTGTTTTGAAAGCTGCCGTATATGTGGTAAAGTAATACCATTACAATGTTTGAAAAGGAGGCTGCTTGGATGACGACAGTTGGATTTGTACGCCATGGGGTGACTGCCTGGAACAAACAAGGACGAGCACAAGGGAGTACGGATATTCCGTTGGACGAAGAAGGAATTATGATGGCGGAACGTGCAGCAGAGCGATTCGCTGCAGATACGTGGGATGCCATTTATACGAGCCCTTGGCAGCGTGCGAAACGGACGGCAGAACTGATCGGTCGGCAGATGACACATGCCGAAGTGATTGAAGACACGCGGCTGCGTGAACGTGCTGGCGGATTAATCGAAGGGACGACGGAAGCCGATCGTTTGGCGAAGTGGGGTCCCGATTGGAAGCAGCTGGATTTACAAGGGGAGTCGCATGATAGTGTGATCACCCGAGGAATGTCGTTCATACAAGAGATGCAGCGGCGTTATCCCGATGGCCGAGTGCTTGCAGTCAGTCATGGCGGTTTCATCAAACGGTTATTGTCTGAGTTATTGCCTGGAACGACGTACGAAGAACCGCTCGGGAATACGTCGTTGACGATTGTGAAAATCGGTGAGGACGAAAACGTTTGCGAGTTGTTCAATTGTATAAATCATTTACATGAGATGAAATCTTGAAACCGGCATGCCTTCGGGCAGCCGGTTTTTTTGTGTGCGTGGATACTATGGGAGGTGTTCTCGATCAGTAGGGAGTGTTTGTTTGTCGTTAAGTGAAATTTGTCCGACAAGCAGCGGGATTTGTCGGTCATGCAGAGAGATTTCCCAGACACTGGGCAGCGTTTCTCCATCACCCAGAGGGATTTGTCCGACACCTAGCGGGATTTCTCGATAACGGGACACAATTCAAGGGAGG